>JALNZW010000016.1 GCA_023229115.1 Patescibacteria group bacterium
TCAAAGAAGTTAAAGGAGTTGAGAAAAGATACACGTATCCATCCAATATGGTGACTTTAAACTGAGAACTCCCCCCATTTTGTCATTCCTAATTCGTCGTATCCATCCAATATGGTGACTTTAAACGAAATTATAATTTATATTTAGAGTGGTGCAAAATAACGTATCCATCCAATATGGTGACTTTAAACGATAATCAAGGTGCTATAAATTGTGGAGATGTGTATATAGTATCCATCCAATATGGTGACTTTAAACAGTGAATTATGCACTACCTAATAGAAGTGAAATAGTGTATCCATCCAATATGGTGACTTTAAACAGGTCTACCGTAGAGTCCTTAGTAGTATAGGGTAGTTGTATCCATCCAATATGGTGACTTTAAACAGTAAATTCCCCTCTTTTTTGCATCTTTTATATATGAATACACTTTATTTTATCACAATTCTCATTTTTTACATCTTTTTTATAGGAAAGTTCCTGTCGACCTCTAGCATTTTTTCGTTTTTAAAAACATTTTTAGTCTCTGTTTTCTTTTGTTTTGCATAAACAAGCCCTAAAACAAGCTTGTCAACCTCAATTTAACATATTATATTGTCCAAAAATTGTTTGTTTCCGTAATATTCTGTCTTTGCATTGTGTTTGTTTTTAATTTTTATTATGAGTAAGGAATCTAACTTTTCATCCGTTTCATTTTTTAATTTTATTATTAATTCATTAAATAAAGGTTTTGTTAGTTCGCCTATAAAAACTGAATATTGAATTTGATATAAATATCTTTTACATATCTTATAAACATTATTTAACACTTTAGATCTTTTTGCAGAATTTGAAATATCATAGCTTATTAATACTAACATTTTACCACCAACTTATTAGAGGATTATAATCTTTATCATTTGCTATATGTTTTTCCAGTTCATATAATTCTTGCCTTATTAACATTCTATAGCTTATACTTCTTTTTAATTTAGGATGATGAATAGTTGTATTTAGCTGAGTGTTCCATTCTTTAAATACTATTTTTATTGCATCATTGCTTAATCTGTTATTTATCAAATCGTTATCATTGACTTGCTTTCTATTAATCATTCTAAAAACTACTCTATCAACATATAGCGGTTTAAATATTTCCGAAATGTCATATATTAATGGTACTCTATCATGATCTGGCTCGTGTAGATAACTAATAAATCCACTTAAGTTGGTCTTTTTTATTTCGCTATATATTACGCTATATAATAAGGAATTCATCAAATTTAACAAAACATTAACAATATCAGTTGCATTTGGTGCTACTCTAATAAATGATTCTAAGTTCAAAATTTCTGGATAGTGATTATAATAATTTTTACGGTATTCCGCTTCAATTAACATTAAATGATTAATTGTTTTTGCTTCGTTTATTTTATTACTATAATAATTTAAATTTAGATTATTTACTATCCCTTTTCTACGTTGATAGTATTTAACTACTTTAGATATGTTTTTTAATGCTGCTTTAATAATCTTTTTAGCAATTTGAATTCTTTTATCTAAATTATCAAAACATTCTACTTCTTTTACTATTGTCTTCCCTGAATTCTTATGTTTTTTAGGAATTAAACTTCCTAAATAATACTCATAATTATTAAAATAATGTATTATAATTCCTTCATCCATTATTAATTTTAAAACATTTGACGTGGGGTTAATGTCCAGACATAAATATAAATCTGTTATTTGTTTAATTGGAATAACAGTGTTTACACCACTGATGTCTTCAAAATTAATATTTGCATCTTTCACTGTTAATTTACCAGGAATTAATAAATAAAATGTTTTAATCATTTACAATTTCAAAGAGACCAAAACCTTCCCCTCTTCTTGAACCTATACCTATTTTATAAAGAGTGTTTAAAGTTTCTGCCTTTCCTCTTAATGTAAATATTCCATCATTAGCATCATATCTAACACTCATAATAGGGACGACAACTTTTTTCACATCAAGAGGTTCTATATATAAGTTATTCGTGTCTAACTTAAAACTATTAGCTAAATAATTTAAATTAAAATTTAGTTTTTCTAAAAAGTCTTTATCTTCTACTGTTTTATAATAATCTTTATTTAACTTTTTATCTCTATCTCTTATTAATAGTGGTGATAACATTTTAATAGTTATTTGCTCTTTTTCAATTTCCTCTAAATATATTAATGAAAGTCTTTTTAAAAATACTTTATTATTAGGAGCGACGCTCATTTTACGCTTTTTATTTATTAAAAGCGAATTATAAATCATATTTATAAAGTTATAATCATTACTAGAAAAAACCATTTTAAGTTCTTTGCTGGGCGAAATAATATATGACTTTTCATGTTTTAAATCTTTTGTATAAACTGAAAAACTAAAAGGCTTAATTTTTGGCTTGTTATAATAATTATTAAATTCTGCTTGATATTCCTTTACCAACGCAAACTTAAAAAAGCTCATTAAAAAGTTTCTGTATTTGTTAGTAAATTTCTCATGATCAAAATTAAACGTTAAAATTAATCTCATTTAATTTCCTCAAAGTTGTAAGCGCAAATTCCATTTTCAGTATAGTATCCTTGAGGTATAAGACTTACTTTTAAGGCCAGCGGATATCTTTGTTTTTGATTTGATTTTTTTTCTAAATTTTGCTTTATTTTTCTACTTCCAGCAAATCTTCTCACGCTTTTTACGGCATTAAAGAGTTCTTCTCCACTTTTATATTGATGGCTTAAATAATCTGTCTTTAATAAAAAACTAGTATATTTACCTAATCTAAAAATATCACCATTATAAACTTCATCATAATCGTCTAAACAATTATATTGACCCCTAGTATTTTTGGCTTCAAACTTTCTTTCAAATAGTTCGTGATAATTATAGTTAAAATTAACTAAATTTTCTTTAAATAAATTTAAATCAATGTATTTAGTATCTACTTTCACATTAAATGTAATCTTCGTTTTCGGTTTGATAAACTCAACGTAATTGCTCTGTCCATCATTTGGTAGTGCTGGTTTTTTATCATCACTGGCATTTTGATAATAAGAGACCGTCGTAATCCAAAGATTTTTAATATCTATAATATTACTATCAGAAATACTTAAGTAGTTTCCAACTTCTTTTTGTTCTTTTTCGCTTAAATTTAAAACATTACTAATAAAGCCTTTAATAGACGATCCTGGGACATACACATCGCCATTACCATTTCTAATAAAGGTTTCAATCGGTTTAAACATTCCTTTACCATTTTTACCATATTTGATCTTTCCATCAATAATATGACTGACAATTGGATTTAAATTATCAAATCCAAGTTCTCTTAAAACAAGTCTTATATTCCTACTTTGATTTGATGTTCTTTTGTTTATCAACTCAATAAAATCGTTTTCTAAGTTTCTTTTAATTAATTCACCCGCTAATAAATTATCATCAACAAATAAAAATTGCTCGTTACCTAAAAAATAGTCGAAACTTAAAAGCGTCTCTCCAGAGCCAATATGAAGATTTGTTAATGTCTTAAGTGTTAATTTATATTCTTTTATACTCATATATTTATCCTCACAAACAGCGCTGGTAAAAACCTATAAACGGGATGATTAAAAGATAAGTCATCTAATATTTTTCCTTCAAACTTTTCCTCAGTAATTAATCCACTACTAATAGCGTAAATATCTCTTTTTTTAAAGTTTCCTTCACGAGAGTGATAAAAGCCACTTCTTTTAACAATTTTAAAAGTGCTTTTTCCGATTGGATTTTTAGGTAAAGCAGTCGAAACTAAGAGATACTTTCCTTGATCAGTTTCTTGAAAATCTTTAATTTCTTTAATTACAAACTTACCTAAACCACTGCTTCTTCTTCCACCCACACCAAATTTACCAAGCCTTTCAATTTCATTTTTAATCAATGCGAAAATATTTTCATCACTATACTCAACAATTAAGTATAAACCTGAATTCTCATTAAATGTAAAAGTAGTTAATAAATAAGGCATAGTTTCTCTTTTATCGCGAGAAATTCGATTATTTGTTCTAACCTCAAAAACGCCAATCTCTTTTTCTAAATTTAGTGCTTCTTCAATTAGTTCTTCCTGACAATTTGTATAATATTTTTCATAATTATCAAAAGGAAGAAAGTTAACCTTTTTCATCTTTTTAAAAAGTGTTCTATCTATTTCTTTATTACCAAACTCAAATTGTTTTAACCCTCGTGGCAATAGCAATTGATTATTTACATATGGCAACATATTACTTATTTTAAGTTCGTTGTTAGTAACGTATTTAATTAGTTTAGAAAGAATCGTTGGATTATTATCGATTATCGCACTATAAACTGTATCAGATAAAATCATAATATCTGTATTTAATAATCCTGGCTTACCATCGTTGCCATAGTGAATGGCGGTATTAAATTTTAAAGTAATTATTTTCTTTTTATTCATTACGAGTAAAGCTTTTCTCCAAATAAAACAACATCATCTAATAAATTGTTTATTTTTGTTAAATCATAATCATTTTCTGAAGTTGCTTTTAAATTTTTAAAAACAATTCTTCCGTTACCTCTTGTGCCGCCACCACCGAGATAATCAGATTCTAATAGCTTTAAACCTCTAGTAATCATATTAAAATCTTTTTCTAAATCATTTTCTTCAATTACGTTATATGTTAGATTAAAGTCAAATTCGACATTTGGTACAACCCTTTCAATTTGTCTAGGTGTTGCTTCACCTGTTTTTCTTTTTATTGAATTTTCATATTTTACTTCAGTATAAACATTATATTCTTTAATAACATTAATATCTGAAAAAATTAATCTTGCCCTACATTCATCTGAACCAAACAGTCTTTTTAATTCAGGCTTTTCCTCTTTAAAATCCACAAACTCACCTTGTTCGTTTTTTGCTAGTAAACTTCTTATTTTCCCTTTTAAACTTGAACCAGGAATAATTGGTTTCCCTGTTGATGCGTTTCTAATAACTGGTGAATCAATTGAACCAATAGAACTAAATGTACTATCCCCACCAATATGAAGTCCTGTTTTGACTTCTAAAATTCCTTTTATAATAATCTTTTTCATTACTTATTTCCTCCGCTTTCAAAAAATCTGTGATAGGCAACTAATGCTTCAAAATAATTGGCATATAATTTTAAATCATTAAAAAAATCTTTTGAATCTAAAACTAAATCAATTAACTCTAAAACATTTGTGATATCATTGAATGTTTTTATGCCTAATTCCCAATCTCCTCTTCTATTTTGTTTATCTCTGCCAATTTGATAGGCAATCTTAATTTTAATCTTTTTAAGATTATCTTTTGTTTTTGTTTCATCTGGTAAATTACCATAATTAAAATATTCAAAAAAAGGCAATACTAAACTGTAAATATTTCTAACTTGATTTGTTTTAATCACGTTTTTACCATCTTGCTCAAATAATTCTTCTAACACTATTTTAGCTCTTTTACTATAATCTTCTTTTAAAGCAAGGTATGTTTCTTTTACATCATACTTTTTTGTTTTTATTTGAGGTCTTTGTTGGCCTCTATTATCATGTTGATATGGTCTTCTTTGTTGCATAAGATTATTCCTCCTTATTTCTCTCTATTTAAATACATATATACTTGAATGGCTAAAAGTAATTCAGTTCTAGTTTCTTTATTTTTATAATTAGCGGCTTTTAATAACTTATTTGTTAGTTCCGTAAATAACTTATTATTTGTTTCATTTTCTAACTCTTTACTAAGTTCTTTTCTTCTTCTTCCTAGCACGTAGGCTAATTGATGAACTTTTCTTTGCTCGTTTTCCTTTAAATCTTTTAATATTTTATAAAAATAGTTATAAAGTGTCGTATTTGAAATTAATTTCTTTTCCATAACATCATTAATCAATTTATAATTACTGCTACTTTCGTTACCTAAAATCTTAAAGAAATTATTCCAATTAAAAGTGTTACCTTCTTCAAAAATAGTAACAGAGTTTTTACCAGCAACTGATTTAGAATTAAGTAATAAATCTTCCATATAATCGGCAATCTTATAAATAGGGTATTTTACTGGAAACAAGCCAATGCTCGCTGAGAAAGTTAATTTTCCTAATGTGTATTTTTTAAAACTCTCATAAATCACCTTACTAAAATCTAAAATATCTTTAAAAGTACCAAACAAAAAGGCATCATCGCCTCCTGAAAAGATTACTGTAATATTAAGGTTTTCCAATAGTTTATTAAGATAATACTTAAAATAAAGCGATAGATGATTAGATAATGATGTCATTCTACTAATCGTATATAACTTTTTATCAAAGCCGCTTTTAAAAACTTCCCCCAAACTATCTACATCTAATTTCATAACAGCAATTCTTTTAATTCCTTTTTCCTCTAACTCCACAATCTTATCAATAGCTAATTGGTTATTATATTTATCTTTAACAAAATAATCAGCAATAAAAATATTTGTAGAGTGTTTTTCAAATACTTTAAAATCGTTTTTAATATAACTAAAAATAATGTCATTGTTTTCAATTGTTTTTTTAAACTCTTTTTCATTAAAAGCATATAAAGAGGCCTTATTATCTAAATAAGGAAATGTTAAACCTTCTTTTTCTTTAAATTGATCTTTTGTTAAAACAAAATATTTGTTTTCTTCTTTAACCAAAATACTTGAAAACAAATTAAACTGAAGACAAGACTCGCAAGTATCCAAACCATCTTTTTTACTTAATTTAGCTGTTTTCCCACAAACACTGCATTCTCTTTCGTTTTGTTTATGAGTCCTTTTATTTAATTTGTTTAAAATATCAAAATTATATTTATTTTGTTTTTCTAAAGATGTTTGTTTAAATGTTTCCATCATTACTTTACTAAAATCATCAGTAAACTCACCGTTTTTCATACTAATTAACTCATCAGCACTAACTTCTACTAAAGATTTTGTTAAATATAAATTATAATCGTACTCAGTTAATAAAAATTCATTAAACCCGCTAATTATTTTATTAAACTCTTCTTTTGCTTTTTTAGTGTTTGGTAGCATTAAATATCCATGCCCTCCACCTACATAAATAACATTCGCCCTCGACAGTTCAAGGCTCGCTAAAATTTGATCAACTAAGATTTCTCCCATCATTTCTAAATAGAAACTTCTTACTCTTAAATTTCTTAAAGCTCCTTCTACAGGAATATCAAAAACAAACTTTTGTATTCCTGAAAAATCAAAAGATGTAAATAAAAATGTCTTTTGAGAAAAAAGCTTTTTTTCATTTTTCCATAAATCATAATAGTTGGTTAGCTTTTGTTCTTGAAAATAGTCATATAAACAACTAGCGAACGCTGCCGTTGTTAATGAGTGTTCAGCAAGAGAAATATCGTTTTTCATTTGATATCTAGTGTCGCTTGGTAAATATTTAAATAAAGTTTTAATAATCGATACTAACGAGTTAATATTCTTTTCATCTACAAATAAATCTTTATTAGTAAATAAATTACCTAACCTAATTAAAACTTGATTATAATCACTATCTTCAATCTTTTGATTTTCAAGAGGATATATTATCTCTTTACTAATGCCTAAATCGGTCACTTTATAACCAAAATGTGCTTTGCTCTTAGGGTTAATATTAGAAAAAACTGATTCTAATGATATCTTTGTTTGACTTTCTTGAAAATCAACGTCTGAAAAATCTTCCTTTTGACGTCTATCGCCACCAGCGGATATATGATCGGCTATTGAAGTGATAAATGCTAAATCATCTGCCTTCATACCCTTGCCGTAATCAGGCATTTTATTAAAATGATGATGTTTTATCATACTTCCAATGTTACTAAGATCAAAGATGTTATCATCAATATTTTTAAGCCACTCAAAACCAGCAATAGAATGTGATTTAATCATTTTTAAATCTAATGCGCGATAATTAATTTTACCGATATCGTGCAAAAGCGAACCAATTATTAATTTGTGTTTGTTTTTATCCATTCTCATCCTCCTTTTCTGTTATATTTTTTATCTTTTTAATTATTAAATCATTTAAATCATTAAAAAAGTTGTAATTAATGTCATTACTAAAATTTTTAAATGTTGCTTTAATGATTGTTGTTAAGTTTTTAAAAGTGGTTTCCGCAGCCAATTTAACTTCTTTATTTTTGATGTTGTTTTTTATATCGTGAGCTAATTTATTTCTAATTTCTTCTTCTTTATCTCGAATTATTGCAATTTCTTTCTTAAATTCCGTTAGCCCATAATAATTTAACAAGTCGATTAAATGTCTTGTATCTAACATCAATTCCCAATTTATCTGTTTTATAGTTTCAAGACCAAGTAAATTTCGATCATATTCTTTAATTTCATTTATATTTAATTTGTTATATCTATTTAATCTCCTCCAAGGTTTTTCATTAATATTTATTTTGTTTGCTTCAAGTCCATATAATAAAAGATGCTTTAATAATTCATAAAATAGTGGTTTTGTTCTAAGCATCACATCAATAAAATGTCCTCTTTTAAGCTCGTTTTCTAATGCTAAATAATAATTAATAATAATACTAACCGTCGCTAAATCATTTCTATTATATCTAGTAAAACGGCACAACCTTTTATCGTCTACTATAATTTTATTTACAACTTGATTTGGTATTTCATTTAAAACATCACAATTATAAGCATACTCTATTAAACTGATTAACTTTGAATGATTCTTTAAATATGTTTCTTTATATTCATTTATTAATTCAAAAAGAAATTTATAACTATAAGCCTTTGTTTTATTAATTAATTCGTTTTTAATTTGATTAATTTTAAAAGAATAAATTTGTGATTTATTAATTCTGTTTTTAGCTTCATCTAAAATATCTAAATTATTTTCAAAATCAACTAAAGGAATTAAATTAATCGGTTTTTGATTAGGATAAGGACTAGAAACTTGTAAAAAAAGACCTTTTCGGTTATATAAGACAAGGTCTAAAATTAACGCTGATTGCATCTGAGGCGTCCCAGACGAAATATTATAAATGATGTTTCCCTTATCGTGCTTATCAACTATTTTATTAATTACTTCTGATAAAGAAAAATCGGTAAACATAGCTGGGTTTGCAACATTCAAACTTACAAACTCCACTATTTCTTCACCGCTTTTTTTGTTTTTGATTACACTATTGATTCCATTAATCATATTTATTTTAGTAATCTCATTATCCATTCGATCACTCAATAATAAATAAACCTTTTTAGGATTATAATGCCTGATTATATGCAAAACAGGCCCATCTTGTTCATTACCAATTGGATCGTGATTTCCAACAAAGCTTATTAAAATAGACATTTTTACTCCCCATCACTAATTATATAATTTTATTATACATAATAAATAAAATAATTGCAAACCAAAGATTATTTCGTTCAAATCTACATTAATGTATTAAATAAAATTATTCCATTTATGTAATTTCATGTAATTATTTTAATTTGTTTTTACGATTATTTTGCTTAAATTTCTTAGCCGACAACAAACAGTAAACAAAAAATCCATTATACCAAATATTATAACAGCCATAACATTCATCCAATATGCTGACTTTAAACAACTTATAGACCCCATTCGTATAAAACCAATAATTTCGTATCCATCCAATATGGTGACTTTAAACGCGGTACTGGTTATCGTAAAATCCGTGATGAGATTAAGTATCCATCCAATATGGTGACTTTAAATGTTTATATACACGCTTCAAAATTAAGAATTATTGAGTATCCATCCAATATGGTGACTTTAAATTTAAATTGGTATTTAGAAAACGGTTATAATTTAGAGTATCCATCCAATATGGTGACTTTAAACAAGAAAAGGTATAGCGATTTTGCAACGCTAAAAAACTGTATCCATCCAATATGGTGACTTTAAATTTAAATTGGTATTTAGAAAACGGTTATAATTTAGAGTATCCATCCAATATGGTGACTTTAAACAAGAAAAGGTATAGCGATTTTGCAACGCTAAAAAACTGTATCCATCCAATATGGTGACTTTAAACGGTTATAAGTGTTTATAGAAGGACAAGAGAGAGTGGGTATCCATCCAATATGGTGACTTTAAACCGTATTGACAGGGGATTTCTTGCTGTGTGTATGCTACGTATCCATCCAATATGGTGACTTTAAATAACAAAAACAAGTAGAATATAATTTTTCGCAAAAAGAGTATCCATCCAATATGGTGACTTTAAATAGAAGTTAAAATAGGTGATGTTACGCTAGTAGGAAAAAGTATCCATCCAATATGGTGACTTTAAATAATAAAATTGATGAGTTGTTATCACATTTAATTATTAGTATCCATCCAATATGGTGACTTTAAATTATATATGAACTGGAGTTAAGATTACCAAACCACATTGTATCCATCCAATATGGTGACTTTAAATAAAACTTACTTCCTTCTAAATATAAGTATAGATCAGTATCCATCCAATATGGTGACTTTAAATTTTGTATATATTGGAATGACTACAAGAAACGTTAATAGTATCCATCCAATATGGTGACTTTAAATTACAAAAAGATATTGAAAGTAGTTGTTTTCTTAATGGTATCCATCCAATATGGTGACTTTAAATAATTTAGATGTAGAATCATTACGATATTTAATTACATGTATCCATCCAATATGGTGACTTTAAATCACGCTTTATAATGCACAATTTAAAAAACGTATTGAGTATCCATCCAATATGGTGACTTTAAATAAAAATGAACTTAACAAAAAATGAAAAAAGTATCACGTATCCATCCAATATGGTGACTTTAAATGAATCAAAAAGGCGTGTTATTAACACACGCTACAAGGTATCCATCCAATATGGTGACTTTAAATTAATATGCCCTGTCTTTAAGGCAGTTAATAACTCTGTATCCATCCAATATGGTGACTTTAAATTATCAAAATGAAAAAACAGATTTTTTTTACAACGGCGTATCCATCCAATATGGTGACTTTAAATAAAGATGTAGTAGTAAAAATTGTAGAAAACCACGATGTATCCATCCAATATGGTGACTTTAAATAGTTAATTCCCCTCTTTTTTGCATCTTTTTTGTAGGAATACACTTTATTTTATCACATTTTTCGTTTTTTACATCTTTTTTATAGGAAAGTTCCTGTCGACCCCTAGCTTTTTTTGTTTTTAAAATTTTTTTATCGTCTATTTTCTTTTGTTTTACTTAAACAAGCCCTAAAACAAGCTTGTCGACTTCAATTTAACATATTATATTGTCCAAAAATTGTTTGTTTTTGTAATATTTCGTCTTTGCATTGTGTTTGTTTTTAATTTCAATTATAAACAAGAAATCAAACTTTTCTAAAGTTTCTTTTTAAATTTTATTATTAATTCATTAAATGAAGGCTTTATGAATTATATTGATGTTTAAACTCTTTTATTTTTATAACCACTGTCAATTTATAAATAAAAAATATTGTTTAAGCTCTAAAAAAGTATACTTTATAATTTGTCGCTAAAGTTTACTATTTTCACAATCCAATCAAGCAAGGGTGTCTTAGTATCTTTAGTTCCAATCTTCCCCTCACCTGGATAATACCAATCATTCGATAACAAAAAAGCTCTATCTTTATAAAAATGTTTTTCATCGTAATATCTTTTTTTTCCTTTTATATAGGTTTGATCTCTTGTAATCATCTCATTAACATTAACTTCTTTTAAAATTGGGAAAGAGAACTTGTGATTTTTTGCAATTGTTCTGTTTGTCTCTCTAAGGTTAGCTAAAATATTCAAATTCCTTTGAGAAATGTTACTTAATTTTAATAAGAAAAAACATGTCTCAATAAAAAATTTATTATTGCTATCATTTCTAATCTTATATAAAATTCTAATTATATCTTCATTTTTTGTTGTTTTAAATCTGTTTCTATTAGTATTATTATTTTTCATTTTATTTTTCCTCCTTATAAATGAAATTCATTTAATAATTGATCTGTTAATTTAAATTGTTAATCACTTTTCATTCCAAATCTAACATAAAAATTAATGTGTCGTCTCCTAAAACATTTAAGTTATAAGATAGTTTTAATCTTTTTTCTATCACTTTAATACTAGCTATATTGTGAGAAAAAGCATTAGCAATAACGACTTCATATTTAAATTGATTTGCTAAATTTATTAATCGGTCTTGTATCTTAGTCATAACACCTAAATTTCGGTACTTAGGATAAACAAAATATCTTACCAACATGGCGGTCTTTTTATGGATAATTCTTAAAAATACTTTCTCAATTGGAATTGGATCATAATTTATGTCTAATAACGCACCCACACCTATTAGTTTTTCATAATAATATGCTCCATATAGTCTTTTAGTTTTTAAATAGTTTTCAATTTCTCCATCATCATAAGGAGAAGCAAGACCGTTTGCGTTATTTATACAGTAATCAAATAAATCAATAACTTCATTAATGTCTTTTATTGGAACTTCTTTTACTAACATCTTCATAGTTTGTCACCTCTAAAACAAAATAATTTTACGTTTGATTTTAAGTTTCTTAAAATTGTTTTGCCATTATCTATTTAAGTTAAAATCTTTTAGCTTTTTCTTTCTTGAAGGTTGTCTTAGCTTTCTAAGTGCTTTTCCTTCAATTTGTCTAATTCTTTCTCTTGTTACCCCGAACTCTCTTCCAACCTCTTCTAATGTGTAGGTTTTCCCATCAAGAAGCCCATATCTCAGCCTTAGCACTTTTTCTTCTCTGTCTGTTAAAGTTTTTAAAATATCGTCTATTGCCTTTTTAAGTGCTTGATTAATAAAGTATTGATAAGGATCTAAAGCGTTAGGATCACTAATAAAATCACCTAATGATGAATCTTCTTCTTCACCAACTGGTGCTTCTAAGGAGATTGGCTCTTGAGATATCTTTTGAATTTGTTGAACCTTTTCAGCGGTGATTTCCATCTTTTCACCGATTTCTTCTGCGGTTGGTTCTCTTGATAGTTCTTGTACTAATT
>JALNZW010000017.1 GCA_023229115.1 Patescibacteria group bacterium
ATAAGTTTGATAATTTTAATTTTAATTGGTATAATTTATTTTTTATTTTTTAGAAAATAAAGATTTTGTCTTTATTTTTTTAAAATTTTTATTTTTTGTCTCAAACTTATTCTTTTTTAATTGTTTTAGTTATATATTATATATTAAATGTGATTATTTATGAACACAGAAGAAAAAATAAACTTAATAAAAAGAAATACTCAAGAAATCTTAACAGAAGAAGAGTTAAAAAATCTAATTGAAACTAAAGAACAACCAGTTGTTTATTTAGGAACATCAATTACAGGTAGACCACATATTGGTTATTTTACTTGGGCTCAAAAATTAAATGATTTTTTAACTTCTGGTTTTAAAGTTAAAGTTTTATTAGCAGACTTACATGGTGCCCTAGATAATACGCCTTGGTCACTTTTAGATAAAAGATTTGAATACTACTCAATTGTTATTACTGGTATGATTGAAGCACTTGGTGGGAACTTAGATAACTTTGAAATAGTTAAAGGTTCTGATTTTCAATTATCTAAAGATTATGTTTTAGATTTATTTAAACTATCTTCAGAGGTGACTGTTAGAAATGCAGAAAAAGCATCAAGTGATGTTGTAAAACAAGGAGATAATCCAAAAATATCTGGTTTAATATACCCTCTGATGCAAGCTTTAGATGAAGTTCATTTAGATGTGGATGTTCAACTAGGAGCAGTAGATCAAAGAAAGATATTTGTTTTAGCAAGAGAATTTTTACCAAAGATTAATCAAAAGTCAAGAGTAGAGGTTATGATTCCATTTGTTAGAGGCTTAACTCCTGATGGAAAAATGTCTTCATCAAATAATGCTTCAAAAATAGATTTAATTGATGATTTTGAAACAATTAAACAAAAGATAAAAAAAGCATATTGTGAAGAGGGAAATCCAGAAAATGGTGTTCTTGATTTTGCAAAGTATTTAATAATGACCCAAAAACAAGATAAAGGTCAAGAATTTATAATTGACAGACCTGAGAAATGGGGTGGACCATTAAAATTTAAAACTGCTCAAGAATTAGAAGATGCATTTGTTTTAAAAGCACTTCATCCAATGGATCTAAAAAATGGAGTGTCTGAAGAAGTAAATAAATTATTAGAACCAATTAGACAAAAGTTTGTTGGAAAAGAAGACTTAATTAAAGCAGCTTATCCTGAAAGTTTATAATAATTGAGTTAAAATTTAATTAATTATATTATTTTTAATTTTAATTAATATTTGTTAATAACTATTAATATTTATTAATGTTTCGATATATAATATATTTGGTGATAACATGAAAGCATTATTAGATTTACCAGTAGACATAAATCAAACATTAAATATAATTAAAGCAAAGAATAATTTAAAAAATAAAGTAGAAGCAATTTCTGTAGTAGTTAGATACTACGCAGATTTAGAATTAGCTCCAGAATTAAGACCTGATTTTATAAAAAAAGTGTTATCAGATAATAAAAAAGATAAATCTTCAGATTATAAAAAGTTTAATTCTGTAGATGATTTAGATAATTATATAAAAGGTAAATAAATGGATTTTGAATTTCATAAAGAATTATTAAAGAATTTAATTAAACTTTCAAAAAAAGATCCTATGTTATATTCTCAAATACTTACTAAAATAGATGAAATTAAAAACAATATTGAAATTGAACATTATAAAAATTTAAAAAATCCTTTGCAGAACTTTAAAAGAGTTCATATTACTCAGAAATTTGTTTTAATTTTTAGGTATTTAAAAAAAGAAAATAAAATTTTATTTAGATATTTTGAACATAGAGATTATGTTTATAAAAGGAATTACGATTAATTATGATGTTAAATAAAGGTTATATTTAAATTTCTTTCTGTACACTATATTTGTACAACTGTACTTAAATAGTGTATATATGTTAGAAAAATTATTTACTTCAAAAACAAGAATAAATATTTTATCCTTATTAATGTTTAATCAAGATTCATCTTTCCATTTAAGAGAAATTGCAAAATTAACTAAAAGTTATCCTTCTCAAACATCTAAGGAACTATTAAATCTAGAATCATTAAATCTAATTATTAAAATTAAGAAAAGTAATCTTTCTATATATACAATAAATAAAAATAATATTTTTTTAAAAGACTTAAAAAATATTTTTTTAAAAACTGAGTTTATAGGCCAAGAAATTAAAATAAAATTAAAAAACAAAGTCGATTATTGTCTTATTTTTGGATCTTTTGCTAAGGGTGTAGAAAATTCAAAAAGTGATATTGATTTATTAGTTATTTCTGATTCTCTTAATCAAAATGAATTATTAAAAATTATTAGTGATTTAGAAGATAGATTAAAAAGAGATATTAATTATATTTTATGGAATAATAAAGATTTTATTAAAAAATCAAAAAATAATAATTTATTAAAAACAATAAATAAAGATAAAATTATTATGTTAATTGGAGATGAGGATAATTTTAGAAGAAAAATTAATTAGTTGGGAAAAAATAGATTCAACTAAAGAGTTTATAGAAAATTCATTAAAACATGCTTTTAGAGATTTAGAAGTTGCAAGGAAATTGTTTACTATAAAAGATTATGATTGGGCTTTATCTATATCTTATACTGCAATGCTTCAAGCAGCTAAATCTTTAATGTTTTTTAAAGGATATAGACCAACAGGATATTCTAAACATTTATCTATAATTAATTTTGTTAAAGAAAATTTTAGTTCTAATATTCCAGAAACATTATTTTTCTTAATTAATAAAACCAGAAAAAAAAGATATCAAGTAGTTTATGAAGAAATAAATTTAGTAAGTAAAGATGAAGCTTTTTTTATTATTGAACAAACAGAAGAATTTTTAAATATTGTAGATGATATAATTTATAAGAAAAAAAATAAAAAATGATTAATTATGCAAGAAGATTTTAAAAAAATAATTTTGGAAAATTCAATTAAGCATAAAGGTAAAGCTGAACTTAAATTTGTTCTTGGTGGAATTTTAAAAGACTTTCCAGAATATAGAACAAAGACTAAGGAGTTATCTTTTGAATTAATACCTTTATTAAATGAAATTAATTCCTTATCTTTAGAAGAACAAATTGAACAATTAAAAGAAATCAATCCTGAATTCTTTGAAAAAAAAGAAAAAGAAGAAAGAAATATTTTTGCTTTTTTAAATATTAAAGAAGGGGATAAAGTTGTTACTTGTTTTCCTCCAGGACCAGAAAAATATTTTCATATTGGTCACTCTAAAGCCATTTTATTAAATTATTTATTAGCAAAGAAATATGATGGGGAATTTTATTTAAGATTTGAAGATACTAACCCTAAATTAGTTAAACCAGAATTTTATACAATTATGCAAGAGGATATTGAGTGGTTGGGTGCTCATCCTGTTAGAGTTGAATATGCTTCTGACTATATACCTTTATTTAAAGAAATGGCTGAAAAATTAATTTTAAAAAATCAAGCATATGTTTGTTTTTGTAATTCAGAAAAAATGAGTGAATTAAGAGATAAAAAAGAAAATTGCGATTGTAGATTTACAACTCCTGAACAAAATTTAATCTATTGGAAGGAAATGGAAACTTACCCAGAAGGAAAAGCCTCTTTGAGAATAAAAATTGATATGAAACATAAAAATACAAGAATGAGAGACCCATCAATTTTTAGAGTAATTGATAAAGAACATCCAAGACTTGGTTATAAATATAGAAATTATCCAACTTATGATTTTCAAAATGCAGTTTTAGATGGTTATTTTAATACTACTCATAGACTAAGAACATTAGAATTTGAAATGGCTTCAGAACTTCATCATTATATAAGAAAACTATTAGGTTTATATGATACTTATACTTATGAATTTTCAAGATTTAATTTAGAAGGAATGGCTTCTAGTGGAAGAGAAATTAGAGAAAAAGTAAATTCTGGAGAACTTATTGGTTGGGATGATCCATCTTTACCAACTCTTAGAGCATTAAAAAGAAGAGGATTTTCAAAAGAAGCAATTACTCAAATGGTAATAGAATCTGGTATTACAAAATCTTCTGGTTCTGTTATTACTTGGGATACTTTAATTAAATATAATAAAAGAATATTAAATGATTCTTCAAAAAGATTTTTTTTCATTAAAGATCCAATTAAAATTGAAGTAGAAAATGATCCAAAAAAAGAATATAAACTACCAATTCATCCAAATTTAGATTTGGGTGTAAGAAAATTTAAATCAACTGGTTATTATTTAATTGAAAGAGATGATTTTGATTCTTTTAAAGATGGTGAATTAATTAGACTAATGGATAATATTAATTTTAAATTTGTAAATATTAATAAATTAGTATTTGATTCTGAAAACTATTCTAAATATAAAGAAGAACCAAATGAAAATAAAACAATAATTCATTTTCTTCCAGATGATTCTTCTCAGTTAGTTGATGCTACTGTTTTTACTCCTGAGCATGAATTAATAAAGGGACAAGCAGAATCGCATATTTCTCAATTAAAGGTAGGAGAAGTTATTCAGTTTGAGAGATTTGGTTTTTGTAGACTTGATTCAATTGAAGAAGATTTAAATGGTAAAAAGATTTATAACTTTTGGTTTACTCACTGAGCCCCTTTAGAAAAGGTGCTTTCCCCCTAAAAGAACTAGTTTTGCTCAGTTCACACGCAATAATTAATTTGTTTGATTTAAGCAGAATTCTTTTTACTGTTTAATAGGTTGGTTTTATTTATAAATAACAACTTCTCCATTTTTAATAATCTTTAATTGATAGTTTATCTGTGTATTTTTAATTATAGTTATTATTAAAAAGAACTATTTTATAAATGTTTTGTGTCACACATATATAACAATATTGTTATTGTGGTGTGATGTCTAATATATATAAAATTAAAGAAAAGTTATTAAATACTAAAAAAGCAGTATTTAGTACTAAGCAAATATCTAATCTTATTGGTAGATCTGTAGTTATTACAAGTGTTTATGTTTCAAGATTAGTTAATAATGGTTTGGCTAAAAGGAAACATGGTAAAATTATATTTTCATCTGATGAATATGTGATAGGTACTCAATTTATAGAACCATCTTATATTTCTTTGTCCTCTGCGTTGTTTTTTCATCAAATTATTAATCAAGTTCCAATTAATACTTCTTGTGTTACTACTATTAATACCAGATATTATGAGGATATGCAATTAAGATATCATCAAATTACTCCTAAATTATTTTTTGGTTTTAAAAAATATAATTTAGATGGTAGTTATGCATATATTGCAAATCCAGAAAAAGCTATACTTGATGGAATTTATTATGGAATTTATAATAAATCTACTTTACAAGATTATAAATCTTTGATCAATTTTAAGTTATTAAAAAAATATAGCAAATTGTATCCAAAAAGGGTTAAAAGTGTGGTTGAAGATGTTAAGTAAAAAAGAAATAGTAAATGTTGCAAATATAAGAGGAATAAAACCATATCAACAAGAAAAGCATTATCTTCAAACATTAATATTAATAATTTTGTCAGATTATCCATTAGTTTTTAAAGGTGGTACTTATCTTTGGTTTTTTCAGGGATTAGATAGATTTTCTACAGATTTAGATTTTACTATTGATTTGTCTATTTCTCCATTTGGATTTAAAGATATTAAATCATTTTCAAATCATATAAATAAAAGAATTACTAGTATGCTTTGGGTATTAGATGGAGTTAAATCTACTGGAAAAATAGTTAGTATTAATGAATATGGTTTTTCATTGAAAATATCTGCAGAAGGTCCATTATATACTAATGCTAAAAGTCTTTGTTTTATTGATGTTGATGTTAGTTATAGAGAAGAAGTTTTATTACCTACAGTTTCATTTTCATTAGATTTTCCTGCTTATAATCTTCCAACAAAAATAATTAGATGTATGGATTTAAAAGAAATTTTTTCAGAAAAAATTAGAGCAATATATACAAGAAGAAAAGGCAGAGATATTTATGATATTTGGTTTCTAATAAATAAAAAACATATCTACCTTACTAAAGATACTATTAGTTTAATTAATAAAAAATTAATGTTTAAAGGAATAGGTAGTTCTAAAAAATTTAGTTTAACTAGTTTTAAAAAAAGTTTGTTAGATTTAAAGGATGTATTTTCTAAAGATATGTATGAAATTAAATTTCAAGATATTGATAATTTTGAATTTTATTATATTTCAATTATTGAAAATATCAAAAAAAATAAAGAAAAGAATTAGTTGTTGTAAATAACAACTTCTCCATTCTTTATAATTTTTAATTGGTAGTTTACTTCTGCATCTCCATTTTCATTAATTGTTAAAAAGCCATCTGTTCCAAGTCTGTCTTTAATACCATAAAGGTGATTTTTAATACAATCTGTGTCCCTATCAGTTTTACATTTTTCAATAGCTTCTTTAATTATATAAACTGAATCGTATACTTTTGTTTGATATGATGGAAAGGATAGGTCTATATTGTTATTTTTTAATTTATCTAATAACTCTTTAGTTAATGGTGAATTTTCATCAAACTCAGGTTCTGCAAAAATTATGTCTTCAGCTTCTGTTGCATAGTCTTTTAAAACTTCTTTTGATCTAGTGTATTCATTTCCATATAATTGACCTGTATAGTTATTTTCTTTTAATTCTTTTAAAAGTATTGTTAACGATTTTGGAGTTTGTGGAATTAAATATATTGCATCTGGATTAGTGTTTATTATTTTTGTAACTATTGTTTTAAAATCAGTTACATCTGAATTAAACTTTTCTTCAATTAAAATTTCTCCACCTAATTTTTTATATTCTTCTTTAAAGACTCTTGATATTGCTAATGCATAATCTGAATTTTCTGTAATTATTGCTAATTTTCTTTGATTATTTTTAATTATTGCTTCTGCAATTTTTTTCCCAGAATAAGCATCTGATGCTGTATTTCTAAAAATATAATCTCCTGAAAAAGTTATATCTGGACTTCCTGATGCTGGTGAAAATAAAATTATTTTGTTCTTTTCTGCTATTGGTGCAGCTGCTAATGTTTCTCCAGAACAAATTCCGCCAATAATTATTTTTACATTATTTATATTTATTAATTTATTTACTGAATCAACTGCATCTTTATTAGTACATTTACTATCTTCAAAAATTACTTTTAATTGTTTGCCATTAATTCCACCATTTTCATTAATCTCATTAACAGCTAAATTAACTGTCTTTTCAAAAGGTAATCCAAATGCTGCTGCATCTCCTGAAAGTGGCATAATTGAACCAATTACATATTCATTTGAATTATTTAGTGTAATTAATCCTGAAAAGTTTGCTGTTAATATTGCTAATAAAATTATTGCTATTATTGCAATTGGTAGTATTATTTTTTTATTCATAGTTTAACCCGCTTAAGTTAATATTAATTTATTGTTTTTACAAGTAATTATAACTTAACATTTATTTTTTGCACAAAACAGTAATATTTATATATTTTATTGGTAATAAATTAAATATGCAGTTAGATAAGAAAGATAAAGAAATATTATTTGAGTTAAGTAAAAATAGTAGACAACCATTTTCAGTTATTGCTAAATCTGTAAGACTAAGTAAAGAAACTTGCACATATAAGATACATAGGTTAGAAAAAGAAGGGGTAATTTCTAATTTTTTAACTTTAATTTCTTTAAGTAAATTAGGATTAAGTCATTATAAAATATATTTTCAATTTCATGGTGCTTCAAAAAATATTACTGATTTAATTATTACTGATTTTAATAATTATTATAAAATAAATTGGGTTGCAAAATGTACAGGTGTTTTTGATTTAATAATTTCTATTCTTTGTAGAGATGTTAAAGAATTTAATTCTGAAAAAAATAAAATTCTTCAAAAATATAATAAGTATATACAAAATTATTCTGTTGGTATAATGGCAGACACTTATGTTTATGGTAAAAACTATTTAGTTGAATCAAAAATAAATTATTTAGAAGATAAAAAGATGATTGGAGAAGAAATTATTATTAAATTAGATAAATCTGATAAAGAAATATTAAGATTATTAGTTAATGATTCTAGAATATCCTCTATGGATATATCTAAAAAACTAAATTTAAATATAAAGACTGTTATTTCAAGAATTAAACTTTTAGAAAAAAAAGGAATTATTTCAGGTTATGATATTTTTTTAAATTTTAATAAAGTTAATTTAAAATATTATAAATTATTTATTTCTATTAATAAAATGATTATTGAGAAATATAATGAATTTTTAGCATATTGTAAAAACAATAGACATATTGTATATTTAGTTGAAAATGTAGGCTCTTGGGAATTAGAGCCAGAAATAGAAATAGATTCTGAAGATAAATTTTATGAAATTGTTGATGATATTAAAAATAAATTTCCTAATTTTATAAAAAGGATAGATATTGTTAAAATAACTAAGGATTATAAACATATTTATGTTCCTGAAGAAGTTATTGAAAAATTATAAATTTTTATATAAAGAAATAATTATGCCTTTTGAATAAAAACATTATTTATTGGACAAATAAATTGTGATTAATATGCTTGAAAAAATTGTTGATGGGATTTATAAAATAGAAGGAGAAAGTAATGTTTACTTTTTATCTAAAGAAAATATAATTATTGATTGTGGGTCTCCTTCCGATTATCTACTAATTTTAACAAGTATTTCTTCAATTATTGATCCTAAAGAGATTAAAACTGTTATATTTACTCATTTACACTATGATCATATCGCAAATTGGAAAATTTTTACAAATGCTAAATTTTATGCTTCTAAAAAAGAAATTGAATCTTTAGGTAATAATAGATTTGGAACAATTCTTTTAACAGAAGTTGCAGATAATTTCAATTTAAAATTAAATGACATCTCTAGTTTAGATTTGCCTGACTATCTAACAATAATTGAAACACCAGGACACACTATAGGTTCAATTTGTTTATATGATTCTAAAAGGAAAGTGTTATTTTCTGGAGATACCCTTTTTGACACAGACTTTGAATTTATTGGAAGAATGGATTTACCAAATTCTTTACCAAAAGAAATGCCTTTATCTTTAGAAAAATTAAAAAAATTAGATTTTGATTTTTTATGTTCAGGACATGATTATTAATTTTTAATTTATTTTAAGTTAATTCCTAAAGCTTCTAAATCTTTTTTAAGTCTATTATAATCTCCATCAAAATGAATTGCATTCCAATTTAGTTGCTTGGGTGTTAACACATCATTAATAAAATTGTCCCCAATCATTACTATCTCATCAGCAAGAATCATTGTTTGTCTTTGCAATTCTAAATAGATCATAGGATTTGGTTTAACTGCTCCTATCTCATATGAAAAAAGAGGATAATCAATATAATCTAATATCCTTGTGTTCTTTTCTAAAAGTTCCTTTTCAAAAATAGAAGAGTTTGTAATAATTGATAAAATATAATTATTTTTTTTAAGAGCTTTAAATAAGGGGTAAACAAAATCATAAACCATAACATTACTTTCTGCAATTTTTCTTAGTTTCATAATTTTAAATGTATTTTCCTTTGTTGGCTCAATTCCAACATTTCTTGCAAATTCAATATAAGCATCAAATTCAGTTTCCCATCTCCTAGTTTTGACTGTGTTTCTAAAAATATCATTAACATCAGCTTCTAATTTATCTAATTTAAATTCCTCAACTATTTTTAAGGCAAAGTGAAAATCAATCCCATCCCTTTTTGCTAATGTTGCCCATAAATCAAAAACTATTAGTTTAATCATATTTCTTTTCCTTTTATATAATTTTATTCAAGTCCCCATTTAAGGCAACAACATCTAAACATTTAATCTCTTCTTTACTTTTAGACTTAGAAAAATCATAAAGTAAATATATTTTTTTATCTAAAGCATAAGCAGCACCCATAAACAAAAGTAAAGAGCTACCAATATAATTTTCTTGTTTTCCTTTATCAAAATTACAAACAAGAATTGCATCTGCTCTTTTAATCAACTCAATATCTTTATCTATAAACTCTTTATTTTCATTTAAAAACTTAGAAGTTTTTCCTAATTGAAAGGTTGGAAGTAAGACTTCATGTTTTTTAATATTAAACTTTATATTTGGTAATTTCTTAATATTTTCTTTTCTTGAAAGTAATAATATTTTCATAGTAATATTAAATATAATACTCTTAATAAACATATAGTTTTTATAATTAAAATTAATTTTACAAACTAAATTATAATTTTTATTAAATTTCTCAATCAGGTTTATTTATAATTAGAATATAGTATATATATATAAAAATTCTACTTTTACTTAAAAAAATTGTGAAAAATTATGTCAGTTAAAATTAAAATAAACCAATATTTAGATGAAAATTGGACTGATGAACTTATCCAAGAGATACATAGAGGAGAAATAATTGATATTAATAAAATTTTACCAATTGTCACTCCTGGTAATGATCTTAGAAGAGGCTTAGATGAGATCTTGCACGGGAAGTTAGGAGCTTTGGTTGTCCTAGGTTCAAATGAAGAGTTGGCTCCAATCTTAAAAGGAGGCTTTGATCTTGATATTCCTTTTTCTTCTCAAAAGCTATTTGAATTGTCAAAAATGGATGGAGCAATCATTCTTTCAAATGATCTAAAAAGAATAACTGGGGCAAACAAACATTTAATGCCAGATAAAGAAGTTCCCTCTTCAGAAACAGGAATGAGGCATAGATCAGCTGAACAAACAGCAATTCAAAGTAATTTACCAGTGATTGCAATCTCACACAGAAGAAGCATAATTTCATTATATTTTAGAGATCAAAAATATGTCTTACAAGATCCTAGTTTTTTAACAGTTAAAGCAAATTATTCTTTAAACAATTTAAAAGATTACAGGCAAAAGATAGATTCAAATTTAAATAAATTACTATATAGTGAGTTTAATCTTCCTACAAAGGTCTTTGATCAAGTAATTGAAATAATCCAAAAGATCTTATATTTCTTCAAGCATGGTGAAGAGATGGAAAAAATAGTAGTTGAACTTGGAAATCAAGGAAGTGATATTTCACAGACTCTTTCTGAAACAACTTTTGGTTTAGATGAGGAATTAAGTTTACTTTTAATGGACTATTCTCAAAAACCAATAACTAAAAAAGAAGCTGAAGAGAAGGTTGAGTATTTGTTGCAGTTGGGGGTAAGAAAGATAACTGATAAAAACATTTTAATTAATTCTTGTGAAATTGAAAATAAAGATTCTAGAGGTTATAGGATTTTATATAAGATTCCAAAATTAGATTTTGAAACAATTGATAAGCTAATAAAGACTAAAAAAACAATTTCAAATATTAAGAGTTGTAGTGCGGGGCAATTAGCATTAATTGATGGACTAAATAGCAATAAAGCAAAATATATTTTATCTCAGCTAAATAGACTAAATGAGGACATTTTAGAAGATGAATTTAATTTTCAATAAATTTTATAAATTTTACTCTCTTAAATAGCTTTATAAGACTTTCCAATTATAAATATATTATAATATAGTCTTGAAATTTATAGTTAAGCAAAAGCTATTAATTTTAGATTATTTTAAAAACAAAAAATGTGAATATATAATGGATGGAACAGTAAAGTTTTATAACTTTAAGAAAAGATTTGGTTTTATAACTGGGTCAGATGGCAAGGATTATTTTGTTCATCAAACAGGTTTAAAAAGTACTAATATCAGAGATGGTATGAAAGTAACTTTTGAAATTGTTCAAGATGACAAGGGTTCAAAAGCTGTAGATGTTAATGTAGTAGAAGAATAATTATAATATTTATTCAATATGTTAAATAACATCTTTTTTTTCTTTTTTTTAATTTCTTTTTTCTTAAAAAAAGTAAATTGATAATTTCTCTTTTTTATTTTCTTTTTAAAAGTTTTTATTTGTTTATTAGTTTTAATTTATAACTGTTTTAATTTGTGATTGGTCTTTTTTAGAGGCTCTGTTTTTTTGTATATAGAGTGTATTTTTAGTTCTATAAATTTTGTGTGTGTGGTAACCTATTAATTTTAGAATTAGATTAATAATTTTAAATTAAATGAGCTGTTATAAATTTAAATTTGCCTTTTCTCTAAAAAAGAAAAACATTATATGTTGGACACTTCTAATTCACAATTTACTTCTCTCTTTTAAAGCATTTATTTTATCTCTTAAAAAGATAGCTTTTTCAAAGTCTAAGTTTTCTGAGGCTTGTGCCATTTCCTTTTCCAGAAGCTTTATGGTCTTTGGGACCTCTGCTTTTGGTATGCTTTTAACATCTGTTATTTCTCTTTCTTTTGTTGGTATTTTTTTAATTATTGTTTTTGGGATAATGTTGTGCTTTTTATTATAAGCAATCTGTATATCTCTTCTTCTCTTTGTCTCATCAACTGCTCCCTTGATTGATTTGGTAATGGTGTCAGCATACAGAATAACCTTAGAGTTACTATTTCTTGCTGCCCTTCCAATTATCTGAATCAAGCTTTTTTTATCTCTTAAAAAACCTTCCTTGTCAGCATCTAAGATTCCAATTAAGGAGACTTCAGGAATATCAATTCCCTCTCTTAACAAATTAATTCCAACCAAACAATCAAACTTCCCTAATCTTAACTCTCTGATAATTTCTGTTCTTTCAAGAGTATTAATCTCTGAATGTAAATACCTTGTCTTAATTCCTTTCTCTGCCAAAAATTCAGAGACTTCTTCAGCTAGTTTCTTTGTAAGTGTTGTGACTAATATTCTTTCCTTTTTTTTAATAGTTGCAAGAATTTCTTTAATCAGGTCTGTTATTTGGGACTTAGTGCTTCTAATCT
>JALNZW010000018.1 GCA_023229115.1 Patescibacteria group bacterium
GGGCGGCATTCCTAGGTGTCTACATCTCAGATAACGTAGCTAGAATTTCTTCTAACTGAGTCTGGTGAACTTTGGGCTTCAACTATTGCTAATTGAAGCCCGTGTGATCAGAGAAGCATTTCTAAATTTAATTAGAATTAACTATTTCTAGTTATCGCTTCTCTGTCGCCGGGTGGTTCACAATTAGGACTATTTAGTCCTTCATTATTCACATCTGTATTATACCATGGAAAATTAGTAAATATTGTTTCGTAATTTGATAGATAATTAATCATATTATTCTCTAATATAAAATATTTACAATGTTCATAAGATCAGTATCTATAGTTACATCTTCAGTATTTATTTGAATGTTTAATTTAACAGAGCAATGATTTTCTTTATACATTTCTTCTGCTTTACTAGCAAGTTCTCTATATCCTGGTTTAATACCAGAATATTGTTTAGCTCTTATTCTAGCTGCATAAATTAATGCGCAATTTGGTTTTCCTGTAGTCGGATCTAATACTGGAAATTTAAGTTGTTTTGGAAGTAAGAATGCATTATCTCCATATTTTTCTAACATTAATTGCCGATTTTTTTTGCTAGCCAATTTCTTTTTTAAAGATGTTGGAATTAAAGTTTTGATAGCTTCAGTTAAAACATTATCAACATCATCATTATCATAAAGTTGTTCTTCATTGATTAACATAAAACTCCTTATATAAGCAGACCAGTACATATTCGTACTGGTCTGCGTTAGAAAAATCAACCGAAAGGATTGTCTCCACCATTAAACGCATCAAACGCCCCAGAAAAATTATTTGTTACATTTTGAGTTTCTTGTGAAGGTCTAGATGGCACTTGTTGAGGAGTTGAAATATTTGGATTTTCATATGCACCAGTTTGAGCTCCAATTGGACCTCGTGCAAATTCAAGTTCTAAACATTTCTTTCCAATAAATTCAAAAATGTCTGCAGCAGCAAGACCCATAGGAGGATTCATTGAAATTCCTAAAGCAGGACTTTGGCCAGCTTTAAAGAAGAAAGTTAACATTGGTGCATTATTTGCTTTTTGATTTTGAGTACGCTGAACTATTAAAGATTTTCCACCACCACCTTGATTAAATTGTGATTTACTAGAATCTACATAAATTGAAAATTGTCCAATCATTGCATCTTGTCCACGAATGACTGCTCGAATAGCATGTGCAAGAGCTGTTACTTGGTGACCTTCAACTTTCATAGTAATACGATTAGTAAAATCAAAAGTTCTTCCTTGTTGTCCTTGAACTCCAGGAGCTAATGTAATAAAGCAGAAAAATTCTTTTTTATAAGTTTGTTCTACTGCTTGTTTTACAATTGAGATTTGAAGAAGATGATTTGCGGGGAAGCTATACGAAAAAATATTTTCTAATTTTCCTTGTTGAGCCATTTCGCCTCCTAAAAAGTTTTTAACAGATTTCGATTAAAATGTCAGGTGGAATAGTATCTAAAATTGCTTGTGCTGAATCAATTGCTTGTTGTCCTTCTGTTTTTAATTCATTAAAATTTAAATTTAATGCACCAAATGGAGTAGCTAATCCTTCGAATTTTGATCGCATTGCCGCTATCCACAATTTTGTATAACCTAAACACATCGGTTTAAAACATCTATGATATAAATCGGGTCTAATTGTATTTAATACTTCATGTTGGGTATTATAAATAACGGCACATGCTGTAATTTCTTGATCAAAAATCATAACATCTGGTGGTAAAAATTCCCAAGTTTGTCTGACTTGTAATGAACGAACAGCATCAATATATGAATTTGATATTACTAGATCCATCGCGGCTTGAGCACTTATTAATGCTCCACCATACATATCTACAATAGAAACTTCTTTAGTTGGCATTGCTTCTAAAATATCTACAATATATGTACCTTCTGGTACTGGAATTTTATACATGTATCTTGGTCCACCACTTCCACTATTGATAATATTTGAACTTGTTATCATAGCAAACTTTTTAGCGGGAGCAGTTTGAGAAAATAATGTTAAAACATGTTTTCGTAAATGTGTAATTAAATCCGTATCGTTAATTTCTAAAAGATTTATAGGAACTCCCAAATTAAGTTTAACATAATCTAAAATATCATTCCAATGTTGGGCATCCATAATTACCTCATAAAAGTAATTTAATTCGGCAAGATCTTAAATATAATCTTGCCGAATTAAAAATTATTCTCCAAAAATTTCATCAAATAAATCATTAGCTGCGTCTACAATAATTCCGGATTTAACAGTTGTTGCCGATTTGACAATATTTTCATTATTTAAATTTTCAATTAAAGATTTCGAAACATTTGTTATAAATTCAGTATTTACTTCATTTACAAATTTAGTAATTTCTGTATCGCTTGATGGTACAATTACTAAATTTACTTCATATCCTAAATTATTTATTAATCTTTGTAGTGGTTTAATTCCAAAATCATTTCCTTTTAAGAAACTTTCTAATTGAGGTGCACTTTGTGATCCTAATGTTAATCCACAAATATGACCTTTTTTATACCCATCATTTACTAAATTTGTAAACATGTCTCGAATAATCATATTCACATTTTCAACTTTCATTTTGCCTCCGGTTGTGAGAGAATAAAAGAACGGTGCATAATATTTTTTGAGACTCTTTTAAGTTGTTCATCAAATGAAATCATTTTATAATTTTTTGAAATTAATTCGAAATTAGATTTTATAATATCTGGCATTAAATTAAGTTTTGCTTTTAATTCATTAATTGTTATTGGAATATTATGATTAATAATTAAATCGATTGCTCTTGTTGGACCAATTTTTGGTATTCCAGGAATTTCATCAGCTTTATCACCACCAATTGCTAAGATCATGGGAATATATTTTGATGTTAAAATTCCTCTTTTAAATTTTTTATTTATGTAACTAATTGCGTTATCATCATCATACGCATCAAATTGAATTTGAAATCCTCTTTTATTTAGATTTTGTTTAAATGAAGTGATACACTGTATAGTATTTTTAAATTGACAAGTTTGTAATAAATCTTTATCTACAGAAAGAATAATATTCAAAACATCTATATCATCACTATCATATAGTCCAGATCTGATACAATAATGTGGAATAAAATCTGCTTCATATTCTCTTAAATAATAAACTTGTGATAAATCTTTTATTGTAAATTGTTTCTCAATTTTTAAATAATAATATTTTTTAATTTGTCGAAACAATTCTATATCATGATTATCTACAATTATATTTTGAAAAGATCTGCCCGCTTTATACGCTCCATCAATCGCTTTTTGTTGTTGACAAAAACCATCATCATAGAATATTGTAAAAAATGGATCATACTTCTTAAAGTGAACAAATAAATCATTTAAAAAATTTTTCAATTCATCAATTAATATGTCACTTACTTTATTTTCTGTTGCGTATCTTCCTAATTCTACGAGAACTACATCTTTGTTGTAAAATCCCTTTGCAATACTTTGTAAATCAATAAAGAAATTAATTTTCTTTTTATTTAATTTTTGTAAAATATCATAAATTAAAGAATATTTTATTGCATATTTTATGTAGTATTTCATGAGCCTCCTTACAATTGAAAATCAAATTGTAAGAATATTATTTCTATATAAAAATTGAAAAAATATAATTTATAGTTTTTTGATTTTTTATTATGATTTATTAACCAAACGTATCATTGTATATTTATTAATACATTCTAATGTATCATCTTTCATCTCTCGCCGTTTAAAAATATTAATAATTGCAATTGGGGTGTGTATATATTTAAAAGTGTTAATACCAGTAGCTGTATCAAATTCTAAATTGTATAATTGTCCAAATTGTAACCAATCTGGAGTTGTTAATGTTGTCTCATAATGTTCAATTCTATCTATTTGTTCTATAAAAATTTTTCGACATTCTTCAATTCTTTTTTTAGCATATTGTAAAGAATCTGGATAATATACTTTCATTGAAGTAATTCTGGATGTTTGTTTTTTATATGAATTGTCCGTTCTTAAAACATTTGGAGTTTCGCCTAAACTTACTTGTGTGTGCGTCATATTTGGACTAATAAAATTTACAATAGCATTTGGTCTGTTAAAAATTCCAAAATTATCAATAAATTGTTCAGTTTTTAATAATTTTGTATTCATAGTTATGCTAACATTTGTAGATATATCTATTTTTTTAAATATATTAAAACAATTGAAAAAATTGATTAATAAACTCCAAATTGGTATTTTTCCATTTGATGGTGTTGAAGCGTTATCATAATTTGCAAAATTAAAAATATCAAAAAACCAAAATGTTGGAGAATTAAATGGTTTATATGTATTGATTATATATTCTGGAACGTTTATTTCTGGAAGTGTTGGTGGTACCATTATTTGATCATATTTTGTAAAATTTATACAATTTTTATCTGCTAATACGTGTTGTTTAATATTTTGAAATTGTGCAGAATATTTTTTTATTACATAATCCATAAAAGACATTAATTTTGATTCTTGAATTTGAGGGTTAAAACTATTATTTATAATAGTTTCTAATGCAATTAAATGTGGATTTATTTCAGTATCGTTTTCATGTTCTTTAACTTTTGGTCCAAAAATATAATTAAAACCAGTATTTTGAGACATTTGGTATGAAACTGGATCAACAACTAACATTCTAGTTGGAATAGATCCTTCTGTTAATATTCTATCTGGAGAGTTATTATCTATTAATTTGGTTATATTGACAATATTAACAAATGTAGTATATATTAATTTTTGAATATTTTTATCACTTTCATTTATTTTATCAATATTTTTTAATTCATAACATGATAATTCATATAATGGAAATTTACCATTATTGATTTCATTTTCTATAATAATAATTGTAGCCATTGGTACTACTGCTTGAATATCAATATATGTAGATTGTTTTAATATTGGATTGCGAATAAATGCAACATAATGAAAATCTGTAATGTGTGGTATTTTTCCATCATAATCATTTGGTCGCGTTAAAATAAAAGAATAAACATTTGCAGCTGTTTTTTCTTCAGTTGGCATATATTATCTCCAATTTAATCCGGCAAGATCTAGTTAAAGATCTTGCCGGATTAAAAAATTAATTAATCCATTTTAATATCTTCTATTTCAGATCGTATAATATTACCATTTTCTGCAATTACAGAAGTTATTAAATTTCCACCTTCAATATGAAAAGATTCATCTTGATATTGACAAAAATTTATAATAAATTTTGTTATTTCATTAGTTTCACCTTCTAATGTTGTAAAAGTAGAAAAAGTGATATTCATTATTCCTGCATTTTCAATTGGTAATTCATCTTTGTTTTTTATAATTAATTCTTTTATTTCACTAAGAAGTTCTTCAAAGTTCAAGTTATTTCTCCTTTAATTAACTTTACAAGTTCTTGTTCATTAATTATTTTAATACCTTTTTCTTGAGCTTTTTTGAATTTATTTGAATCACTTGGATTATTACAAATTAAATAATTACATGATGAAATACTAGTATTTGTTCCACCATATTTTTCAATAATTTGTTCAAAATCTTTTCTGGGTTTACTTAAACTTCCAGTTATACAAAAGCTTTTGCCGCTTAAAATCCCATTCGTTTTTATTTCAAATGAAAATCCTAATTTTTCGAATTCTAATAATAAATCTTTATTTGATTTTAATCCTTTTATAATTGAAATTATTTTCTTTTTTCCCAATCCTTTTATTTGAGCTAATTTAAAAATAATTTCATTTAATAAATTTTTATCATCTAAAGATGAAATTAAATTATTTAATTTAAAATGTTCTAAAATTAGTTTAGAAGTAGTTGTTCCTAAATTATCAATTCCTAAAGCGGCAAGAATCTTTTCAGGTCTAGCTTTTTTAGTTTGATTAATTCTATATAAGAAATCTGTTGCTGATTTTTCTGCCCACCCATCAATTTTTAAAATATCTTCTTTTTTGAGATTATAAATATCAATAATTGATTTACAATTTAATGAGGAAATCATTTTTTCGCTAAAATTTTCAAGTCCTAATTTTTCTAAGAAATAAGTAATTTTTTTTTGAACTTGAGCTGGGCAATTCAAATTATTGCAATATACATTGATTTCATCACTTACTAAATCTGTATTTCCACATGATGGACAACTAATTAATTCATTATGTTCTGATTTTCCAGGAGTAATAATATTTTCAATATATGGAATAACATCTCCAGATCTTACGATTTCAATAATTGCTCCTGGCCAAATTTCATTATCATAAATATATTTAGCATGGAATCCACTAGCTCTTTGAATTGTGGCTCCACCTAAATCAACTGGTTTAATTTTAACTACTGGAATTATTTTTCCAGTTCGAGAAGTATTCCATTCAACATTTTCAACTTCAGCTCTTGCCGATAATTTATTAAATTTAAAGGCGACCTTTTTTTCCGGCAATTTAACATTTTCAACATCTGATTCTTCATATGTAATTACAATACCATCTTTATCATAAAATGTTTCTTCATTAATCATCTTTTCAGCAATTTCAATTACTTCTTTTGGATTTTTAGCAAATTCAAATCGAACAATGTTTTCTTTATCAAATAATAATGAAATAAATGCTAATCGTTCACTTTCATATAAAATATTTATATCAATAAGATATTGATTTGGAACAATTGTATGAAACACCAAATAAAGATATTTCAATTTATCAAAATCGTCTCTATTTAATATTCCAGCAATACCATTTCGTTTAGTTTTATACCCAAGTGTTGCAGGATCACAATTTAATAAAGCTTCTGCTTTAAAATAACATTTATCAGAACAAAAGGCATTAGTTTTAAATACTGGTGCAAATCTTTTAACTTTTTCAGTAATATTTTCACCAATATAATGATCACCCCTTAACCATGCATTTGTAAGTATACCAGACGTATATTCACATTCAATAGCTACACCATCCAATTTATGAGACAGTATATATCCTTTTGAATTATCATATTTAGTTAACCATGAATTGATTGTATCTTTAAATTTGTTTGTTAAGCTTCCTAAAATATATGGTAATTCTTCTTTATTCTTTTTCGGTTTATTTCCAATTTTTTGAAGAAAATAACTATTTGGACGAAATTTTTGAAGAATTCTTTTATAATGATCATAATCATTATCTGAAATTATTGGTTCACCCAATTCATATTTTTCTAAACAAACTTCTAATTGTTTTTCTAGTTCATTTAGGTCTTCAAAAGTATATTTTTCCATATTATAGTTCCTGTGAATTATTTGGTTGGTTTTCTATTGAAACAGTTTTACATATTCTTTTACACCAATTGTTTTTCATACCAATTATCTCTTGCTTGAACAGTTTCAACATATGTTTTGAGACAACTTGTAAGATAATTTGCTAATATAAAATCAGGAGCATTAGATGTATTTTCTATAGAATATTTATTAATAAGCTTTTCGAGTTCGGTGATAAAACTATCTATTTTTAAATTTCCTTTTTGAGGTTATAAAAATCTACCAAAAATATCAATTTCAGTATCTGGAACGATATATAATGTTTCACCAGGTTTTTGAGAGCTTACACTTATTGGGCACAATTTTTTATAATGAGTTTCATGTAAATGTGCTATAATTCCAGGAGCTTGTTCAACATTTGGATTTAACATACATGCTTTAAATTTTAACATATTATCAAATGGATTAACATTATCATAAATAAATTTATTATGTAAATTAATATGAAAATTTTTAATTAACTCCATTTGATCCATTGTAATAGAATTAACAGAAAATCCTCGTGATGCTTGAGAAGCTATTACCGCTATTCTTTTAAATAATGGTAATAATAATATTTCAATGAATATTAATCGTTTTTGATCTAAATTAATAAAATCACTTTCTTGAGAAGTATTAGCTATATTTAATGACAATTTTAATAAATGGGCAATTGTAAATTGTTTTTCTGTTAAATTATAACACTGTTGATATAATAATTTAGTATAATCGTCAAAAAATATATTATTAAATCTATCTTGAATTGTTTGTTTATTTTCATCACATTTAAATAAATTTGCAAAATAGCTTAATAAATCTTTTTCTGTTAATGTATTTACACCTTTTTTAAAATTAAAATGATTGATTAAATCTTTTTTCAATTCGGCTTGATCTTGATTATGATCAGATAATAATAAATCTAAAAAGTACATTGCCGGTATATTATTACCCATAAATGTTATCAGTTTATCATAAATTGTTATTGAATTGAATGTACTTGATAATTTAATTGAGTTTTCTTTTATGATTATTGGCCGGTCTAAAATATATAAAGTTGGAACAAATAAATTACCATTTAATACAAAAAAGCAATCTTCAACTAATGTAGGTAATAAAAATTTAACAAATAATTTTGTTTCAACATTATTAACATTACCAAAAGAAACATAACAATCTACTTGTGTTAATGAACTATTATGAATACTATTATATGTTAAAATATCTTGAATTGTTATTTTTTTAATATTTAAATAATTCTTATTTTGTTTAGAAATATATTCAATTCCAAGGGTTATAAAATATTCTAATAATTTATATTGGGCTTTTCTAAATGTACTTACGGTAAATATATTTTCTTTAGGTTCTTTAATTTTTTTTGTAAGAAGATTCAAAAGGTTTCTCCTTATTAGAACCGCTAATATTTATTAGCGGTTCTAATATTTGATTACTCTTTTAAAAATGATATTTGAACATCAACTACTTCTTTAGTTCTACTTTTTATAGTTCGATTTTCCGGAAGATTATATTCTCCAGTTGTTACTAATTGACGAATTAAATCTTTTTTACCAGCAGTCCAATCACTTTTAACAGAAAGAATTTCTTTTACGGCGTTATCACAACCAGCACTTAACATAGACTCTAATTCCATCTGCATAATGTTCAGTGAAGCTCGCTAGTTCTTCACCCGCGAATTTCTCGCAGCTATATATTTCTATATAGATCAGACTATCTCTTCATCCTATATGTTTTGGATGTTTCTTTTTTCCACTCGCTTGAGTGTACTCCCTTTCGGGATAGTCGTTGCACCTTCTTTAATTAGAGTTAGCAAAACTCTAATTAAAGCTTGGCTCAGGATTATCTTCGACTTAACGGTTAGAGATTTCCTGAATTAAAGAAATTTTTCGACTAAAATTACTTTTAGAAGGGGCCAATTTATTAAATAACCCACTCTGGAACCACCGCCACGTGCTCGTCCTTTAGTTGGTTGTCTTGTTATACTTTTAACAGAACCAAAATCACGAGCATTTATAATTTTATTTACTAATTTTGAAAGTTTTTGAATATAAATAGGAGCACACAAAATGTTTTTCAAATAAATATCTTCATCTGGAAATGGAGTAGTGTGTTTTAATTTTTGTTTAATAAATTTTAACAATTCTTTTTTAATTAAAATAGATTCTTTATATTCTATTGAATTTGATATAAGAGTTTTTATATCAATTTCAGCAAATGAAGGAGCTTCTATATATAAATTAGAAGTTTGAATATTATTTATAAATTGATTTTTAAAATTAGGATCGTCTAAATTTTCAATAATTTGTTTTTGAACTTTTAAATAATATTCATTATCAATGTTTTTTATTAATGATTCATTTAACCAAGTTATTGTTTGTTTAACATCAGTTGGGTTTGATTTAATATAATTATCACAATACATTACAGTTTTAGATACAACTGCTTCAAGTAATTGACCAAGATTCATCCTTGAAAAGATACCGAAAGGATTAAATATAAGATCAATTGGTTTGTTTGTTGATAAAGCAATTGGTCTCAACTCATCTGGAATAATTAAACTAATCACACCTTTATTCGCATCCTTTATATTTGATAAGAATCGCTAGTTCTTATCCAGGAAACTTCCTGCTCATAGTTACCTATGAGAGTAGACTATATCATCAACCGAAGTAAATGTTATGAATCCCACTAAGATTTAGATTATATTTTTCCAAGTTTTAAAATTAACTATCTCCCAAATTATTTGTTTATGTACTTTATATTTTACTCCAAGTTGAATTTGTGTGTTTTTACGTATTTTAGAAACTCCCACAACTTCTAAATTTCCAAAAAGTTGTCCTATTAATTTTTCTACTCGTTTTTCATAATTAATAATTCAGTTTCCTTATTATTAATTTTTTTCGGTTGTTCAGCGCTTCCACTGCCAATCGCTTGCAGTGTACTCTCTTTCGAGATAGTCGTTACACCTTCAATCAGAAGTTAGTGGCTTCTGAGAGCTTGGCTCGGTATTGTCCTATAAATAGGAGTTTCACCGAATTCACTGAATTTTTCGATCTAGATTAATCTAGAAAGCGACCTATTGATCGGTTCGCCAATTTGTCACCAATTACAGTTTTACAATCTTTAGAGATTTCAAGTTCAACTAAATAACATAGATTATTTAGCGAAATATTACCTCTTGTGCCGGTATTCTTATCAATATAAATGTAATATTTTTTAAGAATATATTCTACATATTGATAATTAAAAGAATTTTGTAATTCATTATATACACCAGTAATAAAATCACCATAAGTACTATATATTTTATCTAAAATAGTTTCTAGTTTATGATCTATCATAACTTGTGTTGATGGTTTTTTAAATCTATGAATTTTAATACCAGAAACAATTCCATTTTCTACTTTGGTCTTAATTCTATCAATAGCGAATTTACTATCTCCAGAAAATCCCATCGTTAAAAGATCTGATAATGACATATTTTTCAAAGATAATTGAACTTTATTTTTTAATGTATCATAATTTGCAGTAGCACTATCTCTTGGTGCTATTAAACAACAAACAATATCATCTAAAATTTTTTGACCAACTCCAGGAAAATAAATATAAGAATTATTTTCATCTTTATAAAATTCTTGCATTAATGTATATTCATAAATTGGGATATATACTTTTTCAACTAATGTATATCTAGCTTTATCGGCAAAACTTTCAGAAACTGTAATAGCATCCTCGTGGTTAAAGCCGAAAAAGGGGAAAAACGCCGTAAATGTATTATATCCGTAAGCTGGAACATTATTTATAAAGCAATCATAACAAGCCAAAACATCATTTTTCTTAAATTTTTTACCAACGTCTAAAGCAAATCTTAATTTAGTTCCATATGTTGCACTTACCTTTTTTATCGGCGGAATATATAAATCTTGAATAGATTTAGAATAATTTTTATATTGTATAATCATAATATCTGAATTTTTATATAATACTTCACCATCTGCTTCAGCTAAATGTATTCCTAATTTTGATGATTCAACTAATGTATGATAATCTGATCCAATTACATAAGGAATCTCAGTATTCATACTTGTTAATGCTTGTTGAATTTGTTTAGAACTCATACTAGCACGAGTACTATCTGTTGAAGATAGAAATGGAATACTACTAAGATTAGCAGAAACAATCATATTTTATTTTCCTTTTTAAACGTTTCTGTTTGGTAATTCATTTCTACTTTCCCATGGGAATATTATCCAATCTGAATTTTTTACTTGTTTTGTAAAGTATTCTGGTTTAATAATAGATCTCGGTTTGTAATATACAGATGCAATTTTGTAACCGTAATCGGAAAAATCTTTTAGAGTTTTGCCGGTATCAATAATATCATCAACAATTAAAACGTTATCACTATATTTTTTAAAATAACAGTGAATTGTAATTAAATTAATTACTGGTAAATTACATAAATGACTAATATAAGTTTCTACTACAGATCCTCCTCTAGGTATTCCACATACACCATTGAATTTTTCATTATTAATCATTTTAGCCAATTTAATAATATCATTATGAAATTTTACTGGTGAAATAAATATTTTTTTCCATTCTTTTTCCATTTCAGTTCCTTTTCTTTTTTAAGATTAAGAATAAAAACAATAATATAATTTCTATATGAAATTAATAAAAACAAAATTAATGTCATTTCAATATTTGTTAATTTAATATAGAAATTATATTAATGAGGAAGTTAACTTTTAACTTTTTTGAGAGGAGGAAGGATGAGTAGAAATGAGTGTGGTCAGATTTATTTTTTCAGAACCGTCAAATACGAAGAGAAACTGGTCGAGAAAATTGACCAGAAGTATTTTATCCCTTCGGTTGACACTCCGAATACTCTGGAGTGTCGACCTTCGACGCGAGTTCATGTCCCGAACTCGTCAAAATATAGTAAACCTTTCAACCCACCTCGCATGAGGTGGCGATTGAAAGTATAAGATTTGCTTGGATCTAATAGTTTTTATCTATTAGATCCAAGCAATTTTTCTTTTTTAGATAAATAAAAATATATAGGAGTTCTATTTCTAGAACTCCCTTTTTTTAATTCATTTTGGTTGAGTGAGTATAATGTTTGGATTATATTGATCAATATAACCTAGTTCGAGATTTGAAAAAGTTTTGTCTTTATAATAGCTTCGGCTAGGAAAACCCGCGTGATCAAAGTGTCGATCTTTTAACTTTTTCAAATTAATAACTTTTTACAGTTAATCGACACTTTGTCGCCGGGATGAACT
>JALNZW010000019.1 GCA_023229115.1 Patescibacteria group bacterium
AGTTGGGTGTTGAACATAAAGTAAGTTGGTCGATTCTTGATAGCTATATTTTAGATAAAAACATTGGCGGCTCAAGACGATCAATGGCAAAATTAAAAAAAGGATTTTAACATACATAAAATTATGAGCGTAATTATATTTGGTTCCATTGTCATGTGCATGAACGAAATAAGAGATAATTAACTTCAATGCAAACTTTGTAATAAAAAAGTTGATCCAGAATCACAGTCAGTTATAGTTGAGTTCAAATACCATGAGGTAGAAGAGGATGACTAGATCATATATCGATTCCGCAGAATCAATTGATAAAAAAAAGAGAATGGAAACAAGTTGTTGAAATAAAACAAATTTCATGTACTTTACATGCCGCAGATCTTCCTGAAGACTGGAAAAATACGTCTACATACATAAATCAACATTGGATAAATCATCCAGCAGTTCAAATGTGGAATGGTTATGAAGAAAGTTTAAAATACTACTTTAATATATTTCTTCATGTTGCAAAAACCAAGCATAAAATAAATACAACAATGGAACCACTTCAATCGAATGCAAATAATATTGTGCCACCTTGGTAGTTAGGTGATGAAAATTTTCACCGCATAGAACAAGATTAATTGAAAAAGTACCAGATTTCTATACTCAATAGCCAGAAGATAAAGGTTTTAATGATAGTAATTATTTTTGGCCAGTAAATGAAACTCAAACATTTAAAATTATATAAAAAATGAGCCACATTTTAAAAAATCAGATTATTTGTTTATTTTTATATAAACATTAAAATATGAGCAGTTTAGATAACATACAGAGAGAAGTAATGGAATATTTTGAAATATTTTGAAAATGTTCCTCTCAAAACTATAATAACAATCATTGATTGTTTTGTGTATTCAGTACCAACAGACGATAGTGAAGCTACTTATATTGGTGGAAGATCATTGGACATAACTAAAATCATATTCGAAAATGAATTTAAACAAATTGTAATTTTTAACAAAAATTAATTTTTTACACAAGAACATTTTGTTATTTATACATATAACAAAATAATTAATGTTATTATGAGATGATAGGTACTAAGTACTACAGGCCAACTTACAAAATACAAATGGAAACTTAGCCGTTTCACTCTAAGTTTGTATTTGACAAAGGCAATCAGACGGAAGAGTTCGTTTAGAATCAAACTTGTAGATAACAAAGTCGCTACCCGTCATAAGATAAATGCGACCTCGTAAGTACAGTCTCATATGGAAGAATAGCTCGTGCACAAAAGATTATATTGGAAATTTGGTAAGAGCATCGGGGTATACTCGAAGGTCAAAGGTTCGAATCCTTTTTCTTCCACTAATTAAACCAAGTTAACATATGACAACAGTAGAATGTTCAAATTGTGGACAAGATAACGCTTATTACAATGGTGTTTGTTTCGAATGTCCAGATTGTGGCTATGAATGGGAAGGTTCAGAACCAGAAGAAGATGATGAAGTTGATGAATCGTATTATTAATCGTTCTTAAAAAGTTGTCAAGAGCTTCACCATCACTTGGATGTACTTTGACTATAGATGGCGGTTGAATGATTAAAGATTATGTGGGTTAGCGCAAAATAACCCCAGAGGCAGGAACAATGTATTTTGCGGTACAGAACTTTCTGTTTGGGCCTTGTAGCTCCAAGTGGTTAGAGCACCGGAGAAAAATCCGGAGGATATGGGTTCGAATCCCATCAGGGCCCCAATTTTGTGGCTATGTGTTGAGTTACTTCTAACTTTCTAAAATGGTATTCACTCACACAATTTCCACATCATCTAATTTATTCATTTAATTCATTACATATACCTAAAGTGTACAGGAAAACTTGTCTAGTCAACAAGGAACTTTACATCAAAGATGACAAACTTTGGAGGAACTGAATTCTACATACTAAGTATAGTGTAGTGAATTATTGAATTATAAAAATAACATATGAAAATTTTATCATCATACAAGGATTATTACGATTATTATGTTGGAATATACGGTGAAGACCCTCTATTGATTCTAGATAGACGCAAGCATGTTCAACCATCGCTATATGGACCACAGAAGATAAAGATTTTTCTTTGTGACTTTATCATTGAAGGATATTATGATGGAAACACAGTATATTGGGGGAAAGACCTTTTAAAAGTTGGAAAATATGCTCGTCGTTTAGGAAGAGAAATTGATGCTGATGTACATATTGATAAATTTGAACTTTATAAAGGATCAACAAAACATTCATATGGAGGATTTGATGTTTCTATAAATCCATATAAGGATAAAAATTACACAAACCAAAAACAAGATTGTCCTATCATAATGGAAGGTAATTATAAAGATTTATTGCCATATCCAAAATTAGCTGCATTAAATATCGGTTCATATATTACAGCAGAAAATATGTATAAAGGATTGTGTTCATGGCTTTCTGCGCAAAAAACATTTGCCGAAAATAGACCAGATACAAGAACAAATGATCAGAAAATAGCAGGAAAAGGTTTTGAGTCTAAAACAAGTTTTAGACCAAATATGAAGTAATCAGAACTTTTTTACTTTTGTGATAAAAATATTAATAATATATTGCGGAGTGCGTAGCAGTGGTAGCTCGCCGGCTCAACAGCCACCATCCTAATCATTAATATTTTCTAAAAATATTTTGAATTGTTCTTCTACAAATTTTTTATCAAATTTACCCATATCTTTAATAATATATGGTTTATAACCAAAATTCTCAATTTCTTTTATTTTTAATTTATCTCTATTTTTTACTTGTTTTACTGAATGTTTTTTTGTTATTTTTTTTATAATGCCAACACCATTCCATAAAACAGCATACTTAATATCATGAATTATTATATCAGCATCCCATCCATTGAATATTTGTTTATTTGTTTCTATATTATGAAAATATTTTTCACATAACTCAGAAAAATATATTTCATTTTTACTTCTTTTATCCTGAGATTTAACTGAAGCTAAACCAGCTTTTTTGCCCAAACCATTATAATTATTATATGTTGTAGTACAACTCCTTGAACAAAATTGTGTAGTTTTTCGTCTAGGTATAAATTCTTTACCACAATATTTACACAAAATAACTTTAGTTTTTGTTTTATTTAATGTTTTAGATATTTTTTCTTTAGTTTCATCTGAATGATTTCTACTAATGGAAATTGTTTTTCTCTTTCTAATATTTTTATTTCTTTATTACACTTTTCACATTTAACTGAAAATTCTTTCAATTCACCATATCGTTTTATCATCAATTTTTCAATCTATCTTTATTTTGATATTTCATTTGACAAGATGTATTACAAAATTATTTTTTACATCTTTTCCACAATATAAACACTTATTCATAATTAAATAATTAATAATTTTTAATATATATTAAATAATTATACCGAAAATAAAATCGAACTTTACATTTCTTCTATAATAGAATCTTTTTTCGTATTCCCGATAGTCCCTGATAGACCCATACTATCGGGTTTTTTATGTTCATATGTATGAATATAATCTAACACCGGGAATTGTAAAATATTTAAAGTATTTGTTCGAAAAACAATCAGAGTTAATTTATGTTAAAGAACATATGCATCATTGTACATTTCCTACAATTCCGATAGAATCTATTGATTTAATTCTGTGTATATTTGATAAACTGAAAAATCATTATATTGATAAACATGTTCCAATTATAGATTATGATTTTAACAATAGAGTATCTGGATTATTATGTGAATTTGATTTAAAATATAAAAACAGATGGGTACATAATGCCAGAGTAGTTCAAATAAATTCAATGATTCCATCCATAATGAATCATCAATTTAGTGGAAATCATAAACACATTGAATTTAATTTAACTAAATTTCCAACAATTTATAAAAAAATATTTAATGCACGAAAAGAAATAAAATCAGATTTTAAAAGTACTTATACAGGAGAACTTAATCTTATTGTTAAAATACTTTTGAATATGATGTATAGTATTTTACATAGCAAAAATTCATATTTGCGTTGCAAATCGAATTACGGTTTAATGTTATGTCATTCTACACGTCGAGTAATGAATGAAATTCAACACAATTTTCCTGGCAATGTAATGTACATAGATATTGATATGTTATTCTTTGTACATTTCAAAGATATAGAAAAAAGATTTTCAACATTCATGACAGATAAATATCCATATTTAACATATGATGTGGAAATTGCAGATTTATATGTGGAAAATAAAAAGAAATATACAAAACGAAAATTAGATGGAAGTATGACGCATTATGGAATACAACCTATAATATGTGATTGATGGAAGAAATTGATGAATTAAAAGAAGCTTTACTCGAAGCAATTTGGATTTCAAGATGGAATAATGATTTCACTGCTTTGAGTGCTGTTTTGACTACAGAAGAAGCATTAAAGATGTGTGATGATATTGTTTCTGAGTTGGATAAAGCTGGATATAAAATTATTAAAAAGAAAGATATATAGTAAAAAATAATAATTACGATGGCATATTTTAAAACTTTTGAACAACATAATGGATACGATGAACGTATTCAGTGGATTAAATTAAATCCACCAGATGTTAAATTAGAAAATGAACGAGTTGTTGAATTATCAGATATAGCAATGAATGAGTTTTTTGATATGTATTATGTAAATGATACAGACTTCAAATATACAAAGATGAAAAAACTCGACAAATTTCGTCCAATTTTAAGATATGTTGGTATTGAACCAAAAGTAAAGGAATATGTAAAATCACAACATGTTAAAATTAAAGAAATCTATAATAATGATGATAGACTTTTCATGTTATCTCGTAAAGATGATTGGCATAAAGAGATTGGTGATAAATCATATGTTCCAAAAACCGTTTTCACAAAAGCAGATGCAATGGAATTAAAATTTCCAATTATTGCTAAACCTGCTTCAGGTCATAGTGGTTTAGGTATTCAAAAATTTAAAACACCAGAAGAACTTAAGAGTTGTAGAAAAAGATTCGATGTATATAGTGAAGCTATAAATATTGCACAAGAATTTAGAGCAATGTTTGTAAAAGATAATTTATACATCATATATGAAAGAATCTATAACACTAAGAAAAACAAAACGATGGATAATAAAAATCCAGAAGAAGAAGTTCAATTTGTGTATATAGAACAAGATCTCGAGAAATTACCATGTGTATCTGAGCTTAAAAAAATAAACAAGGATTTCCGAGAAACATTTCCATTAGATTTTTATTCTATTGATTTTTGTGTGGATGATAAAGGCAAAGTATGGGTTATAGAATCCAATTTGTGTAGCGGTCTTCACTCTGTACAATTAGCTTCTGCTTATGTTGCTATTTGGAAAGATTTTACAGGTAAAAATCCATCTAAACAAAAAATGGATGTTGCAAATGGAATAATTGAAGAATATAGAAAAGTTATTCAAGAAGACTATCCAAAAGAATTTAAGGACTCTAAATATGCTGCAAAATGAAAACATATGAAAAGTTAAGATCAAAACTTTTAATCACTTTTTATAAAAACTTAAATTAATATATATATTAAAAATTTAACATAAAAATCATAAAAAAATAATTTTCTTTAATATATATAATAAAAGGAAAATATAATTTTATGTGGGTAAAATCTAAAGAATTTAAAAAATACTTGGTTTATCAAATCAAGCATTATATGAAAGACGTAAAAAGGACAATTGAAATTTAAAAAAGTCAACGAAGTTTATTTTTATTGGCTTGAAGAAAACATTGAAACTGATACAAATCGTTATAACGTAATTTATTGTAGAGTTTCAAATACAAAACAAAAAAGATGATTTAGATAAACAAGAACAATTATTGAAAGAATATGCTAATCAAATGGATTTAAGGTTGATTACATATTTAAAGATATTGCTTCTGGAATGAATCAAGAAAAGATTTGAATGAATTGATTAAATTAGTTGTCGAAAATAAAGTAAACAAAGTATTTATTTCATATAAATTATAGTGATTTTCCTTTATTGTTAGGAGCTAGTGATTTTCTTTCAAATTTTGTTATAACTATTGATTATCCAAAAGAAACCATAATGATAACTATACCTCAGAAATAAAAAATAACAATGCAAAATTTAAAATTTGAATCAAAACAAAAAATCGGTAACAAGAACTTACTTATTGATTTAGCGTGTTTTCCTTGGATACAAGATAATATATATTTTATTTGCGCCCCAGCATTAGATATTACAGGATACGGAAACTCATTAAATGAAGCTGCAAATTCTTTTATAACAATATTAGATGAGTTTATTGATTACACTCATAAAAAAACACATTTTTTGACGAACTTGAAAATCTTGGATGGATGGTTAACAGGAAGAAAAAAAAGTTTATTGCACCCGATGAACAAGAAAATAACGATATGATAAACGAACTAATATCAGAAGGAATAACACCTGAAAAATCAAAACTTGAAATGTGTAAAACAACGGAAGATTTAATTTCTATACTTAAACAATATTCTAATGTTGTTAGATATAGTTATAATCGTTTTCTTAATGGTAAAACAGAAAAGGACATAAGAGAGTTATCTAAATCATTGAATTCTATTGATTTACTTAATTCATGGTTGATTCAATGTGGTATTAAAGATGGTAAAGCAATACAAACGAGATTTAAAAATGAAAAGGTTATCTTTGGTAAATACAATTTAATCAACAAGTTAAAAAATAAAATAACAAAAAAACGAATACCAACTCAATAGATTATGTCCTATAAATATTCAAGGTGAAGAACTTAAACAGGGAAATAGAAGTTTTAAGCTGGATATAATTAAGAATAATCAAATCATCTTTAAATTAAGTAAAAATAAACATATTGAATTAAAATTACCTAATTTAAGAAATTGAAATATCGAGTTTCATTAGATGAATGTTTGCATAAATTTAATGTTTTTCAGCAAAATTCAACATCAAAAAGCATGGTTTTAAATTATGTTTTTTATGATTAATTATTTAATTTATTGATTTTTGTATTTTATTATATTGATTTTTATAATATGACGATAAAGGAACGCGTTTGCTTATTTTAAAAGATATATAAAAAAAAATTTTAATCATGTTAGGTATCAAATACATCAACAGAGCATTTCCAGATTCTAAATTTGCTAAATGGCAAAAGAAAGAAGTTAAAGGTAAATTTGCATCATTTATTAAAACATACATCTTTAATGATTTTATGGGTGTTATAGTTCATTCAGTTATTACACTTTTAGCTGGAGTATTAACTAATCTACCAGTTAATGATAATATATTTGACGTTTTAATGTGTATTGTAATATTTGGAGGAGTTTTACCTGCAGTATTTTCAATATTACCATTATGTTATATTGTTGTATTATATAAAAAATTCTGTACATGGTTTTGATAGGTTTAAGCATTCCGATATTACTTCTAATCTCGTCTATTGCTAAAGCAGTAATGGATGTTGTTGATTTTAAATTCGAATCTTCTATTTTTGCAAATATTAAAAGTGAAAAATGGAGATATTGGTTTTGCCAAGATCAAGGATGGAAAAATAAATATAAAGACAGAGACCCTGAAAAAGGTCCTGCATTTTTAGGAAGCACTACTGTTTTTGTGTGGGTAACTGATGCATGGCACTTTTTTCAAATGATTCAACTAACATGCTATGATTTATGTATAGCAATTTGTTTTGTTATTTTTGTTGGGATTTCATTCTGGTACATTCCATTAATTGTTATTTTATTTAAAATTTGGAAAGGATTGATTTTTGAAGCATTCTGGTCAGAAGTTTTCATAAAATAAAACTCTCTTCAAAACTATGTTAAACAGATATATAAAACATAAATTAAAATAATTTTTAAAATCATTTTTTTATAATAGAACTTTTGTTATATTTGTAATATAATTTAAAACAAGCGAAATGAAAACAATTTTTACACATACATCGAGAACAACTTCTAGTTCGCATAGTACGAGAGACTATGGCGTCTATGATCTGGTATAGCGTAAAAGTTTTACAATATTTTAAAATCCGGATCATTTATTTGATTCGGATTTTTTTTTGTTCATTAAAATGGAAGAGTGGCCGAGTGGCTTATGGCACATTATGAATAATTCCAATTGTGGAAAAAGTAATAACTACAGAAATTGAATTTGTTATTAAAATGCGTGCTGAACGCGAATCAAAAGAATCTGATGGATTTAGCAAATTATTAAAATTAAGTATTGAAACAATAAAAGAACGTTTTCAAGAACTTAAAGATACTGTAGATGATGCTGATAAACTTAAAAAAATAGAAGAATTCGAAGAAGATGTATTAAGAATAAAACGACATCGTGATAATGAATCATATTATCCAATATGTGATTATTCAATAATTTCACAACTTGATGAATCGTCTGATTTAACCGCAATTAAAGCTGGTATAGAAATATGTGAAGACATAATGAATCAACAAGAAGAAGAAATTAAAGCGAATAATTACGATCCAACAAATGTAGATTTTGCAAAAGATTTTCTAAAAAGATTTAAAAATGAAATCGCCAAATTATAAAAGAGAGAAACATCCATTAATCCTAAGACTTCTGGCGATCTGGCGAATAATCACACGTAGAAATTTTATATTTATAGATTTCTATGAAGAGAAAATAGATGGTGAAGATGCTAGAAAAGTACGTTCAATTCATAGAAGTGATTATGATGAAGAAAGTGAGTTTTTAACTCTAAAAGCGGCGTTGTTATTAAAAAAGAAATACATAGAAAATGACGCTTAAAGAATTTGCAACCGAGTATTGTGATAGATTATATGAACCTAGAGTTGGAATTAAGGATCAATGCTCAGGATGGTATCATTTAGAGCATCTTGTCGAGCAAAATAAAGACTTGACCGAGGATAACCTTAGACCATTCCATCCTGTCCTTAGAGAGCATCTAAAGAAACATTGGAATGTAATTCGGCAATTAGATACCGAATCACTTATTATTTAAAATAATTTGATTTATAAGCATTTGTTATTGTTATTTCAAGACCTGATGTAGAATATGATGTATTTGAATTTTTTAAAGCTTTTACTACTTGTTTAAATTCAGCCATATTAGGAGTAGTAAATTTAACAGAAGAAATAGATTTCTCTGGAGCATCATCGAATGCATCATAGGTTCTAATAGCTTCTCGGTTTTCAGTTACAGATTTACCATCTTCATCATATACATATTTACCATTTTTCTTTACTGGAACTAGAAATGATACTTTAATTTGTATAGGTTTTCTTCTGCTATATTCTCCTTGTGGAAAATATGGTAGTTTTTCAGGATCAATTTCGAGTTTTTTATCATCATCAACTTTTATATCCACAAATCTTAATTCCTCTTTTTTATTACCAGCTTGTATATCTGCTTGATCTTTCCAGTCATCATCATTTGATATAATTATTTCAAATTGTCTACCAAATGGAAATACAGCTGCATATGTATTATCAAAATCTATTTTACTTCCACCTGCTTCAGAATCTTTATAAATTTCAAATGTATGATCTTTTATTTTATTAGATGTTTCTTTTGAAAGATCTGGATGATATAAAATAGTTATAGCGTTATCATAATTTTTAAATGCTCCCCATACATTATTTCCAGCCCACATAGGTTTACCTTTAAATGATGCATTTAATACTGGAGAAAACTTTTTTCCGTTTATTTTATAAACAATTTTTCCCAGAAATACAGATTTATACTTTTTAAATGATGGAGTATTTTCTTTACCATATTTTAAATCTTTAACTTTATTTCCAGTTAAAAATGTATGTAATGTATATGCAATTCGTTCATTAAATATGTCAAATTCAATAGAATTATCATTTAAAAAGTCAGCGATATTAATATGTCTATTAGTTTGTAAATCTATAACTTCATTACATGTCCATCCATCTTTATGAGAATTTTTCAAATTTTTAACTCTCGAAATAGATTTATTTATGTCAAATTCAGGATTAATATCTGGTTTAACTGCATCTGCTGCAGTATTCCATGTTCTTTCTATCCAATGAGGAGATAATTTAACCTCATTTAAAAATTCATCAAAACTTTTTATATGTCCCATACAGTATTTTATTTTTTGTATTATCAGAAATTATACTGAACTATTCTGAACCAAACCGGGTTTTGTTAATATAACTTTGTGTCTCTAAGAGATCAAAGAATCGGAGGTTTAAGGTATCTAGAATAGTATAGTTAAATCAAGGAGCTCAAGTTAAATCAAGGAGCTCAAGTTAAATCAAGGAGCTCAAGTTAAATCAAGGAGCTCAAGTTAAATCAAGGAGCTCAAGTTAAATCAAGGAGCTCAAGTTAAATCAAGGAGCTCAAGTTAAAATCCTCCTTTTAACTTTGACACTCGTCTAGCTCCAGTATATTTATCTTTATTTATTAAAATAGGATCAATTTTATTCCAAGCATACTGATGTGATTCTCCTGCTTTCATTAAATCTGCTTGAAATTTATCAGAATTAATAATTTCTAATATTTTATTAGTTAATTGGCTTGGTATATTTAACGGAATATCATAAACATTTAATTTCGTATTATCTTCGCCAACATCTGTTAAGTGATAAATAAATACATCACACATATGATTAAAATCTTTATTTGAAAATCCAGTTTCATTTTCATTAAAATGAGTTTTCAATATGTTTGGTTCATTTGTATGATAAATTGTTTCTAACCATAATTCATTACACCATATATCTTCTAATATTAGTTCTCCTCCTTCTGGTGGATCCCAACGCGTAGCTGCTATATATGGTGTAGTACTATATTTACAATCTCCTTCCGCTATTAAATATACATCATCACCAGATAATCCTTCTATTATTGCTTCTATTGAAATATTTTCTGAACCGTCTTTATCGTCACCAGATATTTCTACATGATCATATGAAATATCATCTATATATGGTTCTAACTGCATTTTAGTATTTTGTTTTTTCTCCATAGTATTACGCCAACTTGACGTCTCGGCCATTATAATGTTCCACATCATTAAATATGCAGCTGAATGTAGATCTAAATACTCTATCCAATATTTCATATATTTAAAGTCTACTGTTGAAATTTTTTGACCAGCAACAGACTCATTTAAAAAATCTTCAAAATTTTTTATCATAATTATACTGTTATTTACGTTATATATCTGCGCTGATATAACATATATGAGCTACATTTATTTAATAGAATCAGAAACCGATGTTGAAATATTATATAAGATCGGTTTTACAAAGGATGAAGAAAATCTTCAAAAAAGAGTGCAATTAGAACAGGAAATCCAGGAAAGTGCAGGATTGTTGAAAAGTTTAAAACTAAATTCGATAGAAAAGTAGAAACAAGTATACACAGACATTTTCAAATGGAACGAAAAGAAGGTGAATGGTTTGATTTGTCAAAAAATCAAATTTCAGAGTTCATAAAGATATGCGAACAAACTGAAAAAAATTTCGATGTGTTAGCAAAATATAACAATCCATTCTTGTGATATATATAGAAAAATAAAAAATAAAACTATGTCAATACAATCATTCGATAATTTTAAAATAAATGAAGACTCTAAATATGAAGGTCATGCAATATTGTTTACAGATGTTGTTGGATCGTCTCAAAAGTGGTCAGATGATCCACAAACGATGAAAATCCAATTGGATAAACATTTTACAATTGTTAATGACATTGCAAAAAAACATGAAGGCTTTGTGGTTAAAACAATTGGAGATGCATTCATGATTTATTTTAAACGAACAAATAATACTTTATTGCATGCAATAGAATGTGGAATAGAGATATTAAAATCTGAAGATTTACCATTACGAATTGGAATATGTTATGGAGATATGGAGGAAAAAACTTATGTTTTGCAAAACGCGAAACTTAGGGATTTCTTTGGAAACACTGTAAATACAGCATCAAGAATGGAATCCAAAGTTGCGGAAGCAGGTGGAATTGCATTTACATATTCTAAACCATTGTCAAAAGAACAATCAATAGCTTGTAGAAAAGCAATTGATAAATACAATCCTAGAGCAATTAAATTTTCTGCTAATCCAAATGATGATAAAGAACTACAGGGAAAAAGATCTGGTAGATTGTTATCTGACTTGCATATCGAGAAAACAAAAAATATAAGTGATTTGAAAGGTGTTAAAGAATTGACAGCTTTTGGATTGAAAGTTAAATAATGATAAAGAGTTTTAAAGATTGGGTGCTTTTAGAAAGTGAAAGTCAAGTAAATCAAATACAGTTTTTATCGTTATGGTTGTACATCATTGAAAACACTTGAAGGTGCTCCAAAGACAGTAGGTGGTTACTTTGATTGTAGTCATTGTACATCATTGAAAACACTTGAAGGTGCTCCAGAGACAGTAGGTGGTTACTTTTCTTGTGGTTATTGTACATCATTGAAAAGTTTAGAAGGAATTCCAATAGAAATTAAAGGTAGAATTTATTTAAACGGAACACCATTCAGTTATCTTGAAGAAGTT
>JALNZW010000008.1 GCA_023229115.1 Patescibacteria group bacterium
CCGAAAATGATTTATTGAGTGAAAAAGCCACGGTTGATAGCTGCTATTATAATCACTTGCTATTATTAAGCCTTGGCACTTCGGAAATTCAGAAAAACTCAGAATTGCAATATAAAAAAGAACAGGACGTAGACCGTGAGGACATGCTTGACGTTGCGGTTAATGATGGCCGAAAGGAGGCTTTTTATAAAGCGGCTAAAAATTATTTATCAAATAAAAATGAATATAATAGAAATAAAGGTGCTAATAAATACAATCTCGAAAAAAGAGATCTTGATTCTAGCGCTTTATTGGTTTTAAATAAATTTCAAGTTTTAGACAGTTTTTATAGAGATCGTGATTATTATAGTTTTGAAACTTTGCCGTCTTTTGTCGCTGATAGGATGATTGAAAATAAACAGCAATCTGATTTATATTATTCCCAAATTTTTACTAAATTTGAATCGCTCAGTAATTTAGTGGCTAAAGATATTTTTAATAATGGAGCCGATGAAGTGATAAATAAATTTTTACATCATTTTGATCGTTTTTCAGAAACTAAACCTCTTTGGGCTTTAGATAAAATTTTAAAGTGCTTTAATTTAGATACAAGAGAAGACCTAGTATTAGATTTTATTGATAAACATATTAAGAGTTCATCAGAATTAAAAAAGGCCTATGCGTTAATTATTTATTATGGAGTAACAGTTGCGGATGATAAAATTAATAATAGTTTACCGGGAGAGGATAAAGAAGAATATCGAGATATTAGAGATAAATTTATTACTGATATAACTTTGGCATTGGGTGATAATTACAACAATCGTAACCACGCAAACGTTAAAGATTTAGAAAAATTTTATGAAATGGCTGAAAATGGTTATGCCCCAGCCCTTTTAGAAAGAACTGCGAATTATGACGTTGGTTTTGATAAAAAAATATTAATTGAAAAATTAAAGAAAAATAGGCAAAGTTCTTATATTTTAAGAAGATATGACCTTGAAGAAGGGATTGCCACGGATAGTTTAATTGCAAATATTATAAATGAAGGCGATATGGATGTTTTGGCGGCAAAAATAAACAAGATAGATAATATTGGAGAAGAAAATATTATTAAATTATGGGAGAATGGTTACGGAAGAGCTATTAAAAAAAATATAAAAAACTTCTCTCATTTATCTGATAAAGTTTTGCAATTATTTATTGATGCCGGCGAAGAATATGTTATCTTCTCAAATTTTAACAGTTTTAAACCAAGCTCGGAGGCTCTAAAGGGCTTAATTGATAATTTTGGAGATAGATTTGCAGATAGTAGTATTGATTTAAAATATTTTGAAGATTGCGGTCTTTTCGATTATTTTTTAGAAAAAGTTAATAGTGCTAATTCTTTAAAGAAGTTGTTGGATAAAGGTTTTATTGGCCTAACAGCTGATAATAAAAACAAGTTTGTTAAAAAAATAGGCAGAACTGAAGCTTTCGAGGATTTTTTGATTTATGCTATTAAAAATAATTCTTTGTCGGATTTAGATTTCCAGATTTCGGGCGATTATCTTGATAAGTTTATTGAAAAAAATACTGGTGAAAAGATTGTTTCATTCTTTTCAATTATAAAGAGTATTAAAAATAAACCAGAAGATTCTTTTTATATAAAAAATATAGATTTATTTACGAACGACGATAACCAGACTTTAACTTCTTTTTTTATTAAATTATCAAATGAAAATATTTTATCTCGTTCTCAGGAAGACTTAGATTTATGTTTCGCGGCTGATAAAGATTTGGCCAATAGATTGATTGAAACAGGGAAGATTAATTTATTAATTGATAATTTGGAAAAATTTAAAAAATTAGATCAGGAAATAGCCTTAAAGTTAGTTGAGGTAAAAGCCGTTGACTCTTTAGTTAATAATATAGAAAAATTTGAGAATCTTAATCGGGATTTTGGCAATGAATTAATGAATTCGCTTCAAGAATTTTCTAAAATTGTAAAAATTAATGAATATTTTAATCCCTCTTTAGATAAGTTGGTCGCTAAAACCTCGGAAATATTTGGAACTTTTGCTAGTGCTGATAATTATAATATGATTAAGGGTATTAGTGGTGATGACAAAGAAATTATAAAAAAATTAAAATTGAAAAAGGGCGGTAATGACGGCTTGAGAGAATTACAGGAGAGATTTACTGAATTTAAAAAAGAAATTATTTCGGAAGATTTTAACCCCGAAGTTTTATTGCAGGGAGATAATAATTCTTTGTATTTGCCATATTTTCAATCATATATCAGACTGCAAGAGGCTAGGTGGGGGACAAAGAATGACGAGAGTTTTAAAAATATTATTATTAATTATGTTAATCATAAGAATGCGGGCGAAATAAAAGGGCTTAATCGTAATTTTAGACCTAGCTCAGAATTGTTAATCGCCAAATCCGATACTAGCGGCAGAGAGAATCATCAATTTAATGAGCATTTTTTAAATAGATTTTCCGTGTTAGTTGACTCCATTAAAGCCGCTAAAAACTTGTATCAAGAAAAATTTCCTCTTAGTAAATTAGTGGAAGAAATAGAGAAAAAGAGATTGGAGCTAACTAAAGAATTAAAAGAAAAAGTTAATAATATGCCCAATCCTATGGCCAGGGAGGGGATTAATCAAAAAATAAACTTACTCGAATCTATTAATATAAGAGATTTGAAAGATTTTCAAAATAATTTTTCAATTTTAGCTAGAAATAATGAATTTAATGAATTATTAAGGCAGTCAGTTTTTTTAATGAGTTTTGCTAGAAACAAACAAAGCTTAAATTTCGATTTGGATAATATTGATTTAGATAGGCCAAATATTAGTGATATGTCTTGGGTTCTTGATTTTATTGATCATATTACTAATCAAGAGACTATGTCCAAATATTTTACTGATAAGAAAGCGAAAAAAATGTTCAATGAAATAATCTCAGCTCAAGCTATTAGTGATGAAATGGCTTTGTTACAAAATACTGGCGGTCAATCTAAAGACTTTTCCAAAATTCAATTAATTCCTACCAGGGGGGTGTTAACTGAATTTTCCGGACATATAGCGGATGCTTGCTGGGCTTCGAAGTATGACAGTATATTAAAGGGATTTCCTAATTTTACCTCAGTTATTATCAGGCAAAATCCAGAAACAAAATTTGAAAGATTGGCTGGAGCTTTTATGTTGGTTGAAACAGAGTCTAAAGAGGGGGATCCTTTACTAGTCGTCAGAGGTTTTAATCCTATAGAAAATTTAATTAATTCATTATCTGTTGAAGATTTTTATAAAAAAACTACAGAATATTTGAAGGAATTAGCTAAAAAAGATAATCGTAAATTAGCTATTGTGATTGACGATCATTCAGGGGGATCATCAACTAATAGGCCAGTGCTTTTTAAATATTTAAGCGAATTGTCGAAAAAATTAGAGGCCGTTGACCTAAGGTCAGAGGATGATACTAGTTTTAATGGATATAATATTGTCAGACAGACTTATTTAGTGGATTAATTCATTAAATTAGCTGGTTTAATAATTGTTTCAGCTCTAACACAGTCCACGACCCCGTGCGGTAAATAAAATACAGAACTTTGTTCTGTATTTTATTTATTCAAGCGAAACGAGGTGGGATTGAATAGGAGGGTTGAAGTGAGCTAGTCGGTGCTCAGTAGGACAACAATGCAGCGAGTGTTGGACGAAGCTCCAATTGAGCTCCGGGCACAATCCCTTTGTAACGAAAGAGCGAGCGACTGCGAGCGATTGAGGCGAAATTTCTACTGCCCGTGTCAATAAAACACAGAAAATTTTTCTGTGTTTTTTGCATCTTTAAAGTAATAAATTTGATATTTTTATTATTAAATTAATTTGTAATTTATATTTTTTTCTTATAAAATTAACTTATGAATATTGAATACTTATTTTTAGCTTTAATTGTTTTTTTAGCTGGTATTATACCTGAGCTAACAGGATTTGGAGTAGCCACCATTTCGATGGCTTTGTTGTCTTTGTTTCTGCCATTAGAGTTGGTTATACCTTTAGTGGCAATTATTTCATTAGTTGCTACTGGCATTGTTGCTTTTACTACAAAAACCAAGGGAATTTTAAAACATATATTACCCTTAATGCTCGGTTCTGTTTTTGGTGTTTTTTTGGGAATGATTTTTTTAAAATCAATCAATGAAGATTTTTTGAAATTAGTATTGGGAATTTTTTTGGTGTTGCATTCTTTCTATGGTTTATTAAATAAAAGTGCTATTTTCCCCAATGGCAAAGTGACGGGCGTTGTCACTGGTCTTATGTCTGGATTTTTTGCTTCTTTGTTTAATATTCATGGACCTCTCATTGGCGTTTACTCATCTTCCACTAAAAATCTTTCTAAAATTCAAATTAAAGATTTTATTGCCACTCATATGTTCTTTTCTGGTATCTTTACGGTTATGGGTCATGGTTTGTCGGGGAGAATGACTACCGATGTATTTTTTTATGCTTTATTATCTTTGCCTTTTCTTCTTTTGGGTTTGATAGTGGGAAAAAAATGTTTGATAAAATTGATGTTCTTTGGGTCAAGAGGGTTGTTTATATCATGATTTTTTTCGCAGGTATTTCCTTTCTAATTTAAAAGAAAGTTATTTCTTAAAGTTAAAGACATTTGGTCTTTTGTTATGATTGACAAATTTAATCTTTTGTGCCATAATCTTATGGTGTTCTAAATTTATTATTGAACTTTAAAATCATAAAAACCTTAAAATTACAAGCATGAATGAAACTGTAAAACTTGAAAATTATAATCTAAAAGCCGGTGAGGCTGAATTTGATAGTCATTTAGAAGAAATCGAAATTGGAAGTAACTTAGGTGCAAGAGAGTCTACTTACCGATTTGCCCATCAGCAATTAAGAGTTTTTTTGTGGGTTGTTCCTTTTATTGTTTCTTTTTTTATAAGCATAATTCCTTTTTTGGGTCCGTTCGTTATTGGAGTGCTTGTTTATAAATTAAATGAAAGTAAACTAGTGGGACAAGCAAGAGAGATTTTTATTTTTTCATTTTTGGGAATATTAGCTTATTGTTTGTCTTTTTATTTCTCTAGTTGGTCAATTAAAGCTTTTGCAGTGGTCACGCTGTTGAATTTTTCGTTTTACTTTGGTGGTTTTTTCTGGAGTATAATTTTTAAAAAAAGAAAGAATGTTGAATAGGTTAAAATTTGTGGGCTTGTCAAAATGACAGCCCTTTTTATAAAAATTTTTTAGAGTTTTTAAATAAAATGTTATAAAAAAAACCAAGTATGATTAACTTGGTTTTTTGTATTTTATATATTGCCAGAGAATGATTATGAAAAAAATTAAACCGATTATATCCGGAATAAATATAAAATAACTTTTTATTGATAGAGAATATCCTGATCTTGAGATGTAGACCAGTAAAGGAAGAATTACCATCGGGAAAGAAAATTCACATTTTTTCTTCCTTGTAATTTTTAATTACTTGAGATGGCACTGCTATTAAAACCATGAGACTAGCAAGTATCATGGTTGATGATCCCAAAAAACTTTGTAAATTTTCCATTAAACTTCTTTGTTTTTAAACTTCAAATAAGACAACAGTAGAGCGATCCATAAAAATAGAAAAAGGGAATTGGTAATTTGCATTGCCCAAATATTTACAATAATCGAGTATATCAGCCAAAAAGAACAAGAACTTATACTTACAAAAACTTGGCTTGGATGGTAGGATCCTGAACTTTTGTTTTTCCAAATTTCAAAAATTTGTATACCCAATGTCACCCCAATAATCAATCCTAAAATAAGAAAAACTATATCTCTGTTAGGGCTGAAAATCATTGTTGGTAAAGCCAAGACTGAAAAAAGTCCTATAATCTTTTCCTTGTTTGTAATTTTCTTAAATCGTAAAAGATTTATAACGATCATAAGAGAGAGAATTCCTAGAAGTCCGTTGATGCTGAGGGCTAGGCTTTTATTGGTCAACCCAAACACACTTACTGCCAAAGCCGAAAAACCAAAAAAAGAATAAAAAGAAAAAGAGACTGATTGGCCCGATTTTGTTTTTAATATTCTTTGGTTTTGTTTTATAAAGGCAATTGCTTGCAATACAGTAAAAATCATTGTGGCGACAAAACTAATAGTTAGCATGTTCATGCCAAATCCTTTTAATTCAGCAAATTCTACCATTTTTTAATTTTTTGAGGTTCTACAATATGTTTAAAGTCAACTTTCAATTCTATCATATTTAAAGCTAAAAGTCAATTGTAATTACTTGGACTATAGTTTATTTTGATTGTTTGTAATAATTGGCAAAATAATCATAAATCTTGTATAATATCTAAGTATTTTAAATATTTAAATTTTCTATATGAATGAAGATCAAAATAAAACAAAAACAACATCTTTTCCGCAAATGGAATCTAATGTTTTAGATTTTTGGAATAAAAATAATATTTTTTCAAAATCAGTTGAGCGTGAAGCTCCTCAAGGTGATTATGTTTTTTATGATGGACCTCCTTTTGCTACCGGAACTCCTCATTATGGACATATTGTCGGTCAAATTTTGAAAGATTTGATGCCTCGTTTTTTTACAATGAGAGGGTATAAAGTAGAGAGAAAATGGGGTTGGGATTGTCATGGTCTTCCAATCGAAAATATAGTTGAAAAAGAAATGGGTAGTAAAAGTAAAAAAGCAATTGAAGAGCTGGGTGTAGAAAAATTTAATAGTTCTTGTCGATCTAAGGTTCTAGAGTATGCTCAAGAATGGTATAAAGTTTCTGACAAACTTGGACGTTTTGTTGATCAAAAAAATGCTTATCACACCATGGACTTGGAGTATATGGAGTCTATTTGGTGGGTTTTTAAAACTTTATTCGATAAGGGTTTGATTTATAAAGATTATCGTTCTATGCATGTTTGTCCTCGTTGTGAAACAACGCTTTCACAATCAGAAGTAACTGAGGGTTATCAAAATATAAAAGATTTGTCTTGTATTGCTAAATTTAAATTAGCAGATGAAGACGATACTTTTGTTTTAGCCTGGACCACTACTCCCTGGACACTTATTGGTAATGTAGCTTTGGCTGTGGGTAATGATATTGACTATGTTAAAATATCTCACAAAAAAGAAGATGGTGTAATTGAAAATTACATATTAGCCAAGGAAAGATTGGCTGAAATTTTAAAAGATAAACAATTTGAAATAGTAGAAGAGTTTAAAGGTGAAAAATTATTAGGCAAAAAATATGAAGCTTTGTTTGATTATTATTTAGATAATGAAAAATTAGAAAACAAAGAAAATTCTTGGCAAATTTATTCAGCCGATTTTGTTAACACTGAAGAGGGAACCGGAATAGTTCATATTGCTCCAGCCTTTGGTCAAGATGATATGAACTTAGGTAAAGAAAAAAAACTAGCCTTTGTTCAGCACGTAGATATTGATGGCCATTTCAAAAGTGAGGTTTTAGATTTTAAGGGACTTAATGTTAAGCCTAGTGGAGATCATATGACAACTGATATTGAGATTATTAAGTATTTAGCTGGAAAAGGGTTGTTATTCTCCAAGGAAAAATATGAACATAGCTATCCTCATTGTTGGCGCTGTGACACTCCTTTAATTAACTATGCTACTTCGTCTTGGTTTGTGAATGTAACTAAAATAAAAGATGATTTATTAAGAGAGGCTAAAAATATTAATTGGTCACCAGATTATTTAAAAGAAGGTCGTTTTGGTAATTGGTTGGAGGGTGCTCGTGATTGGTCAATTTCTCGTCAGAGATTCTGGGCTAGCCCTTTGCCTATTTGGGAGTGTGCTTGTGGCGAAAGAAAAGTTATCGGTTCAGTAGAAGAATTAGAAAAATTAAGTGGTCAAAAAATAAATGACATCCACAAGGATGTAGTTGATAATATTGAATTTGAATGTCCTAGTTGTCAAGGAAAAATGAAAAGAATTCCTGATGTCTTAGATTGTTGGTTTGAAAGTGGCTCTATGCCTTATGCTCAACTTCATTACCCTTTTGAAAATAAAGAAAAATTTGAAAAGAATTTTCCGGCTGAATTTATTGCTGAAGGAATTGATCAGACGAGAGCTTGGTTTTATTATTTACATGTTATAGCTGTTGGTCTTTTTGGAAAAAATCCTTTCAAAAATGTTATAGTTAATGGTATGGTGTTAGCTGAAGATGGCAAGAAAATGTCTAAAAAGTTAAAAAATTATCCCGACCCAATGATGATTATTGAAAAATATGGAGCAGATTCTTTGAGAGCTTATTTGCTTTCCTCTCCAGTTGTGTCAGCTGAAAATTTTAATTTTTCTGAAAAAGGAGTAGCTGATTCTTTGAGAAAAAATATTATACTACTTAATAATATTTATAATTTTTATCAGATGTATGAAAATGATTTAGATCAAACTGATTTTGATAATTATCAAAAAAGTTCTGATATTCTAGATCTTTGGATAGTTGAAAAATTGAACATTTTAATTTCGGAAGTAGAGTCGTCAATGATTGCTTATAATCCCGTTAAGGCTATGAGGCCGATAACTGTTTTTATAGATGAATTTTCTACTTGGTATTTAAGAAGGAGTAGAGATAGGCTGAAAGGTGATAATGTTGAAAGTAAAATCTTTGCTTTATCCACAATGCGCTTTGTTTTTCTTAATTTGAGTAAGCTTATAGCCCCTTTTATGCCTTTTATAGCTGAAAATATTTGGCAAAAAGTTACTAAGAATGATTTTAAGGATTCAGAAAAATCTGTTCATTTAGAATCTTGGCCTTCTTTTGAATTCAATGAAAAAAACAAAGAAGTTTTAGAAAAAATGAGTATAGTTCGTCAGGTAGTTGAACTAGGATTGGCTAAAAGAGATGAAGCTAAAATTAAAGTTAGACAAATGTTAAGTCAGGCCATTATCAATGGCCCTTCTGCAAAAAATATAAATGATCAAAATTATTTAGATTTAATTAAAGATGAATTAAATGTGCAAGAGGTTAAATGGCAAGAAATTGCTGATGGTGATAATTTATCAGTGGAACTCGATTTGGAAATTACTCCAGAATTAAAACAAGAAGGCTTGAAACGTGATTTGGTTCGTTTAATTAATATGCTTCGTAAAGATTATAATTTTTCAGTTAATGATCAAGCCAAGGTTTATCTTTCTGGTGTTAATAGTGAAGTTAAAACACTTCTTGATGTTGCTGGTGAGTCAATTAAGAAGGATACCTTATGTAATGAATTGATTGTCGTTGATGATTTGTCAGAATTGAGTAATAAAAAAGAAGTTCTTCTTGATGGCGAAAAAATACATTTAGCGATAGAGAAAAAATAAACTTCAATTTTTTTGTTTGTTATAAAGACTAATCTATTCAAGATTAGTCTTTATTGTTTATTTAATTATTGTTATAATTTAAATATGAAGAATTATGCTGCTAAATTTTTAAATAAAATTGTTGAAGTAAAAATAGATATAATTTTTAAGAAAGATTTTTCAAGTCAGTAATTATAAATTAAAGAGAATATGAAAATCGAATATGAAGCGACTTTTATAAATATTAATAAAGATGAAGTTCATAATAAACTGAAAGAAGTTGGCGCGTCTTTACTTAAGTCGGAATTTTTACAGAAAAGAATAACTTTTGATTTACCTTCTGGGCATGAAAAAAAGGCGCTTGGCTGAGGGTGCGAGATGAAGGAGATAAAAATACTTTAACTTTAAAAATAATTGATGGTGAAAAAATTGAAGATCAAAAAGAAATTTCTTTAGTGATTGATAGCTTAGAGGAAGCTTCGGAATTATTGTCTGTTATGGGCTGTAGAAAAAAAGCTTATCAAGAAAGTAAAAGAGAGCTTTGGCTTTTAGATGGTGTTGAGGTTACTATTGATGAGTGGCCATATTTGGATCCTTATGTTGAGATTGAAGGCGTTTCTGAACAATTAGTGAAAGATGCCAGTGTTAAGCTGGGCTTTGATTATTCTCAAGCTTTATTTTGCTCAGTTGATAAATTATATGAAATGAAGTACGGAGTAGTCAGAGAGATTATTTGTCAAAATACGGAGAGAATAACTTTTAGTGATCCAAATCCTTTTATTGATTTGTAATAAAAGTCTCTTTTTTTCGTATACTACTATAGAGACTATTTAGTCTTTTTCAAAAAAATATGTATAACAATATTTATAAAAATCAAACTCATTTAATCGACATGAATAATGTCGCCTTTTTTGTTTGTCCATTTGGTTCAGAAGGAGGTCGTGAGGATGGTTTTTATAAATATACTAAATATAAATTTAAGGATATTAATTAAATAGATAGGTTAGAATATATTTGTAAGAACCATCCCCAGGATTAAGGGATGGTTCTTTTTTTTGAACTAGTTCATTGACAATATAAACCTTAAATCTATCAATCATGACACAGAAAATTATTAGAAACTATTCAGCTTTTATGCTGTTTGAAGGACTGGCTCTTAGCTTTTTCTTTGGAACCTACCAATTATTTTTAGTTGATAAAGGTTTAAATCTTCTAGAAATAAATCTTCTTAATTGCGCTTTTATGTTGGCTAATTTTCTTTTTGAAATTCCAACTGGTGCTATTGCTGATTTTTTTGGTCGAAAGAAGTCTGTTATTTTCGGTCTTTGGGTTTACTCTTTATCTTTTTTTATTTATTTTTTTTCTGATAGTTTTTGGCAGTTTTTACTGGCTGAAATTATTGGAGCTTTTGCTTTTTCTTGTATTTCTGGTGCCTTGGAAGCTTTGGTTGTTGATTCATTAAAGCATCACAAGTATGATGGAAATTTAGAAACAGTTTTCCGTCGAGGAGAGATTCGGCATTTGGGAATAATTATTGGTGCTGTTGCTGGCTCTTTTGTTGGGCAAATTGACCTATCTTGGCCATGGTTCCTTACGGCTGTTTCTTTTGCTTTTTTAGCAATAGCGTCTCATTTCTTTTTTAGTGAAGATTATTTTTCTAAAGTGGAAAAAATTGCCATTAGTTTTGAGCCGATGAAAAAAATAGCTAGAGAAAGTATTGTTTATGGCCTTAAGAATCGTAAGCTAATGTTTATTGTCGTTTTTTCTTCAATTTTAGCTTTCATTTTACAGCCGATAAATATGTATTGGCCGATAGTTTTTCAGAAAAATTTTCTGGTGGAAACTAAATATATGGGTTTAATATTTTCGGCAGTAGTAGTTATTACTTATTTGGGTTCGCAGGCTTCTAGTTATTGGCAAGAAAAAATTAAATGCAAAAAAAATGCTATTTTCTTTTCTCAGATTATTACTTCTTTAGGAATTATTTTTTGTTTTTTTGCCTTTAATTTATCTTTGTTTTTTTTATTTTTTTTACTTCATGAATTTGGTCGAGGCTTGTTTCACCCACTTAATCGTGCCTATATCAATGAAAATATTGAAAGTAAAAACCGTTCAACAGTTTTATCTTTTGAGTCTATGATTATTAAAGCTGGATCTGGTTTGGGGCTAATTTTTAGTGGCCTAATTGCTAGTAATTTTGGAATTTTAAATTCTTGGTTGATAAGTGCCATAATTTTAATGATTACTATTTTTGTTTTTTGGAGGAAAAATGGTAATTAAAAATAAAGCTCGAATTAATTTTTTCGAGCTTTTTTATTTTTTTAATATTTTTTGCTAATTGACTTTTTATGATTAAAATGATAATATTTTTAGAATAACTTTATTATTTTTTAGTTAAATAATTTAGTTAAAGTAACTTAAAAATAGAATAATAACCTCAAAAAATAACAATCATGAAAACAAAAGATTTCAGAAACCTAGGCTTGGTCCTTAGTTTAAGTATGGTTAGAATACTTAATGGACTTTCTGCTCAGAAAGCCAAAGTGCTTGAGCGAGTTAATTTTTTTCATAGAGTGGCAGAGTTCTTCGGTGGTTTGTATTTAAGCCTAGAGGATTTTGCTGATTTGTATTTTTATTTGCCAGAGAATCGTAGGAGAGAGTTAAAGGATCACTTGAATTTTCTAGCTAAAGACTTTGTCTCTTGGAAAAAATTTTTTGAAGTTAACAGGTATTCAAATAAAAATATTCGAGATATGGCTCTCAATGAAATGATTTACTGTGTTAATACTTTTTACGAGGCTTATGAAGGCTTTCGTTTGTCTGATGATTTAATTATAAAAGAAAGTTTCTTAAAAATAATGGAACTTAAAGGCTCTTCTTTTGAAGAGAAATTACAAGTTATCAGATGTAGCAATGGTCATGATCAGGCAAAAATAGAAGAACTCTTTTTGATGATAAAAACCTTTACACAGGCCGAACAGTTTTCTAGTATTATTGGGATTGATGATAGGAATCTTAATAAAGGAACTAGAAAAATGCTTTCTTTGGCCGATGATTTTAAAAAAGTAAATAGAACTCATCGTCGATCTATACCGGGCTCACTTCTTCGTCGAGAAATTGTAGCTGTGGCTAAAAATTATGAATTACCTCAGAGTGAATTGATTCAGTATTATTATGATGAAAAGCATTGGAGTAATTTTAAGAGAATGCTTTTTGGAAAAATTGAAAGACTCGTTTTGGGGATTGAAGATTGGTTGGAAATTTTATTGCATTATGGCTCTGATCGAAAATTAAAAAATTTGGCAATGTTTAAGATGCGTCAGCTTGGTTTAACTTTCTATCAATTAAACAACACCTTAAGCCGGGCTATGGATCCGGAAATTAAAAATGTTATTTTAGAGGAAATGTTTTTGCTCTCTAAAAATTCTTTCGAAAAGCTATGTATTGTTAGCGTGAAAAGCGATGATTTTTCTAGTATTTTTTTAAGATCGTTCTTGGCTTTGTTGGAGCTTGTTTCTGATGAAGAAAAAGCTGAAAAGGCTTGTGAAATTTTAGCTTCTTCTAAAAATAGAAATAATCCTATTTTCGTTTCTAAAATAGTTGACCTGAGAATAAATTTTAACTCTCTAGACAAGTTGTTTGCTAAGTCACCCAAAGAAGGGAAGCTTCTTTTATTGCCTCAGATGAAAATGCTGGCTAAAAATAATTTAAATGATTTATTGAAAATTTTTAATTATTATTCTGTAATCGACGACACCAAGGAGCGTCAAAGAAAACAAAATATTTGCTTAAAAGAAGTTTTATTTCTGCTTGAAGAAGACAATAACGTAGAAAGACTTCTAGCTGTTTATCGTACAGCCTTAATCTCTGGTAATTTTTCTGTCTCTGATAAAGTTGTTGAAATAATGAAAACAAAGAATTTTAACTTTAAAACACTTTTACTAGTTTATGAGGAATTAGAAAAAAATAAGATAACCAACAACGGCCTAGCATCATATCTACAAATGGAAATGATAGCTAAAGCTGAAAACAATTTGGAGAAGAGCACTGCTTTTAAAAAAGCATCTCTTCAAATAAAAAGCCTTGCCCTTAGTCGATTGCTGAGAGCAGCTTAATTAATTTATTTTTTTATAACCAAACCCGTTTAAAAGCGGGTTTTTTCTTTATTATTGACTTTTTTAAATAAATATGCCAAATTAAGCTAAGTGAGTGTGTTTTAACTATCGAACAAAAAATTTGAAAGTATTTGGACTACTCAACCCGAAATTAATTTTTCTGGGTTTTTTATTTTTATTGCTTATTTCATTAGGCAATGATATTGTTATATTATGATTATTTATAGGACTTGCATTTTTTGTCATTTTTTAAGTGACGAAGCATCTCTTTCGTTACTTTATTTATGTTAAAAAAAGAAAAAACAAATGTTTCAAGTTTTAAAGACTTAAACATAAATCCAGGGATTTTATCTCTCCTAGAGAAAAATGGCTTGGAAACCCCAACACCTATTCAAGCTAAAGCTATCCCAGTGGCTTTAACTGGCAAAGATTTGATTGGTGTTGCTCAAACTGGAACTGGAAAAACCTTGGCTTTTGGAATTCCTTTAGTGGAGAGATTATCTAAAAATAAATCAAAAGCTTTAGTTCTACTACCTACTAGAGAATTAGCGACTCAAGTTGAAGAAAGCTTGAGAACAATATGTTTGAGGTCTGGATTAAGAACTATATCTTTAATTGGTGGAGAGCCAATTAATCGTCAGATGTATAGTTTAAAATATAATCCTCGGATTATAATTGCCACTCCAGGTAGATTGTTAGATCATTATAAAAGAAAAACAATTCATTTAGATGATGTTTCGATTTTAGTTTTGGACGAAGCTGATATGATGTTTGATTTAGGTTTTGCTCCTCAAATTGAAGAGATAATTAAACTGACACCAACGAGTCGCCAGACATTGCTTTTTTCAGCTACTATGCCAGCTCCAATTATTAAATTAGCGGAAAAATATTTAAAAACACCACTTCAAATAGAAGTGGCCCCAGCCGGAACAACAGCCGAACTAATCGATCAAGAAATTTATTTAGTTCATCAAAATGATCGTCTGGAAACTTTAAAAAAAATATTAATAGATTATAAAAATTTAGTTTTAATTTTTGTTAGAACCAAACATGGAGCCTCTAATTTGACCGAAAAATTAAAATATGAAGGTCACCAGGTTAGTGAAATTCATTCTAATTTATCTTTTGGTCAACGTAAAACAGCTCTAGCCTCTTTCAAAAATGGTACTAAAAGAATATTAGTTGCTACTGATGTGGCTGCTCGTGGTTTAGATATTAAGGATATTCAGTTAGTTCTTAATTTTGATTTACCTGATAATTCCGAAGATTATGTTCATCGCATAGGCCGAACTGCTAGAGCTGGAAAAGGTGGCAAGGCAATTTCTTTTGCCTTACCACATCAGAGAAGAGAAATTCAAAGAATAGAACGTTTAATTAGGAAAAATTTGCCATTATTAAAAATTGGTTCACTAAAATCTTTGCCCGAAAAAAGTATTGGCATGGAAAATAGAAGCTCTTCTCGATTTGCAAGTTTTAATAGAAATAACAAGCCTAATCTTAACAGGTTTAAAAAAGATCAAAGATCATTTTCTAGTAATGAAAAATCTAGTTTTGCTCGTAAAGAGGTTGACAATAGTTTTTCATCAGATTCTAAATCAAATAAAAATAGACAATTTTCTAAATTCAAAGGACCAGAAAAAAATGATTTTTCAAGATTTAAATCTTCTGGTAAGTCGTCTTTTAAAAATGAGTCTTCTCCTTCTAGATTTGAAGGAAAAGCTTATAAAAGTAGTGGTTTTAAAAAACCAACAAGCGGAACAAGAGGCTCGGGATCTTACAGAAAAGGCCCTTCTTTTGGTGGTTTTAAAAGAGGAAAAAAATAAATTTTAGTAAAATAAAAAAAAGACTTCTAGCAATAGAAGTCTTTTTTTGTTTTAGCAAACAATTTATTTCTTAAAAATTTTAAACTTGTGCCATTTGGTATTTTTCAGCAATAAATCTTTTTATCTTTTGTCTAGCTCTTTGACTTTCTTCGTTACAGAACCAAACACTCCAACCCTTATTTTTTCTGTAAAGTGAAATTCTTTCTTTTAAATTTTCAGTTTCGCCGATATCGGCAATTTTATTTTTGGGATTAGCAACGATGTAAACCCCCGGTTTTTTATCAAAAGAGAAATTAACAGGGAACTTTCCTCTAAAGGCAAAACCTTTAATTATTACTTGCTTATCCATTTGTTTGTTAACTTTTAATAATTAGATTTATCTTAATTATTAGAAGTTTTTAAATTAATAATTTTTTATAATTTTATTTTAGTAAATAAAAAAAAGTTTGTCAAGAAGTAAAATCTGTCAAGAGCTGTGGATAAGTTTGACAAAAAAGCTTGACAAGCTTGTGAAATAGATTTAATATATAAACATAACAATTAAAATCATTGTTTTATGCACGATTTACAAAAGAAGTTATTAAATCTATCTTCTAAGTCTGATATATTTAACATGACGCTCAGAGATATAGGAGAAGCTATTGGTGAGGGCAGAGAAAATCCTCAAAAAATAAAGCATCATCTACAGCAATTAGTTAAAAAAGGTGTTTTTAGGAGTGAAAATGGTAAATATCAGAGGATTACTGAAAATAATAATAAATCTTCTTCCGGTTTAATATCTTTACCAATTTTTGGATCAGCTAATTGCGGAGAAGCTATTTCTTTTGCTGACGATCACGTAGAAGGTTATTTGAAAGTTTCTCCTAGGATAATTGCTAATAAGAAAAATATTTTTGTAGTAAGGGCTAAGGGCAATTCTATGAACAAAGCCTTGGTTAATGGCGAAACTATTAACGATGGGGATTATGTTTTAGTTGATTCTGAAAAAAAACAGCCAGAAAATGGTGATTATGTTTTGTCTATTATCGATGGTTTGGCTAATATTAAAAAGTTTAAGGAGGACAAAGAGCGGGGAATGGTTGTTTTGTTTTCAGAGTCAAGCTCTAGCTATGACCCTATCTATATCCACAGGGACGATCAGGATTTTTATTCAGTAGCCGGAAGGGTTGTCGGTGTACTCAAGGCATAAAAACATTAACTCAGAAAAACGGCAATTTTATTTGTCGTTTTTTTTATTTTATGTTATTATTGTATTAGAAATTTGAACAAAGTTTTTCTTTGTTTAGCCTAAAATTAATTCATTTTTTTATGAATGAAGAAGATAAAAAAATAAAAAGAAAAAAGATTTTGTCTGAGCTTAGAGCTGAAGAGGAAACCGAAAATCAACTTATTTGGCTTTATCAAACATTAATAGATTTGGGTATCGAAAACTGCTTTTCTGAAGATAATCGTGTTTTTTTTAGTGATGGCATGAAGACTTTAAGAGATGAGTCTAAGGCTCATAAGTTATTAATAAATAGCGTTATTGATAAATACGAAAACTAATTTAAACATATGAATTTTAATCAATGCTCAATGAGTCAGGAGGGTATTTTGCTTAATTTAGAAAAAGGTTTAGATAGTGAAATTCGTGCTCGTGACTTGTGTCGTGATTTATTGGAGGTTTTAGATGATGAAAAAGATAAAAAAATAGTTGAAAAAATACTTAAAGATGAGGAGCGACACATCAAAATAACTGAAGAATTAATATCTATTGCCAAGGCTTTTTATATTAATCAATAGGACTTTTTCTGCCTATGATTGTTGAGTCTAAAAAAATTTTAATAGTTGAAGATGAGAGGCCACTAGCCAGAGCTTTAGAGTTAAAGCTTTCTAGTATTGGCTTTAAAACAAGAACTGCCTTTGACGGACAGGAGGCTTTAGATTATTTAAAAAAGGATAGATTTGATTTAATTCTTTTAGATTTGGTTATGCCTAATGTTAGTGGTTTTGATGTTCTTCTTAAATTGCAACAAGCTAAAAATAAAGTTCCAATTATTATTACTTCTAATTTGGGGCAAGAAGATGATTTAAAAAAAGTTCAAGCTTTTGGAGTTTTAAAGTATTTTATAAAATCGGATGTAGGGATTATTGAAATAGTTAATTATGTTCGTGATTTTTTAAAAAATAATTCTCAAAAAACAAATACAGATAAAATTATAAAAACAAAAGATAGCCACAAAAATACTACAAAGATAAAAAATAAAAACAAGAAATAAACTTATGAATTTAGATGACAATAAGGTTCAGGAAATACTTTTGAATCAAAATTATATAACCAAAGTTGACTTAGAAAAGGCTAAAAAATCAATAAACGAAGGAGCTTCGGTTGTTGATTATTTTTTAGATCAAGGGATTTTAACTAAAAAATTATTAGGACAAGCTTTGGCTGAAGCAGAAAATGTTCATTATTTTGATTTAAAAAATAATCTCCCTTCTTATGAGCAGATTTTGAAGTTCCCAGAAGAGATAGCTAGGGAGTATCGTTTAATTTTTACTAAAGAGGATGAAGAAAAGATGTTTTTTACTTCTGATAATCCCACAGAATCAAAAAATATTTTTTTAAGTATGGGTGAATTATTTCCAGTAGAAAATATAACTGTTTCTTATTCTTTGCCAGAGGACATTGATTTTGCTTTAGATTATTTTTATAAAAAGCCATTAAAAACTAGATTTAGTGATATTATTAAGGGCGGTAAAAAGGTTGCTCAAGAAATAGTTAACGAAATATTTAACGATGCTCTTGCTTATAATTCATCTGATGTTCACTTTGAACCTCAAGGAAAAGAAACTATTATTCGTTTTAGAGTTGATGGTGTGTTGCAAGAAGCGGGCAGAATATCTAATGAATATTACAGCAATATTTTAAACTTTATTAAAGTTCAAGGAGGATTAAGAATAGATGAACATTATTCTGCTCAAGACGGTTCAATGAGTTATAAATTTGGTAAACAAGAAGTTGATATGCGTTTGTCTATTTTGCCAGTTGTTGGTGGAGAAAAAATTGCTATTCGTATCTTGGCTAAATATATAAAAGGATTTAGTTTGCATGAAATAGGTTTAGAAAAAAGAGACAGGGATTTAATGAGAAAAGAAATTCAAAGACCTTTTGGTATGATTTTAACTTCTGGGCCAACTGGTTCTGGTAAAACAACAACTTTGTATTCCTTACTTAGACTTTTAAATAATCCTAGAGTTAATATTACAACCTTGGAAGATCCGATTGAATATAGAGTAAAGGGTATTAATCAAATACAAGTAAATCAAGCTACTAACCTCACTTTTCTAAAGGGATTAAGAACTATTGTTCGTCAAGATCCTGATGTTATTATGGTGGGTGAAATCAGAGACGAAGAAACAGCTGAAATGGCGGTCAATGCTTCTTTAACTGGTCATTTGCTTCTATCAACTTTTCATGCTAATGACGCTGCTACCACTATCGCTCGTTTGCTTGATATGAATATTGAACCTTTTTTGTTGGCTTCCACTTTAAGGGTTGTGGTTGCTCAAAGATTAGTTAGAAAGCTTTGTGAAAAATGTCGTTATAGTGTTTCTGTTTCTAAAGATGATTTTAAAAAAGAACACCCCGAGATTGCTAAGTATTTAAAAAAAGAAAATAATGTTTTTTATCAGTCTCACGGCTGTGAATCTTGTGGTTACACTGGCTATAACGGACGAACAGCTATTTTTGAAATAATATTAAATACTCCAGAATTACAAGATTTAATATTAAATAGGCCGTCCGCTAAACAAATTTGGGAGTTAGCTAAAAAACAAGATGCTAAATCTCTTTTTGCTGATGGCATGGAAAAAGTTAAAGCTGGTGTAACATCATTAGATGATTTATTAAGAGTTGCTCTTCCTTAATTATAAATTTATGGGAATTGTTTCAAGTACAAAGAAGGGTTATTTAATAGAAAATTTAGCTACCTTAGTTGAAGCTGGAATAAATATTTCTGAGTGTCTTTTTATAATTTCAAATGGAATTAGAAATAAGTATTTTAAAAAAATTGTCTTAGATGTTAAAGAAGCGGTTGATGGTGGGTTCTCTTTGTGGCAATCATTTGAAAAGACGGGTATTTTTTCTAAAAGAGATATTTCCTTGATTATGATCGGAGAAAACTCCGGTCATTTAGTTGAAAATTTAAATATTTTAGCTCTACAGCATCAAAAAGAAAAATTTTTTAGATATAAAGTTTATTCGGCTTTAATGTATCCTAGTTTAGTTCTTTTTTTAGTTTTAATTATTGGAACTGGCATGGCTTGGTTTTTACTGCCAAAGTTATCAGTTGTTTTTACGCAATTAGGAGCTGAATTGCCTTTAATAACTAAAATAATGATTTCGGTTGGTGTTTTTTTTGGTAATTATGGTTTGATTTTCTTTCCAATATTTTTTGTTTTGTTATTTTTATTTTTTTATTTTGTTTTTGTTAACAAAAAAACAAAAGTAATTGGACAAAAATTTCTATTTAATTTTTTTAGCACAAGAAGATTGGTTTTAGAGTCAGAGCTTTCTCGTTTTGGTTATATTTTAGGCACATTACTTCAGGCTGGATTTTCTATTAATGAGTCATTAAAGTTGTTAAATCAAGCTAGTCCCTTTCCTTTTTATGGTGATTTTTATTTGTATTTATCAGAGAGTGTTTCAGAGGGAATTTCTTTAAAAGATAGTTTTGCTAATTTTTCTAAATCTGAAAAACTAATTCCAAATTCTGTTCAAGAAATGATATTTGTCGGTGAGCGATCAGGTAAATTACCAGAAATACTTTTAAAGATTGGTAAAAATTATGAAGACAAACTAGAAATAACTACTAGAAATTTGTCTGCAATTTTAGAACCAGTTCTTTTAATTCTTGTTTGGGTGGGCGTGGTTATTTTAGCTTTAGCTATTATACTTCCTGTCTATAGTTTGATAAGCAATATTAACTAATGCTTACTATGTTTTCTTTAAAGAATAAAGCTTTTACTTTATTGGAGATTATACTGACGGTCTCTATTTTTGTTTTATCAGCCTCTATTCTATCTCCAATTTATTTGTCTGCCAAAAACAGAGATGATTTAAGTACTAAAACTGATATTTTAGTCAGTTCTTTAAGGCGAGCTCAAATTTTATCAATTTCTGGTCAAGAAGATTCTTCCTGGGGTGTTAAAATATTAGAAGATAGTTTGGTTGTTTTTAAGGGGGATAGTTATCTTACTCGCGACACTAGTCAAGATGATGTTATTGCGGTTAATAAAAATATTTTAACCGAAGGTTTGGATGAGATTGTTTTTACTAAAATTTTTGGTGAAACAAGCAATATTGGTGATATCACATTAAAGACGAAAAATAAAGAAATCATTATTAGTATTAATAGAAAGGGAATGATTGATTACTAGCTTATGTTTAATAAAATAAAAAATAGAATTACAGGCTTTAGTGGTATAGAAATTTTATTGGCTGGCTCAATAATGGCCTTGGTAATAACCTCTCTTTTGGGTCTTCTTTTTTATTCTAATGATGCCTTAAATAAAGATAACTCTAACTTACAAGCCTCTTTGATCGCGAGTCAAGCCTTGGAAGTTGTTTCGACCATACGAGATAGGGGTTTTGATAATCTAATTGATGGAGTTCACGGTTTGTCTTTTTCGGGAGGAGAATGGTCTTTTCTTGGTGAGAGTGATCAGGTGGGTGATTTTACTAGAGTGATTACTATTAGCACTGTTTCTGAAAATGTTAAAAAAATAGCTGTTTTAGTTACTTGGTTTAAAAGTCCTGGAAGACTAGTTAGTATTTCTGAGTATAGATATTTAACTAATTGGCAAGAAACAGAACAAGCATCCTTGATAGATGTGGCTATTAATATTGATAGTGACTGGGAAGACGGTTATTGTGCAACTGTTACTTTAACAACCGAGTCAATTACCCCGATTATTTGGGACTTGGATATTATCTTAGATACCTACCCTAAGAATGGTATTGTTAATAATGTCTGGGACGCTAATTGGTCATTTGCTGAACCAATTTTGAGTGTTTCTGGTCTTGCTGGCAATGAAACTATTGTTTTTGGTAGTTCAATTAATTTTACTTATTGTGCCGATAGAGAAATAATTCCGCCTCCTTTAGGTCAGGCCAATTATTTAGAGGTTAATACTATTAATAGTCGAGTTAACCCTGTTAATAAAAATCAAGTTATTGGCACAGAGCTACTAAATACTTCTTCAGCTATTTCTATAATATTAGAAGAAATAGTTGTTAATTGGTCGGGAGTTAATGCTAATACCAGAATATCATCAATTCAGATTAATGGTACAACCTTGTGGTCTGGTTCTGCTACCTCAGGATCAACTCTTACTTTGAGTAGTCCCTTTGTTTTGGGTCCACTGAGTGGCCCTTATTCAATTGTTTTTAATTTCAGTAAAAAAATAAACGGAATAGATTTTTATACTCGTTTTATAATGGAAGATTTTTCGGAAAAATTAGTTGATATTTTTGCTGGTGGTGGGGCAGACTTAATTCCTCCAGGGACAATTACTAATCTTAGTTCAACCGTTCAAGATCATGAATCAGTTACTCTCTCCTGGACGGCACCGGGTGATGATGGAATGATCGGTTTGGCATCTTATTATGAAATTAGATATTCTCAAAATATTATAGATGATAGTAATTGGGATTTAGCCACTATTTTTAGCACCCCTCCTAGTCCTGAAATAGCTGGCACTATTCAGTCCGCAAAAGTTAGTGGTTTGAGTTTGAATACAAATTATTATTTTGCTATTAAGACTTATGATGAAAGTGCTAATGTTTCTCTTCTTTCTAATGTTTTAAACGCCAGCACCACTAATTTAAGTGATTCTTCTTATTTATATCTTAATATTGGGTCGGCGGTTTTAGGACCACCACCTCTTAGCAATAATTATGTTTCTGGTATTATTTTAGACAACAATGGCCTGAGCAATATTTCTATTACTGGCATTACTGGTTCTTGGGGGTCTGACAAAATTAAACAAATTTATATTGATGGAATCTCAGTATGGAATAGAAATATTAGTTCTGGTGCTATAGCCACTTTTTCTACCCCTTATGTTTTAACACCTTCCGGTGGTCCTTATAATTTAAGTTTGAGATTTCAAAAAGTTTTTACTGGGAAAACTATAGATTACTTAGATATTATTTTGGGGGATGGTTCTGTAAAAAGAAGTGATAGTAAAAGTTTTTAAATTATGATAATAAATAATATTTGTAAAAAAAAGAAAGCATTTACTTTGACAGAGACAATACTTTATATGAGCCTTTTTGTTGCTATTTTTGCTGCTCTATTTGCTTCTTTAAATATTTTTTATAGCAATAAAATAAAGAATAGGACTATTTTAGAAGTTGAACAACAAGGTCAAATTATTTCGATGTTAATTGGTCAAGAAATAAGAAATGCTCAGTCTATTATTTCTCCTGTAGCTGGAGTTTCAGCTAATACTTTAATTTTAGAGCATTTGGATATTTTAAAAAGTCCATTATCTTTTTATTTATTAAATAATAAATTAATGATTGATGAAAATGGTAGTTCTTTTAATTTGAGTAATTCTAATGTAGTGGTTGGTAATTTGATTTTTGAAAATAATTCAGTGATAAATGAAGCGCAAAGCATTTCTTTTAGTTTTGATGTTTCGTATAACTCTGCTAATAGTAAAAATGAATATAAGTATAGCAAAGTTTTTTCTGGCACAGTTAATTTGCTTAAAAAGTGATATGTTAAAAACAAACAAACAAGCAGGATTTATTGTTTTGATTACTGTTCTAATAATTAGTTCAATAGTTTTATCTATTTCTTTGATGATTGTTTTAGTAAATATTAATTCCAGTAAAAATAGTTTAAGTACTAATAATGCTAATCAGGCTAGATTGTTGGCTAATACTTGCTCAGAGTATGCTCTGCAAGAGATTGCTTTTGATACTAATATTTTTGGTTCTTTTGTTTTGTCTTTGGGTGATGATACTTGTAATTATTCTATTTATCATGGTACTGGAGAGGAAAGAGTTATAGAATCTTGGTCTGAGATTCGGGGGAGTGTTAGACGGGAAAGGGTTGTTGTTGATTCTTTTAGTCCAAATATAAATATTGCTTCTTGGCAGGAAATCGCTGATTTTTAATTATATATTTTGTACACATATTTTATTTTTATCAAAAATTTGGAGATTTTTAAATTTTGTGTTATATTGTTTTTGAGATAAAAAAATAATAAAGGTCGATATGTTTGTTATTTTTTTATTATATAAATTAATTAATTTAATTTTTTATAAATTGCTTTTTAGTAATTTATAAAAATAAAAAAAATTATGAATAAAAAAAGAAATCAAGGTTTCACATTATTAGAAATCTTGTTAGCAGTAGCTGCTTTGGTTATCTTAGCTAGTATTGTTATCTTGGCTATTAATCCAGGAAAACAGTTGGCTGATACTAGAGACGCTCAAAGATGGTCAGACGTAAACACAATTTTAAATGGTGTTTATCAATATGCTATTGACAATGATGGTAATTTACCAACATCAATTCCGGCTGATACAGACACTGGAGCTGATATTTGTATTGAAACAACGAAGGCTACATCTTGTAACGTTGATTTGTCTGTTTTAATTCCTAAGTATTTGGTTGCATTACCAAGCGATCCTCATGCTACAAGTACTGCTAACTACACAGTGGTATCTTCTTCAACTACTGGCAGAATAACAGTTGAAGCTCCTTTAGCAGAAAACAAAACTATTACAGCTACAAGATAGTTTAAAATATAAAAAAGACACCTCTTCTGGGGTGTCTTTTTTTATTTAAAAATGCTAAAATAAAACTGATGTTTGGCAAAAATAAGAAAGATTTTGACCCTTTTGTGGTTAAAGAAAAAAAATTTAAATTTGGTAATCTTAAGGACTCTTTTTATCATTTAGGGTGGATGGAGGATTCTTTTTTATTTGGTGAAAACAATAATGAAACTTTAAAAAAGACTTTTGATTTTGATAAAGTTAAGCATGTTTTTTCTTTTTTGGTTATTTTCTTTTTGGTTTTAGTTTTTAGACTTTTTTGGTTACAAATTTTTAAGGGTGATGAATATCGAGCCCTAGCTGAGGGAAATAGAGTTAAAACAATTAGCATTGAACCAAAAAGAGGTGTTATTTACGATTCCAATAGAATTCCTCTAGTTAAAAATGAAGCAAATTTTGTTTTGTATTTAGTTCCTTCTGATATGCCTAAGGGTGAACTGGAGCGTGATGAAATTTTACGTAAATTGGCCTTTATTATTGATGATGAAATTTCTAATGATTCACGACAGGTGGAAAATTATAATAGAAACAAGTCTTCGGAAAACTACTCTTCCTTTGTTTTCTTGAAGGATAGCAGCTATTTTTATTTTGTTAAAGATAAGTTGGATAAAATAAAAATTGGGTCTTTAGAATCTTTTAGACCTTTATTTATAATGGATAATCTTGATTATGAATCAGCCATTGCTATTTCTCTAAAAACAGAAAAGATGCCAGGCGTTTCTTTGTCTGTTAAAATGAAAAGATCATATGTAATTTCTGATGAATTTTTACCAAGCCTTTCTCATGTTATTGGCTATACTGGAAAAATATCAGAAAGAGATTTGGATATTTTTGGAGAAGAGTATTCTCTTATTGATTATATTGGTAAAACTGGTTTAGAATATTTTTATGAAAATGAACTTAAGGGACAGAAGGGTAAAAAATATGTTGAAGTTGATGCCTTGGGTCGAGAAAAAAAAATAATTAATGAAGTTCCACCGATTGATGGTTCTAATCTAGTTTTAAGTTTAGATTCTAAATTACAACTAAAGATTGAAGAGATACTTAAAGATCATCTTAAAAAAAATAATCTTAGTCGAGCTTCAGTTGTGGCTTTAAATCCACAAAATGGAGAAATATTATCTCTAGTTTCTTGGCCAACTTACAACAATAATATATTTTCTGGTGGGGTTAGCCAAGCTGATTATAGTCGTTTATTAAATAATCCTAACAGACCTCTTTTTAATCGAGCTGTTAGTGGTAATTTTCCTTCGGGGTCAACCTTAAAGCCAATTATAGCCGTGGCAGCTTTGGAAGAAAAGGTTATTAAGGAAAGTACTTATATTAATAGTTCTGGCGGAATAAGGGTTAGCCAATGGTATTTCCCTGATTGGAAAGCTGGCGGTCATGGTTTGACCAATGTTAAAAAAGCTTTGGCGGAATCAGTTAATACCTTTTTTTATTATATTGGAGGTGGTTATGAAAATTTTGTTGGCTTAGGAATTGACAGGATTGTTAAATATTTGAATTCTTTTGGACTAGGATCTCAGAGTGGTTTAGACTTGCCTCAAGAAGCTAAAGGCTTTGTTCCAACACCTGAATGGAAAGAGGAGTCTCGAGATGAAGTTTGGTATATTGGTAACACTTATCATGTTTCTATTGGTCAAGGAGACATTTTAGTCACTCCTTTGCAAGTCGCTAATTTTACTGCTTTTTTTGCCAATGGAGGCAAACTTTATCGTCCTCATTTAGTAAGGGAAGTTTTAGATGGTGATAATCAATTAATTAGAGAAATTAAAGCAGAAACAATTAAAGATGATTTTATAGATCCTAAAAATATAGAGATAGTTAAAGAGGGTATGCGACAAACTGTTATTTCTGGCAGTGCTCAGCGTTTAAATCTCTTGCCTTATGAAATATCAGGTAAAACCGGTACTGCCCAGTGGGGTACAAATAAAACGCCCCATGCTTGGTTTACTTCTTTCGCTCCTTATGATGAACCAGAAATAGTTTTAACTATTTTATTAGAAGAAGGAGAAGAGGGCAGTGGTCCGCCAGTTACTATAGCCGGGGAAATATTGGAATACTATTTTTCTGAGAAAAATAAATAAAATTTATTGTTTTTAGGCTTTATATTTGCTATTATATTATTATAAAAGAGACTAAAATTTCTATTGACTTTTTTTTATAAATATGTTATAATCTTAAGTTAAATTATTTATATGTCACAAATGAAAGAAGAAAATCAAAAAAATGACTTTAACATTATAAGTCAAAAAATAGATGAGGCTGTTTTAGCTATTGAAAAAATAGAGTTAGAAACTATAAGTTCTTTGAATAATTTTAAATTAAAAAAACTATCAAGTTTAAAGGGAGCGGACGTTAAGGCCGCTTTTTCTAAAATGGATGAAATTAGAAAAAAGATTGATAGCGATTTAAATAATTAATAATTTTTTAAAAAATAAATTAATAAAAATTAATACTTCTAAAAATAAAATTATGTCAAACAAAGAAAACAAAACAACAGAAACAGCTGAGGATAAAGAATTTAGAAAAAAGGCAACCGAAGCTGGTTTTAGTGAGGTGAATACAAAAGAGGAGATTAAAAAAATAGAGGTTAGATTAAAGAGACTGGATCGAGGTGGTGTAGAGCAGTTTAAAGGTGAAAAAGAAGTTTTGGTTGAAAGATTAAAAAAATATGGCGTAGAATATGTTAGCAAAAAAGCTAAAGGCTCAGTTGAAAAAATAAATAAATTAGCTGAGGAGCCAGAAGAAAAAAAGATTGCAGAGGGGGGAAAGGAAAAAATTGAAGAAGTTAAGGAAAGTTTAGAGAATGAATTTGAAGGAAATAAATCAAAAGAGAATTTTGCTGAAGATTTTGAAACCATTACCGTAAAAAGATCTAATGGAAGCATTGAAAAAGATTGGAAACTTATGGGGATTCAAGATAGCATGGCTACTGTTATGAAAAAAAATGATTCAGGTGAAATTCTTAGAAAATTTATTCCCGTAAAAGAATTAGAACTTTTTAATAATAAAAAATATTCTGAAGAAGAAAAGGAGCTTGTAAATTCAGAAAAAAATGAGGAAGTTTTAAACAAGGAGTCGTCTAGTGAAGAGGTAGAAAATAAACAGGAAGTTGAAATTTCAAAAATGTTAAAAAAAGAATTAGAATCATTGGGTATTAATGATGAAAAATTAAAAGGTGAGGCTTATAAAAAATTTAACGAACTAAGTTCTGGTTCGAAACTTTTGGTTTTAAAAAATTTAAAAGGGATAATTTTAGAGGAGTTTACAGAGGAATCAAGGTCTGAGGCCAATTCTTCGGTGGGTGAGGTTAAGGGACTTTTTAGCAAAATCAGAAAAAGTTTTAAAGAGAATCGTTTGGCTAACAAAAGTAGGGAGGAAAAATTAAAAGAATTAAATAAAAAAGGCATTAATGAAAATCATGAGGGAAAATTAAATTCTTTATCGGAAATAATTAGTACTCTAGAAATAGATGTATCTGAAAAAGATGGCAAAACAGAAGTCTCTTTGTTAAAAACTAAAGAGGGCATGAATGAAGATCAGAAAAAGGCTATTGATGAATTAAATTTAGCTGCTAATGAGTTTTTAAGCATTCCCAAAGAGATGGCCTATGAAAGTGCTAGTAAAACTGACCAAAAAAAATATGAAGATGCTCGAAATAAATATTTAGAATCTCGAACTAAAATAGTTGAAACTTTGGGTGCTTCCAAAGAAAACTTAAGTAATTTAAATAAAGCTGATCTTCAATTAAGAATGGTTAGGGATTTTAGTAATGATTCTGTTTTGAGTGAAGAATGGAAACAGGCCGTTAAAAATCCAGGATTTTTTAAGAAAATTATTTCATCAATGAGCAGTAAAGAGAAAGCTGCTTATACCGCTTCGGGTTATGCTGTTCGTTCAATAACTGGAGCATTATCTTTGTCAGCTTTAGCTATTCCGCTTGTAATGGGTATTGGCGCTCTTAGGTCCAATAAAAGGGCTAAGGAAAAAATAAAAACACAGGACAAAAAAGCTGTCTATAAAGAAAAGAAAGAAAGTCCATTGGCCTTAAAAAGGAAAAATATTAAAAAACAAATGGATAAATTAGTTCCAGCTGAATTCCTTTTGGAGCCCGATGCTTGGATGAAGAGCAAGGATGCTAATCAAGAAGATGTAAAAAAATATCTTGATTTAAAAATTGAGTTTTTAAAACTTGATGAGAAATTGACTCAAGAAAATATTGAAAAATTAAATATAGCTAGTGCTGAAAGCTTGGTTGATAAATTAGAATCTTTATCTGAAAAAGTAAAGAATGAATATTTAACTGAGTCTTCCAAGGAAAAGCCAGATTATAATAAATTAAAAGAATTAACTGAGTCATTAAGACTTAGAATGATGTTCACCAGAGAGAAGGTTTCTAAAGAATTGGTTAATTTTGGCTCTAATGAAAAAAAGGCATTAAATTATTTGGATTTACAAAGAAGCTTGGACGAGGCTGAACTTATTTTGGCCGGAGAAGAAATAAATGAGGTTTTGTTTTCATTAGAGGAAAGCAACAAAAATCAATTAGCTAGAATGGATAGAGTGGGTGTTGACGGTAAATTTATTGCTGGTAAAAAACTTTTAGATAAAATCTTAGATAGACATGCCGAAGATTTATCCAGGGAAAGGAAAAATTATATTATCAAAAAAACTATCTATGGTGCTTTAACTGCTGGTGCTTTTGCTGGAGTTGGTGCTTTGATTAGAGAGGGGCAGGATTTACTTTCCAATATTGACACTTCTGATTTTGAACAAGGTTTAACTAATAATGAAGATTTTGAAAAAGCTGTTATGAGCGGTTTTTCAGCTATTAATGAAGCTAACGAGTTTAGTGCTGTTGACTCAGTCGGTATGGCTAATTCTGTAAATGGAGTTGAGGCAAACAATTTTGATTTCGAGAATAGTTTTATAAAAGAAAATGTTTTAGAATCAAATCTGGGATCAGTGGAAAGTTATGTGGAGGTTGACAGTGGCATAGGCGAGAGTTTATCTTTAGCTGGAGTTGACGTTGAAAATATGAGCCCTAAGGCCATTGAATCTTTGGAGAAAATGGGCAATGTAAATAAGGTTGTTACCTTAGAAAAAGGAAATGGAGTTTCTAAAATATTTGGTGGCCACATGAACAATGAATATAAAGTAAATTTTGTCGATGCTGAAACTGGCGAAATAACTGAAGCAGCTGCTTTTAGCAAAACAGTTCATCCTGGTGACCAAGTTATGCTTGGTGAAGATGGAGAAGTTTATGTTGTTTGTAAAAGTGGAGTTAAAAATAACCCACTTTATGGAGCAGTTAAAGAAAATATTAATGAGGGTGGAGTAGTTAGAGAAAAAATAGAACCGATAAAACCAATAGATATGTCCAAGTATGAGCTTGGCTTAGATGAAAATGGTAAAATGAATTTTGTTAAAAATAATATAGTGGAAAATCAAGTTGCGGGAGGTAACATTGTTGGCAGTGAAGTAGAAGGTGAAATTGCCAACGCTAATCCCTTGGAAGACTGGGATGTAAGTTTAGAAAATGGAACCTTAATTAATGATGATGGAGCAACACTTGTTGGTACTAATGAAATTCCTAATTTTTCAAACGATAAAGTAGCTAGTGTTGAGCTTGATGGTGACAAATATATAATAAAAATGAAAGATGGAAGTTCGGTTGTCTTTAATGAAATGCCAGCTGGAGAAGAAGTTGAAGGTGTGGAATTGCCAAAAATTTATCAATTTCAAGAAATTATTCCAGCTAATAATCCTGTTCAGGATGATCAATTGGGAAATATTTTAGTGGGTGACCAAGGTGGTGTTTATGTTACCCCAGAGAGCGCTAGTAACGCCAACGAAATGATTAGTGGGAATTTAAATAGTAATTTGTTGGAAAATTTTAGTGAACATGGAGTTAATTATCCTAATAAGACAATTAGTGTGGACAATAATATTATTGATTTCAAAACTTCAAGTTTTGGTTTGAATAAAATTAGCAATATTGCGCCAGAATATGGTGGTGGCGGTGGTCAACCTGTCTATTTCAAGGTTGTTTACGACAATGGAGCTATGGAAACTTTTAAGCCAGAATTGAATACAGCTGGAGAAATGACTTATGTTAAAGCTGGTGATGGCTTGGTTGATGTGTCATCTGATGTTGAAGGTGAGCTGGGAGCTGTAGTAGAGGGCGGTCTTGATTTGGGAGAGAATAATTTAAATAGTCTAGCCGAAAGATATGAATGGGCTAGTTATTTAAAGGCTGGTGGATGGGAGAATGTTAAAATTGAGGATGAGGGCAAGTCAATAATAATTGATAATTATAAAGTAAAATTTCCTGACTATGTTAAAGATATTAATGAAATAAAATTAATAAACCCCTTAGTTCAAGAAGATGGCAGTATTAAGTTTGAGATTCAATATGCCAATGGTCCAATAAGGTCGATCGATGATTCATTTGTGACTGTTTTGGAAGAAATTACTCCAGCCGTAGAAAATGCTAGTGAGAATTTAGCAAGCGTTAGAGATGTTTTTAGTAGCCCTACTAAAATCAAAGAGGCTTTAGGTGATTTTTCAGAGAAAATTAGAGCAATATCAACTGATAATGATGGTAATTTTGCCTTGAAGATGAAAGATGGCAAGGTGATAGATATTAGCGTCAGCGAAGATGTTATTGAGGTTGGAGCTTTGAAAACTGAATATGTAAACATTGAAGATGGTAAAATATCTAGTGAAAAATTAAAGGAGGCAGTTGTTAAACATTTAGAAAATATGACTAGATAGTTTTTTTATCAATTTTTATAATAAAGAGTCACCTGGGGTGACTCTTTATTGATTTTTAAGACCTTTTTTGTTAAGCTTTCTTTATGAATATCATGAATAGATTAAAAAATTATATAAAAAGAGTAGTCAAAAAAGACAAATTTTTATTATTTGTTATTCTTTTTTCTGTGTTTTTTTTGTTAATGACTTCAGTTTTGCCTAATTTTCAAGAAAAAAACGATTTTTTAAAGTTTTTCTCACCCGATGAAAATGCCAATTATGTCTTTACTAAACTATATGCTCAAACTGGCGATCTTTATGTTTTTGAAAAATATAATCTTATAGCCGAAGATATTGTTCGTCCTAGAAGTTATATTAGCGAAGGTGGTTTTATTAAACCAGTTAGTTTCTTGGGGATGACTATTTATTATGGTTTTTTAGCTAAAGTTTTTGGCATTGGCATAATTCCTTATTTAACTCCTTTTTTTGCCGCTCTGGCTTTGGTCTTTTATTATTTGTTGATCAAGAAATTATTTGATAGTAAAAATGCTTTTATCTCCACTTTGCTATTATTTTCCTTTCCTGTCTTAATTTATTATTCGGCTCGCAGTTTGTTTCACAATGTTTTATTTCTGTCTTTTTTGATTATTGGCCTTTATTTTCTGTCAGTCTTATTTGAAAAAAGAATACCTTCGCCGGAAAAAGATGAAGATAAATATTTAAAAAAATTATTTTCTGTCGATTTTTTGTTTTCAGCTCTTAGTGGTTTGTTTTTTGGTATGGCCATCGCCGTTCGATCTTCTGAGCTTATTTGGTTATTAATGGCTGCCTTTTTGTTTTTGATTATAAAAATTAAAAAATTAAGTTTATTAAGATTAACAGTTCTTGTTTCTTTCTTTGTTTTAGCTCTCTTGCCTGTTTTTTATAATAATCAAATTTTATATGGCTCTCCTTTTTATGGTGGTTATTATGAAATGAATAAGTCTATTAGCCAAATTAGCCAGGCTGGGGGAGGGATAATAAAATCTGTTTTTACTGGTAGCTTAGCAGATGTTAAAATTCTTTTAAAATTTGTTTTTAAAACTGTTTTTTATTTCGGTTTTTACCCTCTTCAATCCTTGGAAATGTTTGATAAATATTTTGTGAAAATGTTTTGGTATTTATGTTGGCCAGCAGTGTTGGGTTTTGCTGCTTATATTTTTACAGAGAAAAAGAAGTTAAAGAAATTTTATCCTTATTTTGTTTCCTGGTTTTTAGCCTCAATCTTCTTGATTTTTTATTATGGTTCTTGGAAGTTTGTTGATAATCCTGATCCAAGTCGATTTACAATCGGTAATTCTTATACCCGTTATTGGTTACCAGTTTATATTGGTATCTTGCCCTTTGTTTCTTATTTTATATTAAAAATTGGAGTAATCTTTGTTTTTATAAAAAAAGAGAAAATACGAAAAATATTTTCAAATTCTTTGTCAGTATTATTTCTTGTATCCCTAGTGTTCTTATCCTTCAAATATGTTTATAGTGGCTCAGAGGAGGGTTTAAAACATTATTTTCCCAAAACAGAAAGAGCTATAGCAGAGGTTTCTAGGGTTATTGATTTAACTGAAAATAATTCAGTAGTAATAACTGAATACCATGATAAATTTTTATTTCCAGAAAGAAAAGTAATTGTTGGTCGTTTTAATGATGACAACATGAACAGAAATTATAGCAGGCTGGTTGATTATTTGCCGGTTTATTATTTTAATTTTACTTTTCCGGAAAAGGATTTAGAATATTTAAATAGCAGAAGGTTAAAGGATTTTGATTTACAGATTGAATTAGTAGAGGAAATTAATGAAACCTTTTCTTTGTATAAACTTTATTCATTCTGTCATCCCAGCGAAAGCTGGGATCCAGTTAAATATTGATCTGGATTCCAGTTTTTTTGCCTACCGGTAGGCAAGGTGCGGGAATGACAAAATTAGACATGACTTATAATATTATTACAATTGGGTGCCAAATGAATGTGGCTGATAGCGAAAGGCTTCGTTTTTATTTGGAAAAACTTGGTTTTAAAAATGAGCCTGATTTTTTGTTAGCCAAATTAGTAATTTTTGTTACTTGTGGTGTAAAGCAGGCAGCTGAAGATCGTATCCATGGGCTTATTAATAGAATCTATAAAAATAATAAGAAAACAGTGATTGTGGTTACTGGCTGTCTTAGTGATAGGGATGATTTGCATAAAAGTTTGAAAGGCAGGGTAAAAATTTGGTTTAATATTTCTGATTTATTAAATTTTGATAAAAAGTTGAAAAATTTTTTTCCAACAATTAAAAAAATTACAAAAAAAGAAAATAATTATTTAGAATTGGCAGCTGATTATTCCTCTAGCTTCTCGGCTTTTGTACCTATCGGTAACGGTTGTAACAATTTTTGCTCTTATTGTGTGGTTCCTTATGCTCGGGGTAGAGAAGTTTATCGTCCAGCCTATGATATTTTAAAAGAAGTGCAAAAATTAATTAAAAAGGGCTATAAAGAAATAAGCTTGATAGCTCAGAATGTTAATAGCTACAAAGTAGATAGTGACGATAGGATAGAAGAGGAATTTGGTTTTAAATTAAAAAATAAAAAAATTGATTTTGCCGACCTTTTGTCTATGGTTGATAAATTGGAAGGAGATTTTTGGCTACGATTTTCTTCTAGTCACCCTAAAGATGTTAGTAATAAGTTGATTACAGTTTTAAAAAAAACAAAACATCTTTGCGAGCATTTTCATTTAGCTGTTCAGTCTGGTGATAATCATATTTTAGAGGCAATGAATAGAAGGTATACAATTGAGACTTATAAAGAAAGGGTTAAAAAGATTAGAGAGTCTCTGGATTTTAAAAATGGTTTTTCGGCTTCAATTACTAGTGATGTTATTGTTGGTTTTCCGGGAGAAAAAATAAAAAACTTTAACAACACTAAAAAGCTTTTTAAAGAAATAAGCTTTGATTTGGTTTATATTTCTAAGTATAGTCCTCGTTACAAAACAGTTTCTTCTTATTTGAAAGATGATGTTAGTCTATCCGAAAAGAAAAGGAGAGAAAGGGAGCTGAATATTATTTTAAGGAAAACGGCCTTAAAAAATAATCAACAATATCTAAATAAAGTAGTGGATATTTTAATAGAAGGTTTTGATCGCAAAGGTTTTTTAACTGGTAGAACTAGAACTTCCAAGCTTGTGAGAATAAGTCATAAAGTTGCTTGTCCTAATGATTTTATTGGTAAATTTGTTAAAGTGGAAATTACTAATGTTTTCGAGTTTGAACTTCAAGCCAAGATTGTTGGTTACGACTTTTCATGTTTAAGTATTCCCAAGTATAGTAAAGATAAAAAGAAAAAAATTTCTCAAAAAAAAGGGAAAGTGGTTGTTGTTTTGGGTCCGACTGCTAGCGGAAAAACATCTTTGGCGGTAAGGTTGGCTGATAAATTTAACGGAGAAATAGTTAGCGCTGATAGTCGTCAAGTTTATAGGGGTATGGATATTGGTACCGGCAAGGATTTAGCTGAGTATTATTTTGAAGATAAGAAAATAAATCATCACTTAATAGATATAGTTAATCCGCAAGAAATTTTTAATTTAGCTGATTATCAAAAACAGGCTTTTTTGGCTATTGATGATATTATGGGTAGGGGGAAGTTGCCTTTTTTAGTTGGTGGTAGTGGCTTATATTTAGAGGCAGTAGTTGATAATTATTTATTATCTGAATCAAAACCATCTTTTGAGAAAAGAGATGAATTTGAGTCTTTAGAGATTTCAGAGTTACAAAAAAGAATTAAGAGTATTAACAAAAAATTTTTTCTTAGTTTAAATAATAGCGATTTAAATAATAAAAGAAGGTTGGCTCGTTATTTAGAGGTTTTGTTGAATGAAAAATCTTTTGAAGCAAAAAGAGGTAAAAGAAAATATGATTTTTTGATTTTGGGACTTAACCCAGAAAGGGCGGTGGTTAAAGAAAAAATATATAAAAGATTGTTAGATAGGATAAATAACGAAGACATGATTGGCGAGGTCAAAAGACTTCATAAATCTGGTGTTAGTTATGAAAGACTAGAAAGTTTTGGTTTAGAATATCGTTTTATATCTTTATTCCTGCAAAATAAAATAAGCGAACAACAATTAATTGATCGCTTATTTGTAGCTATTTGTCAGTTTTCTAAAAGACAAATGTCTTGGTTCAGGAGATGGGAGAAAAATGGTGCTGAAATTGTTTGGCTTGAAAATAAAAATGATGTTGTTAAATTTATTAAATCTTTTTTAGGGTAAACATTCTATTTCTCCTATCGGACTTAAACAATTTTGCCCAGTATTATATTCGTCTATATTTTTTTCCAAACAAAATTTAATTTGATAGGAATCTCCATCTTTAGTGTATTGATAATTATTTGGTTCACAGTTTGGCGCTGCTGGTTGAGGGTTTTGCGGTACTCTTATCATGTAAATTCTGTTAGTAGTAGATCCGATTAAGTTTTCTCCTAGGTTTAAGGTGTCAGGATAAAAACCTTCATCTCGATAATATTCTTCTAAAGCTAATTGAATTTGAGCAATATCACTAATTCTTCTTGTGTCTCGAGAACTTCTTCTTATTTCTGATAAAGAAACTGAAACAATAGAAAAGATAAGCCCAATAATCATTACGGCTAAAACAATTTCAGCTAGGGTATAGGCTTTTTTTCTTGTTTTCATATTTTTTAGAGATTTTTTATAATCTCTATTATTTTTTTAGGATTATATTTTCCTTTAGTTTTGGTCATTATTTGACCTATAAAATATTGCAAAATAGATTCTTTACCATTTTTGTAGTCTTCAAATTGTTCTTTGTTTTCACTAATTACTTCTTTTATTATATTTTCTAATTCAGGAGAATTTTCTTCATCCTTTTGTTCTAATCCCATTTCAGTCATGATATTGCTTGGATCTCCTCCTTTTTCAAAAATAATTTTTAATATTTTTTGGCCGGAACTAGAATTTATTTTTTCTTGATAGATTAAAGAAATTAGTTCGGCAAAATTTTCAGCCGTAACTTTTAAATCTTTAATTTTACTTTTAGAATCTTTTAATAATTTAAAAAGTTCGCTGGTTATCCAGTTAGCAGTCATTTTGGCTAGCTTTATTTCTTGATTTTCCCAAGATTGACCTAAGGATTTGGTCCATTCCTGAAGTTCAGAAATAACCATTTCAAACCAATTAGCCGTATCTTTGTCACTAATTAAAGTTTCGGCTATTTCTGGTGATATATTGTATTGCTCAATAAATCTTTCTCTCTTTTTGTGAGGTAATTCTCCAATTTTAGTTCTGATATTTTCAATATCTTCTTCGCTGGTTTTAATTGGCAATATGTCTGGTTCGGGGAAATAACGATAATCAGCACTGCTTTCTTTTATTCTTTGACTAAAAGTTTCTCCAGTATTATCACTACAACCTCTGGTTTCTGGTAAAATTTCTCCACCTTTATCTAAAATTTCAGCCTGTCTTTTTATTTCAAAATTAATAGCTTTCTCTAAAGATTTGAAAGAGTTAATATTTTTTACTTCTACTTTTGAGTTTAGCTTCTGGCCATTTTTAGCAATTACTCCGCCTTTATTATCTCTAACCCATGATTCTTTTTTTTGTAAACTAATGTTAGCCTCACATCTCATCTCGCCCTTTTCCATATTGGCGTTACTAATCTCTAAATATTGAAGGATTTGTTGGTATGTTTGGCAAAAAATTTTAGCGGTAATGGCATCTTTAATCACTGGCTCTGTTACTAGCTCAATTAAGGGCACTCCAGCTCGATTAAAGTCTATTAGGGTGTAATTCTTGCCAGTGGGATGATTTAATTTACCAGTGTCTTCTTCGAGATGAATTCTGGTTATTTCTATTTTTTGCTTATTTGTTTCTAAATACCCGTGGTGAGCAAAAGGTAAATCGAACTGTGATATTTGATAACCTTTTGGTAAATCAGGATAGAAATAATTTTTCCTATCAAATTTACTAAGTTTATTTATTTCGCAATTCAAAGCTAGGCCCAAAAGAATTATTTTTTCAATCGCTTCTTTATTGGCTTTAGGCAATGTTCCGGGGTGAGCCAAGCAAACTGGACATACATTTTTGTTGGGCTCAGAATTAAAAGGGTCATTAGCGCAAGAGCAGAACATTTTGCTTTTAGTATTTACTTCGGCGTGTATTTCTAGACCAATTATAACGTCATATTCCATATCTATATTTTGAACAATTTAGAAAGACCTTCAGAAAGAGGTTCATTTTCTTTTTCTAAATCTTCTTTTAAATATTTTAGTAAAAATTTTCTAATTTCAACTGGATCTTGATCTTCTAGGGGAATTGATAATCTGTGTTTTAGTGGATTTTTAAATTCTAAAAATAATTTCTTTATTTTTTCTTGAGGTTTGTAGATTATATAAAAATTAGAAATTGATTGAAATTCATAGAAAGGTTCCCCTACAAAAAGTCCATCGTGTTGGATTTCTACCATAATTTTTTTAGGATTTTCTCCGTCGTAAAAAACTATTAAGGCGCTAGATAATATTATTATTAAAGCAAAGAAATAATTTTTATCGATAATCGCCCAGATTATTAATAACAAAGCTACGATGGAGGCAATTATATACCATTTTTTATTTCTTTGATGCTTAACAAATTCATCTATTTGCCAAGCAGGATAAAGATTTTCTTTTTCTATCTTTTTTGCCTGATTTTTATTTTTTTTGTTTTTAGACATATCGTTGACATTATTTGTTATATTTTATAATATGTCTATATTGTAGCATAATTTGTGCTGTATAACAATTTTTGTTTTACACATAATTTATTCAATAAATTCAAATTGGAGAGGTGGCTGAGCGGCTGAAAGCAGCATCCTGCTAAGATGTTAAGGGGGAAACCCCTTCAAGGGTTCGAATCCCTTCCTCTCCGCGAACGAAAAAAGACGCCAAAATGGCGTCTTTTTGAGTGAGTGGAGAGGCGGCAAGCCAACTGCTTGGCTTGCCGGGGATGAGAAAGCCGGAGCGATGTGCCGAAGTAAAACGTAGGCACCGCGAGGCGGGGTCGCGAGTTCTTAGTGAACGCAAATCGCGTAGCGATTAAGTGAACTTAGAAACTCGTGACCGAATCCCTTCCTCTCCGCGAACAAAAATGACCCAAATTTCTTTGGGTCATTTTTTGTTTGTTGACAGCAGAGAAGGGATTCGAAAGACGGAAACGATGCTTGAACGAAGTAAACACTGCTGAGACTAAGCCAAGATGTTTGTTAACCGATTATTTAAACAGGATTATAAAAAATGATCAAGGATTAAAAAATAATCAATTTAACAAACTTAGGTCTGTTTTACTTTATAAATTAAATTTATTCTGAGCTTATTATACCGTCTTTGAGCCAAATAACTCTATCAACATGTTTCTTGTCGTCTAATTCATGAGTCACCATTATGATAGTTTGTCCAATATCCTTATTAAGTTTTTTAAATAATTTTAAGATTGTTTCTGATGACTCGCTATCTAGATTTGCCGTTGGTTCATCAGCAAATAAAATAGCGGGGTCATTCACTAACGCCCTTGCTATAGCTACTCTTTGTTGCTCTCCTCCAGACATTTCTTTTGGTAGATGGTTTATGCGTTCACCAAGACCAACTTTCTCTAGCATTTTAGTAGCTTTTTTAATGTATTCATTTCTACTAATACCCGAAAGCATAAGAGGCAAATAAACTGATTCCAAAGCTGTTAATTCTGGTAATAAAGCATAAGACTGGAAGACATAACCTAATTTCTTTAAACGAAATTCGGTTTTTTGTTTTTCCGTAAAGCCTACCACATTTATTCCGTCTATAATTATTTCCCCAGAGCTGGGAGCATCTAAAAGACCAAGTTGGTGAAGAAGAGTAGACTTGCCAGAGCCACTACGCCCCATTAGAGCTACAAACTCTCCTTTTTTAATACCAAAACTAACATCTTTGAGGGCATGAGTTGGCACTTTTCCTTCGTAAGTTTTTTTTAATTTTTTTACTTCAATAATCATTTATATTTTTATTATAAAATTTAACCCCAAAGAGCATCTAAAATACTTTCTCTGGTACCTCTAAAAGCTGGAATAAAGCCACCTATTAAGGCTGCGACTATAAGACTAATATTACTTATTTTAATTATATTAAAAGTTATTTTCAGTGATACCCAACCAACTGGAAAATCTAGTGGATTGTTTATAAAAAATGGTCTAACAATAAATAATATTATGCTAATTCCAATGATAATTCCAACAATAGCATAGAATATAGCTTGCATAACAAAGGATAATATTATAGTACTTTCTTTCATCCCAATGGCTTTTAGTATTCCTATTTGTCTTCTTTTATTTACAATACTGACAAAAATAATAATGAATATTGTTATTCCAGCTACAATTGTGCCAATAACTCCTAGTATAATGCTAATCATCGTAAAGCTTTTGCTAGCACTAGAAGTAAAACCTGTTAATTGCTCCCAAGTTTTTATATCTTCATTATAAAATCCTGATTGTCTTATTTGTTCTATGTATGTTTCTTCTTGACCTTTTTCATCAATTTTTATTATTATTTCTGAAGCTAAATTATGAATGCGTAAAACTGACTCCATTTCTTTTGTAGTTATAAAAGCCATCTGGTCTGCTTGGCTATTTTTGGTAGAAAAAATGCCTTTTATAGTGTAGGTTCTTCTAATGCCGTTGTTAAATTTAACCTCTATTTTATCATCGACATAGACGCCTCCTAAGCTAAGATGATCTAATTCTCCACCATGTTTTCCAGCTATTTCTTTTCCTATAATTATTTTATCTCTATCATTAGGTTCTAAATATTCTCCTTCAATAATAGAATCACTAATTTGAGTAACTTTTTTTTCATCTTCTACGTTAACAGACTTTATTAGCCATTTTCCTTGTTGGATGTCGCGACCATCATTATTTTCATCATAACTAATTACAACATCATTTACATAGTGAGCTGAAGCAGCAATTATGCCCGGTATTGAACTTATAGAGCTCATAGCATCTTTATTATTTATGTAAATTTCATCATCAGTTGGAGCTATAACAATATTACCATATAAATTATTTATTGATTGTTCATTAATAGCCTCTACAATCCCACCAAAAATAGATGAAATAAAAATTAGGTTAACATAAGCTAATGTCATAATTAATATTGTCATTGCTAGGGTGCCCTTACTGCCTCTGAAAATCGATGTTCGGGCTAGAAAAAAAGAAGCTTTAATATTCATTATTATTTATTATTAATTAATAAGGAGACTTTTTTTAAAATTGATATAAAATCTTGGCGCTCTTTTGTTGATAAAAGAGATAATTTTTTATGTAAATGGTTTCTTGATTTTGCAAAGCCTGCTTGTAATTCCTTTTTACCTTTGTTACTGATATTTAAGCGAATTATTCGTTTATCATTTTTGTCATAAACACGCTTAACTAAATTAAATTTTATTAGATTATTTATTAAGAAGGTGGTTGACGGTGGGGTGATATTTAAATACTTAGCAACATCTTTCATGGTTGGATTTTTTTGACGTAAAATAAAAGATAGAGCTTGAAGCTGGATATAAGAGGGAAAACCTTTTTCGTTCTCTAGACCGTTTTTTGTTAATCTATTCATAGTAAATACCAGATCTACAAGTTTATCTATATTAGTCATATTGATTAAATAATAATTGTTAGATAATCTAAGTATATATTATTATTATAATAATATCAAATATATAGAAGATATTAGAGCCAGTATGAATATCTTCAAATTTTCCTCTCTCCACTATAAAAATGTTTTAAAAAGAGTGTTTTTTTAGACAGTATTTATTGTTTTACAATAATTTATTATAATATAAACATAAGTATTTATAATAATAATTATGCAAAAAAAGAGCGAGGAACTAATGTATCCAACAAAATTTGTTTGGTATAAATTAATTAAAATTTTTTTATTGGTATTGTTATTTTCATTGTTTTTTTGGGGTGATAATTGGTTTGGTTTTATATTGTTTTCTTCATTTTTTATAATAATTCCCTATTTTTTATATATTTATTTACATTATGTTAATATTGTTTTTTCGTTTGATAATAATAAAATTATTAAAAGGTGGGGGATTATTACTAAGAAATCGAGTGTTGTACATTTTGATAAAATTCAAAACATTGATTTAAAAAGTGGTCTATTGATGAGAGTTTTTAGTCTTTCTTCTATTAATATTTGGACAGCATCACAGTCTCAAATGTTTGTAAATAAAAAGGGTGTAATTATTAAACCTGAAATAAGTTTGTTTTTAGATAGCTTTGAGGCAGAGGAGTTGAGAGTTTTTATGATAGATAGGGAAAAAAGAAGTCAAAATAATAATTAACATCATGATATGTCAAAAATAATTATTGCTTCAGGGCCTGTTATTGTAGAAAACAACAAGGTCTTGCTAAATAAACATGGAGATGATGAGTTTTGGAAATTTTGCGGAGGTAGAGTTGAAGAAAACGAAGTTAATTTAATGGAGGTTGCTAAAAGAGAGGTTAAAGAAGAAATGGGTTTAGAAATAGAGATAATGAATCATGATCCGTATTTTTTTTACACTGAAAAAGAGGTTGAGGGAACTAAGGTTAGTGTTATTCTTGTTCATTTTTTGGCTAAAAGAATAGGTGATATTATTCCGGGCGATGATATTAGAGAGTGGCGCTGGATAGATATAGATGATTTAGATAAAGAAAATTTAGCTCCAAATATTAAACCAAGCTTAAAGTATTTTGGTTTTTAGATGATATGATTTTTATAAAAAATATAAAATTTTATTGTGTTTAGTTATAAATATATGATTGAAGTTAAGAATGTTAGTAAGAAATTTAAAGACTTTTGTGCTGTTGATAATATTTCTTTTGATGTTAAGAAAGGGGAAATTTTTGCTTTTTTGGGACCCAATGGCGCTGGTAAGTCTACAACTATTAAGATGTTGACTACTCTTTTGAGGCCAAGTTCTGGAGAAATTTTTCTTGATGGAATAAGTCCGGTTAAAAACCCTAACGAAGCTCGATATTCTTTTGGTATTGTTTTCCAGGACCCTAGTCTTGATGACGATTTAACTGCTTGGGAAAATATCGATTTTCATGGAGTCCTTTATGGGGTTGATAAAGAAAATAGACAAAAGAGAGGTGAGCAATTATTAAAGTTAGTAGATTTATGGGAAAGAAGAAAAACTTTAGTGAAAAAATTTTCTGGAGGCATGAAAAGAAGATTGGAAATTGCTCGTGGTTTACTTCATCATCCTCAAATTCTTTTTTTAGACGAACCAACTTTGGGTCTTGATGCTCAGACTAGGAATTTAATGTGGTCTTATCTTAAAGAACTTAATAAAAACGAAAAAACAACAATCTTTTTTTCTACTCATTATTTAGATGAAGCAGAAAAAATTGCTGATAGAATAGCTATTATTGATCAAGGGAAGATAATTATAATCGGCACTGCCGAAGAATTAAAAAATCAAACAGAAACCAGTTCTCTAGAGGAAGCATTTTTGAAATTAACAGGTAAAAAAATTAGAGAAGAAAACACTAGTTCTCTGGATAGAATGCGTTTTCATCGTAATTTAAGAAGGTAATTATTATAATTTTATGCAAAAACTTTATATATTTTGGTTAAGACAAATAAAAAAATATTATCGCTCTAAATCAAGGCTTCTTGGTTCTTTGGGACAGCCAGTACTTTTTTTATTGTCTCTTGGTTACGGCTTTGGTTCGGTTTTCCAGCAGGCTGGACAAGGCAGTTATTTAAATTTTTTAGCCCCAGGAATAATTTCTATGAGTATAATATTTACTGCTATTTTTTCTGGTATTGAGGTTATTTGGGATCGAAAGTTTGGGTTTTTGAAGGAAACTTTAGCTGCTCCAGTATCAAGATTAACTATTATGATTGGCCGTACTTTAGGTGGAGCCACTGTTGCCACTTTTCAAGGAATTTTAGTTTTAATTATTTCTTTATTTTTTGGTCTTAAAATATCAAATTGGCAAACAATTATTCCCGCAATTTTAGTGATGTTTTTAATTGCCTTATTGTTTACTTCTTTAGGCACTTTAATTGCTTCTTTATTGGAAGATATGCAAGGGTTTCAGTTGATTATGAATTTTTTAATTATGCCACTTTTCTTTTTGTCCGGTGCTTTATACCCCTTGGATGGTTTGCCCAGTTTTCTAACTTTTATCACTAAAATAAATCCTTTGTCTTATGGAGTAGATGCACTTCGAATATTGTTGATAAATAGCGGTCATTTTTCTTTAAGTTTAAATATTTTAGTTCTCGGTTCATTTACGGCCGGTCTTTTGTTTTTAGGGGCTTATTTTTTTAAGAAAATTCAAATTTAATATTAATTAAATTTTTTATATAAAGTTCAAATTATATAGAGTTTAAAAGTATTTGATATTTTAGTTATTGACTTTTGATTTTATATATAATAGTATTTTTAGTTGTTCTTTAAAAAGTATTCAAATTTAAATATACCGATTATGAAAAAGAAAATTGTATTAGATTTTTATTCTAATCCAGCTGATTTATGGATTGCCTATATTGATTATCTTTCCGATTATTTTGAAAGGAAAATGAAGGGAATAGCTCTTGTTCATTGTGAGATTAACTCAATAAAGGATTCCGGAGTGATAAATATTGGAGAAATCGACCATATAGTTTTATCTGATGGATTAGCAGAGGAGATATCTAAAAAGATTTTTATTAGTTTCAATGTTTTTTCAAGTTTAAGTGGAGAAAGATCAAAGATTCAATTTGAGTTTTTGTCTGGTTTAGTAGATGATGAAAACTTTGAATTTATTGAAGTTTCAAAGATTTTTTTTGATCCTAAAATTTTATTTGACCCTAAACTTATTACTCAGTTCAAAAAATTTTTAAATTTTGACAAATCAAGTAATGGATTAGAGCCTCGTTATTTTTCTGGTCATAAATTAGCTTATCTTCCTTATTTTTAGATTATAAAGAACCTATTGGGTTCTTTTTATTTTTATTAAGAAATATTTTATTTGACAAAAAGATATAAATATGATATACTATAATCAGTGTTTAAAAATTAATTTATAAAAATATGAACAATTTTGAACAAATAAATTTAGCAGTTAAGCCTGATAAAAACAAAGATTTTTTAAATAAATTAAACAGAGAGGTGGCTGATTTTATCTCTACTAAAACAAACTCAATCGTTAATGCTATCAAGGATTCTAGTTTTAATTTAAATAATCCCAGTATTAGTAAAAAAATTTCTAAACTAAAAGAAAATATTATTGAAAAATTCTTTTCAAATGATAATTTTGCTGACTTTGATTTTCAAGATAATTTAGAGCGAAGAATTTTAAAAACATCATTAGAAGAACTTGCTGAGAATGAATTGGGTGGTTCTTTGGGTTTTTATGAAGGCTTAGAAAATAATTATTTAGATATTTTAAGTAGAGAGGCTTCATTTTTGATTAACAATGACCCTAATTTTAATAATTTTTATGATTTATCTGTTTATATAAAAGATTTATGTGATCGTTTAAATAAAAAAAATATTTTAGATAAAAATAAAAAAGGACAATTATTTGATAAAATAAAAAATTTAATTAAAGAAGAAGAACTAAAGAGTGTTGCTTAATTAAAATAGAAAATTAAAAAAAGATTTAATTTTGTAATTAGGTCTTTTTTTGTTTATAATCTATATATAATAATTAGTTTGTAAAAATGATTGAGAAATTTGATGTAGCTGTTATTGGTGGCGGTCCGGCAGGTTTGATGGCCGCCGGTAGAGCGTCTGAATTAGGGGCTAGGGTTGTTTTGTTGGAAAAAAATAGTAATTTGGGAATTAAATTATTAATGACAGGTGGCGGTCGTTGCAATTTTACCAATAATTCAGATATTAGAAATTTTATCAATATTCTTGGACCTAATGGTCGTTGGTTTATTTCTGCTCTTAATATCTTTAGCCCAGAAGATGCTATCGATTTCTTTAATTCTAGAGGGATTGAGACTAAAATAGAAGATAATAATCGTGTCTTCCCTAAAAGCAATAAAGCTCGAGATATTTTAGACGCTTTAATTGCCTACGCTCAAGAAGGTGGTGTTAAAATTTTAACCAACTCTAGGGTTGAAAAAATAATAAAAAAAGATGATTTTATTTCTAAAATAGTTTTAAGTGATGGTCGGGAAGTTTTGGCTGGCAAATTTATTTTGGCTTGTGGGGGAAAATCTTATCCCAATTCTGGTTCTAGTGGGGAAGTTTATGATTGGCTTAAAGATTTGGGCCATGAAATTAATGAAGTTCGTCCAGCTTTATGTCAATTATTAATTAATGAAGATTTAAGTAATTTAGAGGGTTTAAGTTTTTCTAATGTTCAAATAATAGCTAAAAATGATAATTTTAAGTCTTCTAAGTTAAAAGGAGATGTTATTTTTACTAGAAAAGGTATTAGTGGTCCAGTTGCTTTAAATTTAAGCAGGGAATTAACTCGACAAAATAATAATTTAGATTTATTTTTAGATTTTTTTCCAGATAAAAATAAAGAGGAATTAAAAATAGAAATTATAAATATTTTAAATAATAATAAAAACTTTAGTATTAAGAATTCTTTGGGTCTGCTATTAACTAAAAGATTATCATCTTTTTTTCTTGATAAAATTGGTTTAAATTTAGATAAAAAATCTTCTTCTTTAAATAAACACGAAATTGAAAGTCTTGTTAATGTTTTGAAGTCTAATAAATTAAGTTTTATTGGCCTTGGTGGTTTTGACGAGGCAATGATTAGTTCAGGTGGGGTTAGTTTACAAGAGATTGACAATAAAACGATGGCCTCTAAAATTATTTCTAATTTATATTTAGTTGGTGAAACTTTAAATTTAGATGGACCAACTGGTGGCTATAATCTTCAAATTGTTTGGACAAGCGCTTATTTAGCAGGGTCTTCTTGTTTTTGATTCTTTAATTTTTTTACTATTTTTTAAATTTATTTTTTGTGTTAAAGTGTATTTAAGTTTTATAATTAATTATATAAATTTATGCGTTTACAAAACAAAGTTGCTATCGTAACTGGAGCTTCATCTGGTTTAGGCGAGGCTATTGCTCAAATGTTTTTAGCTGAAGGAGCTAAGGTTATTTTTTCAGATTTAAATGAGTATGTAAAAAAGGACAGCTTAGGTGAAAATGGTTTATTTGTCCAAGCTGACGTTTCTAAAAAAGAAGAAGTAGAAAACTTAGTTAAAATTGCTGTTGAAAAATTTGGTTCACTTGATGTAATTGTTAATAATGCTGGCATTGGCTTAACGGGAGAGGTTGCTGAGATGAGTGATGATGTTTGGCAAAAGGTAATTGATGTTAATTTGAATGGAGTATTTTATGGATTAAGATCGGCCGCTAAGTATATGAAGGATAATAAAATCAAGGGTTCTATTATTAACATGGCTTCTATTTTAGGAAGAGTTGGTTTCAGAACATCTTCAGCTTATTGTGCTTCTAAGGGTGGTGTAAATCAATTAACTAGAGCAGCTTCTTTAGAATTAGCCCCTTTTAGTATTAGGGTAAACTCTATTGCTCCGGGCTTTATTAAAACAGAAATGACTAAAGGCATGCAAGATGATCAAGCCGCTAATACTGCTATTTCAAGTGCTACTCCTTTGGGTTATATGGGAGAACCTAACGATATTGCCTATGCTGCCGTTTATTTAGCTTCCGATGAATCTAAATATGTTACTGGTTCTGTTTTATATGTTGATGGTGGTTGGACAGCTCAGTAAATTTTTATGGGAGATAAATTAATAAAAAAAATTCGCAGTGAATTAAAATCACAAATTGATTTGAGTTATAGAAAAGGATGTGAAAATTTTTTTATAGAAAAAATTATTTGTTATGGAGTTAGAACCCCCCTGGTTCGTAAAATTGCTCAGAAATATTTTAGAGAAGAAGTGAGATTCCTGAAAAAGAAAGAATTGTTTGTTTTGTGTGAAGAGTTATTTAAGAGTGATTATAACGAAGAAGCTACAATTGCTATTCAGTTTTTATCTTTAAGCTTTGATAAGTTTGAAAAGAAAGATTTTAAAGTTTTTACTCAATTCTTAAATAAATATATTAATAATTGGGCTAAGGATGATGATTTTTGCACTCATGTTTTAGCTGTTATGGTCGGAAATTATCCTGAATTGATTTTAGAGCTAAAGAAATGGACAAAATCTAAAAATATGTGGGTTAGACGGGCTTCAGCCGTTAGTTTTATATCTTCGGATAGAATGAGCGTTGGTAAGGAGGTGGGTTACGTAGCAAGAGACAATTTAAAAGATGTTTTTGAAGTGGCCAAGTCTTTAATGAGGGATAGGGAAGATTTAGTGCAAAAAGGTTATGGTTGGATGTTGAAAGTAGCTGCTAATTTTCATCAAAGACAAGTTTTTGATTTTGTGATGGAAAACAAAAAAGAAATGACCAGAACTGCTTTAAGATATGCTATTGAAAAAATGCCCAAAAAATTAAAAGTTGAGGCAATGAGAATTGATTAAGGAATTAATTAGGCTTTATAAAAAAAGAAGTGTCCTTGGTTGACGCTTCTTTTTTTGTGATTATTAATTTATTTTATTTAATTCTGTTTTATATTTCTCCAATTTTTCTTTTTCATTGTTCACTATTTGTTCCGGGGCGTTTTCGACAAACTCTTTATTGCTTAATTTTTTCTCTAACATAGCAATCATTTTTTCTAAATTTTCTTTTTCCTTGGCTAGTCTTATTTTTTCCTTTTCTTCATCAATTGCTCCTAGTAAATATATTTCTATATCTCCAATACTTATTAAAACTGTATTTTTTTCTGGTATTTCTTGGCGATTATTAGAGTATTTAATATCTTCAATTCCAGTTTTTAAGCTTTTTATTAAATGTTCTTGGTTTTTAATTATTTCTTCTTTTTCTCCGGCAATAATTATGGCTTGAACTTTCTGGGCAGGTTCAATTTTATTAGCAGCACGAGCATTTCTAACTGAGGTAACAATTTCTTTGATTAGTTCAAAATTATTTTCTTCTGTTTCAAAATTAATATTTAAATCTTTTGGCCATTTGCTAATCATTAAAATTTTCTCTTCATTTAATTCGCTCCAAATTACTTCAGTAACAAAAGGTATGAAAGGATGCCACAATTTTAAAACATTTTTTAAAACAAATATTAATATTTTTTCGTTGTTATCATCTTTTTCAAATTTTTTAGCTTCTAAATACCAATCAGCTAAATCGTTCCAAGTAAAATTTTTAAGATCATCACCTGCTAAAGAAAATTTATAATCAGCTATATCCTGATTAACGGTTTTGATAGTTTGATTTAATCTGTTTAGCAACCATTTATCACTTAAGCTTAATTTATTTTCATCATAATTATCATCGAAACTTTGACTATTACTGATAATAAAGCGACTAATATTCCAAAGTTTATTAATAAAATTACGAGAACTGGAAATTTTTTCTTCGCTAATTCTCATATCATTTCCTGGTGTGTTTCCTAGTAGTAAAGACAATCTTAGGGAGTCAGTGCCGAATTGATTGATAATATCAATTGGATCAATTCCATTGCCCTTAGATTTACTCATTTTTTTACCATCTTTATCTAATACCATTCCGTGTAAATAAACTTTTTCAAAAGGTATTTCATCTAGTGCGAAGAAAGACATCATAATCATTCGAGAAACCCATAGAGTTATTATTTCATAACCAGTTTCTAGCATTTGGGTTGGATGATATTTCTTTAAATCACCTTCTTTTTGTCCTTTTGAAAAATTATCTGGCCAACCCAAAGTAGAGAAAGTCCACATACCAGAAGAAAACCAAGTGTCTAGTGTGTCTGGGTCTTGTTTCCAAGCATCTCCTTCCGGCTTATTTTCGCCAACATAAACTTCGTCGTCTTTATGCCAGGCAGGTATTTGATGACCAAACCAAATTTGACGACTAATACACCAATCATGTAAATTTTCCATCCAATCTAAATATCTTTTAGAAAATCTTTCAGGGATAAATTCTATTTTTCCAGCTTGAGCAATCTCAATAGCTTTTTCCTTGAGAGATTTATTTCCAAGTTTTTCTATTTTTTTATCAACATTAACAAACCATTGTTTTGATGGTATTGGTTCAATTGCTGTTCCACAGCGATAACAAACTGACAGATTGTTATCAATTTCTTTTTCTTCACTTATCAATCCCTCGTTTCTTAATTCCTCTATAATCATTTGTCTGGCTTCTAAGGCTTTTTTGCCAGAAAATTTATTAAATCCAGGATGAATCAAACCATCTTCGTTGATAACTTTAATACTTTCTAAATTATTTTTTTGAGCCATTTGCCAATCAATCATAGAATGTGCCGGGGTTACACCTAATGCTCCAGTACCAAAATTCATATCAACATTATGGTCGGCAATTATTTTTAAATTTAATTCTTGACCACAGAAATTAGCTTTAATTGTTTGCCCAATATATTTTTCATATCTTTTGTCCTTAGGGTTAACAGCTACGGCAGTGTCTCCCAATTTAGTTTCTGGTCTGGTGGTGGAGATTTCAATAGGGAAGTCTTTGTCGTATTTAAAGGTGTAAAAACCAGCTTTTTGTTCTTTGTATTCTACCTCATCGTCAGCTAGAGTTGATTTGCATCTTGGGCACCAGTTAACTATTCTTTCGCCACGATATATAATTCCTTCATTATACATGTCGATAAACATTTTTTTAACGGCCTTTTGTCTTTGTTCATCTAGAGTGAAGGCAGTTCTACTCCAATCAATTGAAGCTCCCATTTTTTTGGTTTGATCTAAAATAATTCCTTGTGTTTCTTTTAAAAATAGCCAAACTCTATTTAAAAATTCATCTCTGCCTAGGTCATGCCTAGTTTTACCTTCTTCGTTTAATATTTTTTTCTCAACCACATTTTGAGTGGCAATAGCCGCATGATCAGTTCCGGGTATCCACAAGGCTCTGAATCCTTTCATGCGATGATATCTAATGAACAAATCTTCAATAGCAATAGTAGAGGCATGGCCAAGGTGTAATTTAGCAGTAATGTTTGGTGGTGGTAAAACTATGGTATAATTGGGAGCGTTTTCTTCTAAATTTAAATTATCAGGATTAAAATAACCTGACTTTTCCCAGATTTCATAAATTTTATCTTCCCATTGAGCTGAATCGTAAATTTTGTCCATTTCCTTGGCCATATTTTTAGTATTTTTTAATAAAATTATAGGCTTATATTAACAAAATTAATGTTATTGGTCAATTTAAAGACTGTTTTTATTGCTTAAATTGTTTTTTTATCTTTTTTTGTGTTATAATTTTGATATATTATTATTAGTTCTCATTAAAATTTAAATTAAGCTTAAAACTTATTTAATCGGGAGAGAAAAATATGAAAATTAAAAAAAATAGTTTTTTGGCTTTCTTTATAATTTTTTCTTTTTTTCTTTTTAATCTTAATTTGAATAACATTAAAGCTGGAGAAAAAAGAGGTAATCCAAGTATGGAGGGAGCAGCTTCAAATTCAATGAGAAGTAATCCTGTTGTTGTTGAAGATATTTTAGTTGAAGATAAAATTGAGGTTGAAATTGAAGAGGGGGAAGATAACGAACAAGAAAGCAGTTTAAATAAAAAGAATGTTAAAACTAAAGGACTGGAAAATGCTATTCAAAGGAGAAGCCAAGTAGCCAATGCCGTACAAGAAATGCTGAAGGTGGCTGAAAGAAGTGGTGGAATTGGAGATCAGGTGAGAGTAATGGCTCAAAATCAAGAAAAAACTCAAGAAAAAATTGAGGCTAGTTTAGAAAAAATACAGAATAGAAATAAATTGATGAGATTTGTTTTTGGTCCAGATAGTGAGGAAATAAAAAATGCTAGAAGAATTTTACAAGAAAACCAGGATGAGTTGACCCAATTAGAAAATGTTAGAAGTCAATTAACTAATATTGTTGATCAGGAAAAAGTGCAGGAACAGATTGAAAAAATACAAGAAGCTAGAGCTGAAATAGAGCAAGATTTAAATAAATCAGAAAAAGTTTTTAGTTTATTTGGTTGGATGAGAAATATTTTTTCTAAATAAATTCTTAATAAACAAAAATGAGTCATAACGGCTCATTTTTGTTTGGTCTTGATTTTTTATTTTAAATATTTTATATTAGATTTGTTATCTAAAATATTGGAGAGGTGCCAGAGTGGTTGAATGGAACAGTCTTGAAAACTGTCGTGCCTTAACGGGTACCGAGGGTTCGAATCCCTCCCTCTCCGCGAACAAAATAGCCCTTAAATAAGGGCTATTTTTTGCAGAGTGTTTATTACTTTGGAACTATTTGGTATAATAAAATTATAAATAAGACAAAATAATTCAATGCAAGAAAAAGTAAATATAATAAAAACTATAGGGGTTTTAATAATAAAAGACAATAAAGTTCTTTTGGTTAAACATGGAAAGTCAGCCGAGCATCTAAATAATAAATATGGTTTGCCAGCTGGAAGAATAATTTTGGGTGAAAGTGAAAAAGAAGTAGCCAAAAGAGAGTTAAAAGAAGAAACTGGACTAGATGTCGATTTGGATGATTTAATTTTATTATCAAAAGAATGGAGCGCTAAAATAGAAAGAAAAGATGGTATAAAAGAGTTTTCTTTAAAAGTTTTTTATTCTGATAAATTCTCAGGTAGTTTGATTGGTAGCAATGAAACACATCCGGAATGGATTACTATTAATGATTTAGATAATATTGATTTATTACCTAATGTTTTGGATATTATTAATTCTTGTATTAAATAAAAAAGTTCCAATTACGTCCCATCCTCTCCGCCAAGAATATTTAGTATCGGAAGACCCGAGTGCCTTGATTTTATTGAGGTTTCTGAGATGATAAAATCGTCAAAAGTTCGAACCTTTAAGGGATTCGAACTTTTTTGTTTTTTGACTAGTTTTATGATAAAATATTACTGATAATATTTAATTTTTTCTAGCGCAATTAATGCATTTTTAATACCATGAATATAAATTTACTTACTTAAAAAAATATATGAGTAAAAATACAAAAACAATTATCTTCTTTACTTTGATTTTTTTAGCAATCCTAATTTTTTCTTTACGATTACTATATTTAAATTCAATTAAGAGTTCAGCCCCTAACTCCATAACTATAAACGGTTATCAATCGGAGACCAAGTATGACAATATAAAAGTCTACACCCTAGAAGAGTCACAGAATGACAAGCGCTCACTTTTACATATTGCCTATCCAGTAACAGAAAACAAGATAATTAATTTGAAGTTAGAAGAAATGTCTCAAGAATTTATTGATGAATATAAAAAAACAGCTATAGGCCAAGAACTGGCTTATCAAGACTATATTCAAAAAACCGGTCAAGTAGCCATGACCTTAAGGACTGAATACATCCAGCACTTTGACATTTCTTTTGCTAATGATAAATATTTACTCCTTAACTTTGATCAGTACCGAAATACTGGTAATACTGGTAATGACAAGGTGTTTTCTGTTTTATTCAACCGTGAGACAGGTGAGAATCTCCCTCTTGCCAGTCTTTTCATTAATGATGATTACTTAGAAATACTATCAAAAAAATCACGTCTATTGTTAAATAAACGCAATACAGAAGTAGCTGATTCAATTGATTTTGAAAACAATGAAGAAAAAATGGAATGGCTCGACGTGCAGACTAAAATGCTAAACGCTGGAACTGAGGCTACAAGTGATAATTTTAATAGTCTTAGTATATCAGATGATAAAGAGCTAATAGTAATTTTTGATAAATACCAAGTTGGACCAGGCTCAGACGGCATTGTGGAAGTAAAAATACCCCTAAGTGAGTTGGCCGATATTCTTGTACCTGAAGTAAAAAAAATATTTGATATTAATATTAATATTGAACAAGAAAATACAAATATAAAAAAGGATGATAAATTGAGCGAGACTAACACTCTTGATTGCTCTCAAGAAAAATGTGTTGCCTTGACATTTGATGACGGCCCCTCGTTTTACACTGATGAGCTATTAGATATTTTAAAAGAAAATAATGTGCCTGCCAGTTTTTTTGTCCTAGGCAGGTCAGCTAAAATTCAGCCAGAAACTATTCGCCGCATTGTTGAAGAAGGGCATTTGCTAGGAAACCATACCTGGGACCACAAAAATTTGACTAAACTTTCACCTGAAGCTGTTCAAAAACAAATTTCTGACACTGATGATTTAATAAAAAAACTTGCTAATTACGATATTAGCTTTCTTCGCCCACCTTATGGATCTTATGATGATAAGCTACTTAAGAGCATAAACAAAACAGTAGTCTTGTGGAACATTGACCCTGAAGACTGGAAGGACAGAGACACCGAATTGATTATCGAACGTATGAGTCAAGCTGAAGCAGGTTCAATTATACTCGCCCATGATATTTACCAAACAACCATCGAAGCAATCCCTGAACTAATAAAAAATTTGAAACAAAAAGGCTTACAGTTTGTTACAGTTGATAAATTATTTACACCTGAGGATCTTAAAAGCGGACAAGCTCTTAGGCATCAAGGGGTCTTGCTCTAGGTAGCTTCTTGGTGGTATAATGACCAGATAATGGTCATTTTTTTATTAATTAATAATTTTCTGCACTAAATTTATTTAGTCAAGAAATAATATTTATGGAAGAAAATCTATCAAAACCAAGCTCAGCAAAAATAAAGAAAACAAAAAAAGCTTTGCTAATAGCTGTAGCCCTTATTATAACCATCACCCTAATATTATTGATCGGCTATTTTTTTCTTGTCAAACAAGACTCTAGCCCAAATAAATCATCAGGAGGTAATCTGCTTGATATTATAGATAATAATATTGGAGAAAATAATGATGGTTTGATAAGCGGCTTTGCAGATTATCAAGAAGTTCCAGTGAATGTCACTCCTAAAATTCCCAGCTACAAAGTAAATCCCGATTTAAGTAATATTACTAATATAGCTGATTATACTCTATCGGATAACTTAAAAGAACTATTGGCACAAAATGCTTTTGCGGTGAAACCTGCACATTACGATGAGTTCTTCCCTCTTTATGAGGCAAACCGTTACAGTTACACTCCCAGCTTTATCACTACTGACTCAATGCTACACAACTACCACCTCATGTTTGATTTTTTACTAAAGCAACTAGAAGAAAAGAACTTAGTAGGAGAATTAAAAAAACTCAATGCTAATCTGTTGGCTGACTCCTTAAATAATTATGAAACTCTTAAAGGAAGTGACTGGGAAAATGCTGCCAAAAGAAATATCGGTTTTTTCGCTGTTGGGAGCAAGATACTTGACCCAAGTATTAAGATACCGGAAATAGTTAAACAAGAGGTAGAGACAGAGCTGGCTTTAATTAAAGCACATAATGGTATTGATTCATCTCCAGTAATGAACCTTGGGATTGATCCTGAAATACTAATTGATACCCCTCAAGGTCCGCAGTCTCCTGACCTGCTCAAGGAAGATTATTCTCAATACATTCCTCGGGGTCATTACGATCAAAGCGATGACCTAAAAGCCTATTTCAAATCAATGATGTGGTACGGACGACTAGGCTTCAGATTAAAAAATGAAGACGAGACTAAATCAGCCATTATTATCAGCTTAAACCTAAACAATGAGACTAACCGTAAATCTTGGGACAAACTTTATGAGCCAATAAATTTCTTTGTTGGTAAAAGTGATGACATTAATCATTATCAGTTCAAAGCTTTAATTGAAGATGTTTACGGAGATATCAACAGCCTTAAAACTCTCCCTAATGAGTCAGAAAAGTTTAACAAGTTTTTGGAAAAGGCTAAAAACCTAGAAGCGCCAAAAATAAATTCTATGCCTGTATTTGACGCTTCTATTCAAGCTGACAGGACTAATGAAATAAAAGCTTTTAGATTTTTAGGACAAAGATACACTATAGATGCAGATATCTTCCAAAGATTAATCTACCGTGAGGTTGGTGATAAAAGCAGTAGCTGTAAAAATTTTGATCCCGCTAAAGTGAACTGCTTCGCTGGCGCTAGATGTTTGCCCGCTGGCTTAGATATTCCTGCTACCTTAGGTTCCCAGGAAGCTAATAGTATTCTTAATCAACTAGGAGAAACTAAATACGCCTGCTATCAAGAGAATATGCAACAGATGAGTGAATATATTTCCACTCTCAACACTAGCACGTGGACCCAAAACTTATATTGGGGCTGGTTACATCAGCTTCGACCCTTGCTAACAGAAAAACAAAGTGGCTACCCCTCTTTCATGTTAAATTCAGCCTGGCAAAGAAAAGACTTAAATAGTTTTCTTGGTAGTTGGTCAGAGTTAAAACATGATACAATTCTTTACGCTAAACAGGTATATGCTGAATTAGGTGGTCGAGGTCCAGAAATAAAAGATGATCGCGGTTACGTTGAGCCAAATGTCCATGTCTACGCTCGCCTAGCTTCGTTAATAAAGATGACCACTGAAGGCTTGGAAGGTCGGGACTTACTGTCAGAAAACATGAAAGCTAATCTCAGCAAGATGGAAAGTTTAGCTATCTCACTCAAAACAATTTCTGAAAAGGAACTTGAAAACAAAAGCTTAAATGAAGAAGAATATGAGCTAATTCGCTCCTACGGTGGTCAGCTAGAACATTTATGGCTAGATATTAACAAGGACGAAACAGCCTTTCAAGAATCAACTAGTCCCAGGGATTATTTAAGCGAAAACCCTGCTTCCATTATCGCTGATGTTGCCACTGACCCAAATGGTAGAGTACTTGAAGTTGGCACTGGACCAATATCCGAAATCTATGTTGTGGTACCGATAGATGGCAAACTACGCTTAACTAAAGGTGGTGTTTATTCATATTACGAATTTCCTTGGCCAATGTCAGATAGATTAACAGATACCAAGTGGCGTGAGATTCTAAAATCAGATCAGGCCCCAGCTTTACCTAATTGGACCAAATCTTTTAGCTCAAATTAAAGTTAATGTCTAAAAAAATAAATCATCTTAAGATATCACTTGTCATTGTTTGTATTTTAATTCTTTCTACCTTGTTATTCTTTAAAGAAACAAGTGAAAAAAATAAAGTGAATGATTTCAGTCTAGAGGAATCAACAGATGCAGAATTTATAAATTTTATTAATCAAAAAAAGAAACTTTCTCAAACAAACGAGGAGGTTTCTTTGTTTAATAAAAAAGAATATTACTTTTGGAATGAAGAAACAAATAATTACCAGGAGAAATTAGAAGAGCTGCAAGATGCTGAACTGAAAAACTACGAGGTAAGGAATCTTGCGGAAAAAACGGAAGTAATGGATCTTAATTCTAATGGTATAAATGAATTATACCAATTAAAAGAAGGTGTCTTAAAAATAAGTGAAGATGAAGAACTTATTTGGCAATCCCCCGATGAGTGGTGGGTGGATAATTTTGTCTTAGCGGACATTAATAGTGATGGTGAAGTTAACATTAATCTATCACTTTGGAAAGTTGGCAGCTTTGGCTCTTCGAAACCATTTTGGTTGGGAAAAAATGATATGAGTATAAAGAATCATTTTTTTGTACTTCGTCTAGAAGATAATCAGGTCTCGCAAGTTTGGGGTTCATCTAATCTAAGTGCTCCTAATTGTGAGTTTACCATCGCTGATATCAATAATGATGGTCAGAACGAATTACTAGTAATTGAAGGCCAATACCAAGAAGACTTAGATTGTAAGGGCCAATATTTAGCTATTTGGAATTGGAATAGCTGGGGCTTTTCTAATGAGTGGCGTAGCGATATGGCTAATTATTCTCAGTTAAGAATTGAAAAAATCAATGGAAAAAGCTATATTATAGTTAATACAGATTAATCTCATAATAAATACCTAGATAAAAAAATAATATATAAATCTATGAAAAACAAAAATGCTTTAATGTTAAAAATTTCTGTTCTCATTTCCTACTTAGCTATGATAACGGTAAATTTTTTAGCTAATGCCCTGCCTATAGCTGGTAGAAACACTGGTGAAATATCGGACTCCTACCCCAACCTGTTCGCCCCTGCTGGGCTAACCTTCGCCATTTGGGGACTTATTTACTTCCTCTTAGCAACTTATGTCATCTACTATCTTAATAAGAAAGGTAGTGATAATAGGGCTTTATTTGAAAAAGTAGCTAAACTATTTACCCTTTCTTCATTAGCTAATATTGCGTGGATTTTTTGCTGGCACTATGGACTACTAATAATCTCTGTATTTTTAATGTTAGTGATTTTAATTAGCTTAATTTTAATCGCTACAGCTGTTAGTGAGATAAAGCTAAACACTAAAGAACAAATCTTTTTAAAATTACCTTTTAGTATTTACTTTGGCTGGATAACTGTGGCTACGATTGCCAACATTACCGCTCTGTTAGTCGATCTTAACTGGAATGCTTGGAACTTAGATATGACTTGGACTATTATTATTCTCTTAGTAGGCGCCTTAATTGGCATTCTGAGGAGTATTAAAGATAGGAATATCCCTTACCTTTTAGTCTTTATTTGGGCTTATTTCGGCATCTGGTTTAAGCATTATTCAGTTAACGGCTTTAATGGTCAGTACCCTGAAATTATGAAGACAACTATTTTTGCGATCGTCCTCTTTGCACTTAATATAATCTACATTGTTTTTGCTAAGAAAAAAAATTAATAGGCCTTATTTAAAAATACTAATTATTAGTAATGCCTTGTTTAAACAAAAATCACTGCTAAGCAGTGATTTTTACTACAACTTATATTCTATAGTTGATTAAGCCTTCCCTAAGGTTGTATCTCCCTCATTCCACTCAATCGGACAAAGCTCACCACTCTGAATTGCCCTTAAAACTCTTAAGGTTTCATTAACCGAGCGACCAACAGAACCAGGAGAAATAACCACATATTGTATCTTTCCTTCTGGGTCGATGATAAACAAGCCTCTATCAGCTGAACCATCGCTTTCATTTAGAATGCCATAAGCCTTAGCCATGGATTGGGTAGTATCAGCTAAAATAGGAAATTTAACTTCTGGCAAATCTCTTTCAAACCAAGCTTTATGAGACCATTCTGAATCAGTCGAAGCTGCTAGGATGTCACAATTAAGTGCTTTAAAATCAGCCTCATGCTTTGCAAAGCCTCTGATCTCAGTTGGACAGACGAAAGTAAAGTCACGCGGGTAAAAAAATAAGACTAGCCAGTTGCCACTATAATCAGACAGGCTAATATCTTTAAATTCTCCTGCTTGATAAGCTTTTATTCCTTTAAAATCAGGAGCAGATTGATTAATATTTAACATATTTTTATAATGATTAATGATTAATGATTATTTATTATAGCTAAATAAGCTATTAGCGTCAATTTACCAGGCTATGACACGTTAATGATAAATCTTGCATAAAGAAGCTCTATTAACTATACTTTTATTGAATTAGGCTTGCCTCCATAGTTTAATGGATAGAACACAAGCTTCCGAAGCTTGGGATAGGGGTTCGATTCCCTTTGGAGGCACTAATGATCTGTATCCCAAAAAGTGGATACAAAAGCGTCTTTTAGGTGGAGCATGAATCAAATAAAAAAATAATATTAGTAAACCTAAGCACTTAAATTTTCGGGTTTAAGTTATAATTAATTTTATGAACAATCTTCCAGAAAAAGGAACAAAAGAATACGCACTAGCAGATGCTCTTTCCAGACCAAATGCAATGAATGGATTATATAGAAAATTAAAACTGCCCTTGGAATGGGAAAACTTAAATAAAAAAGATGCTATTTACATAACAAATTTGGCAGATTTAGCGGACAGAGTTATACAGGAAGCCATAGATAACGGAAAAGATTTAGACGATGTTAAAGCCCAAGAAGAATTACGAGCTACTTTTTATGGAGGATCAGTTGGCACATCTCTTTCTGTTAGTTATTTTAAATATAAATTATTAATTTTTGGAATAATAACCTATATACTATCTGTTATATCTTCAGCAAAAGATCTTCAAGGAAATTATACCGCGTCAACTACTATAATCGCTTTATCAGTAATAACAACAATGATATTCACAATTATGGCTACAGTTCGTTTGTGGAAAATAGCAAAAATTACATCGATCCTATTGTTTGTTTTCTCTTTGCTTAATTTAGTGTTATCATCAACAATAATTCATTGGATTAGTTTTTTAGTTTTTCTTTGGGCGATGTGTCTCCTCTGGGAAATGACGAAACGTGAAAAAAATACCGACTCAAGCGCCTCAAATACTTTAATCGAGTAATCAGCTTTATTAAATTGAACTAGTGGGTATTTAACCTAGTTGGCCCGTCAGATTATCAAGTTCGAACCTTTAAGGGATTCGAACTTTTTTGTTTCTTAGCTAGTTTTATACTAGATTATAGATAGTAAATTGTAACCTACTTAATCTATGGAGTTAGAAATTTTAAAAAAATTAATAGATGAGAGTGATGAGAATAAACTAGATAATGTTGTCTCGGATGGGGTGTTGAATTTAACAGAAAAACAAAAAGAAACTGTTAATTTTGTTTTTTGGTTTTATTATTTAGTAGAAACTGATTTAAATGATGTTTTAATTAATTGCTGGAATAGTGCTATTAAAAATGTAGATGAGTTTATCAGGGAAGAGTCTGTAAAAATAATAAAGAAAAAAGTTTTTAAAGATGAAAATAAGGATATTGATAATTTAGAGTATTTTAGAGATAAAATAAAACTTTATGTTTTTGCTAAAGGTGAGAGTGAGCTTTCAAAAATTTTATGGAAAATTAACGATATTAGAAATGATTTAAGTCACAATAGAATTGATAAATTGGAATATAAGAACAGAAGTTTATACTTAAAAGAAACAAAAAAAGAGCTGTTGATTGATTACCTTGCTTTGAAGAAAAATGATCAATTTGTTTTTAAAGGATCTTTTAAGGACGTTTTAGGAGATATAAATTTTAATGAATAATTTTCACTACCCCTTTAGTAATTTTAATCTTACTCCTAAAACAACTCATCAACTCTCGTTTTTCTTCTTTTGTTCTATATAAAATTTATCTCTAATTTATAATAAAGTGATAGAAATATAATGTTAATTATGCTATGCTTATATTATGAAAAATAAAATAAAATTATTTCAAAAACAAAAAGTTAGAGCTGTTTGGGATGAAAATTCAGAGGAATGGCTTTTTTCTGTTATTGATGTTGTTAAAATATTAACCAATCAATCCAATTATCAATCAGCAAGAAAATATTGGAATAAGTTAGCAGAAAGGCTTAAAAATGAAGGTTCTCAAGTGGTGACAAAATGTCACCGGTTGAAATTATTAGCTCCCGATGGAAAAATGAGAGAAACAGATGTCGCTAGCACAAAAACTGTTTTACGCTTAATTCAATCTATTCCCTCTAAAAAAGCTGAGCCTTTTAAATTGTGGCTAGCTGAAGTTGGTAATGATCGAATCAATGAATCTCAAAGCCCAGAACTGACTATAGACAGAGCTATGATTTCTTATAGAAATTTAGGTTATAGTGAAGAATGGATTAATACTAGATTACAGTCAATTCAGTTTCGCAAAGAGCTCACTGATGAATGGAAAAGATCCGGGGTCAAAGAGGGTTCAGAATTTGCTATTTTAACAAATATTATGACTAAAGAGTGGGCTGGAAAAACTATTAAAGAATATAAGAAATTTAAAGGTTTAAAGAAGGAGGGCTTGAGAGACAATATGACTAGCTTGGAATTAGCTTTAAATATATTAGCAGAAACATCAACTACCGAATTAAGCAAAGCATTAAAACCAAGCAACATAGATAAAAATAAGGATATTGCTGAGCGTGGAGGAAAAATAGCTGGAACTGCTCGTAAAAACATTGAGGCGCAAACCAAGAGATCGGTTATTAGCCCAAAAAATTCCAAAAATTTAAGATTAAAAAAACAAGACAGCGACCCGAGTGCCTAAAATCTAGTACTGAAAAATCATCAAAAAACCCTTATAATATTGCTATGTGGTGGTACTTAATTCTAGTAGCCCGCGAACAAAAATGACCCAAACTGCTTTGGGTCATTTTTTGTTTGTTGTGATAGTAGGGGAGGAATTCGAAAGCCGGAGGCGATGTGCGGAGTGAAACGACGCACCGCCGAGGCCAGGTCAGAGCGCTTAGTGAGCGAAGTCGAACGAAGTGAGGCGAGCGAGAATTAGCGGCGTGTGACCGCATCTCTCCCTCTCAGTGGTGAATAAGTTCACTCACATATTGGACTGCGAAGCAGGACAAAATGTATGCAAATAGGATTTAAGTATCACAATTGTAAAGGATTTGGTAATCTGTACAATTATGCAATTAAACATAATTATATGATT
>JALNZW010000020.1 GCA_023229115.1 Patescibacteria group bacterium
GAACCCTACAATAAAGGACAGAAAGCTATATTTCTCAATAGCTCCTCCCTTCGATTCAATACTAGAACTAGCTGATAGTTCAAATTGGCTGAGCACTTCAAGTTAGAACTATTAAATCTCTAATACCTGTAATGCTTTCTCAAACATTTTTATTTTTTCTTATTCTACGCTCTTCGTGCGTGTGTTTATTATAGCAAAAAAGTGACAAAAGTGACACTTTTTTCAATAAAAAAATTGCACATTACTGTAACTAATTAATTCCCCAAGTCCAATTACTTCTATAGATTGTCTGACCATTCATAGCATTCCAAGTTCTTGCTTCCCACATATTTTCTTGAATATTACCACCATATTTTGTAGATTTATTCATATAATCATAAACATCTTCGGAAATATAAATATGATAACCATCTTTTGAAAGATCGGATAATTTAACTGCATAATTAGTGGCATTTCCAATCCAAACTAAATCATTATTATTGCTCCCCCTAATTCCTCCTCTCACAACTAAAACTTTTCCGATATCAATACCAATTCCAAAGTCAAACTCCGTATCAGTAAGCTGAGAATTATCTTTAAAATATTGATCTAATTTAGGTTTTAAAACTTCCTGACAAAACCAACTCAATTGCATAGCGGTCTTAACTGCATTTGTTCTTTTAGTATCACCTATAAACACAACTAATACCCCATCTCCATTAAAACTCCTTACATAGCCATTATTGTTACGCGAGATCTTAGAAACTCCATACAAAAAAGACTTATACATTCTTGCAGAAGTTTTTCTCCTAAAAGCATCCACTATCTTTGTGGACCTTCTAATATCAATAAAAAGCATTGCTAAGTCTAATTCTTTTCCAGTTTTTCCAAATTCAATATCTGCAACATCAGGAACCACTTTTCCTTGAATTATATCGTAATCTCCAGAAAAAAAATCATTGACTCCATTTTTTAAATCATCTTTTAAGCTCATATCATTATAATAAAATATACAAATAATAAAATAAATCCTATCACAAAACAAATAATAGAATCTCTGAAATTTCTATGCTTTTTTATTGCTATGGAAGAAGATATATAAATCTGAGATATTAAATCTTTTCTATAGTCTTTTTCTGAATAATTTTTAAGCCTATAATTAAATTCTTTCTTGGTCATCTTTCCAATATCACCAAAATACAAAAGAGATTTTTTACCATTGTTTTTAATCCTTGGGAATATAACACATATTGATTTATATGCACTAAATCCTATTAAAACTAATATGCTTGATATTAATAATGCAAATATAATTTGAAAAGGCAACCCCTTTTCAAATAAAGAAGGTAAAAAGTCAAAAAAATAACCCATTATAAAAGTTAAAAAAATACCTTCAAATGCAAACCATATACTAACTTTTTGATCCGCCGATTTAATCCAATCTTGAATTATAAATAAATTTTCTTTTAATTTATCACTGTTCATTTTATAAATTAAATTATTCCATAATAATTAGTCGACCTGACATCATAATCACCAACTGACTTTAATTTCTTATTGTGTTTAACCCAAATACTTTTTCCGGTTTTATCATCATAAAGCACATTTAAATGTTTTTCCTTCCCTATAGAACTCCTAACGTGAGGACTTATCCAAATATTTTCAGGAAATTTTCCTAATTCTGACAATTCAAGAGCAACATAAAGCGGAAGCCCTATCCAAATCAAATCCTGCTTAGTTTGATCGTCTCCACCTTTTCCAGTTTTCGCAACCTTCATAGACCCTTGAGCAATACCTATTCCAAAATCAATCTTTTTTTTATCGTTCTTAATTAATATTTTATTAATTTCTAGTACAAATCCTTTTATATCTAACGCGGCCCTTACAGCCCTAGAGGCTGCATTGTCACCAATAAAAAAGGCTAAAACACCATCCCCATTAAAACTTCTCAAATGACCTCCTCTTTTTTCAATAGAGTAAATCACTGCAAGTAAAAAAGATTTATGAATTTTTATGCTCCAAAAATCATTAGCATCTGTCAAAATTTTTCTAGACTTTCTCATGTCTATATAAAAAACTTTCACATGGTCTATTTTTTTTATAGTATTACCAAATGTTAAATTGTCTTTCTTGGGAATAATAGCAGTTTCTGTTTGATTATAAGATTCTTCTAAATATTCCTTGATGGTATCAAGTATTTCTTCGTTTTTCTTACTCATATCAACACGCTTAATAATATTTTACTTATAATTCTTTAATTCTACCTCATTCTCTAGAAATGATTTATATACAATTTCCATTAAATTCAATAATTTAGTTGCCTGCTCTAATGCTTCTTGATCAGATATTTCTTTATTAAATTCCTTTTTATATATTAACTTAAATTTATCTAATTGTTCTTTTGATATCATTTTTCTGTTTTCTTTATATAATAATTTCCTCCGTTATTAGCTATCCACTTTCGTAACTCTTCCGCTTTCTTTGGATACTTTCCGCTAATTTTATGAATCAAATTATATGTTTTACTAGGACTACCAAAACCGAATTCATTTCCCGTTTCTTTTCTATATTCTAATTCTATATAATGTAAACCTTTAATCAAATATTCAATATCATCTAAAGATAATTCTAAGGGTTTAAAATTTAAAAACAACAGTTCCTGACCTTTTAAGCTAGGAAAATCTGGCAAAAAATAATACAAATCATATAATCCACAAATTCCACCTTTGCCAATTTCTATTATTCTATTATTATCTTCAATTTCCTTAATTGCTTTTTTTAATAATTCCATCAATCTATTATTAATATCTTTGGTGTCTGTTTCTATATCAATGTCTTTTCCGTTAGATAGTGTAAATCTTGCTTTTGGATGAGATATTTTATTCCTTAATGCCACAAAAACAATTTCTGGTCTTTTTTTACCTACATTATAAACGTCTTCTTTTATAGTAGAATCAATACTCATTACTTTTATTGCAATAGTTTTACCATGATCTCTTCCAGATAATTCAATTAAAACCTCATATAGTTTCATATATCTCTTTATAGGATCCTCTTCTTTTAATGCCTTACTATACAAAAAAATAAGATTATTTTCTGAAAAATTATTTTTAAAAAAATCCAAAAATCTATCCTTATCAATGCCTCTAACTAAATTTACCGAACAAGCCAATGTCATTTTTGTTGTTATTGTATTTTCTTTTATAGTTTTAATTTCAAATATTCTAGGCCCATAAACTGGAACATTAAATTCAAAAGAAAACTTGGAACTAAATATTTCAAAAACTTCCCTAGCTTTATCTTCTGCCTCTTCTGGAGTATTTTCATCAATCTCTATCTCAAAAGAATAAGAAAAATTATCTTTTGATTCACATTTCTCATTCTTGCTAAATTTAATAATGTAATCATTAAACACAAAATTAGGCCAATCTAAATCTTTTATATTTCTACCATCTATTTTTGAAAAAAAACACCCTTTAATCAAAAACTTCATAAATTTTCTTCTTCATTTTTAATGACTCTGACTACCACCCCCATAATTAAATAATTAAGATATTGCAGATCTTTTTCATCTAATACAATAGGACTTATTTTTAATAATGATTCAGATAATAACCTTATCTCGCCATCTTTTTTATAAAATCTTTTTAAATTTGCTACATCATCAATAACTGACAAAACATAATCTCCATTGTCAGGATTTTTTTTACTACCATCAATAATAACTAAATCTCCATCTTCAATAACGCCACCAACAACATCCATTGCATCATTTAAAGAATCTCCTGATGCTTGAATAATAAATAAATCTTTCACATTTCCATTTCCCAAAAATGATTTTGAAAGGGTTAAATATCCCTCTACCTTTCCATCTGCAAACATTGTAGCTGGACCACAACTTGCAGAACCCAATATAGGGATATTAAACAGTCTTGCTTTTGCGTCTTTCTTTTCTTTATCCAACACTTCAACAATTCTCGTTTTTTCTTTATTTAATTTAACATAACCCCCTTTCTCTAATTGATCTAAATGATGCTTTATCTTTTGAGGATGATCTTCATTAACCAAACTTCCCAACTTTCTTAAGCCACACCTTGATAAATCCATTCTCTTTGCTTCTTCTAAAATTTTTCTCTGTAATATATGCATAAAATATATAAAAAAATTAATGATTAGGTTTGTTTATATTTTTATTATATACCCTTTATTTTAAATAGTCAAACTAAATGTTCAATTTATCTTTTTTATGTTCAAGACTTGACTATTTTTTTGCTTTTGATATAATAAGGTTATAATTAATAAAATTTAAAAACATGAAAAAAAGTAATGCAAGAAAAGTTACTAGTGCAAGAGCAGCATCAAGCGCTAGTAAGGTTTTAAGGGATGGTAGAACTTCTAAGGCTTCAAAAACTGCTGCTGGAAGTGCCCTATCTCAGAAACCAGGAAAAAGAAAAAAATGAAGAAAATAAAAACCGAATCAACAGGAATAATATTTCATAGTAGAAATTTCAAGCCAACAACATCTCTTAAAAAAGCAGTGGAGAAAGCTAGAAGAAATAATTCAGATACGGTAAGAATATATGGTAAACTAGAATTAGCAGTTGATCCAAAAACATCAAAACTATATTTAAGGCTTCGTTTTTCAAAAGAAATCGAAGAAAAAATTAAAAACGGACAATTAATAATTGATAAAAATCTACCATATATAATTGATGACGATACAAAGAATAAGATAGAAAAAGAGAAAAAGAAAGCATTGAAAAAATCTACAAAGATTTGGAAAAAATAAAATTTAATAACACCTAGTGGTGCCTCACTGAAATAGCTACGCCCACTTCGTAATATAGGTTTAAAAACGTATTTTTGTTTTTAACTCTTTATCGCGAAGTGGGCTTTTCGTTTATAAATAATAAATAAAAAAATAAAAACATGACAAAAACAAATTACCAAATACAATACATCAACATAAATAACTTAAAATTATCAGAATATAATCCTAGAATTCATGATAATTCTATGCTCGAACAGCTAGAAAAATCTATAAAAGAATTTGGATTAGTTGATCCTGTAATCGTAAATTCTAATCCGGAAAGAATGAATATTCTTATTGGAGGACACGCAAGAATTAAGGCATCTAAAAATATAGGAATTAAAAAAGTTCCTGTTGTATATGTAAATCTTGATATAGAACAAGAAAAACTTCTCAACCTTAAACTAAATGCCATATCTGGAGAATGGGACTTCTCTGCCCTAGACGAACTCTTCGAAAAAGACCTCTTATTAGACTTAGGATTTAAAGAAGAGGATTTAAATATCGGTTGGGATAAAATTCTAGAAAAAGAAGAAACGGAGGATAACTTTAACGAAGAAGAAGAATTAAAAAAGATTAAAAATCCTCAAACTAAACGTGGGGACTTAATTATCTTAGGAGACCACAAACTATTATGCGCTGATTCAACAGATATCAATGCTGTTAAAAAATTATTCGGAAAAAATAAGGCATCTATGATCTATTCTGACCCAATCTATAATATTAATCTCAGCTACGATAAAGGCATAGGTGGAAAAGCAAATTATGGAGGTACAGTTAACGACAATAAACCCGTTGAAGAATATAAGGAATTTATTAAAAAAAGTATGTTAACTGCCCTATCTGTAGCAAACAAAGATTTTCATTGTTTCTACTGGTGTGATGAATCTTTAGTCTGGATTTTCCAAACCCTATATAACGAACTAAATATTAATAACAGAAGATTAAATATATGGGTTAAGAATGGATTTTCCCCTACTCCTAAAATAGCTTTTAATAAAAGCACTGAATATTGCGTATATGGAACTAAAGGTACCCCTTATTTATCATCTTCTTTCAAAGGATTAAACGAATTGATGAATAAAGAATTAACTAATGGAAATTCATTAATTGATGAATTATCCAACCTATGGATTGAGAAAAGACTACCCTCAAATGAATTAGAACATGCAACAAGCAAACCACCCACACTGCATGAAAAAGCCATTAAAAGATGTACCAAGGTTGGAGATATAATACTTGATTCTTTCTCTGGTTCCGCAAGCACAATGATATGTGCTGAAAAATTAAAAAGAAGAGTGTATTCACTAGAAATAGAACCTATTTTCTGTGATTTAGCAATAAAAAGATTTAAAAAGGTCTCAAATAAAGAAATAAAAATAATGAGAAATTATTATGAAGAAGAATAAGGAAAGAATAAAAAAGTTTTTAGATAGCTTAGAAAAAGTTCCTATTGTTATAAAAGCCTGCAATGAATGTGGGCTATCTAGGAATACAATTTATAGATGGAAAAAAGAAGATGATAAATTTAGAGAAAAAATGAATAGAGCCATGCAAATGGGAGAAAATAATATAGATGAGATAGCATATTCAAGATATTACACCTTAATAAACCAAGGACATTGGCAGTCTATAAAACACCGTTTAGCACATTCCCCTACAAAAAAAGAACAAACCATGCTAGAAAAACACGATAAGACTGTATTAGAATTAAGAAGCATATTAAATCATTGGAGGGATGGTAATATCGAAAAACGTGAAGCAGAAGAACGTTCAAAAAAAGCTTAGCAGAACTAGTTTTCTCTGTCATAATTAATGTATGATAGAAGAAACAAAATACTGCTTATATAGCAGAAAATCGACTGAGCAAGACGAAAGACAATCTCTTTCCATTGATTCACAAATAAAAGAGATGCTTAAAATAGCAGAAAAGGAAAATCTTAATATTATTGATATTAAAAGAGAAGCCCATTCTGCTAAAGATTCAGGCAAAAGGCCTGTTTATGAAGAAATGTTAGATGGTGTTAATAACGGAAGATATAATGCTATCCTAACATGGGCTCCTGATAGATTAAGCAGAAACGCTGGAGACTTAGGATCATTGGTTGACTTAATGGATCAAAAAAAACTTGTTGAAATTAAAACTTATGGGCAATGTTTTACCAATAATCCAAGTGAAAAATTTCTTCTAATGATTCTATGTTCTCAAGCTAAGTTAGAGAATGATAATAAAAGTATCAATATTAAGCGAGGATTAAAAACTAGGGTTGAAATGGGATTATGGCCTGCCCCTGCCCCAACTGGATATTTAAAAGAAAAACAATTTGATAAAAAATGTGAAACCTTTATTGATAAAGATAGAGCTCCTATTGTTAAGAAAATGTTTGAGAAAGTAGCTTATGAAAGATGGAGTGGAAGACAATTATACAATTGGTTAAGATATGATTTAGATTTTAAAACTATAAATGGAAAATACTTAACTTTAAGTAATATTTATCTTATTCTTCAAAATCACTTCTATTATGGAACTTTTGAATATCCTAAAAAGAGTGGTAATTGGTATCAAGGTAAACATACTCCCCTAATTAATAAAGAATTGTTTGATAAAGTTCAATCTAAAATTAAAGACAGAACTAGTACCTTAGAAAGACATAATAAAGAATTTGCTTTTACTAAACTTTTAACCTGTGGATTATGTGGTTCTGGTATTACAGCTGATGAAAAGTATAAAAAACTTAAAAATGGAGAGATTAAAAACTATATCTATTATACCTGTACTAAGGTTAAAGATAGAAACTGTAAGTGTGGATATATTAGAGAAGAAGAATTAATTAAACAATTAGAAGATTTGATTAATCAAATTAATATAGATGAACTTTGTATTAAAGAAAAAATCAAACATGAAATAGAGAGATTTAAAAAATTTCAAAGACTAATATCTAATAAAAAATCTCAAAAGATTGAGATTGATCAAATAGATATTAAAAACTATCTTAAATTTATTTTAGAAGAAGGTTCAACCCACGAAAAACGAGAATTACTTTCTTGTTTAAGAAATAAACTCATTCTAAAAGATAAACAAATCAATATTGAAAAGATATAAAATTATTTCTTCTTATAGTATGCAGATCTTCCTCTTGTTATCTTAAAAATAGAGCCTCTGTCTATTAACTTATTTAAACTAACGTAAATAGAACTATCATCAGAGCTAACATCATTCTCATATTTCTCAAATAAATATTTCTTCAAATCTCGAACAGAAAGAAAATCTTCAACATGTTCTTTAAAAATTTCTTCCAATGAATCTTCTAATCTGTATTTATATTTATTAATTCTAAATTCTTTTTTCCTAGACTCATACCCCCATTTTTTTAACGCAAAAAGATTATTATCAATTTCATCTATCTCATCAGAAAGTTTTATCGCAGCCTTAACGCTCCCTTCTTTTATGAAGGGTCTTTCTTTCTTTATCAGACTCATAATACTTTTAAAAGTCATTGGTTTTTCTGCCTCAGATAAAAAATCATAAACAAGTTTAATAGATGAACCCCCTCTATAGTTTTCATTATAAGCATATTTAGATTTTTCCAAGCAAACCACACTCTCGGCCCTATCAATTAAACCTCTTAATTGCCCCTCTCTTATCTCCATTAACTCTAAAATCTCTTGCTTATCAAATATTTTATAAGGATTTTCTTTAAAAATATTTTCAAATATTGATAATCTATCTAAAAAAATATTTTTATTATTAAATAAAGCTACTCTTTCTCCTTTAAAAATAAGCATTTTGTATTCTCTTACTAAATTTTCACTACAATTTAAAAAATTGGCAATTTCATTTATAAATACATATTCTTTTTGTATTTCTAAAATATCTTTAATGTTTACAATATTATCCTTTATTTTTGCTTCTTCTGTCTGGCAAATTAAAATTGGATTTTTCAACCTTTGACTTGTAAAAATTTTAATATTATCTTGGAAAAAAATATCTATTAAAATCATTGTTATCGAATCATCTTTAAAATTTCTAGAAAAACCTTTCATTTTATATAGTGGAACATTATTTTTCGCTGCTTCTGTTATTCTATTCAAAACTAATTCTAAATCACAATCATCGTTCAATATCTCTCTTAATCTCCTCAGGGCTCTCACTTGTTTTTGCCTAACTCGTTCACGCGTAATACCAAGCTTTTTCCCTACAAGCTCAAGTGTTTTAGGAGTATCAAAAAAACCATATCTCTGAGACAATAATTCAAAATCCTCAGGGCGTAATTCTTTTAATTTAACATCAATTACCATCACTTAATAATGTTTTTAAATTTGCAAAAAATATTGCAAATATATTTTCTATTAATCCTATATTTTCATCATTAACTTGAGTCTGTCTCGCTGTGGCCAAAGAATAAACCATAAAATCAATTGCATTAACAACCTCTTGATTATCTTTTTGATCTTCTAAAAAATTTGCGTAAAAAGGATGATCAATATTATATGTTATTATTAATTTTTTACCAACTTGATCAACTTCAAAAAAGGGCCCCATTTTTGATAATGACTTATACTGCCATTCCAAATTAGGCCTCATCATTCTTCTTTGAGTTTCTTTAGGATTTCTTTCTCTTCCGCTTTCTTTTTTATCAACAGACCCCACACTTTTTAAATTACTTCTGTCTCTTTTTTCTATTAAAATCTCTGGAATGATTAAATTTGATTGCTTTTTAGAAATTACTTCAAGAGACGGATTATGATCAATGCTATCTTTATTTTTTGCTTGTTGCTCTTTCTTAATTGATCTTCTAATAGTCTCTAATTGTGGTTTAACGAATTTCTTAATTTCTCTTATTATTTCTTCCTTAGGTTTAACACTCTCTTTTTTAAAGGTTACTCCCATTGTTTTATCTAACTTCCCATTTAAAATAAGTTCTATTCTTACTCTATTAAAATCGTTATGCTTATCAAAAACCTTTAATGTTTCACCAGATGCTATTTCTCTGTTATTTCTAATGATATAAAAACCTTGATTCGCCATATTTATACCTCTCAATCTAGCAAGAGAACTATCGAAACTAGGTAACAATACTATCTTTATGCCTAATTTTTCTTCTTTTCCGCTCTCTGTAGCTATATCAATATAATCCTCACTAAATACTTCTGTTTCTTTATTGTCTAACATTAATGGATCAATTTTTTCTACTTTATCTCCCCTAATATAAATATCACACTTACTTAAAAAATATCTAAAAGTCTGACCTATTTTCTTATTTAATCTTTCTACAAATTCATTTATATTAGTATTTTGAATATTATCACACTTTTCTATTTTTATTACAGTACCACTCTTTTTATTCTTAGAAACTTCTTTGTAAAAATCTTCCTCTTCTCTAGTTGATTTTCTTAATTCTTTCACAAATTCATTTGTCCTTTCTATTTCATCAACATCTTGAATTGATGTATAAAAATCCCCGTCCTTATTAGTAATTACTGTTAATTTTCTACCTATAGACAAAAAAGCTGTTACTAAACCCATTCCAAATTTACCCAAATCATTATCCTCATTCCTCTCAGTATCAGATCCCAATCTCATAGCCTCATCTAAAACTTTTTCACTCATACCGATACCATTATCTGCTATTGTTAATTGAAAATCATCAACTGTGGGCTTTATTGATATATAGACCTTTGTAGCTTTAGCATCTAAACTATTATCCACTATATCTAATATAGCATCATAATTATCATACCCAGCGCTTCTAAGAGAATTGATAAATTTAGCAGCATTGGGTTTGTTTTCCTTTATGTAGTTCTCCATAATTTTATTATTTATTTATAATTTAAATTCTTGATTTTTTCGAGTATGTAAAAATTTACTTTTTTGTTCTTTTATACTCTTTTCTATTTCATTAAAAATTTTTCTAATATCTTCCTCTGTATAAGAATATAAATTCTTATTAGAACAGTTCCCCAAAATTTTTAATCTCTTAAGGACCTCATTTGTTCTATTAGTTGCAAGCTTTTCGAATCTTTTTCTTTTTATTATATCTTTTTCCATAATTTGTTTTTATTTGTTATATATTTTATATATATCATATATTTAATATATTGTCTATATGTTATATATAAATAATATATATTATTCTAAAATAAAAAGAGTTTATTTAAACTCTTTATATTCAAATCAAAATACTTTCTCAAATTATTTACAGCTAGAATCAATTGAGACTCCCCATGTTCTATTAGCTAAACTTCCAGATTCATTTTCGTATGAAGCATATTGCAAGATAGTACTCCACAATATACTTGGTCCCATGTTATTCCAACTACTTTCTGTAAAATCTTTAAAATCGTTATAACCAACACTAGATCTCAAAACATATGGAACTGTAAAAAGTATTCTACTAACCTTTCCTTTTAATAAAGAGTTTGAATAGATATTATAAGCTATATCTCTTAAATACTTTTTAGCATATAGACAATCTACTGATGAATTATAGCTAGCATTAACTATAATTTCATATGGATAATTGCTATTTTCTTCACTAATTAAATTACCATTACTATCCCATACTGTTACCTCAAAATCACCTATCCCATCTATCGTATTATTGATGATATCAACTTTATCACCACTATAGTTAATATTAGCCTGCTCTCTTGCTTTTTGAGCAGCTTCTTCAGGGCTAGATAAAGAAGTTAATATAATTATGGTAAACAAAACTACCACTATTACTATGAATACCTCAAGTTTTTTGTTCATATTTTTTTATTTATTACTTATCTCGCACCCGTAGTAGCTTTTATATACAAAAAGCCCACCACGGGTAATGGCAAAGCCATTCATACCAGTTTCCTGATATGGCGAGTTAAGCAACCCCATGATGGGTCCTTTATGCTTAACTCGTCTTTTCACCATACCTTTAACAAAAATTAAAGGGTTAGGCTACTTTTATTAAATTGTACGTCTATATTATCACAAAACTTTTAATCTGCATAGATAGAATCAAACTAAAAACCCCATGCTATGGGGCTTCTGACGCGTCTCGTAAGGCGCTCAAAGTGGCTGTGGGACTAGGATTCGAACCTAGATTAATGGGACCAAAACCCATTGTCCTACCATTAGACGATCCCACAATGCAATCACATCCTATTATATTCCACCAAAAAAATCAACTTTTG
>JALNZW010000009.1 GCA_023229115.1 Patescibacteria group bacterium
CTGGGGGTGGAGAAGCTCCCAAGGGTTGGGCTGTTCGCCCATTAAAGCGGCACGCGAGCTGGGTTCAGACCGTCGTAAGACAGGTCGGTCTCCTATCCACTATGGTCGTGGAAACTTGAAGAGGCCCTTCCTTAGTACGAGAGGACCGGGAAGGACGAAGCTCTAGTGTACCAGCTGTTCTGCCAAGGGCATTGCTGGGTAGCTACCTTCGGTTAAGATAAGCGCTGAAAGCATATAAGCGCGAAGCTGTCTCTAAGATTAGGTTTCATAGATTCCCTAGAGATTATAGGGTTGATAGGCTCTAAGTGTAAGTCCAGTAATGGATTCAGCTGAGGAGTACTAATAAATCGTTTGATTTTCCCACTTTTCTAATTTTAAATTATTTACATTTTATTTAATGTAGTTTATTAAATTGCATTATCTTGGTGATTGAAGCGATGGGGGTACACCCGTTCCCATCCCGAACACGGAAGTTAAGCCCTTCAGCGTCGATGGTACTTGGGCCTGAGCCCTGGGAGAGTAGATCGTCGCCAAGATTATGCAATTTAGTTTATTTGACATTATTTTTAATAGTGTCTATAATTTAATTTGCGAAAGTTCTTTTATATTTTTTGTTTGGTGAGATTTTGATGCTAACAGGCATCAATTCAATAAATCAAATATTTTATAGTTTACTATAAAATACGATAATGATAACATTTATATTTTGAGCAATCAAAATTCTAAATATTTATATTAAGAGTTTGATCCTGGCTCAGGATGAATGCTGGCGGCGTGTCTAAGGCATGCAAGTCGAATGCTTTTATACTCTTTACTGCGTAGGAGCTAAGGAGAACAAATATTAGTAAAGAAATATTTTTTCTCCGAAATTCGTATGCGGTAATGAGTATAAAGGCATGGCAAACGGGAGAGTAACACATTGATAACCTGCCCCGAAGACGAGGATAACCTTGCGAAAGTGAGAGTAATACTCGATAGTATTAAAAAGCTTATGCTTTTTAATTAAAGCTCCGGCGCTTCGGGAGGGGTCTATGTCCTATCAGCTTGTTGGTAAGGTAATGGCTTACCAAGGCTACGACGGGTACCGGGTGTGAGAGCATGACCCGGCTCACTGGGACTGAGATACTGCCCAGACTCCTACGGGAGGCTGCAGTCAAGAATATTCCTCAATGGGCGAAAGCCTGAAGGAGCGACGCCGCGTGTATGAAGAAGCCTTTCGGGGTGTAAAGTACTTTTATTAGGGATGAAACAATGACAGTACCTAATGAATAAGGGGCTGCTAACCTCGTGCCAGCAGCAGCGGTAATACGAGGGCCCCAAGCATTATCCGGATTTATTGGGCGTAAAGCGTCCGTAGACTGTTTGTCGCATCTCCTGTTAAATCCTCTGGCTCAACCAGGGGGCTGCGGGAGAGATGGATAAACTAGAGACTGGAAGAGGCAAGCGGAATTGCTGGTGTAGGGGTTAAATCCGTTAATATCAGCAGGAACACTCAATGCGAAGGCAACTTGCTGGGACAGTTCTGACGTTAAAGGACGAAAGCGTGGGGAGCGAATGGGATTAGATACCCCAGTAGTCCACGCCGTAAACGATGGATGCTAAGTATTGGAAGTATCGACCCTTTCAGTGCTGTTAATTTAAGGTAACCCGTTAAGCATCCCGCCTGGGGAGTACGAGCGCAAGCTTAAAACTCAAAGGAATAGACGGGGACCCGCACAAGCGGTGGAGCATGTGGTTTAATTCGACGATAAACGAAGAACCTCACCAAGGTTTGACATCTAGCTGCATGTCCTGGAAACAGGAAGGCCTTCGAGGGTGCTAGACAGATGCTGCATGGTTGCCGTCAGTTCGTGTCGTGAGATGTACCGTTAAGTCGGAAAACGAACGCAACCCTTATCTCATGTTTTATATGTCATGAGAGACTGCCCGTTTTAAATGGGAGGAAGGTGGGGATGACGTCAAATCAGCATGGTTCTTACGCCTTGGGCTACACACGTGCTACAATGGAAAGTACAAAGGGACGCCAAACCGCGAGGTGGAGCAAATCCCTAAAAACTTTTCTCAGTTCGGATTGAAGTCTGCAACTGACTTCATGAAGTTGGAATCGCTAGTAATCGTAGGTCAGCTATACTACGGTGAATACGTTCTCGGGTCTTGTACTCACCGCCCGTCAAGTCAAGGGAGTTGACAGTGCCCGAAGTCCCCTTTTAGGGGCCGAAGGTAAGGTCGGCGACAAGGACTAAGTCGTAACAAGGCATCCGTAGCGGAAGCTGTGGATGGATCACCTCCTTTCTAGGGAGATAAAATTTTTAAACTACGGTTTAAAAATTTAGGTCGGCTCTTCTTTGTTAAGAAGAGACCCATTAGCAATAATGGGAAAAAATGAATTGATGCCTGTTAGCTTCGAAAAACATCAAGCAAAAGAAAAATAAAACCGGATAATTCCGGTTTTATTTTTTTATAAAGAATTTTTAGTTTGTGAGTAGTCTCGGGCTTTAAGATTTTTATAAAGTATGCTATAATTATTTTTGAACTATTTATTATGAAATATAAATTATATACCACATCTAGGCAGGCTTGGAAAGGAATGATTACTTCTATTCTGAGAGCTAAAAAATATATTTATATAGAAATGTATATTCTTGATAACAAAGTTCAAGAATATAATTTTTTAGATATATTGATTAATAAAGTTAAGGCGGGGGTAGAGGTTGTTTTGGTTTTAGATGCTTTTGGTAGTTCTGATTTTAAGAGTTCTGATATTAGGTTGTTAAGAGACAATGGAGTTGAAATTTTATTTTTTAGCAGATGGCTTAGAAGAACTCATAGAAAGTTATTGATTATAGATGATAATATTGCTTTTTTGGGTGGTGTTAATTTTCACGGAAAAAGTATGGACTGGATTGATTTACAGGTTAAGGTAAGTAATAAAATTTTAATAAAAAATATTTTAAGATCATTTTCTTATTCTTATATAATGAGTGGCGGAAAGAAAAAACATATTATAGAGAAGAGAAAACAGTCAATTCTTAAAAATTTAAAAGCTCAATTTTTGGAACATTTTCCTAGCAGAAATGTATATGCTTTAGAAGCTTATTATCAAAATAAAATAATATCTGCCAATAAAAGCATAAAGATAGTTACTCCTTATTTTGTGCCCCCTAGATGGTTAATTGCTTTATTGGACAATGCTGTTTCTCGAGGGGTTTTGGTGGAAATATTAATTCCACTAAAAACTGATAAAAAATTTTTAGACAGAGTAAATTATGCTCATATTTATCAAATAAAAAATTTAAATATTAAGTTTTATGCTCAGAAAGAAATGAATCATTCTAAGATACTAATGATTGACGACCAGGAAGTGTTAATTGGTTCGCAGAATCTAGATATTATGTCTTTTAGAATGAACGTTGAATCTGGAATGTTTTCTAGTAATAAAAAGTTGATAGTTGATTTATTGTTGATTATTCAAAAATGGAAAGATGATTCTTGTGACTTTCCAGTTAAAATAAAAAATATAAATATTTTTGATAAAATAATTTTGGGATTTATTAGATTATTTTATTCTATTTTATAGTTTATAAGTTAAATACTTTAAAAAATGTTAAATTATATAAAAATAAAAGGAGCTAGAGTTAATAATTTAAAAAATATTAATCTGGACATTCCTTTAAATAGGTTTATTGTTGTTACTGGTCTTTCTGGGTCTGGAAAATCATCCTTGGTTTTTGATTTGATTTATGCTGAAAGTCAAAGACGTTATGTGGAGTCTTTATCCTCTTATGCCCGGCAATTTGTTGGAATGATGGACAAACCTGACGTTGATTCGGTTGAGGGCTTAATTCCAGCCATATCAATTGATCAAAGATCGGTTACTAATAATCCTAGATCAACTGTTGGAACGATAACTGAAATTTATGATTATTTTAGACTTTTGTATTCTAAGCTAGGAGAGCCTTATTGTCGTGAATGTGGGTCCAAGATGCTTTTTTCTGGTCAAAAAAAATATCAAGATCGCAAAAAAACAGAGCAAAAAATTGTTTGCCCTAATTGTTCTTGGGAGAGACCAGTCTTTAAACCAATAGATTTTTCTTTTAATTCTGGTCAAGGTGCTTGCTCAGCCTGTGGCGGTCTGGGTTATAAAATGGAGATAGACCCTAAGTTGGTTTTGAATTTAAAATTAAATATTTCTCAAGGAGCAATTAAACCCTGGTTGCATTATAATTTTGATAATCAAAAATCATTAATATCTGAATTAGAGAAATTAGCCAATAGAAACAAATTTGACTTTAATTCACCTTTAAAGGATTTGAGTAAAAAAAACTTGAATTTTATTTTAAATGGTGATAATTATTTTGTAGGTGTGATTGAAGGTTTGAATCAAAAATATCAAGAAACAGATTCTAGCTATATTAGACAAAAAATAGAACAATACATGAAAATGGGCAAGTGTCCTGTTTGTTTTGGCCAAAGATTGAATAGTGATTCTTTGTCTGTTAAATTTCAGGGATTAAATATTTCAGAATTATCTAATAAAAATATTAGCGATTTAAATATTTTTTTCTCTAAGTTGTTGAAAGCTGAAAAAGATAAAAAAAATTCAAATCCTATTTTTTTAAGTATAGCTAAGGAGGTTTTACTAAGGTCTAAGAACATTGACAAGGTTGGCCTTTCTTATTTATCAATTTTTAGATCGGCCACCACTCTTTCTGGCGGAGAGTCTCAAAGATTGAGATTGGCTCATCAAATTAGCTCTAATTTGGTTGGAATATTATATGTTTTAGATGAACCATCAATAGGTCTTCATCCTAGGGATAATGAAAATTTAATATTAATTTTAAAAAAACTAAAAGATAAGGGTAATTCAATTATAGTAGTTGAACATGACTCTAAAATGATGGCTTCGGCTGATTATTTGTTGGATATTGGACCTCGCGCTGGCGAACATGGCGGGGAATTGATTTTTGCTGGTGAGTTGAAGAAGATAAAAAATGTTAAAAATTCTTTGACGGCCGATTATTTATTTGGTAGAAAAAAAATTGAACTACCTTCAAAGTATAGAAGAGGTAGCGGCAAATCAATCAAGATTATAGGTGCGAGCGAAAATAATTTAAAAGACATTGATATTGAAATTCCTCTAGAAAAACTTGTCTCTGTTACTGGTGTTTCTGGTTCAGGAAAATCAACTTTAATTATAGACATTTTAGCCAAAGCTTTAAATAAAAAATTTTATCGAGCCAAAGACGAACCAGGTGAACACAAATCTATTTTAGGAGTGGAATGGATAGATAAAATAATCGATATTGATCAATCACCAATTGGCAGAACTCCAAGATCTAATCTGGCTACTTATACTGGTATTTTTTCTTATGTTAGAGATGAGTTTGCTTCGCTGGAAGAGGCTAAAAAGAAATTCTTAAAACCAGCTCATTTTTCTTTTAATTTAAGCGGTGGTCGTTGTGAAAAATGTCAGGGGGATGGTTTAATTAAAATAGAAATGCAATTTTTACCAGATGTTTATGTTAAATGTGACGAATGTGATGGTCAAAGATATAAAAAAGAAGTTTTAGGAATAAAATTAAATGGTAAAAATATTTTTGAAGTTTTAGAAATGACGGTAGAGGAGTCTTTAAAATTTTTTTCTCATAATAAAAATTTATATTCTAGATTAAAAATTTTAAATGATATTGGTTTATCTTATATTCGTCTGGGACAAAGTGCCACTACTCTTTCTGGTGGTGAATCTCAAAGAATTAAGCTAGCTTTTGAGCTTTCTCGCCCATCTACTGGAAAGACTTTGTATATATTAGATGAACCAACGACTGGCTTGCACTTTGATGATGTCAAAAATTTATTAAAAGTTCTCAATGCTTTAGTTGATAAAGGAAACACTGTTTTGGTTATTGAGCACAATTCTGATGTTATTAAGTCATCTGATTGGGTTATTGATCTTGGTCCAGAGGGCGGAGAAGGTGGTGGTCAGATTGTGTTTACTGGTACGCCGTCAGATTTGAGTAAAAATAAAAAAAGTTATACTGGAAAATATTTAGATTTTAGTATTTAACAATATGAAATCATTTAAAAAAAATAAAAAATTGGGTTTGGCTTTGGGAAGCGGTGGTTTTAGAGGTGCTGCTCATGCGGGAGTGATTAAAGCCTTGGTCGAAAATGAGATTGATATTGATTTTTTGGCTGGGAGTAGTATTGGCGCTCTTATAGCTGCTCACTATTCTATTTTTAAAGACATAAACAAAACAATTTCAGATATTCTTGCTTTGCAGAAAAAAAAGTATAATTATCTTAGAAGCCTAAATTTACAGGAGGGATTTATTGATGGAAAGATTATAACAAAAGATTTTTTAAAAATGTTTAAGGGTGCTGGCTTTGAAAATACACAAATCCCTCTTTCTATTATTTCCACTAATTTGGTTGATGGTAAACAGTTTATTTTTAGAAAGGGAGATCTTGCCCAAGCTGTTATGGCCAGCATATCAGTTCCAGCCGCTTTTAAACCTTTAAAATATAAGAAAGATATTGTTCTGGTTGACGGTGGTATAAGTAATCCAGTCCCAGATGATATAGTTAAAAAAATGGGAGCCGATGTTGTTTTGTCGGTTAACCTATACAATGACTATAAATTTACTGATTCTAAATTGGATATTTTTAAAATAATAAATAGGGCCACTGAAATTACCTTATTAAATTTATCCAAGAATACTTTAAATGATTCTGATATTATCATCAATCCAGACTCTTCTTCTTATTCTAGGCAATCAAGAATGAAGGCTTATTTTAGCGGGGAAGCTTCTCTGAAAATAATGGAGGTGGCTGAAAAAGATACTTTAAAAAAGATAGGTCAAATAAAAAAACTGCTTCAATAAAGCAGTTTTTTGTGAAATAACCTTATATTTTTTTTAGAGTATTTATTATTTGTGAGTGGACTAATTTATTAGAGGCAATCAAATCTTCACTTTTAGTATTCCATTTTTTATTTTGAAAGTCGGTAACCTTTCCACCAGCTTCTCTGACTAAAATAGTTCCAGCGGACACATCCCAAGAGTGTGCTCCCGGTATAGTTATTGATTCTATCCGACCACTAGCAACATAAGCCAGTTCTATCGAAGCGCTTCCTAGTTGTCGACAATCAAAATTTCTTAATTTTTGTTGAGTATAATATTTTACAGCTTTTTTTATACTTTTAACACTGCTTCCATGGCAAAAAGTATTAATAACTTTTTTGTTTTTTATTTTAGAAACATTTATTTTCTTATTATTAAGAAAAGCTCCCTTGTTTTTGCTGGCCTTATATATTTCATTAAGTATAGGGGCGTAAACTAGGCCAAATATTAGTTCATTTTTATATAAAACGCCAATAGATATTGCCCAAAGGGGATTCTTCATTGTAAAATTGGTTGTTCCGTCTATTGGGTCTATTATCCAGGTATAATCAGATTTTTTTTGGTTATCTCCTTTTTCTTCTGATAGTATGTGATGGTTGGGAAATTCTTTTTTTATTTCTGCTATAATTATTTTCTCTGACAGTAAGTCTGCATAACTAACTATTTCGTGAGCTGATTTCATTTTAATATCACTTCTGTTAAAATTTTTGTATATTTTTTTTAATTTTTCAGCTGAGATTTGAGCTGCTTTTAAGGCAGTTTTTTCTATTTTGTTCATTTTTATTGTATTATTTTTAATTTAGCTTCTTTAGTTTGGCTGTCCCAAATAGCAAAACAGGCTTTATGAAAGACGCCACCAAGTGTACCAGGATTTATTAGTGTCGCTTTTTGACGCATTGATATCCACGGTCGATGAGTATGTCCATAAAAAACGAAATTTAAATCGGGTTCATTTTTTAAGAGATCGTTAATGAAGCTTGGTTCATGACAAACCCCTATTTTACTTTTCTCTATTTCTATTAGGCCAAATTTTCCTAAGTAATTAATATTTTCTATTTTAAGTGCTTCCTGATTTTCGTAAATTTCGGCGTTTCCTTTTACTAAGAATATTTCGTTTAAAAAATTTTCACTTAAAGTTTTCAAAGTCTCTTGGTTACAAACATCGCCACAACAAATTATTTTTTCTATTTTTTCATTTTTGATCATTTCGAAAAAAAGGCCAAGATTGGCCAGATTGTCGTGAATGTCGGATATAATTGCTATTTTCATTTTTTAATTTTTAAAACTTATTTCATAATCCATTTGTTCTATCTTCTTTAAGTTTCCTCTGGCTTGATCGTATTTTGTTCTAAGATGACCAACGATATCAAAGTCAACTAATTCGTTTAATATTTCATTGATTATTTTTTTTACCCTTTTTATTTCAGCAAAATTTTTGTTTATTGCTTCGTTAGTGGCTAATCTAATTAATTCTCCGCTAAAATCACAAATACCACCAATGTAAGCCTCTTCGCTTATTTTTATTTCTTTAATTTTGTTTATTTTTCTAGTTTTAATAAATGATAAAAATAATTTTGCTTCAACATATTCTTCTAGACCAGCAGCAAAAGAACCTTCTTCTCGTAATCTGTTTTGTCCAAATTTTTTTTCTATTTTTTTGATAATATCTTCTGATTCTCTTAGTTTTTCTTCGGCCAATTTTAAGTCTTGTCGATGAATAGCGAAAATAGCTTTTTTGGAGTTATTCAAAACGATTGACGAAGAGCTGATTATTTGTCTTCTTTGGCTGTTTTTTTCTATATAATCTTTTCTAAGTGATTTGATGAATTTTTTATCTATCATATTTTATTATTTGGCTATTCTAAATACTTCGTCAATTGTTGTTTGACCATCTAAAGCTTTTAGAACTCCATCTTGTAATATATTAATCATGCCATTTTCAATAGCTTTTTGTTCTATTTCATAATCACTAATTCCTTCTGTGGATATCATTTTGCGGATTTCTTCATTTATTTCAAGAGCCTCATACAAGCCCAGTCTTCCTTTGTAGCCTATATTATTACACTTATCGCAACCCTTTCCTTTATAAAATTTTATTTGATTTGGGATAACAGCATTTGGATTTTTGATTGAATCTAATATTTTTTTTACTTCTGCTAAATTAGTTTCGTCTAATTGAACTTCTTCTTTCTCACAATAAGGGCATATTTTTCTGGCTAATCTTTGTCCGATAGAGCATTCTAGAGCATTAGCTAACATTTGTCGCTCAACGTTTAAGCCAATGAAACGAGAAACAGCACCAGCAGCACTGTTAGTGTGAATGGTTGATAAAACAAGGTGACCAGTTAAAGCTGCCTCAACAGCAATTTCAGCTGTTTCTCTGTCTCTAATTTCTCCAATCATCATGATATTTGGATTTTGACGAAGTAACGATCTCATGGCTGCTGCAAAAGTATAACCACCCTCACTGTCTATTTGAGTTTGGATAATACCAGCCATTTGGTACTCAATTGGATCCTCAACTGTTATGATTTTAACATCAGGAGTGTTTATTTTTTTCAAGACACTGTACAAGGTTGTTGTTTTTCCAGAACCGGTTGGACCAGTGGTTAAAATGATACCCTTTGTTTTTATTATTGATCTCTTTAAGGACGGTAGGGCATATTCTGACAATCCAAGTTTTTCAATATCTAAAGCTTCGCCCGCGCCAGTTAGTAATCTGATAACTATTGTCTCTCCGAACCCTCCAGATATTATAGAAACACGACAATCTAGTTTAGATTCGGGTAAGAATATAGTAAAGCGACCATCAATTGTAGCTTTTTTAACGCTAGTTTCAACTCCTATCAATATTTTAACTTCACTGATCAATGGTAAGTAGTTTTCTTTAGGAAGTTCAAACATATCGTGCAAAACTCCATCTATTCTAAAACGAATTTTTACATTTGATTCTGTTGGTTCTATGTGTAAATCACCAGCATCACTTTTGACAGCTAGAGATATTAGCAGGGTGATGATTTCTTTGGTTGGAATTTCTCTTACTAAAGAGGCTATTGCGGGCACGTCTTTTAATAGCTTGGTAGCTTCTTCTAATTTTTCTGTCTTTATTTTTATTCCTCTTCCCATTGTTTTTGATATAGCTACATCGTATAATTCATCTATGTAATCAAAAACTCCAATAACTCTATAGACTTCTTCTAGACTAGTTAGCCCTTCTAAGACTTTCAGGATTCCATCTTGAAGCATAGTAACCATGCCATTTTCAATGGCTTGTTGTAGTATTTTAAAAGACGGAGCATTATCAATGGTTAGTTGTTTTAGCTTATCGTCCATTGTAAAAACTTCGTAGATTCCAACCCTTCCTTTGTATCCAATTCCGCCACAATGTTCACATCCTTTTCCTTTTTTATATATCTTAGGTAGTGTAGTTGGAATATTTAAACCAGCCTTAGGCGATATAACGCCCAATATTTTTTTAACTTGATTTTCTTCATCCTCGTCTAGACTGTGCTCTTCTCGGCAGTGGGGACAGAGTTTTCTTATTAATCTTTGTCCAATAACGGCATTGATTGAGGGAACTAAAAAATATGGTTTGATTCCCATATCAATAAGCCTAGGTATAACACCAGCTGCATCATTGGTGTGTAGTGTTGACAGAACTAAATGACCAGTTAAACTAGCTTGGACTGCTATTTCGGCTGTTTCCAAATCTCTGGTTTCTCCAACCATAACTATATCTGGGTCTTGTCTCAAAATTGATCTTAATCCACTAGCAAAAGTATATCCTTTCTTAGGGTTGACTTGACTTTGGTTTATTCCTTCCAATTGATATTCTATCGGATCTTCCATGGTAATTATTTTGGTTCCAGGTTGATTTAATTTGTTTAAAATAGCGTAAAGAGTTGTAGTTTTTCCAGATCCTGTTGGTCCAGTTGTTAGCACTAATCCATTTGGTTTTTCAATTTCAGCTTTTAATATTTCATAAGCTTGAGGAGTGAGACCTAAGTCGTCAAAAGAAAGGCCAATAGAGCTAGATTTTAAAAGTCTCATAACTACGCTTTCTCCAAAGGCTGTTGGTAAAAAAGAAACTCTGACATCAACCCTGTCATCAGTAAGAAATATAGAAAATCTTCCATCTTGTGGTTTGTCTTCTATATTTATTTTTACAGCTGCTAATATCTTCATGCGGGATATAATTTTTTTCCACTTAATTTTGTCGATAGTGGCAGCTTCCTGTAAAACTCCATCAATTCTTAATCTAACAACAATGTCTTTTTCTTCAGCTTCAATATGAATATCACTAGAGCCAACCTTTAAAGAGGTGGCCAGAATGAGCGTTACAACATCGGTAATATTTACGTCGTTTATTTTTGAATTTAAACTTTGATAGCTTTCAATATCTTTTTTAAATTTTTCTAAATCTTCTTCTTTTATTTCTACCCCTCCACTTACTTTTTTTACCTTAGGGATGGTTTTGTAAACATCTAAACCGTGATTTAAACTAGTTTCTGAAACTAAGTAAAGCGCACTCTTAGTAAAATATGTTTTGTTTATTTCTTCTTCTATCTCTTTGACTCTAGGATTTTCGGGTCGACTTGTAGCTAAGCGAACATTTTCTCCATCATAGTAGAAACAAATTATTTTTTCATTAGTAGCCTCTTCTTCGTCTATAAGGATTATGGCATCTGGACTAATAGGAAAGGCAAAGAGGTTAACATAAGAAAGACCCAAAGCATCGGCCTTGAGTTTTGTTTGTCTTTCTATTTCTTTAAGTTTTATTTCTTCTTGTTTGGCTGCCAACTTGCCTTGGGTTGTATCATCATCATTTTGTTTGTTTTTATTTAGCAAGCTGGAGATTGAATCAAATCCACTCATTATTTTTAAATTATTTATTTTGTTCCGTAAAAATTCTTTCTAATTTACTGCTAGCTTTATTTTCTTTTAATTTAATAAATAGTTCTGTCCAGGCACTTATTTGGAAAGTGTTTACTATAGCTCCGCTTAAAGCGATAATAACAAGTGCAATAATGATGGCTATGGCTATTAATGTCCAGAAGAATGCTTGAGATGAAAATACAAAGATAGCTGTAGTAACTGCTATTCCTGAAAAAAGAATGAAGATTAAAAAAGAAGCAAAAGAAACAACTAACATAGCTAATATGTTTATAAAAAACAAAGTAATCGCCATCTCAATACTTATTAACCAATTTTTCTTAAACATAATCCAACCATTTTTTAGAGCGCTGGACACTTTTTTACCATCAATAACGATGTAGGCAATGGCATATTTAATAACAAATGATATAAATAAAATTATAGGTATAAATATTATAAACAATAATCCGTACAATAGAGTTAAGTAGGTTTTATTTTGTATTAATATTACAACTAATAGTAAACTTATTAATAAAGTTATGCCATTGATTATTAGCCAGATTAAAGCATTCATACCTAGAACTGGCCAGAATTTGCTTTTAGATTTTTTTATTTGTTCTTTGATGCTTATTTTTTGTTGCTCATCTTTTTTTATTTTTTTAACGGCATCTATTATTGATATTTGGGAACTGGTAGCTAGCCAAATAAAAAAGATAGTCATTGCTAAAATTACTAGTAAATATAAAGACAGCAAGAGCATAGTGGATGTTTCTGTTCTCATTAAATGAGAGATGTTTTGCAAAGCTTCTCTTGAGAAAATTCCTGTTTTAATAAAAAGGCCAATATCGTTAATTGTTTTTAAACCACTTTCTTGACTAAAGGCTTTTGAAAAGATTTTTAATTCAGCTCCAAAGCTGATAATAGAAGCAAAAAAACCGAAGAACCATAAAGATTTATTTTTCCAAGAAATATTCCAGGATCTTTTTAAAATTTCTCTGTAAGGAGTCATAAATTTACTTTTAATTTTAATTAATTTTATTTATCATAATTATAACATATTTTCAAAATTATACAACATTATTGTATTGAATTCTTTGTTTGATTATGTTCTTTATATTGTCAAATTAGCTTAAATAGTATACAATTTTATTAAGCCTAATTATTTGGTTTTTTTATGATTTTAAATTTAATTAAAGAGAAAATAGCTAAAACTTTTAATATTGAGGAAAGTCTTTTTGTTTATCCTCCAAATAATAAGCTGGGAGACATTTCTTTGCCTCTCTTTTCTTTAGCTAAAGAAAGAGAGGAGAGTCCTAATTCTTTAGCTCTTAAGATCAAGGAAGGTGTCTTATCATCAGATGTTTTTATTGATATTTTTGAAAGGATCGAAGTTGTTGGTCCTTATTTAAATTTTTTTATTAATAAAAAATATTTAATAAGTGAAACAGTCAAGTCTGTTGTTGATAGTCCTCAAAATCTTTTTCATAATAATTTTGGTGCTCAAAAAAAAGTTGTATTTGAATATTCTAACGCTAACACTCACAAGGAAATTCATATTGGACATTTAAGAAATATTGTTTTAGGTGATTCTTTGGTAAAAATTTATTTGGCCAATGGTTTTGATGCCCATCCTGTTTCTTTTATTAATGATTTTGGTATTAATACGGCTAAAACTGTTTGGTTTTATAAAAATAAAAAGGAAAAGAATATAGGTCTTTGTTATAGTCAAGCAGTGGCTGAATTAGAAAAAAATTCAGATATAAATAAGGAGGTCGGGGAAATAATGTCAGATATTGAAAAAAGACATGGTGAAAATTATAAACTATGGCAAGAAACAAAAGATTTGAGTTTATTGGATTTTAAAAAGGTTTATGACATTTTAGATGTTGATTTTGAAAAAACTTATTTTGAAAGTGATTTAATAGATGAAGGTTTAGAAATTGTTGATGATTATTTAAAAAGAGGAATTTTTAAAAAGAGTGAGGGAGCAATAATAGCTGATTTAGAAGATTATAAGTTGGGAGTTTTACCTGTTATCCGTAGCAATGGCACGGCTCTTTATCCGGTAGCAGACTTGGCTTTGGCAAACAGAAAGTTTCAAGATTTTTCAGGGCTTAAAAAGTCTTTTTTAGTGGTTGATGTTAGGCAAAGTTTACATTTTAAGCAATTATTTAAAGTTTTGGAATTGGCTGGTTATCAAAATGATTTTACTCACTTGTCTTATGATTTTGTTAAATTGCCAGAAGGGATGATGTCTTCTCGTTCTGGCAATGCCGTCTCTTTTGAATTCTTATTTGAAAAAATAGTTGAAAGATTGAGTCAGGAAAGTAAAAAAAGACATGAAGACTGGTCTGATGATAAAATTTTAGAAAATTCTCATAAATTAGCTGTAGCTATTTTAAAATTTGAAATGCTTAAAATTTCTCCAAACAAGATAATAACTTTTGACATTGAAGAAGCTTTGAGATTTGAAGGTTTTAATGCTCTTTATATTATTTATAGTTTAGTTAGAATGAAGAGTATTTTAAGAAAGGCTGATTTTGATTTTTCTTTTGCAGATTTAGATAGACTATTAATTAATTTAAAAGAAGATTTAGAAAAAAATATTTGTTTGAATATTTTAAAATTTAGCGATGTTATTGTTGGGGCTGGCAAGGATAATGATCCTAGCGAGATTGCTAAATATTTGTTTTCTTTTGTTCAACTTTTTAATGATTATTATCAAAGGGTAAATATCTTAAAAGCAGAAGAAGAAACGATGAGGGCTAGATTGGTTTTAATCAAATCTTGTATTGTTTTAATAGAAAATGCCTTTTCTTTATTGGGCATAAAAACTAACATTGAAGAAATTTAAATTTAAATATATTTAAAAATATGGCTAGTAATAATTCGGAAAATAAAATGGAAAAAATAGTTTCTTTGTGCAAGAGAAGAGGCTTTGTTTTCCCGTCATCAGAAATTTATAATGGCTTTCCAGCTGTTTATGATTATGGCTCTTATGGAGTTGAGTTGGCAAATAATATTAAAATAGCTTGGTGGAAATCTATGACTCAATATCGTCAGGATGTTGTTGGTCTTGATTCGGCTATTTTTATGAGTCCTAAAATTTGGGAAGCTTCCGGCCATGTTAAAGGATTTTCTGATCCCTTAACTGAATGTCGTAAGTGTCATTCTCGTTTAAGATTAGATTCTTTGTTGGAAGAGGCTGGTGTTTTTGCTGATGAAAAAATGAGCGAAGAAGAAATAAATGAAATTTTTAATCAAAATAAAGATAAAATAAAATGCCCTAATTGTGGTGCTCAAGATTTTACTCCTGGCAAGAGTTTTAATTTGTTGGTTAAATCCAATTTGGGAAATTTTACTGGTGATTGGTCAAAGGAGCCAGCATATTTAAGAGGGGAGACTTGCCAAGGAATTTATGTTAATTATAAAAATGTTTTAGATTCGGCTAGAGTTAAAATTCCTTTTGGTATTGCTCAGATTGGAAAGGCTTTTAGAAATGAAATAACTGCTAGACAGTTTATATTTAGAACTAGAGAATTTGAACAAATGGAAATGCAATATTTTATTAAGCCAGATACTCAAGAGAAGTATTATAATGAATGGAAGGAAGCTCGTTGGAAGTTTTATTTAGATTTAGGAATTAAAGAAGAAAATTTAAAATGGCACAAACATGAGAATTTAGTTTTTTATGCTAAAGAAGCTTATGATATTGAATATAATTTTCCTTTTGGATTTAAAGAATTAGAGGGTATCCATGCTCGCGGTAATTATGATTTGAATCAACATAGTAAATTTTCTGGTAAAGATTTAACTTATTTAGATCCTAGTGATAATTCTCGCTTCTTGCCTAATATAGTTGAAACTTCAGCTGGCGTTGGTAGAACTTTTTTGGCTGTTTTATCTGATGCCTATTGTGAAGAAGGGGAGGGAGAGAATTTCCGTGTAGTTTTAAAAATTTCTGCAAAATTAGCTCCAGTTAAAATAGCTGTTTTTCCATTGCTCAAAAACAAACCTGAATTAGTGGCTAAAGCTAAAGAGGTTTTTGATGTTTTAAAATTTGATTGGAAATGTGAGTTTGATGATAATGGAAATATTGGTAAGCGCTATCGTCGTCAGGATGAAATTGGAACTCCCTATTGTTTAACAGTTGATTTTGAGAGCTTAGAGAATAATGATGTTACATTAAGAGACAGGGATTCAATGAAGCAAGAAAGAATTAAAATAGATGATTTGGCAGAATATTTTAAGAAAAATATTTAATTATTATTTTAAATTTTTTAGAAAAAAAAGAAGCACAGGGATATTTTCCTGTGCTTTTTTTTGTTGGTCTTTAAATTTTAAAGACCTTAATTTTTGATTTTAAACCAGGAATTGCAATGTCAGCTTCGGATTTTTTTTCTGAATTAGAGCCGATAGCTACCCGGTATTTTTTTTCTTGGCTTTTTTCTTGGCAGTAGAAATTTATGATAATCTTCTCCTCTTTTGTTTTAGAGTTGAAAGATTTTTTTATCTCCACTGTGCCCACAATTGTTTTGCCAAACGGTAAGTGTTTTTCTGTTTTTTCTTCGCTAAAGTGATAATAGCAACGAGTAATCATTGCTTTATTTTCCTCCTTGTCTTTAACAAAAATTCCGTAGCGCCAATAGCTAGGCATGCTCTGCACGACACCTTTTTTTGACAGATGGAAGTGACTGGGGATAAATTTTAAAAATGCCCCATCTTTTTGAGGAAGCTTAAATTCGACTCCCGAAAATGATCCTAAAAGAGACTCTCGCCAGTGGCTAATTTTTAATTCGCCAAACTGTTGAGTTTTTACCCCGATTAGCTCTTTTTTTTCGTCATAGATGTAGTCGTCTACCTTGATTTGATTTTCAGCCATTTCTGTTTTATTTTTTTGGTTTATACTAAATTAAAAGTCTTTCAGAAAACAAATTATTATTTTCTCAAAGACTTTTAATTTTGATTTAAACATTTTTCAACGAACAAAAATACAACCTTTGATTATATCATATTTAAAATAATTTGTCAATACATGCTATTGACATTTTAATTATTTGGTGTTATGATTAAACGATTTAGAACTTTGACAATTATAAACTAAAAACATAAGAAAATGAAAAAATATGGTTTGCTTATCGGGGTAATAATTCTTTTACTCATGTCTTTGGCTTATTTGATAATGGCCATAAATCCTGTTGGGTTAAATGAATTTAGACTTTCTTCTTCTGATAAAAAGTCAAAATTATTAGTTTCTCAAAAGAAAATTGATAAACCTTTTAAGAATAAAAATAAAATTGTTGAAAAAGAGAAAAAAGATAAAAAAGCTTTATTGTTAGAAAATAATGAAGTTGAGCAAAAAGATGATCAAATCGAGAGATTGTTTTTAGAATTTAAAAAACTCAAAAAAGATGTTAGTCTTTTTGCTGAGGATTTTTATCTTAAAGAGGGTAAGGAGTCGGAAGGTTATTTATATCCCTCGTTTTTGACAGAAAATCAAGAAAAATATATTAAAAATGATTCTTTAAATGTTGCTGTTAAATCCCTTTATTTGGAGATTGAAAGTCTTAGAGATTTTCTTGAATCAATCAAGTCGAAGCAGAATTCTCAAAGCAAAAATCTTGAAAAAATTAGTTCGCGCTTGAGTGAATATGATTCGATTGTAAAAAATAACATGAGATATATTATGTTGATGCAAATTGAGCAAGATAGTCTTTTTAGAGCAAAGGGATTAAAGGACAGTATTTAAGTTGTTACTTGACAAAACAATATTTTTTTGATACAATTTTCTGTTAGTTCTTTTAATAAAAATAATTTTAATAAAAATAGGAGGAGAAACCATGAAACAAAAATTAATTCCTGCTTTATTGATTGCTGTTATTGTCGTTCTTTTTGTCGCTCTTTTCTTTAATTACAACGAGACAAAAAGCTCGAAAGAAGAGATTATGATCGAAGTAACAGAAATTTCGAAAGAACTTAGTCAAAAAGACAGTACAATCGTTGTCATGGAAAAAGGCATTGTTGTTATTGGACAAGACAATGAGAAGCTTCAAAAGAGGTTGGCAGTTGTGGAACGTAAACAAAAAAAGGCACAGCAAATCATTGACAGCCTGATTACAAAGCCTACTTCGACGGTAGCCTCTAAGAGTAATACTCGAAGCAGGTCTACCAGGACCAGGTCACCAAGACCACCAAGACCACCACGTCCGGCTAGGACTGGCAGGTAAACAAAAAAGAATTTAACAAAAGCGAGAAAAATCTCGCTTTTTTATTTTTAATTTATAATAGCTATTTTTTCTTTGTTTTTATTAGTGTTTTGTGACTATTGACATTTTTTTTCTAATATGATATAATTATCTGTTTTATAGTACTTTTACATCACATATACTTTCGGCGTAAGTTGAAAGCCCAAACGCATCAAATAATTTGTTTATTATTGTTAAACTAAAATATTGTTAAATTAAAAGGAGGAAAATCATGAGAACAAATTTGAAAGCTTTTTTGATTTCGGTAAATCTTTTTTTACTGAGCTCGTTTGTTTTTGGACAGTCATATCTTAGCCACGAGTGGCAAGACCAGATTGAAATAACCAAAACCAAAAATTTATTGGTGACGATTTTAAACAAAACGGTATATCCTGTAAAAATTGTGCCAATTCAGTCTTCAACTTCTTTTGCGTCGTTATTAAAAACCGAACAGGTTTATAACGGTATGTATTTTGCCACCGTTTCAGGTGAATATGCTTTTAAGGAGCAAGTTTATAGTCGTAATTTTGCGATTGATATTGCTAAATACGGCAAAAGCTTTCTTAATGACATTGATTATGACAAAGGCGATCTTGACTCTATTGGTTTTTATATGGAGAGCTATTTAGCTCGCTATTTAATAATCGGAGTAGAGTGGGAGATTGGTGGTCAGAAATTTGAGACTGCTTTAATCAAGGAAATGAAAGAGGTTATTAACATCAATGAAGATAATCATTTCAAAAGGATTGTTATTGATATTAACGAAGAAGATCTCGGGATTGCTAAAAGAATTGAATTTACAAATTTGGGCAATTTTTCGATACAGCTTAAAAATGATAATTTTTTAGTTGTGTTGGAGAATGACGATGGAAGTTATCGTAAACCTGTGTTTGATGGTAGTTTACCACCTGATGGTGTTTATGATTTTGAGGCCTTGATTAAATTGCCAGATCTCGGTTGGAAAAAAATAAGAGATCGAGAGAGTATAAAGTTGGCAATGATTTCCGGTTCACTTAAAGTGAGTCCGGAAGATATCTTAGGAGGAATAGTAAAATCACCAGCCACAACCCCTGCAGCTGAAGCAAATCAAAATTCTTCCAGCAAGAAGAAAATTGATTTAGTTTTATTTCCAGGGTCAAAAAGACACAAAGATGTCTGGCTGTACAATGGTTATAACAAGGGCTTGATATTTTACATTCCAATATCTGCAGAGGAAGGGAATCAAGCTTTGTCTGACGACAGAGTAATGCCTCACCATTTAGACAACACCGGAATTCCAACGAAGGTTAAGTTGTATCCAGGTGTGTATCCTGTGTTTTATGTCGATAAGGACTTCAACGACGATTATGTTGTTTTCTCTAATTTAACAGTTGGAGATAAGTCAAGACAAAAGGCATCCTTTACGAAAAAAGGGATTAGAAAGTTTTAAACTTTCAATAAATGCCCAGCCCGTTACTTAGGTAGCGGGTTTTTTATTTGTTTTAAGCGTTGACCGCTCAGCACTATTTTGCTATAATCTTGATAGAAGTCAAAAAGCTAAGAGATTAGCTTTTTGTCTGTTTTACAAATTTGAATTAAATAATTTTATGATAATTAGTTGGTTTGGTCATTCATCTTTCAGGATTGAGGATAAAATTGATGGAAATAATATTTCAATTGTTACCGATCCTTTTGATTCTTCAGTCGGTCTTAAAATTCCCAATGTTGAAGCTGATGTTGTTTCGATAAGTCATGGTCATTCTGATCATAACAATGTTTCTGCTCTTCGAGGAAAACCTTTTATTGTTGACTGTGCTGGAGAGTATGACATTAAAGGTATAATTATTGAGGGAATTAAATCATTTCATGACGACAAAAAAGGTGATGATCGGGGAGATAATATTATTTTTCGATTTGATATTGAGGGAGTTAGCTTGGTCCATTTAGGTGATTTGGGAGATGTTTTAGATAATAAGCAATTAGAAAAAATAGGGGGAGTTGATATTCTGTTTGTGCCTGTTGGTGGAAAATATACTTTAGATTCCAAAAAAGCAGTTGAAGTTATTTCTCAAATTGAACCCAGGATTGTTATTCCAATGCATTATAAAACTCAAGATTCTAAAATAGATATTGAGGGCTTGGATAAATTTATTAAGGAGATTGGAATTGAGCCAAATTATGAAGAGAAATTAAAGGTAAATAAAAAAGATTTGCCAAGCGAGGATATGAGATTGATTGTTTTTAATAATATTAAATAATATTTAAATTAAAATTTATGAGTGTTAATGAAAATCCAAAGAAACAAAGAACTTTTGTAATTTTGAAACCAGATGCTGTTCAAAGAGGTTTGGTGGGTGAAACAATTAAAAGAATTGAAAGAACTGGTTTAAAAATGGTAGCCCTCAAAATGATTATGGCTAACGAAGATCAATGTTGGAAACATTATAATAAAGATGATGAATGGTTTTTGAAAAAAGGACAGATGATTGTTGAAAATCGTCAAAAAGCTGGCATGCCAGTAGAAAAAGAGGCGATTGAATATGGTAAAGATATTATTGCAGCTTTAGTTAAGTTTATGACTTGCGGACCAATTATTCCAATGATATTTGAGGGAAATCAGGCAGTGGCTATTGTTAAAAAAATAGTTGGCGGAACGGAGCCGACCACTTCAGATGTTGGAACTATCAGAGGTGACTTTACTTTAGATTCTTATGAATTATCTAATCTTGATTCTAGAGCTGTTAGAAACTTAATTCATTGCTCAGATGTTCCAGAGGAGGCTTTGAGAGAAATTGATCTTTGGTTTAAAAAAGAGGAAATATTGACCTATCGTTTGATTGCTGAACAGGTTTTGTATGATGTTAATTTAGACGGTTATAAAGAATAATTTTTATTAAAGATAATCTAAATATTTTTTATTTCATCATGTCTAAGAATATAGATAAAATTAAAAGTGTTATTAAAGCTCAAGATAAAAGATTTTGGTTAATGCTTTTTGTTGTTTTTTCAACTTTATTGGTTTTTATTATTTGGACTTTGGATGTTAAAAATGTTTTTTTTGAAGAAAAAAAAATAGATAAAAGTGATTTTGATTTTGCTGAAATGAAAAAAGAAGTTCAGCTTGATGTTAACAAAACTTTAGAAGAATTTTCTTTTTTAATTGAAAAAAAGATGGAAGAAAGTGGTGTTAATGAGTCGGCTGAAATTATGGATTTAAGAAAAGTAGAAGATTTAATTAATGAAAAAAATAAAACAGAAGAGATTGAAGTTGATGATTTTCCCGATTCTTTGGAAAAAAGTGATTTGGAAAAAAGTGATGAAACGGTTGATAATTTAAAAAAAAGAATAGAGGAGCTAGAAAGAGAGCTTGAAGAATAATTAATTTGTATAAATATATTTATGGATAAAGATAAGAAAAAAGATATTTCTGTTGAAGATTCTAATTCTAAAAAAGAATTAGTTAATAAATCAAATGATGGTAGGGTAGAGAGTCAACAAACTGAATATGGCTTAGTTTTTGATCAGCCAATAGTTTCTGAGATGAGCACTTCTTATTTGGACTATGCCATGAGCGTTATAGTTTCCCGTGCTTTACCAGATGTTCGCGACGGTTTAAAGCCGGTGCATCGTCGTATTTTGTACGCGATGTGGGATATTGGTTTAAAATCTTCAGCTAAGTTTAGAAAATCGGCTACTGTAGTGGGTGAAGTTTTAGGTAAGTATCATCCTCATGGAGATTCAGCTGTTTATGATTCAATGGTTAGAATGGCTCAAGATTTCTCCATGCGTTATCCTTTGGTTCGCGGTCAAGGAAACTTTGGTTCAATGGATGGAGATAGTGCGGCTGCCATGCGTTATACTGAGGCTAAATTATCGGCTATTTCGGAGGAAATGTTATTTGATATTGATAAAAATACTGTTGATTTTATTCCTAATTACGATGGATCCCAGAAAGAGCCACAATATTTACCAGCTAAATTACCTAATTTACTATTAAATGGTGGAATGGGTATTGCCGTTGGTATGTCAACTAATATTCCTCCGCATAATTTAGGAGAATTGGTTTCGGCTATTAATCATTTAATAGATAATCCTGATGCTACAGTTGAAGATTTAATGGATTTTGTTAAGGGTCCAGATTTTCCAACTGGAGGTATAATCTATGACAAGCGTGATATTTTGAATGCTTATGCTACTGGTAAGGGCGGAATAGTTATGAGGGGTAGGGCAGACATTAAGGAGGACAAAGGAGGTTCTTTTCAGATCATTATTTCTGAATTACCTTATCAAGTAAACAAAGCTTCTTTGGTTGAAAAAATAGCTGAGCTAGTTAAAGATAAAAAATTAGAAGGAGTTAAGGGTCTTAGAGATGAATCTGATAAAGATGGTGTTAGAATTGTGCTTGATTTAAAAAGAGATACTTATCCTAAGAAAATTTTAAATAGTCTTTATAAAAATACAGCCTTGCAGGGGACTTTTCATGTTAATATTTTAACTTTAGTTGATGGAATACAACCTAAAGTTTTAACATTGAAAATGGTTTTGCAGGAATACATTAAGCACCGGGAGTCAGTTGTTCGTCGTCGAACCGAATTTGAATTAGAAAAAGCTAAAGACAGAGCTCATATTTTAGAAGGCTTGATGATTGCTTTAAACAATATTGATGCTGTTATTAAAACTATTAAATCATCCAAAGATAGGGAGGATGCTAAAACAAATTTAATTAAGAAATTTAAGTTATCAGAAAAACAGGCAATAGCTATTTTAGAAATGAAATTGCAGAGTTTGGCTAATTTGGAAAAATTAAGAATTGAAAATGAGCTTGAAGAAAAAATAAAAATAATAAAAGAATTAGAGGCTATTTTAAGTTCAAAGACTAAGATTAGAAGTATAATTAAAGATGAAATCAGCGAGTTGTCTGAGAAATTTGGTAATGAAAGAAGAACTCAGGTGGTTGCTCACGGTGTTAAAAGTTTTAATATTGAGGATTTAATACCCAACGAAGACACCATGGTTATGATGACTGTCGATGGTTATATAAAAAGATTGGAGCCAGACACTTTTAAAGTTCAAGCTCGAGGTGGCAAGGGTGTTATTGGTTTGACTACCAAAGAAGAAGATTCAGTTGAATTTATGTTTATCACTCAAACCCATAATGATCTTTTATTTTTTACAACCAAAGGAAGGGTTTTTCAATTAAAAGCTCATGAAATACCTCAGGCTTCTAGAACTGCCAAAGGAACTCCGATTGTAAATTTTTTACAATTAATGAATGGTGAAAAAATAACTTCTGTTTTGCCTTTAGATAAAATTGTTGAGTATAGTTACTTGTTTTTTGCTACTGAGCAAGGATTAGTTAAAAAAGTGAAAATTAATTCTTTTTCTAATGTTAGACGTAGTGGACTAATAGCTATTAAAATTAAAAATGATGATCGCTTAATTTGGTGTAAGCCAACTTCTGGATCTGATCATATTAGTTTAATTACAGCCAATGGTCAGGCTATTCGATTTGAGGAGAGTGATGTTAGGGATATGGGCAGAAACGCTAGTGGTGTTCGAGGTATAAAATTAAAAGGTGATGATATTGTGGTTGGAATGGGAGTGATCAAAACTGACAAAGAGATTAAAAGAAATTATCAAATTGCGACTATAATGGCTAAGGGTTATGGAAAGAGAACAGACTTGAGTTTGTATAAAGTTCAGGGTCGTGGTGGAAGCGGAATTAGAACTGCTAAAGTTACTGATAAAACTGGAAAAATAAGTAATGCTTTCTTATTAAATAAGGAAACCATGCTTGAGAAAGATTTAATTATTATTTCAGAAAAAGGACAAGTTATTAGGCTTCCTTTTAAATCTGTGAATGAACTAGGTAGAGATACACAAGGGGTTAGAATTATGAGATTTAAAAACGAAGAAGATAAAGTGGCTAGCGTTACTTTTGTTTAAATTGTTTTTAAATATAGTTGTCCAAATACAAATTAAAAATAGACCAAAGGGTCTATTTTTTTTGTTTTATTTCTTTATTTTTGTTAAAATACAAACATAATAATTATCATAAATATATGTCAGATTCTGCTATAATTTTTTTATTAATTCTTTTAGTTTTGGCCGTTGCTTTTTTAATTTATTTATTTTTTAAAAAATTTTCAAGCAATGATAATAGCGATAAATTACTCATTCTAACTGAAAAGATGAGTGAATTGGGGAGGCAAAATGAATCTTTGAGGCAGGAATTAGATCGAAAGCTTAGCGAAACTAATCGTGTTAATCAAGAGAGCATGCATAAGTCAACCCAAATAATTCAAGGAATAACTGGTCAGTCAGCTAAGTTGATATCTGATATTACCGAAAAATTAACCAAACTTGATGAAACAAACAAGCAGGTTATTAGTTTTTCTGAGCAACTAAATAATTTAGAAAAAGTTTTAACTAATCAGAAAAAGAGAGGTAATCTGGGGGAGGCTGGATTAAAATTAGTTTTAGAAAATATTTTACCACCAACTGCCTATAAATTACAATATCAGTTTAAAGATGGGGAGATTGTTGACGCTGTGATTGTCACCAAAGAAGGTTTAATTCCAGTTGATGCTAAATTTTCTTTAGATAATTACAGTCGCATTCTTAACGAAAATAATTCTGATAAAAAAACTGTATTAGAAAAAGATTTCAAAAACGATTTAAAGAAAAGAATTGATGAAACAGCTAAGTATATTAAAGTTAAAGAGGGGACTATGAATTTTGCTTTAATGTTTATTCCGGCTGAGGCTATTTATTATGATTTGTTGGTGAATGAAGTTGGGGCAGTGAAAGTTAATACTAGGAGTTTAATTGACTATGCTTATAACGAAAGAAGAGTTATTATTGTTTCGCCAACAACCTTTGCCGCTTATTTGCAAACTATTTTACAAGGCCTTCGAGCTATGCAAATTGAAGAAGGAGCAAAAAGTATTAAAAAAAATGTTGAAAGCTTGGGAAGACATTTGTTATCTTATGATGATTTTATGAAAAAATTGGGAGCTAGCATGTCTTCGTCGGTTAGCCATTATAATCAAGCCTATAAAGAGTTTAAAAAAATTGATAAAGATGTTGCCAGAATTGCTGACGGTAAAAGTGAAATCGAGATTTTGGAAATAGAAAAGCCAAAGTCTCAAGATTAAAAAAACAAAAAAATATAATAAAAAATAATTTTAAAATTATGTTGCGTAAAGACATTCGCCCTGTATAGCCTTTGGCGCTGGGTTCCGTGTTCACGCGACTAAGCTATTAAAAATATGTTAAATCAAAAAAAGAAAGCTTTCACCCTCATTGAACTTCTAGTAGTAATAGCTATCATCGGAATACTTGCTACTCTAGCTGTTGTAGCTTTACAACAAGCCAGACAAAATGCTAGAGACTCTAAAAGAATGGCTGACATGAAACAATTACAAACAGCTATGGAACTATTCTTTAATGAAAATGGTAGATATCCAACTACTGAAGAATGGAATAGTGGCTCTATAGTTTCTTCTACCTCTCAAGAAACATTTATGTATTCTATCCCAACTGCCCCCTCTCCTGCTGATGGAGATTGTCTAGAAGCTTCTAATACTTATACTTACGTACCTCAAAATGATGGTGCTAGCTATACCATAGACTTTTGTACTGGCAAACAAGTATCAGACCTACCAGAAGGAGCTAAACAAATGACCCCGGGGGGAATAATATTTGGTAGTAGTGGTTCAGGAGGAGAAGAAGAGCCAACAGATCCTTTTGCCGGCACTTCTGGTACTTTTATAGATACAAGAGATAGTCAAGAATATGCTTGGGTAAAAATAGGAGATCAAATATGGATGGCTGAGAATCTAAATTATGATAATGGTTGTTCTTCTGTTACTTGGGTAAATAGTTCTGACGAAGGCTGGTGTGGTTGTTATGATAATAATTCTAGTAACTGTGATACATATGGCTTGCTTTATCAATGGAGTGCTGCTATGAATGGGTCTATAGTTGAAGGAAGTCAAGGATTATGTCCTGATGGTTGGCACATACCTAGTAATACTGAGTGGGACAATTTAATAAATTATCTTTCTAGTAATTCTCAATATTGGTGTAATGGTATTTCTTCTAATATAGCAAAATCATTGGCCAATAATTTTGGCTGGGATGTTGATGCAACTGTTTGTAATGTTGGGAATGATCAATTGTCTAATAATTCTAGTGGATTAACTATTCTTCCAGCTGGTTTGGTTAGTGGATCTTCTTATATATTTATGGATATTGGATGGGGGGCTTATTTTTGGTCTTCTACGGATGCTTATCCAGCTAATGAATGGAGTAGATATCCTTTAGATTATAGAATTTATTCTAATTATAATTCCGTTGACATTTATGATGATTTGGCATATACAGGTTATTCTGTCCGGTGTTTAAAGAATTAGTTTTGTAGAAGTTAAAAAAACAGAAAATTATTCGTTTTTTAATAAATTGAATTTTACTTTTTTTATGCAAGATACTGTTGTTAGTAAAAATGTTGAAATTAAAAATTTAAAATTAGTTATAATCAAAACTTTGGTATTTTTTGATTTATTTAATCAACCATTGTCCTTATTTGAGATTTATAAATATTTAAATATTAAGGCTGAATTATTTGAAATCCTCGATTGTTTAGAAAATTTAAAAGATAAAATTGAAAATAAAGATGGCTTTTATTATCTTCAAGGTAGGGAGAAATTAGTTAAAGAAAGATTTAAAAAATATAATTATTTTAAAAGAAAAACAAAGAAAGCTTTTTTATTTTCTAAATTAATATCTTTTTTTCCTACCGTTAGGGGAGTGGCTGTTTCTAATATTATCGCTGATCATAACTTAAGAGATGAGAGTGATATTGATTTATTTATTATTAGCTCTAAAAATAAAATTTGGCTTACTCGTTTTTTTTGTGTTAGTTTAGCTAAATTTTTGAATTTACGTCCTAATAGAAAAACTAAAAAAGATAAAATTTGTTTAAGTTTTTATGTTAGTGAAGGTAATTTAAATTTAGAAAAATATTTATACAATCAAAAAGATTTATATTTTATTTATTGGCTTATTGGTTTGCAGATTTTAGTAAATAAAGGCGGCGTATTTAATAGATTGGAACTTGAAAATAAATGGATAAAAAAGTATTTACCAAATATAGGTGAAACAATTTTTTCTTCTATTGTCCCAATAAAAGATGATTTTCAGTTATTTCTTGATTTAGATATTAATCCCTCCAAGCTTCCGCAGGTTCAGGATTGGAAAAATAAAAAAAATAAAGATAGCAAAGGTTTTTTTGAGAATCTTTCTAAAAAAATTCAATTAAAAATAATGCCGAATGAATTGAAATCCAAAGAATGTGATTTTGGTGGAGTTATTTTGAAAGATGATATTATAAAATTATTTCTGGAAGATAAGAGGCCAGAATTTATTGAAAGATTTGAGTCTAATTTAAAAAAATATTTATGAAAGTGAAATTAGAAAAAATAATAGAATACTTGTTTTATCTTTTTGTCTTTTTTTTGCCATTTCAAACGAAATATATTATTAAAACAGCTGAAACAAACTATAATGAAATTGCTGTTTTTTTAAATTATTTAATCTTATTAATTTTGTTAATTATTTTTTTATTTTTCTTTTTTAAACAATCTAAAAATAAAAATGACTTTGAAATTCCGAAGCATTATTTAATTTTAATTGGCTTAGATTTATTTATTTTTATTTCTATTTTTTTGTCTCCAGTTTTTAATGTATCACTTGTTCGTTATTTTTTCTTTTTGTTGTCCGTGTCTTCACTATTTCTAGTTTTAAATCTTAAAATAAATACTAAAAAAACATTACTTTTTTTTATTTTAAGTATTTTTTTATCTTCTTTATTTGCTTTAGCTCAATTTTTTAGTCAAGAAGTTTTTGCTAATAAATATCTAGGGATAGCTATTCATGATCCTTCTATTTTGGGTGTTTCTGTCTTGGAGGGAAATTTTGGTCGATTTGTAAGGGCTTATGGTGGATTTGATCATCCAAACATTTTTGGCGCTATGACCTTTTTCGCTCTAATTTTTTCTTTGTTTTTGTTTTTGAAATATAAATTTAATTGGCAAGAGAAGATTTTATTTTATATTACGTATTTTGTTTTGTTTTTAGGATTGCTCGTTTCCTTCTCTCGTAGTGCTTGGTTGGCTTTATTTTCTTCTTTAATTTTAATCTTATTTTTGTTGTTATTTGAGAAAAAGAAAGATAGTTTAAAAAAATATTTAGGATTATTGCTCTTTTCTTTAATTTTTTCTTTAGTTTTTTTCTTTATTTTGAAGGATTTAATAATTTCTCGTTTTGATAATAATTCTCGTTTAGAAAATATTTCTAGAAATGAAAGAATTGAGCAAATTCAGGGATCGTCCAGTGTTATTAGGAATAATTTATGGTTAGGTGTCGGTTATGGGGCTTATCATCAAAAATTAATTAATTTGAATCCAGAAATTAAAGCCTATCAAGCTCAGCCAGTACATAACGTTTTTTTGCTTGTTTTATCTGAAATTGGAATTTGGGGTTTAATATCTTTTTTGTGGTTTTTAATTTATATTTTTATTAAATCAAGTAAAGGTAGTTATTATTTTATAAATTATTCTTTGTTTTTGGGTTTGTTTATTTTTATGATTTTTGATCATTGGCTTTGGAGCTTAGCTTTTGGCACCTTGTTCTTGTTTTTTATCTTGGGAATAAGTTTAAAAATAGACGACAATTAATTTTATTGCTAAAAATGTGTAAATATTATATATTATAAGCATTGTTATTAAATTTATTAAAGTTTTTATGACTTACAATTATATTAAAAATCTTTATCGTCAAAGCGATAAATATATTGGTCAAAAGATTAAAATTGGTGCTTGGGTTAGAACGGTTCGAACTTCTAAGGACTTTGGTTTCATCGAAATTAATGATGGTTCTTTTTTTAAAAGTTTGCAGGTTGTTTTTGATAATTCTTTGACTAATTTTTCTGATATTGAAAAACTTAGTGTCGGTTCATCTTTAGAGGTTGAGGGTGTTTTGGTTGAATCACCAGCTGCTGGTCAGTCATTTGAATTAAAAGCTGAATCTATTAATATTTTAAACTTAGCTCCGGTTGATTATCCTTTGCAGAAAAAAAGACATAGTTTCGAGTTTTTGAGAGAAATAGCTCATCTTCGTGGTCGTAGTAATACTTTTTCGGCTGTTTTTCGTTTAAGGTCGGTTTTAAGTTACGCTGTTCATAAATTTTTTCAAGAGGAGGGATTTTCCTATGTTCATACTCCAATAATATCAAGTAGTGATTGTGAAGGAGCGGGGGAGATGTTTGCTATTACTACTCTTGATTTGGAAAAACCACTTTCTAAAAATGAAAAAGGAGAAGTTGATTATAGCAAAGATTTTTTTGGAAAAAAAACTGGCCTAACTGTTAGTGGCCAATTGGAGGCTGAAAATATGATTTTTGGTTTAAATAAAGTCTATACTTTTGGACCAACTTTTAGAGCAGAAAATTCCAATACAACTCGTCACGCGAGTGAATTTTGGATGATTGAGCCAGAGATAGCTTTTGCTGATATTAATACTGATATGGATTTGGCTGAAAAAATGATTAAGTATTTAATTGCTTATGTTTTAAAAGAAATACCTGAAGAAATGGAATTTTTTAATAAATTTATAGATACCTCTTTGTTGGAAAGATTAAACAATGTTTTAAGTTCTGATTTTGCACGTGTTACTTACACGGAAGCTGTTGAGTTGTTGAAAAAAAGTGGCGAAAAATTTAACTTTCCAGTTGAGTGGGGTATTGATTTGCAAACTGAACATGAAAGGTATTTAAGTGAAAAGGTTTATCAGAGACCGGTTTTCATAACTAACTATCCTAAAGATATTAAGGCTTTTTATATGCGTCAAAACGATGATGGCAAAACAGTAGCCGCTATGGACTTGTTAGTTCCTGGGATTGGAGAAATTATTGGAGGTAGTCAAAGAGAGGAACGTTATGAGTTGTTAGAAAAAAGAATTAAAGAAATGGGCTTAAAAGTTGAGGATTATTGGTGGTATTTAGATTTAAGAAAATATGGCTCAGTTAAACATGCTGGGTTTGGCTTGGGTTTTGAGAGGGCTATTATGTATTTATCGGGTATGGCCAATATTAGAGACGTAATTCCTTTTCCTAGAACACCAAAGAATGCTGATTTTTAATAAGTTTGGATTATTTCAAATTTATTAATTGTGATGTCGTCTTGATTTGTATACTGAAATTGAACATTGGCTTTAAAAGCTATGTGACCATCCTCATATTCAATGATAGCTTCCTGTCCGTTTAAAAAATCAATTGAAGTTATATAAAAGCTACCACCTAGAACTTCTTTTTCTGGGGATATTTCAGAGATGTTGTCTTGTAAGTAGTTAAAAACAATTTGTTGTTCTTCTTCACTTAATTCGTTTTTTTCTGTATTGGTTATTTCGTTTGTGTTGTTTACCACCTCCTTGTTCTGCTCTTCGTTTTGTTTATTTGTTGAATAGATGTAAAAGAAGACTCCAATTAGAATAATTAAGGCAATTGTTAAAATTATTATAGCGTAATTGTTTTTCTTTTCCATATTGTTAATTTAATTTATTATAATTAAATTTTAGCATAAATTATTGTTTTTTGGAATATTTTTTAATTTGTTCTGTTTTTTTCTTATTATTTTATATAAATTAATATGAGCAAGGGTTTTTACTTAACTAAAAGTCAGATTAAAAAGATGGTTGATGATGTTTTGATTTTTGTTTATAAACATGAATATAATTTAGATTTTGCTGTTAAACTTTCTATTAAAAATAATGTGGGAGAACTTGATGGTGAGGATTGGACCTATTGTTTTAAAAATGTAATTAAAGAAACTCGAGAAAAAATAGTAGAAATTAAATTTCGTGAAAATTTAAAGAATATTGATAAAATGATTGAGAACAGGGAAAGAATTAGAGAAATTTTGAGCGCTGATAATTTTTCAGAAATTGAGGATCTTGAAAATTTAAAAGCAGAGGAAACAAAGATATCTAAAGAAATTAATGATCTTTATAAAAAAATTCATAAATTACCTGGTATTGAAAAGGAAAATGATAAAAAGGAACTTCGTTATCAGAAAAATAAACGTCACAAAGATCCGATAAAAAATTTGAAAGAAAATAATAGAAATGATAAATTAAAGAATAAAAATGTTAAAGAGTTGAAAGATGGGCAATCTTCAATTTTTTTTAAATTTAAATAATTATTTAAAAAATATGAGTAGAATATCAAAGCTAGAGTATTACATGAATATAACTAAGGAGGTTTCTCGTCGAGCAACTTGTTTTAGGGCTAGGCACGGAGCTATAATTGTTAAAGATGATCAAATTATTTCTACTGGCTATAATGGTGCTCCTCGAAAAACCAAGGATTGTTTTGAAAGAGGAAATTGCTTGAGGACTGAAATGGGAATTCCTTCTGGTCAAAGATATGAGATGTGTCGCAGTGTTCATGCTGAGCAAAATGCTATTATTAATTCTGCTCGAGCTGGAGTAAGTTTGTTGGGTGGAGTTATTTATCTTTATTCTGAAAAATTTGATAAAGAAAATGCTTATGTGCCAATGGATGCTTATCCTTGTTTTATTTGCAAGAAAATGTTAATAAACGCTGGACTTAGTGAAGCAGTGTTGAGTAGGGCCGATGGTTCCATAAAAGTTTATAAAATAGAAGAATGGGTTAAAGATTGGGCAGAAAATGATCTAATTGATGATAAGGAAGTATATTCTAGTACTCAGACTAATGATTTTAAAAAAGATAATTCTCTTCACTCTTGTTCTTGTGGCTCGGGTGCGTGTTGTTCTTAGTTTCTTAAAGCCCTTCAAATGAAGGGTTTTTTTGTTTTTTCTTTTATTTATGTTATATTATAAGTGTAAAATTAATAACTTATTTTTTTATGAAGATATCTTTTCATGGTGCTTGTCGAGAAGTAACTGGTTCATGTACCTTAGTTGAAACAAAAAAAACTAAATTTTTAGTTGATTGTGGAATGTTTCAGGGCGAAGATTTTGTGTCTAGCCGTAATTTTGATGATTTTGAATTTAAGGCGTCTGAAATTGATTTTGTTTTGCTTACTCATGCTCACATTGACCATTGTGGTCGTTTGCCGAAGTTATTTAAAGATGGTTTTAGGGGGAAAATATATTGTACGGCTGCTACTAGAGACTTAACCACTTTAATGCTGACTGATTCAGCTAAAATAATAGCCTCAGAAGCTTTGAGCCATGGGGTAGATCCTTTTTATTCAGAAGACGATGTTTTCTTTGTTTCTAAGCTTTTTAAAGAAATGCCTTATAATGAAGAAATTATAGTAGCTGGTGATATTAGAATTAGATTAAAAAATTCTGGTCATATTTTAGGTTCTAGTTTTTTTGAAGTTTGGGCAAAAGAAGGTGGTCAAGAGAAGAAAATGGTTTTTTCTGGAGACCTTGGTAATTCTCCGGCTAGAATTATTAGAGATTTGGACATTGCTGATGGTGCTGATTTGGTTTTTATAGAGTCAACTTATGCTGGTCAAGAGCATGAGTCTCGCGAAGAAGGACAAAAACAAATCAGAAAAGCTATTATTGATTGTGTTAAAAATGGTGGAACTTTAATGATTCCAATTTTTGCTTTAGAAAAAGTGCAAGAAATACTCTATGAGTTAAATGATTTAGTGGAAAACAAGAAAATACCCTTTGTCCCAATGTTTTTAGATAGTCCATTGGCTATTAAAGCTACTGAAATCTATAAGAATTATGAATATTTATATGACAAGGAGTCTACAGAATTAATAGTTTCTGGCGATGATTTATTTGATTTTCCTGGCTTAGAATTTACTCTTAGCGCTCAACAATCCAAAACAATTAACGGTTTAAAACCGCCCAAAGTTATTTTAGCTGGCGGTGGAATGTGTATGGGTGGTAGAATCCAATATCATTTAAAGTTTAATTTAGATGATGAAAATAGTCATGTTTTGTTAGTAGCTTATCAGGTTAGGGGATCTTTGGGCAGGAAATTGATGACGGGTCATAAAAGTGTTGTTGTCGATAATTCCAACATACCAGTTAGAGCCAAGGTTTCTCGAGTAAACTCTTATTCGGCTCATGCTGATCACAGTGCTCTTCTTTCTTGGCTTAAAAAAATCAAAAATCCTAAACCACAACATGTTTTTGTTGTTCATGGAGAAGAGGAGTCTAATTTTAAATTTAAAGAGGATGCTTCCAAAAAAATAAAAACTAATTTTATAATACCTGAATATGGACAAACCTACGAATTTTAAATTAAATGTTAAAAATCATAATTTTTTTCTAGTATTGTTAGTTTTTATTTCTTTGTCCTTGGTTTTTATTTTGTTAAAACCATTTTTAGTGGAAATAATAATTTCAGCTGTTTTATCGTCTGTTTTTTATAAAATTTACGCTCGCTTAACCAAGGTTCTGTTTAATAAAAAACATTTAGCTGCTTTTTTAATGTGTTTTTTACTTTTGCTTTTGGTTATTATTCCGGTCACTAATTTAATTATTTATGCTGGCAAAAAAGCCCCTTTAGCTTTTGAAACTTTAAATAGTGTTTTAAGTCAGACCGAGATTCTGCGAGGAGATTTTTTAAATAAATTTATTTCTTCTGGTATTAATGAGGAAGAAATAAAAAACTTTGTTATTAGCGTTACTAAAGGTATCAGTGATTGGTTTGTTGGCGGGGCTACTGTTATTATTAAAGGAACTACTAGTTTTATTTTTTCCTTGGTAATTATTTTATTGACAATGTTTTTCTTTTTTGTTGATGGAGATAAGATGATAAGAAAAATGGTTGATTGGTCGCCACTTCCAGATAATTATGATTTTGAAATTATTAAAAAATTTAAAAGAGTTAGTTATGTTACTTTAATATCTATCTTTGTTACTGCTTTAGCTCAAGGCCTAATTGGTTCTTTAGGATTTTTAATTATTGGCTGGCCTTTTATTTTTGTTTTTATAATAATGGCCTTTTTATCTTTAATACCTTATATTGGTTCTTCTATTTTTTATGTTCCTGTGGCAGTTTATTTAGTAATTAGTGGAAATGTCTGGCAGGGTGTCTTTATTATTGCTTGGTGTTGGTTGGTGGTTAGTAATGTTGATGAGCTTATCCGAGCTTATATAATAAAGGGGAGATCAGAGGTTAATCCTATATTTATAATTTTTTCAATTATGGGAGGAATACTTCTTTTTGGTTTTTGGGGAGTAGTAATCGGCCCCATGATTATTGCTTTAGCGGCCACTATTTTACATATTTACGAATTGGAAAGAAAAATGGAAAAATAATTAAAAATTAAAAAGGATGCTCTTTCTTGCATCCTTTTTTTTATCCCTCATAGACAATGATTGCGGCTCTTTTCTGGTATTTTTTGAATATCTCAAGATGACCTCTCCAGATTTCGAGTCCTTGTTTTTCTTTGAAATTACCAATGGCCGTGATTATTTTTTTGTCCTCCTTTGCTATGTGCAAAGCGTTTCTTAAATATCTTAGTTCAGATATTTGATAGATGCTCTGAATAATTTCCGAGGCTTCATTAATTTTTGCTAATCTCCAGCCACTGGGTGGTACAAAATCTTGATTTACATCTTCGCAAATTTCGACTAAATAATAGCCTGCTTTTGATTGTTGATTAATGATTTGATCAATAATCTCTTGTGAAGTGTTTTGCCAGAACCTGTTTCTTCTAAGGCCTAAATCTTTTCCATCGAAGGGGTATGGTATCAATCCTCCCGTCGCTTTTATTTGTTCTTTAAGTGACAATCCGGTTAGATAGATGAGAAACTGATTGTTTTCTCTTTCTGGTAAATCTTCTGGTAAAAAATACAACTCCTTGTTTTTGTTTCTTACTTTCCAAAAGTTTTCCATTCTGCTTTTAGGAATTATTTCTCTGTGTTTGTTTTCTGTTGTTGCATTCATTTTTTGTCTTTTTTGAATGTACTATTTTTTCATATCATATTATAATAAAAATCAAAAAAAAGCAAGAGTGCTTAATTTATTAGTAAATATTGCCATATTTTTTAAAAATGCTATAATATATATATAATAATTAATTCTTCACTGATTAGTTATTAAGATATTTAATTTTATAATTAATTTTTAACAATTAGTTTTAAATAATTTTATTTAAAAACTAATTAAAAAATTATGACAAAAGCTCAATTAATGACAACTTTAGCCGAGGAAACAGGCTTGAGTAAGAAGGATGTTGTTAACTTAATGGAAAAGTTAACAGACATGGCTTACGCAACAGTTAAGAAAGAAAGTCAATTTGTTTTACCTGGATTCGGTAAATTAGTTAAAATTGATCGTAAGGCTAGAATGGGAAGAAATCCTGCCACTGGAGAACAAATTCAAATCCCAGCTAAAAAGGTTGTTAAATTCAAAGTAGCTAAGGCTGCTAAAGATGCTATCCTATAAATTGTGAAGAATTAAAAAAAAGAGTCATATAGGCTCTTTTTTTTATTCTTTAATATATTTTCCTATTCCTTGAGTATAAAACTTATTTCTTATTTTAACTGAACTACGGGCAAAATTTATGAGAGAAGGAAACTTTATGGCGTAACGATTATTATTTACTCTATATTTTATTTTTCTAGATTTAATTGCTCTTCTAATTGTTTTCGGATCAACCCCAATTAATTTAGATGATTCTGAAACTGATAAAAAAACCTCTCTTTCTTTTTGGGAATTTATTTTTTGTTTTGTGTTGTTTATTTTTTTATCTTTATTCATATTTTAAAATTATACAAATAATATAGATTTTTTTCAATATTAGAAATTGTTTTCTTTTTTTTTGGGTGTGTCTGGAAATATAAACAAAATATGATATAATAAGATTATGACTAAAAGTAAAAATAAACAAAAAATAGAATTACTAGCTCCGGCTGGTAATTTATTAAAGATGAAGACGGCCTTAAGCTATGGTGCTGATGCTGTTTATTTGGGCATTCCTGATTTCTCCTTAAGGGTTAGGATTAATGACTTTAATTTGAAAACGATTAAGGAGGCTGTCAAAATTGCTCATGCTGACAGAAAAAAAGTTTATGTAACTGTTAATATTTTTGCTCACAACAAACATTTAGAAAAAATTAAACCTTATTTAAAAGAAATAAACAAAATTAAACCTGATGGTCTTATTGTTTCTGATCCAGGACTTATTGTTTTGATTAAAAAATATTGCCCTCAAATTGATATACATTTATCAACTCAAGCTAATTGTACTAATTATGAAGCTGTTAAATTTTGGCAAAAACAAGGTGTTAAAAGAATTATTTTAGGCAGAGAAGTAACGCTTCAAGAAATCAAAGAAATTAAAAAAAATTGTCCAAAAATAGAGTTAGAGTATTTTGTTCACGGAGCGATGTGTATGTCTTATTCTGGTCGTTGTTTTTTGTCTAAAGATTTTTTAAATCGTAGTGCTAATTTAGGGGATTGTGTTCAGCCTTGTCGTTGGGAGTACGATGTTTTTATTAAGGCTAAGGGTCATGAGGAGGTTTTAGAGTTGGTTCCTGAAGAGCATGGTTCTTATTTACTGAATTCTAAAGACTTATGTTTAATTGAATATGTTCATGATTTAATTAAAGCTGGAATAAGTAGTTTTAAAATTGAAGGGAGAGCTAAAAGTGTTTATTACTTAGCTAATGTTATTGCTATTTATAAAAGAGCTATATTAGATAAAAAGATGATTTCTTTTTTGCATAAAGAACTATTAGAAAAAATGACTCATCGTGGGTATACCAAGGGATTTTTATTGGGTGAAAAAGCCGATCAAAACGTTGACAATTCTCATTTTTCTTCTAACTGGGAGTTTTGTGGTCAGGTTATTTCTAGCGAGAAGAAAAAAGATATTTTTATTTTAAAAATAAAAGTGCATAACACCATAAACAAGGGCGATTTAGTGGAAATAGTTTTGTCCGAATATAACATTGTTAGTTTTAAGGCCAATAAAATATTGGATTGTAAAACTAAACAAGAATTATTAGAGGCTCATGGCGGCGGAGGAGGACAGGAAATTTTTTTGGAGGTAAAAAGTAAAATTAATATACCAGAGTTAGCGGTTTTAAGAAGGAAAATAAAATAAAAATTATGATTAGTTATCTAAAGGGAAAAGTTTTAAACAAATTGTCTAATAGTGTTATTTTGTTAGTAAATAATATTGGTTATAAAATTTATGTAGGTAGTAATTTTTATGATAATTTGAAAAATGACAGTGAAGTTGAAATTTATATTTATCATGTTGTTCGAGAAGATGCTTCTGATTTATATGGTTTTAAAACCTTAGAAGAATTAGATTTTTATGAAATGCTTTTATCTGTTTCTGGCGTTGGACCGAAATCAGCTATGAATATTTTATCAATTGCTAGTATTTCCGATGTTAAAGAGTCTATTGTTAGGGGAGATTCGGCTTTGTTAGTAAAAGTTTCTGGTATTGGCAAAAAGACAGCTGAAAGATTAGTTTTAGAACTAAAGGATAAGTTATTTAAAAAAGGCTCTTATGACTTAAATAGCTCTAGTTCATTTAGTGGTGATGATATTGATGCCTTACTTGCTCTTGGCTATTCAATCTCAGAGGCTCGAGAAGCCTTAAATCAAGTTGATCCCAGTATTTCTGATGTTAAACTTCGCATTAAAGAAGCTTTGAAGAAAATGTCTAATTAGCGTTTAGTTGATTAAAGTTAGTAAAAGATTTTTTTTCAAAAACAGGGAATAAAATCCCTATTTTTATTATATTTTCATGAATATATTAAAATATAATTAATGAAAGGTGTTTTTTTATTCTTGTCATTCCAGCGAGTCATGTTCTGCGTAGCGAAAGTTGAGCGCTAGCCTTTACTGCAATGACAAGAAAATAAGTATTTACAACATCGTATTTTTAAGCTATTATTAAATCAGCCAAAATAGCTTATTTTTTGGTATTTTTGATGTATTTATGAAACGATCTATATTGTTTACAAAAACTAGCAAAACCACACCCAAGGATGAAACCTCTTTTAATGCTCAAACCTTAATTAGGGCTGGTTTTATTGATAAAGTCGGTGCTGGAATTTATACTTTTTTACCTTTAGGCCTAAAAGTTTTAAATAAAATAAGTAATATTATTAGAGAAGAAATGAATGCTGTTGGCGGACAAGAAGTTTTAATGCCAGCCCTTACTCCTAAAAGTGTCTGGGAGGCTACTGATCGTTGGGCTAATTTCGATGCTTTATTTAAATTAACCGGTTCTGATTCAAAAGAATATGCACTAGGTGCAACTCACGAAGAGATTGTTACACCACTGGCTCAAAGATTTTGTACTTCCTATAAAAATTTACCTTTTGCTGTTTATCAAATTCAAACTAAATTTAGAAATGAAAAAAGAGCTAAGGCTGGACTTATTAGGGGTAGAGAATTTTTGATGAAAGATCTATATTCTTTTCATGTTTCTCAAGAAGATTTGGATTCTTATTATGAAAAAGTAAAAGAAGCTTATTTTAAAATATATTCTCGACTTGGCTTGGGTGACATTACTCATATTACTTATGCTTCTGGTGGGGCTTTTTCTAAATATTCTCATGAGTTTCAGACTGTGACAGATGCTGGTGAAGATTTAATTTATGTTTGCAAAAAATGCAAGGTGGCTATCAACAAAGAGATAATTGAAGAGCAAAAAAATTGTCCAGAATGCGGATGTAATGAATTAGAGGAAAAAAGGGCAGTTGAAGTTGGCAATATTTTTAAATTAGGAACTAAATTTTCTAAGCCTTTTAACTTTAATTATTTAGATAAAGACGGTAAAACTCAAGATATTATTATGGGTTGTTACGGCATTGGTCCTAGCAGAATTTTAGGAACAATTGTTGAAGTCTATAACGATCAAAAAGGTATAATTTGGCCTAAAGATGTTGCTCCTTTTAATATTCACTTAATATCCTTTAAACAAAATGAAGAGGCTGAAAAAATTTATAAAGAATTAATTTCTGCTGGCTTTGAGGTTTTATATGATGATCGAGATGAAGCTAGTTTAGGAGAAAAATTAAATGATGCCGACTTGATTGGTTGTACTTATCGCTTAATTGTTAGTCAAAAGAATGTTGATTTGAATCAAGTTGAGTTTAAAGAAAGATCAAAAGATAATTCAGAAATGATTAAAAGAAGTGATTTATTACAATTTTTAAAAGAATATGTTAGCTAAAATATTTAGAAAATTTAAAGGCTTTGGACGTTTAGGTTATGATATAGCCATTGATTTGGGTACAAAAAATACTCTTGTTTTTGTTAACAATAAAGGGCTTATTATTAATGAGCCAAGTGTGGTGGCTATAAATAATAAAACTACTGAAATTTTAGAGATTGGTCATGATGCTAAAAAGATGTTAGGTAAAACGCCGGCTCATATCCAAGTTATAAAGCCATTGGTTGATGGTGTTATTTCTGATTTTGAAATAACTGAAAAAATGTTAAAACATTTTATTAATAAAGTTCATGGAGATAATTTTTCTTTCATGCCTCGTCCTCGAGTTATAATTGGTATTCCACTTGATATAACTGAGGTAGAAAAAAAGGCGGTTGAAGACGCAGCTAAATCGGCTGGGGCTAGAAAAGTTTACTTAGTTGAGGAAGTTATGGCTTCGGCTTTGGGCGCTGGATTGCCAGTTGATAGTCCAAGGGCTAATATGGTGGTTGATATTGGTGGCGGAACAACTGATATTTCCGTTATTTCTTTATCTGGAGTTGTTTCTTGGAAATCTCTTCGCTTTGCTGGTAATGAGCTTGATAATAATATCATTGACTATATTAGAGATAATTTTAATGTTTTAATTGGGGAGCAACTAGCTGAAAGAATAAAAGTAAATTTAGCATCGGTCATTCCTTTTAACGAAGAGAGAGAAATGGAAATAAGGGGAAAGGATTTAACTACTGGTTTGCCGACAGCTATTGTTATTTCTGATTCTCAAGTTAGAGAGGCTATTAAAAAAACAATAATTAAAATAGTTGAAAATATTAAATTGACATTAGAAGAAACCCCACCAGAATTAGTGGCTGATATTTACGAACACGGTTTGTATTTGAGCGGCGGAGGCGCCTTGCTTTATGGACTTGATACTCTAGTTGCTAAAGCTACTAAAATTCCAGTTATGATAGTCGACGATCCTTTAACAGCTATGGTTAGAGGTGCTGGTAGTTTATTTGCCAAGGAAGACTTGTTGAAAAAAGTTAGTTCTATTTTTTAGTTTATGATTAAGCAAAATAAAAAAATTTATAAAATAATCCTAGCAGTTCTTGGACTGCTTATTTTTTTTAATATTTTTGGATTTTTAAAACCAGTAAATAGAATGTTGGGATCAGTTGTTAATTTTTTCTCTTCTAAGCTTAGGCAAGAAGTTAATGAGTCAGTAGTTAGGGAAAGTCGAGATGATTTATTGAAAAGGATAGAAAATTTAGAATTTGAATTAGCTGAGGAAAAAGCCTCTTTATCACTACTGAATTCTTTACAAATTGAAAATGAACAATTTAGAAATTTTTTTAATTTTTTTGAAACTAGTAATTATAATTATCTTTTGGCCGATGTTGTTTGGGAGAATGGTTTGCTTAATTTCTCTAGTACAAATCAAAATTTGGTTATTAATAAAGGAAAAAAAGATGGTTTGTATCCTGGCTTGGCGGTAATTAGTGAATCTGGTGTGTTAGTTGGAAAAATTATTGAAACTGAAGAAAATTATTCTCAAGTTTGTTTGTCTAATAATAGTTTTTGTCGCCTGGCTGTTTCTTTAAATAATGAAGAAAAAAGCTCCGGTTTGGCTGAGGGAAATTTAGGTTTGTCAGTAAAAATTAATTTTATTCCTCAAAATGAAAATGTTAGTATTGGTAATATAGTTTTTAGTTCCGGTTTAGAAAAGGACATTCCTAAAGGACTTTATTTGGGCGAGGTTGTTAATGTTGAAAAAAAAGAAAATGATATTTGGCAAGATATTGTGGTTGAATCATTTTTTAACTCTAAGAATCTTAATCGTGTGGCCATAATAATACCAGAATAGTTATGTCCAATTTTTTTAAATTTTTTAAATTATTATTTTTATCTTTTATTTTTTTTATCATCCAGCTTTCGGTTGCTAATAGTTTGGATGGTTTTTTTTCTGGTATTAATTTTATCCTTTTTTATTTGGTTTACGTCTTCATATTTTATGATTTAAAGACATCTTTAATATTTGGTCTGCTATCCGGCTTTCTTTTAGATCTTTTTTCTTTTCATTTTTTTGGTGTTTATTCTTTTTCGATTATTATAACTATTTTTATAGTTAATTTCTTGTTGTTAAATTTTTTTACAAATAAATCAATATATTCCTTTTTGGCCTTGGGTTTGTTTTTTTGTTTTTTTTATTATTTTATATCCAGCTTTTTAATTTATCTTAATTATTGGGGTCAAGATTCTTATGTTTGGTTTAATTCGGTTTTCTTTTTAAACTTTTTTAAAGAACTTTTTTTCATTTCTTTGGCTATTTTATTTTCTTTTTATTTTTTGGGCATTGATAGTGAAAAAGGGAAGAAAATTGTTTGGTCAAAGTGATTTTTTATGCTATAATTTATAGGTTTATGAATAAATTTGATTTTATTACAATAGGTGGAGCTACTGAAGATGTCGTCTTTTATACAAAGGAAGGTGTTTTGATAAAAAACAAATCTGATATTTTGCGTCAGGAGCTTTTAGCTTTTGAACAAGGGGCTAAAGTTAAGATTCAAAAGTCATCTTCCTTTTTTGGTGGTGGTGCCGCTAATTCAGCTATAAATTTGACTGGCTTGGGTTTTAAAACATCTGTTATAATTAATGTGGGCGACGGTAATAGGGGATGGAGAATTTTAAATAACCTAAAAAATAAAGGAGTTGACATTTCCTTGGTTTCAATTGATAAAAAAAATGATTCCGGTTTTTCTTTTATATTAAACAACGGTAAAGATAGAATAATTTTCACATATCGTGGTTCCAACGACAAGCTAGAATTAAAAAATATTGAAAAAATTAAAAAAACTGAGAGAGTTTATATAACATCTTTATCTGATGATTGGTTAAAAATTTTAAAAAGTATTTTTGCAAAAAATAAAAAAGTTTATTGGAATCCTGGACTTAGAGAAATTTCTGGTGGCTTGGATAAAATATCTATTTTTTTGTCTAAGACTGAGGTTTTTATGCTTAATAAAGACGAGGCCTTGGAGTTAGTAAAAAAAACTAAAAAGTTTAATCACTTATCAAATTCTTATTTAAATAATGTTAAAAATTTATTGAAGATAATAAAAAGTTATGGACCAAGAAATTTGTTGATAACAGATGGCTTGAAAGGATCTTATTTTTCCAATGGTGATAATTTTTATCATCAGAAAGTTGATTCACGAAAAAAGCCGATAGATACAACTGGCGTGGGTGATGCTTTTAATTCAACTTTTTCTGCTTTTTTTGTTAAGTTGAAAGGTGATTATAAAAAATCATTAAAATTAGCTAGCAGGAATGCAAGTTCTTTGGTTTCTCATTATGGAGCTCAAAATGGCCTGGTTAATTTAAAATCTTTATTAAAATAATAATAAATATTAATTTTTTCCTTATTTCTATTATTCTTATTAATAAGGCAAAGTAAAAAATATGAGAGAATTAAATAAAATATTTATAATCGAAGATGATCTGAATATTCTTTATGGCTTAAGAGATATTTTTACTTCTAATGATTTTGAAGTTGAAATTAGTGATTCGCGAGAAGATGTTGATGATTTGCTCTCTAAAATTAAAAAATTTAAACCAGATTCAGTTATTTTGGATATGGTTTTGCCAGAGCTTGATGGTCAAGAATTAATAAGAAAAATAAAAGCTGATTCTTCTAATGAAGCTGAAATTTTTATTTTTACTGATTTAAGTGAAGCTGACGGTCAATCAAGAAGTGTTGGTTTGGGGGCTAATTATTATTTTATGAAGGGCGAATTTGATGTTCATACTTTTTCTAATAAAGTGATGCGTATTATGAGAAAAGATTCTTTGTCTTCAGATGATGAAAGAGAAGAGGAGGATGCTGATGATTTGTTGGTTATGGATTAATTTTGTTTTTGTTGTTTTAGTAAAATATATTCTATATTGAAAAAAATCTCTGAGATTAACAAAGTTCTAATCTCGATTTTTATTGGAATAACAAAATTAAAATATTTTTTAAATTATAATTATCTAAAAATAAAATATGACTAAAAAGAAGAAAAAGAAGATTATTATATTTTCTTCAATTGCAGTTTTGATAATAATTCTGTTTTTTGTTTTTTCTAAAAAAGATAAAACAGAATATGTGACAATTGATTTAAAGAAACAGGATTTACTCCAAACTGTTAGTGAAATTGGTGCGGTTAAAGCCAGCAAGGAATTAAATCTTAATTTTTTGCAAGTGGGAAGACTCAACAGTCTTAATATTGCAGTTGGAGACCGAGTAGAAAGCGAACAAATTTTAGCTGAACTTGATTATTCATCTTTGCTTATTAGAAGAGATGAGGTTGTTGCTTCTTTTAACATTGCCAAGGCTAATATGGACAAGATAGTTAGAGGTGCCACTAATGATGAACTTAGAATTGCTGAAAATCAAGTATCTCAAGCAAAAATTAGTTATGAATCTGCTCAACAGGATCTTAATCAGGCCGAAAAAATTGTAGCTGAAAATATTTCTCAGGCTGAAAAAAATTTGCGAGATTTAAAATTGAGTAATAGTGAAGCTCCCATGTCTATTAAGCAGTCAGTAGAGTCAGCTAAATTAAATTTAGAAAACACCAAAAGAACATCACAGCAAACTATTGATAACTCTTATAATTCTTTGTCTAGTTCTTTGGATTATAATTTATCGGTTGGTCGATCAGCTTTGGATGCTGTTAAAAGAATTGTTGATGACGAAAATATAGAAAATGTATTTAGTGTTAAAAATTCTTTTTATAAATCTGAAACAGAAAATTCTTATGACAAGGCTGTTAAAATGATAGATACGGTTGAAACCGATATTGAATATTTTAAACAATCTTACACTAAGGAATCGGCCAGTAAGGCGTCTGATAGTTTATCGTCTTTTTTGGACGAAGTTTTTGATGTCCTAAATAATTGTTTTAATGCTTTAGAGAACACCATTACTTCTTCTTCTTTTTCTCAGACGGCTCTTGATTCTTTTAAATCTTCCATTAGTTCTAACACTGGTTTTGTTAATTCAGCCATATCTTCTAACGCAGCTTCTTTTTCAGCTTTAAATAATGCTATACTTTCTTACAATACTAATGTCTCTAATGCTCAAGATGCTGTATCTAAGGCTGAAATTGCTTTATCGGATACTATTTTAAATGCTGAAAATAGTCTTTCTTTATTAAGAATTAATAGCGAACAACAAATAAATTCGGCAAAAGCTAGGTTTGATTCAGCTTATAAATCTTATGAACTTTATAAGTTGCAATTAGATAAATTAAAGTCACCAGCTAGAAGTGAAGATATTCGCCTGGCTCAAGCTCAAATTGATCAAGCTAATTCTTCCTTGGAATCAATTGATAGACAAATTGAAGATCATAAATTAAAAGCTCCAATAAAAGGCAAGGTTGTAAAAATAAATTATGAAATTGGAGAGCAAGTCACTGGTGGAACTCCAATGATAGTTCTTTTAACCGAGAATGATTTTGAAATTGAACTTCTTGTTTCTGAGTCAGATATTTCTAAATTAAAAATTGGTAATCAGGCCGAAATAAGTTTTGATGCTTTTGATCCTGATTATAAAATTTATGGAGAGCTTTACTTTATTGAACCAGCGGCCACTTCTATCTCGGGTATTATTTATTATAAAACAAAAATAATTTTTTCTGGCGAACAATTGCTTAGAGATAACTTAACTGTTAAATCTGGAATGACAGCTAATGTTGATATTATTAGCAATAAAAAAGAAAATGTTTTAGTTGTTCCTTTTAGGGCTATTATTAACGATGATGAGAGACGTTTTGTGCGAGTCCTTGATAATAATGAAAAAATTAAAGAAGTTGATGTTGAAATTGGAATAAGTGGTGATCAGGCCATGGTAGAGATTGCCTCTGATCAGTTGAAAGAAGGGGATAAAATAATAACTACTATTAGAAATGTTAAATAATATATGTTGATTAAAATTGAAAATTTAAAGAAAGAATATGTTTCTGGTGATTTAGTTACTAAAGTTTTGCACGGTGTTTCCTTTAATGTTGATTTTGGTGAATTTGTTTCTATAATGGGACCATCTGGTTCTGGCAAGTCAACTTTGATGCATATTTTAGGCTTGCTTGATAGATTGAGTTCGGGAATTTATGAATTAGATGGTAAGAGCGTAGCTTCTTTAGATGATGATCAGTTGGCTAATTTGCGTAATGAAAAAATAGGTTTTGTTTTTCAGGCTTTTAATTTATTGCCCAAGACAACTGTTTTAGAAAATGTAATGTTGCCCCTTACTTATTCCAATAATAAAAATAATATGAGGGAACGGGCGGCTAAAGTTTTAGAAAGTGTCGGCCTAGGTCATCGTTTAAATTATTATACTAATCAAATATCTGGCGGAGAAAAACAGAGAGTGGCCATTGCCAGAGCTCTGGTTAATAAACCATCAGTTATTTTTGCTGATGAGCCGACTGGGAATCTTGATTCAAAATCAGGTGCTCAAGTTATGGAAATTTTGCAGAAATTAAATGATGCTGGCAATACTATTATTTTAGTTACTCACGAAACGGCTACAGCCGAGCATGCTAAAAGAATTATTAAAATTAGAGATGGAATAATTGTCAGTGATGAACAAGTATTAAAGCGTCGTTTTATTGAAAACGGTATTTTAGTGAAATAATTTTATTAATAGTTGTATTAAACTTTACCTTCTTGTTAATTACAAAAATAATGATTTTTTTATCTTTAAAACAAGTATTAAAAACCTCTTTTCGATCTTTATTAAGCAATAAGGCTCGTAGTTTTTTAACCATGCTAGGTATTATTATTGGTGTGGCTTCGGTTATAATTATTATTGCTGTTGGAGCTGGAGCTCAAAGTTTGGTTTTAGGACAAATTGAAGGTATTGGTACGAATTTAATAGCTATTACTCCTGGAAAATCAGATGATAAAGGACCACCGACCTCTGTGTTGGGAATAATTGTTACTACCTTAGATGATCGTGATCTAAAATCTTTTGAGGACAACAAATCTTCGATTGGCATTTCTTATGTTTCAGCCGAAGTCAGTGGTTCGGCAATTACTTCTTGGAGGGGTAATTCTTATAGTGCTAGTGTTGAAGGTGTTAGTAGTTCTTATCTAGAAATGAACGACTCTAAATTAACAGGTGGTCGTTTTTTTAGCGATGAAGAAAATGGTTCAGTGTCAAAAGTAGCTGTTTTGGGTTTTTCCGCTAAAGAAGAGTTGTTTGGTGATAACAATGCCATTGGGGAGAAGATAAAAATAAAGAATCAGATATTTGAAGTGGTTGGAGTTTTAGATGAAATGGGTAAGGTTTTTTTTCAAGATGTAGATTCTAATATATTTGTACCAGTTAAAACTATGCAAAAAAATATATTAGGTATAAATTATTTTAATAATATCTCTTTAAAAACAGTTGAGTCAGTTGAGATAGAACAGGTTGTTGAAGAAATTTCAAATATCTTGAGAGATAATCATGGAGTTAAGGATCAGAGTGGTGATAGTGATGATTTTACTATTAGAACAGCTTCAGAGTTACTTGATTTGGTTAGAACTATTACTGATGCTTTGCGTTATTTTTTAGCTCTTATGGCTAGTTTATCTTTAATTGTTGGAGGTATTGGTATTATGAATATAATGCTTATCAGTGTTAATGAGAGGACTAGAGAGGTCGGACTTCGAAAAGCTATCGGTGCCTCTAATAATAATATAATAGTTCAGTTTCTGCTAGAATCTATTTTTTTAACTATAATTGGGGGAGTTATTGGTATAATTTTAGGCTTTATTTTTTCTTGGTTAATATATGTAGTTGTTGTTTATCTTGGATATGATTGGGCTTTTAAAGTCAGTTTATTCTCAATAATTTTAGCTGTTTCGGTTTCGGCTTTAGTTGGTTTAGTTTTTGGTCTTTATCCAGCTAAAAAGGCTAGTAAATTAGAGCCAGTAGAGGCATTAAGCTATGAATAATTTATGAAAGTATTAGAAAGTGTTAAATTATCTTTGAAATTAATGTTGAAAAATAAAATGAGGACTGGCCTCACTGTTTTGGGTATGCTAATTGGTATCGCTAGTATTATGATTGTTTTTTCAACTGGTGAGGGTATTAGAAGTTTAATTATTGGTCAAGTAGAATCTTTTGGAACAAATATTATTCAAACAGAAATTAGAGTGCCAAGTACTAAATCTGGCATGGACTCAGAAATGGATAGCGCTCAAGCTATAGCTGGTGGAACTCAAATAACTAGCCTGAAAGAAAGAGATTTAGAAGATTTAAAAAAAATTCAAAATGTTAAAAATGGTTATGGGGCTGTTTTGGGTCAAGAGACGGTTTCTTATCTTAATGAATCAAAAAGAAGATTTGTTTTTGGTGTTAGTGCTAGTTATATCGATATTGATAGTACAGAGGTTGAGTTTGGTAGTTTTTTTACGGAAGAAGAAGATAAATCTCTTGCTCAAGTTGTTGTCTTAGGATCTAAGGTTGCTGAAGATATATTTAAGGGGGGAGAAGCTTTAAATAAGGGTATAAGTCTCGGAAAATCAAAGTATAAGGTGATAGGCATTTTAGAAGAAAGAGGCGCTACTTTTGGTTTAGATTTTGATCAAATGATTTATTTGCCAGTTCGAACTTTACAGAAAAAAATACTTGGCACTGATTATTATATGTATATGACGCACGAACTTTATGATGCCAGTCAGGCTGAAGAGACAGCTGAAATTGCTAGAGATATTTTGAGAATAAATCATAATATTTCTGATCCGGATAGAGATGATTTTAGGGTTACTACCATGAAAGAAATGCTAGAGACTACTAGCACGATAACCAATGGGATAACAATTTTACTTCTTTTGATTGTAGCTGTTTCTTTAATAGTTGGTGGTGTCGGTATTTTAAATGTTATGTATGTTATTGTTTCTGAGAGAACGCCAGAAATTGGGTTGAGAAAAGCAGTTGGTGCTAAATTTAAAGATATAATGACTCAATTTTTAGTGGAATCGGTTTTAATAACCTTAATTGGAGCTTTTTTTGGAATAATTTTAGGAATATTTTTTTCTTTTTTAATTTGTGTGGGGGCTAATTATTTTGGCTTGGAATGGAAATTTGTAGTGCCATTAAAGTCTTTTGTGGTCTCAATATTGTTTGCTATATTTTTTGGAGTTGTTTTTGGTATTTTTCCAGCTAGAAAAGCGGGAAAGCTTAATCCAGTTGAGGCTTTGAGGAAAGAATAATAAGTTATAAAAATTTTATAATTAATTTACGGTAATTTTACAGATAGATTTGTTATAATATGGATATGAAAAAAGAAAATAAAATTAATAAAAATTCTCTAGCTATATATCAGTCTAAAAGTGGGGCAATAGAATTATCTAAAGACTATAAAAAGGATACTATCTGGGCTACGCAAAAAGATCTTTCTTTTATTTATGAGAAAGATCAATCGGTTATTTCTCGTCATATTAGAAATATTTTTAAAGATAGCGAAGTAAATAAAAAGAGCAATATGCAAAAAATGCATATTCCAAATTCAGATAAACCGGTTGACTTTTATTCTTTGGACGTTATTTTAGCTGTTGGTTATAGAACTAATTCGTCTAGGGCAATTGAATTTCGTAAATGGGCCACAAAAGTTTTAAAACAACATATAACCAAAGGGTTCACTATTAATAAAAATAGAATAAAACAGAATTACGATGATTTTTTAAAAACTATAGAAGATATAAAAGTTTTATCACAAGATAGTAAAAAGATTAAAACAAGCGATATTTTGGAACTAATTAAATCTTTTTCTTATACCTGGTTTTCACTTGATAAATATGATAAAAACTCATTTCCAAAAATAGGAACAAAAAAGAAAATAAATGTTACGGCTAAAGAAATTTATGGTGATTTGCAAAAACTTAAAGAAGAATTGATTGAAAAAGGGGAGGCCAGCAAAATGTTTGCTCAAGAAAAACAATCAGGTAGTTTAGAGGGTATTGTTGGTAACGTTTTTCAAGCTGTCTTTGGAGCAGATGTTTATAAAACAATAGAAGAAAAAGCAGCCTATCTTCTTTATTTTGTTATTAAAAATCACCCCTTTAATGATGGAAACAAGAGAAGCGGAGCGTTTGTTTTTATTTGGTTTTTAAATAGAGTGGGTTTTGATTTTAAAAATAAAATTAATCCTGAAACTTTAGCAACGTTAACCATTCTTGTGGCCGAATCAAATCCTAAGGATAAAGATAAAGTGATTGGAATTATTTTGCTTTTGCTTAATTGTCATTGATATTAAAATTAAGGAACATATTCTCAACCAAGCTTAAGGCTTGGTTTTTTTATTGCTATTGACAAAATAATTCAAATATGATATAATACGACATTAGTACCTTGATAATCTGTAAAACTTAGTTACAGCTAAAAGATAGTTAAAAATATTTAAAATAATTATTTTTTAGCTGTAACTAATAGTAGTTATAGTTCCTGTCTCGGATAAGAGCAAAGCTAAAAAAGCGCAAGCAAGCGCAAGGAGGTTATAATGACAAAAATATCAGAATTTGCTTCAGCCGACTTAACTGTTGGCCAAATTAACGCTATTGTTAAAAAACTTGGCGGCTATGAAGGCGCTCTTCGTTTTCTTCGAGGCGAAACTTCAGTTGTTGAACCCGAAAGGAAATGGCGTGAGCAAGATGGAGCAATCTACTTATCTGTCACTTCCGACGGTACAACTGGTCCAGAATGGATCGCTCGCCTGGAAAAGAAAGATTTCCGTGTAGGCGATTATGCTAAAAGCGTGCTCTGCTCGAAGGACTTCAAACCGACCTCTGGTGTCACTACTGAGATCGTCATTCTCAAAGGAATGTTGTTTGAAGACAGCAATCGCGTTACTAATAAAATCCGCATTGAAGCTGAAAATCGTAAATTGACTAAGCCAAATGCCGAAATCGCCTGCCTTATTCGGGAAAATTTTTCCGATAAGGACATTGAAGCCATGGGACTTTATTGGATCGTTGCTATGTACGAACCAATTAAAGATTCTGTCGGCGGTCCAGTACTGCTCCGTGTGTTTCGCAATGGCAATGGTTCCTGGTTGACTCGGACTATGGCAAGTCTGGCAGCGAGTGGAGTCGCGGCAATGGGTTCGCGTTCGTCGTTTCGCAAGTTTCGGGCTCTTAGTCCTTTGACCCTTGATTTCTTTGGGTCTTAGCTTTTAGCCCTTTGAATTTTTAGCCTTGAATTGTGTAAACAATTTGAGGCTATTTTTTTTGTAAATTTTGTGAATATGTTAAAATATAATTAGTCAAAGTGAATATGTCATCAATTAAGGTTTATGACCACAATGATGAGTATTATTATTTTGAGAATATTTTTGGCTAAGGCTGTAGGTAGAGTAAAATAATAATGCTATATAACGAAACTTGGTGCAAAATGTTATGGCATTATAATGCCGAATAATATTCAGCCTATTCAAGTATTTGAATGGTGGTGATACTGATGATATTTTGCATAATTCTGACGGCGATCCAAAACTACTCAATGTGAATCGCAATGACAATGGTTCCTGGTTGAACACGAACTATGACAAGTCTGACAACAAGTGGAATCGCGACAATGGGTTCGCGTTCGTCGTTTCGCAAGTCTCTCAAAAACTCCTCTATTTTTTTATAGAGGAGTTTTGTTTTACAATTTGTCCATTCCAACCTCCCAACATACGCCCCATCTCATCAATTTTTTCGGAGAGTATTAAATACTTTTTATTGTCTAATGATTTGGTTTCCCAGAGAATCAAAAGTAATAATTTTAAGGTATCATTTTTTCTAATAGCAGTTTTTATATAAAATATTTTTTCATCTTTATTTGTGTATAACGCACCAGAAATAAACTCTATTATTTCTATAAAAAGATTATCTATTTTAATGCCAAGACTAAAACGATGTTCTTTCGGCAAAATTTTGAAATAAGAATACCACAGAAGATATGTATCTTTACTCTTTTGAAGAAGTGGCGCTAGTTGCAAATTTGCGGGGGGAGGTAGAATTAGAGATATGAAAATTAAATTGACTCATAAATTTGAAGATATTATAAATTTAGATAATTTATTAAGTGCTTGGGGTGAATTTTTAAATGGTAAGCGTGGACGTCGTGATGTTCAATTATTTGGACTGAATTTAATGGATAATCTTTTAAGTTTACATCACGATTTATTATATCATAAATACAATCATGGTGGCTATAAAGCATTTAAAGTTTTTGATCCAAAAATTAGAGACATTCACAAAGCTAGTGTCTGCGACCGATTACTTCATCATGCTATTTATCGTAAATTATATCCATTTTTTGATAAAATTTTTATATTTGATAGTTATTCTTGTCGTCTGAACAAGGGTGCACATAAAGCTGTATTAAGATTTAATAAATTTTTTTTGAAAATTAGTAAAAATAATACCAAAAATTGTTGGGTGCTAAAAGGAGATATCAGAAAATTTTTTGCCAGCATTAATCATCAAATATTGCTTGGTATTTTAAATGAATATATTACTGATAAAAATATTGTTTGTCTTTTACAAAATATTATTTATAGCTTCCAAATAAAAGAAGGCAAGGGTTTGCCATTGGGAAATCTTACTTCTCAACTTTTTGCCAATATTTATCTCAATGTGTTTGATCAATTTATAAAACATAAAATTAAAGCTAAATTTTATATTCGCTATGCTGACGATTTTGTAATAATGTCAGACAATAAAGAATGCTTAGAAAATCAGATTGGTTTGATTAAAGAATTTTTATTTTTGAATTTAAAATTAGAAATTCATCCTCAAAAAATATTTATTAAAACAGTTTCTTCCGGTCTTGATTTTCTAGGGTGGATTAATTTTCCCGAACATAAAGTTTTAAGGAAATCGACAAAAAGAAGAATGATTTGCAAGTTAAAAGAGAGCAATAAAGAAAGTTCTTTGAATTCTTATTTGGGCTTGATTAAACATGGCAATGCTTGTAAGTTGAAACTAGAAATATTAAAACTTATAAATAATAAAAATTGGTAAAAATTAAGAAATCATAGGTCTTTTTTGTTTAAATCTATTGACTAAAAACTCAATCAGGGTTAATATATACCTATATTTAAAGCTTATAATCTTTATGTTAGTCAAAAGAATCGGAATTGATTTAGGGACAACTTATACTTTGGTTTATTTACCAAAAAGGGGTGTTGTTATTAACGAACCGAGCGTTGTAGCTGTTTCTATTGATGATAATAAAATATTGGCCGTTGGAAATGATGCTAAGGATATGTTGGGTAGGACACCCGACACTATTGTTGCTTTAAAACCTTTAAAAGAGGGAGTTATTGCTGATTATCGAACAACGGAAGCTATGATTCGTTATTTTATTAACAAAACTTTAGGCAAGGTTAGAATATTTAGACCAGAGGTTATGGTGGCTGTACCGGCTGGAATTTCGTCTACTGAAAGAAGGGCTGTTATTGAAGCTACTATTGCCGCTGGAGCCAAAGCTGCTTATATCATTAAAGAGCCAGTAGCAGCTGCTATTGGAGCTAATATACCAATTAGTTCAGCTACTGGTCATATGGTGGTTGATATTGGCGGAGGAACATCAGAAATGGCCGTTATTTCTTTGGGCGGTGTAGTTTCTTCTACTTCAGTTCGAGTTGGCGGTAACAAATTAGATTTAGCCATTTTAGAATATGTTAGAAAAAAATATAATTTAGTTATTGGAGAGAGAACTGCTGAAGAAATGAAAATGAAAGTTGGATCAGCTTTGTTTTTAGATGATGATAATAAATTAGTAATGGAAATTAATGGTCGAGACGGAGTAAGTGGACTACCTAAAACTATTGAAGTTAATAGCAATGATGTTACATCTGCCATTTCGGGGGAGATGGAAACAATTTTAAACACTGCTAAAAAAATATTACAACAAACTCCGCCTGAATTGGTGGCTGATATAATTGACAAAGGAATTGTTTTAACTGGTGGAACTGCGCTCCTTAGAAATATTGATCAACTTTTTTCTAGGGCTTTAGGAGTTTCAGCTTATGTAGCTGATGATCCCATGCTTTGTGTGGCCAAGGGAACGGGAATCGCTTTGGATAATCTAGATTCTTACAAGAGAAGCATTCTAGCAACTAAATAGCTTGTTGATAAACCTCGTCTGAACGAGGTTTATTGTTTTTGGAAAAAATATGAAAATAGGAATAGATGCATCAAGAGCCAATAGAGAATTTAAAACCGGTACTGAGTGGTATTCTTATTATTTGATAAAAAATTTAATTGAAATTGACAAGGAAAATAAATATGTTTTGTATTCCGATAAAGTTTTATCAGAAAATTTTTTGCAGGATTTGAATTTGAAAGACAATAAACATGTTAAAGTCAAAATTTTAAGATGGCCTTTCAAATTTTTTTGGACACTGGGAAGATTGAGCTTGGAAATGATATTTTCTCGTCCTGATATTTTGTTCGTTCCGGCTCACGTTATGCCTTTGTTTTTTCCCAGAAAAAGCATAACCACCATTCATGACGTTGCCTTTGTTGGTAATGAGTGCCTTTATGAAAAGGAGGTTGTTGATTTCGAATCAAATTTGTTAAAAAAAATTGTTAAATTTTTTATTTCTATTTTGACTAGAGGTAAGTGTGAATTAAGAGCATCCGATTATCTTAATTGGTCAACTAGATTTGCTCTAAAAAGAGTTAAAAAAGTTATTTCTGTTTCTAATTTTACTAAGAAAGAAATTTTAAGTAATTACAAGATAAACCCTGATAAGATAGCTGTTGTTTATAATGGGTTCAATAGTGATTTGTATAAAAAAATTGAAGATAAAAATATTCTTTCTAGGACTTTGTTTGATTATGGACTGGACAATCCTTATTTTTTATATGTTGGTCGAATTGAAAAGAAAAAGAATATCTCTTTGTTGATTAGTGCTTTTAACCTTTATAAAGAAAACAATAAAGAGTCTAGGGAAAAATTAGTTTTAGTTGGAAATATTGGCTTTGGTTATGATGAAATCAAATATATGATATCTGAATTTGATTTATTTAGAGATATTATTATGTTGGGTTGGGTCGAGGAAAAGGATATGCCTTATATCTTTAATGGATCCAAGGCTTTTGTTTTTCCGTCTCTTCATGAGGGCTTTGGTATTCCAATTTTGCAGGCTATGGCTTGCGGTGTTCCGATTATTGCTTCTGATATTGACGTTCTAAGAGAAGTTGGGGGAGATTCACCTTTATTTTTTAATTCAAAAGATGAAAATGATTTATGTTCTAAAATGGAGTTACTGGTTGATGATGAGAAAAAAGTTGCAGAAATGATTGAGTCTGGATTTTTAAGAGCTAAAAATTTTTCTTGGAAAAAATGTGCCGAGGAAACTTTAAAAGAAATAAAATCTCTTTAATTTTTATGATAAAATTTATTAAAAGAAAAATTACCGAAAAAAAATCTGAAATTAATAAAAAAGAAAAACAAAAGTCATCCAGACTTTTTTATATTTTAAGTGGATTTTTATTTATTGTGGCTTTGACATTGTTTTTTGTTTTTATTTTAAAAGAAAAACAAATAATTAATAATGCTTCTCTTGGCGAAGAAAATATTGAGAGTCAAGAAAATGTTATTTGTGAGAATTGTCAGCGTCGCTTGCTTGATGGTGAATTAATAAATGAAGATAGTGTTAATTCATTTGTGCTTGCAACCGTTATTGATAATCATCCTGATGCTCGCCCAGCTATTGGTTTGTCTCAAGCTGAGGTGGTTTATGATATTCCAGCCGAAGGAGGAATAAATAGATATTTGGCTTTTTTTAATATTGAAAATAAAAATAGTTTGCAGGTAGGGCCTATTCGCAGTGCTCGTCCTTATTTTTTAGACATTACTCAAGAATATGAAGCAATGCTTATTCATTGCGGTGGTAGCCCGGAAGCCTTAGCTAGGATATCAAAAGAAAAAATTATAGCCTTAAATGAATTTTATAACGGTTCTTATTTTGAAAGAGATAATAATTATCTAGCCCCACACAATGTGGTTGCTAATCTCGATGATATTAAAGAGTATTTAAAAGAAAGAAATTATACTAAATCCGATTTTAGTTCTTGGACCTTTAAGGACAAAGAAGTTATTAGTGATTTAGATTTATTTTTAGCTAGTTTGGATATAAATATTAGCAATGGTCAAAAGCAATACGAAGTTGATTGGTCTTATGACATTAATCAAAATATTTATTTAAGGAGTTTGGCCGGTAAAAAACAAACAGATAGTAGTGGCGAACAAATAAAGGCTGATAATTTAATTTTTCAATTTGTAGAAACGGAGATTTTAGACTCGGCTTTAAGATTAAAGATTGATCTTTCTAGTGGTGGTATGGCAGTTGTTTGTTTGGATGGAATCTGCAAGGAGTCTTATTGGGAGAAAAATGAAGACGATAACAGAACAAGGTATTTTTATGATAGTAAAGAAGAGGTGATTCTTAATGCTGGTCAAACTTGGATACATTTTATTGATGAGAATACAGGGGTTGATTATTGATAAAATTGTTTAAATTTTAAAAAATAAAAATTTAAAGTAGAAATCTCTTGGAGGATGAATTTAATCATCACGTAGTATTAAAAAAATAGTTTTGTCTTTAATTTTTTTTGCTATAATAGCCATAGAAGAGGACTATTAGGATTATTAAGATAATTATAATAAAATAATTAAAAAAAATATGTTCAAACAAAAACAAAAAGCCTTCACCCTCATCGAACTCCTAGTAGTTATAGCCATTATTGGCATACTAGCTACTTTAGCGGTTGTAGCCTTACAACAAGCTAGACAAAACGCTAGAGACTCTAAAAGAATGGCTGATATAAAACAATTACATACAGCTCTGGAATTATTTGCTAATAAGTATGGGAGATATCCCACGACAGAAGAATGGAATCAAGGTTTTATTGGTTCTTCTACTGAAAATATAATTTTTATGCAGAATATTCCAAATGCCCCTACTCCAGCTGATGGTAATTGTCTAGAAGCTTCTAATACTTATATTTATATTCCTCAAGACAATGGAGCTACTTACACTATTGATTTCTGTACTGGCAAACAAGTATCAGATCTTCCAGAAGGAGTTAAACAAATGACTCCAGGAGGAGTAATAATAGGTAGTAGTGGAAATATTGGTGGAGGAGAAGGTGGAGGAGGAGCTCCAGCGTGGGCATGTGGAGATGATTTTACAGATACAAGAGATAGTAATATCTATCCAACAATTCAAATAGGAGATCAGTGTTGGTTTGCAAAAAATCTAGCCTATCTCCCAGGTATTATTCATAGTAATACAGAGTTTAACAACCAAGGAACTAACTCACTGCCAGGTTATGGTGTCTATGGTTACAA
>JALNZW010000021.1 GCA_023229115.1 Patescibacteria group bacterium
AAATTTCTGGAATGCTTTAAAACCAGAACTTCCACTTGAATATCAATCAAAAACATTGGAAGATTTTCTTCCACTATGTAAAGAGATTTTTAATTATATCCAACAGAAGAAAGAAGAACGTAAACTAAAAACTAAAGAACAACGACTTCTTGAAGCCAAAGAAAAAGAACAGATTAAAGAAAAATATGGTTGGGCCATTCTAAATGGAGAACGTCAACCTATAGCGTCTCCAATGATTGAAGGTCCAGGAATATTTATAGCGCGCGGAGAACATCCTCAACTCGGCGCATGGAAGTTTCGAGTAAATCCTGAAGATGTTAACGTTAACGCAACAAATAATGTGCGGCCCCCAGTGGGACATAATTGGAAATCATGCAAAGAAAATAAAGGTTCAATGGAACTTTGTTCATATAAAATGAAAACATCGACAGGTTCTATGCTATTTAAGCGTATTTTATTTTCAGCGACGTCTACAGTTAAACAAAATGCAGACCAGAAAAAATTTGAAAAAGCACAAAAGCTTATATCTCACTGGGAAGAACTTAAATCTCACATTGAAAAAAATATATCTTCAAAAGATCCTGTTATAAAACAATCAGCTATGGTGACATGGTTAATTATGAATCTTGGTATTCGAGTTGGGGATGAGAAAGGTGAAGACAAAGCCGACACGGTCGGAGCGAGTTCTCTTAGATTCGAACATCTAACAATTAAAGATCATGTTCTTAAATTATCATTTGACGGAAAAGATTCAGTCCATTATTCAAATTCTATTGAATTGCCAGATTATATTGAAAAAGAACTTTCGCTTCTTTTAAATGGAAAGAAAAAAGGTGAAATGGTTTTTCCAGATGTTACTTCCAGAGAAGTGAAACATTTTATATCCCATGTCATTGATGGAATATCCGCTAAAGTATTTAGAACGGCCTGGGGAAGTTCTTTACTTGCCTATGAGTTGCAAAATGCAAAAGTCAAACCAACTATGACAACTTCAGAAAAAATAGCAATTTTTGATAACGCATCTTTAGAGGTTAGTAAAAAGCTTAATCATCAAAAAAATGTTGGAAAAAACTTTGAATTAAAATCAGAAGAAATGAATATTCATCTTCAGCAAATGAAGGATAATTATAATGTAATTGAAAAAACCATAGGAAAACAAATTAAAGAACTTAAAGTAAAAATTGATAAGCTTGACGAAAAAAAATATAATGCAAATGATAGGGCATTACTTAAGAAAAACTATAAAGATAAGATTAAACGTTTACAAGAAAGGCTTAATAAAAAGAAAAAACAAATAACCGACTTTAAACTTAAGAAAGAATTAAAAGAAAAAACAAAAAACATATCGCTTGGAACTGCGCGTGCAGCTTATTCAGATCCTAGAATTGGTATGAGTTTTTGTAAAACGTTTGACATTCCGCTTGAAAAAGTGTATAATAAATCTATGCAGGCAAAGTTTTCTTGGGCTCTTAATTGTAAAAAGAACTATTTCTTAAATTATAAAATAATAGAAAGCTAATTAATATAAAATTATTTATATATTTTAATTAAAATTTAATGAAAGGATAAGTTTAATTGTTTGATTTTCAAGCTGATGGTATTGATGAGAAAAAATTTAAAAATAATAAAATTGTTGATCCAATTATTTTTACCTTAAAAGATAATGTTAATATTGATCTATATTTTTTGTTAGAATATTACCCCACAAGCAAAACTCTAAATGATTTAAAAAATTATATTAAAAGTATTCAACCCAATATTAATTATCAAATTATTTCCGCTTTACGCTTTATACCTACTGAAAAGGATTTAAGTAAACAGATAATAAATCTTTATGGAAATAATTCAATTGATTTATCAAAGTATATACCCGCCTGGTCAAAAGTAATAACTATAGGGCGGGGGCTGTATTCCATAACAAAGGGTGATGATCTTTCTATAGAGGGTTTTTATGATACTATTCAATGGAAAACAAGCTTTTTTTCCCCAAATATAAATAGTTGGATTTTTCCTATTCCTTCTTTTTATTCTTGGTTGGGAAAAGATACTTTTGAAAATTTTTTTGTTAAAAAGCAAATTAATATTGCTCTAAAGTTTAGTTCCAATAAAATTAGAATACCTAAACCAAATTTAATTTTTGAAGAAAACCCTAATGAACATTTGAAAAAATGGAAAAATTATGATGGCATAACCGCTTGGGACTTAGAAACAAAAACTTTAGATCCTTGGGACCCAAATGGAAAAATTATTTGTTTAACCTGTTCTTATTTTAGCGAGCTTAATGAATATAAAGCTTATTATCTTCCCTTCGAAAAAATAGATTATAATCTATTAAATGAGTGGTTTAAACCTAAAAAATTAGTAGGAAATAATTTAAAGTATGATGTTAAATGGGTAAGGGTGAAGCATAATATTTCAAGAGAAAACGTTCAAATATATTGGGATAATATGAAAGGCTCCCATGCTATTAATGAACTTCAAAAAAATTCATTAAAGTCAGACGCTTGGTTATATACCTATTTTGGGGGTTATGATAGTGAATTAGAACTTTATAAACTTAAATATCCCGCCTGTGCAAGCGACTATTCTAAAATACCACAAAAAATATTATTTCCCTATGCTACTATGGATGCATTAGTTTCCTTAATATGTTATGTAAAGCAACAAGATATAATAAACGAGCTTGATAGCATTTGTAAAATAGATACTGGTTGGTCCATAATGAGATCTTTAAGGGAAATAGCCATTCCGGCAATAAATACTTTTGCCGATATTGAGATATCGGGAATGCACTATGATTGGGATAATTTAAGTAAAATTGAGGATAAATTTAAAATAGCAATCAATAATCAAAAAGAAAAAATATATAAACTATTAAATATTCCTGATGAAATAAATATTGATTCGGGGGTTCAATTAGGAAGGTTTTTAAAAAGCCGGGGATGGGAAAATCCGGGCTTAAGCAAAAAGGGTGATTATTTAACCAACGAAGCCGCAAAGCAATACTGGCTTGAAAAGGGGCATAAAGAAGTAGAAGATTTATTACTATATGATCAGCTTCATTCATGTATGAAAACTTATGTTGGAAGCCAGAAAGAAAATACTGGTTATTGGCAATATCGAAAAGTTGATAATAAATTGCATCCGATTTTTAAAGTTATGATGGCCGACTCCTGGCGGGGTAAGTGTGGAAATCCAAATTTACAAAATGTGATAAAAAGATCATCCATTAAAATAGAAGATCAATATTTACATGTTTTAGTCAGATCCTGTTTTTCTGTCCCCGAAAACTTTTATCTAAGTGAAAATGATGCTTCGGGGCTACAGTTAAGAATTGCAACCTCGATGGCCCTTGATAGTACAATGGTAGATATTTTTACTAAGAAGGGCGGTGATATGCATAGTATTACTGCTCGCTCGGTTTTTTGCCCTCAGGTATCACTTGATGAATTCCTTAAAAATAAAAAAGAAAAACCCTATAAGGATTGGAGAAAAAAAGCAAAAGCAATAAATTTTGGATTATTGTTTGGGGCTACTGCACGGGTTTTTGCCACCAATTCTTTAGTACCCGAATGGACCTTTGAAGAGGCTACTAATTATGTTAAAGATTATAATCTTGAGGAAATAAGACGTGGACTTTTGAAAAGGTTATTAAAGAATTATGATAAAAATAAACACGGGGAATATAAAAACTTTATTAAGGATCAAGAAATCTTTAGCTATTATTGGGCCTCCGCCGAAGATATACGGAATAAGTTTTTTAAAACTTATTCGGGTTTATTAGACTGGCATAATAAACAAAAACTTTTCGCAAAAAACAATGGCTATGTGTCCTCCCCGTGGGGGCCAATAAGAAGAACCCCATTTTTAGTTTATCAGGGGGGAGATGATGATGGGGCTCGTATTAAAAATTATGAAAACATTTCATTAAATAGCCCCGTTCAAAATTTCGAAGCCTGCTATATAATGTATAATCTTGCTCGAGTAAACAACCATCTACATAAGGAAAACAAAGAAAGTTATATAGTGGGCAATGTTCATGACTCCATTATCATGTATATAAATAAAAACGAACTAATTGAAATAAAAAATATAATGACAAAATATTATCATGAGGAAATGCCGTCGCTTATGAATGGAATTCCCTATATTCTTGAATTTGGTTATAGCGATTATTTCAAGGGTGAATATTGGGGTATAACTGAAAATGAATTTTAAAGGGTATAATAAATGACTTTATCGCATTTTATTTTAGGAATGGGTACATTTGAAATTGCAAGAAGGCAATGCCAGGATGTTTCATTAAAGGAAATTATTTCTTTCAACGAATTTAAGGAAAGAGAAAATATTATAAAGGAAAATTACCCTGATTTAGTAAATATAAAATACTTAGATGATAAATTAAATAATTTATATCCAAATGGGGATTGGATGCGCATAGACAAAGAATTGTATAAAATTAAACCGGTTGATATTATGTGTAGCTTAACCCCTTGTGGGCAATTATCAAGTTTAACCAAAACAAAGAATACTTTACTTAAGGGCCCCAATGCTGAAAAAAATAAATGGATTTATGAAGCTATAAAAGCTTACTTAGCTTCGGGTTCAAAATACCTTGTTTTGGAAAACTCCGATCATTTATCTCGGAAAAAGGGATCTATTATCATAAACAATATTAAAAGTATTTTCAAAGAAAATAATATACAAAATATAAAAATACACATGATTAGAGTTAATGCTTTAAGCTATGGGCTACCACAACATCGGGAGAGAACTATTTTAATTTTATATAAAAAGGATTATTTTTTTGATATACCTTTTTTTAATGAAAAAGTTAAGCTTATTGATTTCTTAAATAATCTTAATGTGGATAATACGAATGATCCAGATAATGTAATTATAAAACCTTATAATATCCAGAAAAACTGGCTTTATTTTTTAAATAATAATAAAGCCCTATTAGAAAAATATAAAAAACTTTATAGTAATAATAACTTTTCAGGTATTAGAATAAATAAATTTATAAAGGAATTTCCCTATATCAATGATGATGCTATTTTAGAAAAGGTTTTAAATCAAATAAAAACAAACACAGTGGCCTATGATAAGAGTCCATTATTTCCAACGGATAGCATAGGTGCAGTAATAAGGAAAACTTTAGGAAGAACCATCAACCCAATTACTAATAACTATTTTTCCATTAGGGAATTAATGTGTTTTATGGGATATCCAACTTCTTTTATTTTACCCAACCCCAAAAAAAATCATCAATTATTTTATAAAGCTATACCCGTTAACATAGCTAAGTTTTTTATTCAATTTCTATGTAATGAAAATAAAAAAATTATTGACTTTTATGAAACATCTGATGTATTAATACAAGTAAATAATCATAAAACGGGTAAAAGAGAATTTTATAATTCTAATTTTAAACCTTTGCATGTTAAAGAACATTTTAAATTATCTTTTCAGGAGTAAATATGTTGCTTATTGAGGGCCCCCGAAATGTGGGTAAAACTTTTTTATTGAAGGACTATAAAGTAGAAAAATTTAGTTCATTAGAATATATTGAAAATAAATCAAACGATTTCTCCTGGGGGTTTACCTTGGGGAAAGACCTGATGTTAAAATATTTAATTAAGTTTTTACCTAAAAATACAATTTTTGATAGGGGTTTCCTATCAACAGCCGTTTATGCTAAATTATTTAACCGGGCATCCAATAATGAAATAGATAAATATCTTGAAAGCTTTATTGGCATTGATGAAATTAAGATTGTATATATAAAAGGTTATAATCCAAACCAGAGAATTAAAGATAGTATGGACTATTTGAATTACAAAGACCAAGAAAAAATATATGATACCTACATTAGAAGATTTCCCCATATAAATTTTATAAATAATTTTAATGAAAAATCAGTTGAAGAATTTAAGGAGTTATTAAGTGAACACTTTGGACTTTAAGCCTTTCGAATTTCCCGGGGATAATTGGTTAGTAGACATTTATGAGAAACACTCTAAATTAGTAGATAAATATTTGGAATATGAAGGTCAAATTGAAAGCTTTGATATAAATACATATGAGGATCAATCTCTTTTAAAAAATTATTTAGAAGTTCGATTTATTGAAGAACTTTGTGAAGCACTGGATGACCGGGATAATAGAGATCATTTTCTTGAGGAAATGATCGATGCCTTTAATTTTCTAATTGCTGCTTATTATATTTATGAAATTAAACCTGAACAACTTTCATTTAAGGTTAATCCTAGCAAAGGTTTCGATAAAGATTTTTTAAATGTGATTGTTAGTACCGGTATGGTTTGCAATTGTCTTAAAAACAGACCGTGGAGACACAGTCAATACTTAGTTGATTTATTAGTATTTGAAAATAGGTTTTTAAAACTTTGGGAAGACTTTTATTCATTATTGAGAAATTTAAATATAGATGATAAAACTATATATGAACAATGGTCGCTTAAATATCAGGTTAATTTATTTAGAATCGAAACCAATTATTAGGAGTTAAAATGAGTCGAGTTTTTGCAAATTGTTTAGAGGCTATTAAGGAAACGGATAGGGAACTAAAAGTTTCGGGTATTACGGTTGATGTAAACCATTACCAAAACAAAGTTCTAATGGGTGAAGAAAGGTTTACCAAAGAATTGATGGGTGTATCTTTTACAATATCAAAACCGCTTGAAAAAAGAGAAGAAATGATTAAATTTCTTTTTAAAGAGGACTCAAATAAAATAATTGATTATTGTGAACAAGAATTTAAGGATAGAATTTCTAAGGAGCCGCTTAACCCGGGTAATTCCTATAAAATACGGGCGGATATGTGGCAAAAATTTATAAATGGGGATAAATTTGATTATACATACTCGGAACGAATGTATGATAAACTGGATAAAATTAAAAATATTTTAAAAGAGGATAGACATTCAAGACAGGCTATACTTCAAATTTTTCATCCAAAAGATCTGGATAATACGGGGGGACAAACACGAATCCCCTGCTCAGTTGATTATCAATTTATGATAAGAAACAATCGTTTACACTTAATATATCATATGAGAAGTAATGATTATTTTGGTCATCATGCAATTGATATTTATTTGGCCGGTAGCTTAATAAAATATATGGTTAGTGAATTATCTAATAAATACCCGGAATTAAAAACGGGTTCATTAATTTTCTTTTGTGCATCCTTGCACGCTTATAAATGGGATTTAGACAAATGGGTAATATTCTAGAAAATGATTTTTTATATTTAAACATTGCTAAACTTGTAGCAGAAAGATCAAAAGCTAACCGTAAAAAAGTGGGGGCTGTTTTAGTTAAAAATAAAAATATTGTTTCATTTGGTTGGAATGGAACTCCTTCAGGATTTAATAATGCCTGTGAAGATGATAATAATTGTACACTCCCGTTAGTTGTACATGCTGAGGCCAATGCTATTTGTAAAGCAGCAAAAATGGGATTAAGTATTGAAGGAGCCGACTTATATTTAACTTTATCCCCCTGTATAGAATGCATAAAATTAATTATACAATCGGGAATAAAAAGAGTGATTTTTTCTGAAAAATATCGTGATTTTGAGCCAATAAAGTACTTAAAACAGGCTAAAATAAAAGTTGATTTTATTCCGTTTACAAATGTATAAAGTAGGTATATAATTAATTAATTATTACCTTAAGGAGAGTTTATATGGTAAATGAAAGAGATTTATTTGAATCCGCGGAAGATTTAAACCAACTTACTTTAGAAGTATTTAATCTTTATAGGAGGTTAATTTTAAAAAAAGCCTTATTTTATTCCCGCGTTTCACGAAATCGAATTGAAAAAGAAGATTTTATGTCCGAGGTTTTCCTTAATCTCCATAAACTTTTATCTTACTTAAAAAAGGACAAAATAAAATCAGAGAATTTTTCCTTTTATTTATCCGTAAGGTATGCTATAATTAGGACTTGGAAAAAGCAAATGAGGGTTATAAACCAAGAAATAATTTCGCTTGATGAAACCGATGAAGAGGGTAATCCAATAAGGCAAATACCCTGCACGAAATATTGCTTTAATCCCCTTGAATTAAATAAAAAGCCTTTTTTAAATCAACTATCACCTCGACAAAGGAAAATATTAGAATTGAAAAACCAGGGATTGGTTTACAAAGATATTCAAAAAAAATTAGGTACTAGTTACGGTATAATACCTATTGAAATAAGAAAAATTCGATTAATAGCCCAGGATTACTTTTAAAACTATTACAATTATAGGGAGAGTGGCATAAATGAGCTACATATCTAGCGAAAGAAAAAAAATGCTTTTCGAAAGCTGGTTAAATGAAGAACCAGATTCACTTCTCTGGCTTCAGACCAAAAAACTGCCTGAAGTTTATTTATCTTTTCTATCAAAAGACCAATATAACAAAGAAGTAAATCTTTTTTCTTTTACGTCTCTTTCAAAGGAACATCTTTTTAGCCTTGGGCTTACCAACCCAACTTTCAGAAATAGAAAAAAGAAAAGATCTGAAAATGAGGTTAGAGACCGTGCTCTAGAAGACAAGTTTTTGGACGTTGTTGATAATATGCCCTGGAGTGAAAAATTTAGTTTTCTTTCTGGTGCGGTTGAACAAATGTATCACGGTAATGTTAACTCCATATTTGTATATGGAAATCCAGAAACCGGAAAATCTTATGAAGTTATTAAAAAGCTTGATGAACTTGATGCTAATTATAAGCTTTATAAGGGAAACGTTGTAAAAGGAGTTGATGACTTATTTAGGATACTTTACAACAATCGAGAAGATAAAATTTTAGTTTTCGATGATGCTGATAAAGTTTTAACCCTCGATCCAAACATTTGGAAAACGGTTCTTGAAAATAAAAAAGAACGAGAAATAACCTATGTCGACGTTAGAAGATTTAGAAACAAAAACATGGAAGACGTTGAGCCAATTTTTACCTTTACTTCTGGTATTATTTTCATATCAAATAATCCAAAGTTTGATGATGCAATAGCTTCTAGATCTTTGGTAATGAATATGAAACTTTCGAACGATGAAGCAATTGCAAAAGTAGAAAGCACATTAGATGATTTTTTACCAGACGTTGAAATGTCTATAAAAAAAGAAGCCCTAGAATATGCAAAAGAAATTTCAAATGGTGTAAAAAATATGGGATATAGAACTGTTGAAACAATCATTATGGCTAGAAACATAAGCCCGGATAATTGGAAAAAACAAGCTATTTGGTTGATATCAAGTCGTTAAATAATTTTCCAACATTAACTATATAAACATATTAAAGGTTTGTATGTTATGTTGGAAAATTTAAACTCACCTTGGGTTTTTGGTTCTATATTATCAATGTCGGTTGCTGTTTGTTTTCTTATTTGGAAGGCGGGCGTAATTGTCATTGAAAAACTTGGTATTACTATTGGTCAAAAAAATAAAAATACAATAAAATCCCCCCATGCTAATTGTCCTCATTCAAGAGATATTATGGATATTATACATCGAACAGCTGAGCATTATGAAAAAATCCAAGCAATGAAAAATTCTATAATCAGAGAACAAATGCGCTATTATGAAGAAATTGAGGAAGAAGTTGCGGGCGAGTTAAAAAGAATTTTTATAAAATTATTATCATCTAAAAGAGATAGTAATGAACCCCTTGTAGATTGCGAAGATTATAAAATGTATGTGCTTATATTAAGAGTAATTGGATTTGAATTAAAGTCATACATTAGAAACTGTTTTACATCAAACCATTATATCACTTATACAATAGAGGGGCAGAATGATTATGTAGACAAAAAGAAAAACATAATAATTCAAAAAGTTACAGAAGCATTAAATATTTATTGGCATGGAAGTGTAGTATCAAGAGTCGAAATTTATAAAGCAAACAAAGAACATATAAAAAGCTTTGAAGATAGGGTAGAGGAAATGTTTCACAGAGCATTTTTAATTACCAGAGAAACATATGAAAGAATTGAAAGAGAAGAAAAGACGTACCAAGATTATATTAGATTTATAATAGGAGAATAGAATGATAAGTCATTATGAAATAACCAACGATGAATGGACTCAAATAACCGATGCTGGTGAGAGGGGATCTTGCTGGGTTGCATTAAATACTTTAAAAGGAGGAGGAAAGTGTGTTATTTTTCATAAAAATGAAACTCCAAGCGATGATGATTTAATTTATGCCTACCCTGTATATGAACCTCGAGGACAAAATAAAAGAGAGGTACTTTCAGCAGATTATGAAGCAGATTCTGAAACAGATATATACTACGCTCGTATGACTGAAGAAGGAGGAAGCTGTATATTAGTTGTTGATGTATATTAAGATCGTATACTACAGGAAAATACTAAATGAACTCTAAAGACTTGAATAAAATCTATTTGACAAATAAAGAGATTTATTGTATAATAGAATTATTGATTAACAACAATAACAAACAACTTGCAGATTGTATAAAGGAACAATTGTTTAAGAGAGATATAAATGAATAAAGTAATTGGTGACATACATGGAAAAGATGTTTGGAAAAAATACATAGATTCAGAATTCGATAATTTTTATTTCGTTGGAGATTATTTTGACAATTATGAAGAAACTCCTACAATAACACAAATAAGAAACTTTCGTGAAATATGTGAGTGTGTCAGAAAGAATTCAAATATTCATTTATGCTTAGGCAATCACGACTTTCATTATTTAAAAGGAATTAATGAATATTATTCTGGTTATCAGCTTTATACACATTTTGACATACAAGAAGCACTTGAGGAAAATATTGATCTTTTAAAACCTGTATACCAAAATGATGACTACTTAATTTCTCACGCAGGAATAACAAAAACCTTTTTATATAGTGTCTTGAAGTTAGAAAATCCACTAGATATTAATACTCGTTTTGAAGAAAATAGAACTTGTTTAGAATTTAATGGAGTG
>JALNZW010000011.1 GCA_023229115.1 Patescibacteria group bacterium
TGTCGATTAACTGTAAAAAGTTATTAATTTGAAAAAGTTAAAAGATCGACACTTTGATCACGCGGGTTTTCCTAGCCGAAGCTATTATAAATAAAAAGGAACTTCAATCAAATGAGAATGTGGATGTGTAGTCCGAAAATTATGTGTAAAAATCATTTATTAGGAGAACATAATGAATGCCACATGTTTCTTGGAAGTTTAAAGAAAAGAATAAATATTGATGGTTATATTAAAAATGATTTATTAGAACCATTATCATTAAAAAACAGACATGATGCTCTTGCCGATGAAATGATTAAAAGAGGATATAATCACAATTCAAATTTAATCTTTGATGAAAACATTATTTTCTCATATTTACCGGCAAAATACATTAATCATAGAATCAATAAAGAAAATTCATTAAATATTTTAATAAATAAATGTCTATTATGTAATCAAAACTTTAAAAAGGAGAATACAATGTATAGTATCACAAAATCTTTTAAATTTGAAGCAGCACATAGACTATTAACGATGGAAGAAGGACATCATTGTAGGAACATTCACGGTCACAGTTACGTTGTAAGAACTACAATTCAAATTGTTAATATTACACTTATGAAAAATCCTAATATGGTAGTTGATTTTGGTAAACTTAAAAAGTTTAAAGAAATTACAGAAGCATTAGATCATAAGCTAATTCTGAATAGCAATGATCCATTAATTGTAATTCTTAAAGATGTACCAAATGTAGATATTATTAAAATGCCAGATGGTTTAGATCCTACTGCTGAAAATATGGCATATTTATTTGCTCATAATTTAAAAGATTTATGCACTTCTGAATTTGGTATTGAAAAAGCTACAATTAAAGTAGATGTTGACGAAACTGTTGGAAATACTGCTAGTTATACTCTTTTCTTTTAAAAAGGAGTTTAAATCTAATCATGTTAAAAGATTCTGATAAAAAAGTAATAGCTTTTACAGGAAGTCATGGAACTGGTAAATCTAAATTAGCTTTAAATTACGCATCTAATCTCAAGAATGAATTTCCAGAATATGAAATAGGATATATTCATGAAATAGTTCAAGAATGTCCATATTCAATAATTGGAAAAGATACAACATCTTCTGAACTTGCTCAAATGTGGATGTTTGCTGCTCAAATTAAAAAAGAATTGGATTTAGTGAATAAGAAATTTAATATTATAGTTTCTGACAGATCTATAATTGATTATATTGCATACAGTGCCGCATTAGAATATAGAGATTTAGTTTTTAGTCAAATGAAATTTGCAAAGTATTATATTAAAACTTATTCTAATATATTTTTTGTACCAATTCAGGACAAAATAGAAATTATTGATAATGGTATTCGAAATTTAGATCTAGAATTTAGAAAAGAAGTTCAAAATTGTATTATTGATTTGTTTGCTCAACTTAAACTTCCTCTTAAAACTATTTAATATGAAAGATTATTGATTATGTTTAAATGTTGCTTATATTGTAAATTCTTTGAAAGTTTAAAAGAAATTTATTGCGGATTTGTTATCGGCAAATGTACTAATTTGCAAATGATTAAAAAACAAATACAGATCAAATCTGATAATCAAAATAATTTAGTATACGGACACAATACATGTCAATATTTTCAAAAAAAGAAAGATATAGAAGGTGATTCAAAAATGTTGTAAAAACTGTGAATATTGGGAAAAACAAAAATATTATCAAAATATTGGACTATGTGCATTTAGAATTGATAAAAATTCAATTCCGTCTAGCTAGAATATAACAGAAATACAACAACAAAAATTATCGCTTGCTGATAGTGAAAAAATTGTCCAGTATTTAAAGCTAAAGAAATTTTTGGATGTTATAAATGCAAAAATTTAGTTAAGGTAGATTTTGCCGATGAAGAAGATTATTGTAATTTATATCAAAAAAGATTTATTGCACCAGATGAAAATTGTCCAAATTAGTGTGATTTAAAAGAAACTTAAACTAAAAACAGGAAAATAAAATATGGATACTGAAATTTGTGAAGCTATACCTGTAACAAAAGATTTTAAAGAAATATTATCTGATAAATTTGAAAGAATCAAAGATACTAAAAATGAATATATTATAGATAATAATATGTATATTAGTAAAAAATTAGCAATTATTGCAATGATAGAAGCTCGACAAGCTGAATTGGGTCATCGTTCACATTTTAAAGAAGAAACAAATTTTGGTCTAAAAAGTATGTGTATTTTCCTTTCAGTTCTTATCGCTGGTTCTTTGTTCTATTTAAAAATCACATAAAAACTAAAAGAAAGAATAAAAACAATGAAAACAAGTACTTTTGAAAAAATGATTTTTGCGATTGTTCGAATTTTTGTATGTATTCTCATTTTTGCATCGATTGCTGGGATGGTATTACTTACTACAAATATTAAAAATCAAAAACCAGAAAGTACAATTGTAGAACTTACAGAACTCTTGCCGGAAACAACCCCGCAAAATACACAAGAAACTTCAATCAATTTTATTGATAAATACCAAATGATTAAAAAACAGTTTATTCATTATGAACATCAAGAAATTCTTCAAAAATGGATTAGAGATCTATCATCGATACAACAAGAAGAATTTCTTATGAATTTAAATAATATTTTACAACAAGCAGAAACTCAAAAATTATCACAAGATGAAATTATTGATATTATTAATAATTATAAAACTACAAAATTTAAAAAATTTGAATCTGTAAATAATATAAATTATATGGATGAAGCTAAAAAGATTTTACAATATGCTTCAATTTTATCATTATTTGTTGTGATGTGTATTCTTGGAATGGTATTAGTTTTACTAGCAATTGAAAGAAACACTAGAAAAGAAATTGATATTAAACAAATGTCAAATATTGAAAAAACATATTCAGTACCACAATCTTAATAATTAAGAAAGTTAATAATATGTTAAATGTTTGGGAATTATCTAAAATCATCTCAGATCATCATAAGCCAGGATTTACTGATTGGGAAGAGATTTAAAAATTGGAGATGGTCCTAGAAATAGGACCATCTCCAAAATTCTTATTTTCTCATTTTTCATATAGAAATAATATAATTAGGTTTTGTGCCCGAGTGGCGGAATTGGTCTTCGCAAGAGACTTAAAATCTCTCGGTACTATGTACCTTGCCGGTTCGAGTCCGGCCTCGGGCACCAAAAAAAACCCAACAGGTCTACTCCTGTATAAAAAAATAGAGCATTAAACCTTTTCTCGGGAAAGGAGGATATCATGACCCGAGAAGATGTAAAAGAAATATTCCGAGGAATCATATTCCTCGGAATATTTCCAATAGTGTTCATGGTCCTATGGTGTTTGACTCCATAAGACCATGAACCGTCAAGGAAAAGACGTTAAAACCCGGGAAATGAGACCCGTAAAAATTTCTCTTTTTAATTAATTTAACAAAGGAGCTTATTATGAACTGGTATAGAATTAAATCCGCTATAATTAGCTGGTTTGCTGATATTAGATTTTATAAGGGTGGGCTTATTGTATGGGGAGAATCTTCATATAAAGTAAAAGGTCCACATATGCGTAAAGTATTAAAATCTCTTCAACCCGGTGACGTTCTTTTACGAAGATATAGTAATTATCTTGGAAGTGTATTAATCAAAGGATTTTGGTCTCATGCTGCTATATATGTTGGTTATAATACTGTAATTCATGCAGTTGGTGAAGGCATTATTGAAGAAGACATTTTAACTTTTATGAGGTGTGATTCTATTGAAATTTTACGACATCCAAATTTAGATATTATTAATAACGCGATTGATAAAGCTATAAAAATGGCCGGTAAAAATTTAGAATATGATTTTAATTTTACAAGTGGAAACGATAAATATTATTGCACTGAATTTGTTGATGAATGTTATAATAATTGTGTTTCTAAATTTATTAAATTTAAAATTATTTTTCCAGATGATTTTGAAAAGTGTAAAGAGTTTGAGATAATATATACTAAAAAGTGAAATTCATGGAAATTATTCAGAATATTTGATTTGTGGATTATTTGATAAATATTGTAAAGAAGTAATTAATAGACATCTTTCAACTGCTAAAAAATAACTTTCTAAATTCGGCAAAATTCTTTTTTAAGATCTTGCCGAATTTTTAATTTTTTCAATTTTCATATAGAAATAATATTTATACCAGGTGCCACTGGTTTTTAATTAACTTAATTTTTAAACATATCCTGAAATCCGGAAAACCTAACTAGAGTGGCACATCTAGTTAGGTTTTTATTTAATTAGAAAGGATGAGATATGAATGTGCAAGAAATTATCACAAATAATTATGCATGTTTTCATATAATCGAATCTTCAAGAAGAGCTGTTGCCGAATTATCTCAAATAAAAGATAAATTATATTATTTTAATCGATTATTAGTAGATGAAAAAATAAGAAATAAAGGATATGCTCATAAATTATTACAAGCTGTTGTAAAATGGGCAAATCAAGAAAAAATAATAATTTTATTAGACATTAATCCATATGGTGATTTAAATTACAATCAATTATTGAAGTTTTATTTTAAATATGGATTTACTATAAAAAATAAGAAACATCGAACTTTGATTAGAAATGCACAAATTATATAGAAATAATATTTTTATTATTGTTTTTTCAAAGAAAGCGGCAAAGAATATGTTAGATATAACGAAAATACCGGAAATAGTCAATCATTTGAAAAACACTTCAAATTACTATAAAGAATCTGGTGGTGAAATAATAATTTTTTGTCCTTATTGTGATGATGCAAGTCGGCCAAAAGCTAGTCATGGTCATATGTATATTTCAAAAACTATGCCAGTATTTAATTGTTTTAGATGTTCTAGTTCTGGAAATCTTGTAAGATTATTAATAGATACAAATTTTACAGATGAGGATATTTTAAAATATTTATCAAGTTTCATTAGATATAAAAATGTTAAAGATTATTACAGATCTAAAAAGAAAATAGCTAAATTAAAACAAATACAAGAAACTGTTATTTTAAAAAATCTTGAATTTGAAAAACAATATAAAAATAAATTTGAAATTTACCGACAATATCTTATACAAAGATTGGGAAATATAGATTTTACGAAATTTTTAATAAGTCCTACATTCTTTAATCAAAAAACATCATGCACATTTACTAATAGTGAAAATGAAGATATTGTTTTACGATTAATTGAACCATATAAAGATCTTCGGTATCATTTAAATCCAGATACATCTGGAAAATATTTTTTTCAAGAAATTGATTTTGAAAAATATTCAAGTATAGTTCTTGCCGAAGGTCCATTTGATATTCTAAATTTATATCTCTATAATATTGATTTTAAAAATTGTTTTTACATTGCATTAAATGGAAAAAAGTATTTAAACACAATTGAATCTCTTTTAATAGAACATTTTTTATTAAAAGAAATAGAAATCAATTTAATATTTGATATGGATGTTATTCAAAAAAATCAATATAAAATGTATTTATATAGATCAAAATTATTAACAAAACAATATAATCCAAATATTCTAATTAAAGGTTGGAAACCATTAATTAAAAAAGATACTGGTGATTTTCCAGCTATAACAGAAATATCTTAAAAAAGGAATGTTTAATGATTCAAATATTAAATAAAACTCAAGATAATATTTCAATATTTATTAGTGATGATGAAAAATTATCAAACACTACTGGATTAGTATTTGGATTACTTGAAAAATCATATATTTGCAAAGGTCAAGGATCAATAACATATTCAGCAACATTAGAAAATACAAATACTCAAGGTTCTATTTACAGATTTAATAAATATAATTATTCTAATCCAAATATAGCTCTAAAAGGTTTTTATTTCAAAAAAGATATAAATAAATTATCATTAACATTATCTCAACGTTATAATAATAAATGTTCAATGGTCATATCAATAACTCCTTCAGAAGAAGATGTTTGTGAAATATTAAGATCAAATGAAATATCTAAATATTCTAGACATCATAAAACTTCAAAAACAATTTCTGAATTAAGTCGATTTACAATTGATTCTACAATTACTTTAAATATGAATTCAGAACATTCTGAAAAAGAAAATAATTTTGATTTATATATATATAAAATAAAAATGATAGAAAATAATTTTAAATTATTATTTAAATTATTATTCAAATTGTCAGTTATTCAAAATTGCTGTTTTACACACTTTCATAATTTAAACATTTCATTAAATAATGTATATCGATTTATTAATAATAAAGATATCATTAATAATATATCAATACCGTCAAAATCTTCACGAAAAAGATTTATTGAATTATGTAATATATTTAATTCAAATAAAGTTATACCTAAATTAAAAATAAATAACATTGAATTTGTAAAATTTCAAGATCATCTCAAAATCTCTTTATTTGGAATCGTATTAATTAATGAAAAAGAATTTGATAGATATATATATTTTGATCATCCAGGTATAAATTTTTGTGCTGATTTTTTAGATAAGACAAATAGTTTTAATAATGTTGAAAATAAAATTAGTACTGAAATCATAACAAGGATATAATAATGACAATAGAATTAAATGAAAAAACCTTGTATTGGAGCGATATATTAGATAAAGATATTTTACAAGAATTATTATCAAATTTTAATTATGCACATATAGAAGAAATTAAATTAGATCATAATAACAAATGTTCAATTATAACATATTATAGAAAAGTAACAAAAACATTATTAGATCATGAAATGATTTTAATTCCAGATCATGCTATTGTAAATACTAATAAATCAATTTATATTTATGATAGATTTAAATTCGAACTAACACAATATCAAAAAGTTCTAGATTTTATTAATAATCATTGTTCTTATATAGTTGATTATTTAACTGATAAAAATATTAAAACAGTTGAATTAGAAATTAGTGAAATATTAGAAACAACATCAACAACTAATCAAATAATTACTTTTTGTAGTGATCATTTAAATAGATCATCTTGGTTAAATAATAAAGAAAATCATGAAAAATTATCACCGTTAATTTTAGCGGCAATATCTAAAAAATTTTATTCACAAAATGAAAATGAAAGATTCTATATACCCCTTTCTTTTAGAAATATTATAAAATTAAATTCTAAATTTGATCATATATATAATTCTTTTAAAGAAAATCCAGAAATTTTATTATCATTATCTGAAAATATTTCAGAAGAATCTTTAAAATTTGAAAAAAGATTTGAATTTCTAAACAATAATATCATTGAATGTTCTAATAAATTTACTATATTCAATCAAAATCCAGATCTTAAATATTTAAATCTATTAGACAAATTAATGATCACAAATCAGGAGTTTTAAATGCACAAAATTATACCTGTTTTTTATAGTGAATATGGTAGATATATAAATAGATTTCGAGCAATTCCATCTTATATTGATGGTTTAAAACCCGTTGAACGACGACTACTATTAACATTGCATGAAGAAGCTAAAAATAAATTCGTAAAAAGTGCTAGAGTAATTGGAACTTGTTTAGGCAAATATCATCCTCATGGTGACTGTTTAGATTATAATACAGAAATATATAGTTTAGATGGGAATTGTTATAAAATTGGAGAATTAGAACAAAATAATGTAAAACAATTACAAGTATTAGCATTTGATAACAATACTCAAACAATAGTACCAACAATTGCACATTCCTTTAGAGTTGGACAAGTAACAAATAAAATATACAAAATAACACTTTCTAACGGATCAATAATTAAATGTACAGAAAATCACCCAATTAAATTAGAAAATGGAAACTATATTCAAGCAAAAGATTTAAAATTATATAGTGTTTTAGAAAGTGGTGTCATTTATAATGAAGATCGGCCAAGGATCAAATATCGCAATTCAAAATTAATACAAATTTGTGATATTATTAAAAATTATTGTAAATGGACATGTGAAATAGTACATCATATAGATCAAAATCCAAAAAATAATACACATTCAAATTTACAACGAAACCATGTATCTGAAAAAAACATTTCAAAATATTTTCAAACAACAAATTTGAATGAATTATCAAAAATATGTTCAGAAAGTGGATTTTTAACATATATAACTTCAATTGAAATTGAAAATTTAAAAGAACCAATTAAAATGTATGATTTTACAGTTAATAATTTTGAAAATGTCTATATTGTAAATGGAAAAAAAGATAATAAATTTTTTATTACAAATGTACATAATTCAAGTTTATATGGAACATTATGCAATCTTGTAGATCAAGAATATGCTGTTGGACAAGGAGCATGGGGATCTCCTGGATTGATCGATAGTGAAGCGGCAGCTTACCGCTACACGGAAGTGCGATTAGCTAAATGGGTAGAGGAATTAGCGTTTCAATATATTAAATATGTTCCTTATGATGAATTTGAATTAGAACCCGAACCAATCTATCTTCCATGTCCAGTACCTATTGGATTAGTTGGAAATGGAGTAATCACTGGAATTTCATTTTATAGAACTTTAATTCCAAAATATAAACTCAAAGATTTATTTAAGAGATTATTTTATCTCTTAAATAAAAAATCAAATATATCACCCTCACAGATCTTGCCGAATTTCAATTATTGTGGAATACAAAATACTCCAATTCAAATAAATAATATTTTAACTAATGGTATTGGAACATTAACAATTGTTCCAAATGGTGAATTAGATAATAAAAACAAAGCAATAAAAATTTATGGTAAAGTACCAAATGCATCTTTTAATTCATTACAAAAAAATGCTGAAGAATTAGAAATTAATATCATAGACTTATCTGATAATAAATTAAATATTTCGATCGAGCCAAAAAGAAAAGGAACAGATCTACAAAAACTCGGTGAAAATATTTGGTCAGAATATTTAACTCGAAACTTAAATTTCAATTGTTTATTTTGTGATAATGATGGAAAAGTTCAACCATATGGAATTGATGAAATTTTATTAAATAATTATAATCTATGGAAATATTCAGTTAAGCTTAAAAAAATAGATGATTTTGACAAACTCACCAATAGAAAAATTGAATTTTTAATTGTTCAAATAATTAGATATATTTTTGAAACATATAAATCAAATATGGTAAGTGAAATAATAAGCAGATATCATGAATTAAAAAAAGATCATAATATTAATATTCAAATAGAAAAATATGATATCGATACTAATAAATGGTCTACCGAAATTAAAAATATTACAGATGAAGATATTATTAGTGTATGTAATAAAAGATCTATTAAAAATTTAGTTGAAACTAAAATTGATGTTCAAAATGTTGAAAAAGATTTAACATCGGCAAAATCTATTATAAATAATAATGAAATTGAATGTTTAAATTTTATCGAAATGATGACAAAGTAAAAGGACTAAAAATGGACTTCTACAAGATCTTGAACAAAACAGAGAATCACAATGGTCTTCAATATAAAATTGGATTAAACATTGACCCAGTTACATTTAATCCTTCTGGAGATTGTCAACCAGGAGGAATCTATTTCGCAAGAGAAGATATCCTTGCATTTTTAAGGTATGGAGTATGGATTCGAAAAGTAACTCTTCCAGAAGATGCAAGAGTATATAAAAATCCTGGAACTCCAAAAAAATGGAAGGCAGACCGAGTAATTCTTGGAAGAAAAGATAAGATTACTGCAAAAGTAATAAAACGATTGATTGAAGAAGGAGCAGATCCTAAAGTTAACGATAATCACGCATTACAATGGGCTGCAAAAAATGGATATTTTAAAATTGTAAAAATTCTATTAGCAGCAGGAGTGGATCCTAAAGAAAACAATAATTCTGCATTACACTGGGCAGCGGAATATGGACATTTGAAAATTGTGAAATTACTATTAAAAACAGGAGCAAAACCTACTGCAGAAAACAGTTTAGCATTATTATATGCAACACAAAGTGAACATTTGGAAATAGTTAAAATTACTATTAAAAACAGGAGCAAAACCTACTGCAGAAAACAGTTTAATATTATTATATGCAACACAAAGTGAACCACCCGGTGACAGAGAAGCGATAACTAGAAATAGTTAATTCTAATTATCGCTTCTCTGATCACACGGGCTTCAATTAGCAATAGTTGAAGCCCAAAGTTCACCAGACTCAGTTAGAAGAAATTCTAGCTACGTTATCTGAGATGTAGACACCTAGGAATGCCGCCCCAGTTCCTTGCTCTGTCGTGGCTCTGTAAACATCGCTGAAGGGTAGGCGAAGTCAACCACATTGCGAAGCTCAGATAACATTGTCGAGGGGAAGTTGGATTCCTTATCTGGTAACAGGATAAGGATACACACTACTCTCATGTGCGAGAGGTAAACCTTTTAGTAGTTTACACCAACGTTTTGCTAAGAGATAGGCACATCTATCTCTTACATTCAAAAGCAAGGCTAGTTCATCCCGGCGACAAAGTGTCGATTAATAGTAAAAAATTATTAATTTAAAAAAGTAAAAGATCGACACTTTGATCACGCGGGTTTTCCTAGCCGAAGCTATTATAAATTTATTATCTAAAAATTATAAATATTTTCACTTTTCTGAATATGATTTGGAATTTGATATTGATGGATATTTAGAAATTTTTAATAATAAATTAAAGAATAATAAAGCATTATTGATTAATTATAATGAGAGTATATATAGAACTGATATATTTTCATTTGAATTTAATGAATTTAATAAAATATTTCCTATAATTAATTCTTGGAAAGAATATTCTAAATATTCTATTACTCATGATGATAATATTTTTGAAAATTGGTTTACTAAATTTATAGAATCGAATAAAAACACGTTTAATTTTTTAAATATTGATTTTAATATTGTAAATAAATTAACTCAGTCAGATACTGTTTGGAATAATTATAGTAGAATTCCATTAGATTTTTCAGATGCTCCTTTTGTATTTCATGAAGATTTACTTCGTAAAAATGGTTTTGATAAAATTATAACGGCATTATATAATAATACTAAAAAAGATAATATAATTGTTGAAATTGGAGTTTCACGGTATATAAATAATATTAGTGATGGAGATTCAACATCTATATGGAGTTGGTTTATTTCAAAATATGGTGGTTCATATTTTGGATGTGATATTTCTAATAATAGTATAAATACATGTAAACAAATTTTATTAAATACTATAAAAGAAAATGACAATTCGATTAATGTTGTATTGACAAAAGATAATGGTTTAGATTATTTAAAAAAATTTAATAAAAAAATAGATCTTTTATATTTAGATACAATTGATTGGGTAGAAGGAACTTTTGAATCTGAAAAATTTCATTTGGATCTTGTATTAGCATCTATTGATAAAATTTCAGTAGGTGGTTTTGTTATGTTTGATGATACGTTTAATTTAGAAAATTATAATGGTAAAGCTGGATTAGCAATTCCATATTTATTATCTCTTAAAAACTTTATGTGTATATATAAAGGATATCAATTTATTTTTAGAAGAGATTATTAAAAATTATTTTTTAAAAAACAATTATAGAAGTTAAATAATAATAATAAGAGGAAGTATAATATGAATTTTAAATTTATAGAAACGATCTTTGAAGTTTCACCATATAGAAGTAGTATATTGAAAAATATTGATAATAATTTTAGAGAGCTTAAAATAGATAATAAAGATTCTGCCGCTAAAAAAGAGTTAGTAAAAAATCTTAAAAAATTTACAAAAATAAAAAATATAATATTATCTATAAAAAAAAATTATGGAAATGCTGCGATTATTCCATTTTATAATAGAGCTCTTTCTTTAGATCTTATTAATTTATTTAAAAAATATGATTCTAATGGTGATATAAAATCGTTAGATGTAGCCGAAGAATCTAATAAATATATTAGTAAGGTATATATTATAATAGGTAGTGATATTATAGATAGATTTTCGGCAAGAGAACTTACTGCTATATTATTACATGAACTTGGACATTGTTTTACATATACTTCAAACATTCCTCGAATTTTACTTATAATTTTTGAAAATTGTGTAAATGTTATTGGAAAGATTATATCAATTCCTTTTTTTAAATTTTTTACAGCTCTTACATATCCAGCATATTTATCATTATTATTGTTAATAATATTTTCAGCAAGATCTTTAACTTTTTTAGAGCATAAAAGTGAATATAAAGCAGATCAGTTTGCCGCTAAATATGGGTATGGAGATGAAATTGTTAAAGTTTTGTATAAGTTTCATAATATTGAAGAAGATATTAAGATAAAACAATCATGGTTTAAAAAGATTCTTTTATTTTTTAATAACTTAATAACAATTTCAACTCATCCAACCAGTTCAAGTCGGATTAAAGAACTTAATAAAGAATTAATTCATGATTATAAAAAAATGTATCCAAAATTATCTAATGAATTAAATATTATTTTAAGTGATATATCTATAACTTAATAAGGTTTTATGAGGTGAAATAGTGAATATTACCGGATTGAGTCAGTATTCTAAAGCAACTGTTGGGATTAAAGATCCTACTAAATTATTAAATCAACAACAAAAATTAATTTTTGTTTATCCTATTTTAACTTGTGATAAAATTAAAGTTTCTAATATTAAATCTTTTGAAACTACGATACGAGATTTCATTTCTGTTACTTTTTTATCGGACATTTTTACAGAAAATGCTCTTAATATTGTTTCTATGGCTAATCAAGTTGCTCCATTGTGGGATGAAAATAGACAAGCCGTTGATCCAACTTCAGTTATTGCAAAAACTTTAAATCCACAAGGTACATATGAGAAAGTTCCATCTCAAACATATCCAATTGGAAAAGAATATTCTCATGAAATTCAACGTAAAATAAATGAAAAAACTGCCATTATACAACAATTAACTAAAACTGATCCTAGATTTGTTAAATTGCGACCATATATTGAAATTATAACATTAGGAAATTTAATTGATGTTCCGGTTATTGTTGGCACTCAAGCATATCCAGTTGATACTCTTTCTATTATGTATGTTTTAATTGCTGCAATTGGGTTGAATAAAAAATTAAATAAAATGTCAGATGTTAATGATGTTTTTAATGAATTAGAAAAAATGACTCCTGAAAAATATTGGAGTTTATTAAAAAATTTATTTGGTTCGAAAGAAACAGCTGTTGCTGAATCTAGATCTTTAATATCTAGATTATTTGGGACTATATCTCATACTCGTTTGGGCAAATATATAAATAAATCAACTCGTATTCCAATTCGAAATATACAAGATATTAGAAAAAGATCAAAAGAATGGAAAGAAAAAGAAGTATTTGAAGAAGTTCCAGATATATTTTTATCATTATCTCTTAAACAACAAGATCTTGATAAAACAAAAATATTTTTTAAATTTGTTTTAAATAGAGATCTTGCCGAAAGAAAATTTGGAGTAGATACATCCGATGAAACTTTAAAAATGTCTAATATTGTTACTCATGATTTGAATACAGATTTGAATAATATTACAAATAATTTTATTGCTCGTTTTGAGGAATTTACTAGATCTTATATTTTTGCTTTTATTCATGATATACATAATATTCTTTATGTAGATGATCAACCAACTGATTTTAGTATTTCAGATATTACTAATAAATATTTTAATAAACAATTTTATGAATCTCTTCAAAAATCAGTTGAAGGAGTATTTAAGCTTGTATCTGATTCTTTAAGAAATAATAATATATCTGTATCTAGGAATTCTTTTAAAATTTTAAAAGAATCGATTTGTTCTTTAAAATTTGTTTATATAAATGAATTTTTAGAAAAAGCCTTATCAATACGTATCACTACTATGGATTATGATAAAAAACAATTGCTAGAATTCATTAATTATATTAAAAATTTTGGAGAAACTGGCAATGATTTAGTTGATGAATTTATAGATGCTTTTGAAAAATTTGCACGTAATGGTCAACCTGTATTACGAGATTTTAATTTTGGTATGCATGTAAATAATATACGAACTACTATTTCTGAAAAAGTAAAACGAGTATTTACTGAAATAAGAAATATTATTAACGTCTCAGAAGTATATCCTAGAATTGATATTGTTCTTGGTGAAAGAAAGTTAAATTCACTTCGAAGTAAAACTGATGATAGAGATGATGATTATTATAAAAGAGCAAATAATATTAAACATGCAAAAGATGAAGTTTTAAATAACACTTTGCCGCTTTTACAAAGAAATATAGAAAATATAATGTTGTTTTTATTTTATTCACAACTTCAAGAACAAATTTGTAAAAACATTAATTCACTTGATATAAAATTAGAAACTGTTTCACATGAAGTTACTAGTTGGCCAAATTATACTTTAGTTTTACCAGTTGAAATTGTTACTGCTTTATATGCGGCAATATCTGGATTAAACTGGAGAAATATGTTGAAAGAAGACATCAAAAATGAAAGACAACGGAAAGAAGCAGAAAAAGAAGCAATGGCAAGAAAACATGATGGTGAAAATGTTTCAACACCAACTAAACCAGAACATATTCGCACATCTTATTTAGTAAGTGAAAATTATATAAAGGGCATTATGAAATTTATAAGTAATCGTTTAAATGTTCCAAATCTAATAACCGTTGATGGTAAAAAAGGTGATATTTATTGTAAATTAATGAATCAAACCGATATTAATAAATTTAAAATTTCAACGTTAGATACATTTGTTCAATCAAAACTTAATCGTTCAATATCTATGTAGGAGGTTTAATTATTATGTTATCACGTCAAAATGCCAATATTGATTATAGTGTTATGGAAGAATCTAGAAAAGCATTAAGTAAGATTCAAAAATCACGAGCTAAGAAAAGAAGCTCTATGGAAATTATTCAGGAAGGACTTCAAAAAGTTAGTTGTGGTGCTGAATTTTTTGAAGCATATGATCCTTTATTATGGGAAGGTAAAGTAAAAGTTGATACTTTATATTTTGATCAATTTTTACAGAAGTTAGAAGAATCTGAAGAAATTTATAAAGCTCTTGGTAATTATTTTAAAAATATTAGACAGATTTATGAATTTGTTAATTTGAAGCCTGAAGTTTATGGAAAAGGAATAGATTTTACTATTCTTGAAAAATCAAATGAAATTCAGCGGCAAGCTTTATCAACGGTAATTTTTGAATATTTTGATAGGAGTTTTTATTCATTATCTGAAGAACAACGTAAAGATAAATATCTTGAAGTTTCTCGAGAACTTTCAAAACAATTGATTTCAGAAGGTACTACACCAGAAGATGCAATTGCTTTTAGTACGAAAGTTAGTATTGTTGAAAATTTATTACAGAAGATTGCATTTCCTTTTTCGGTATGGTCTCGTATTGGATATTTAACGGAATCTGAAGATTATCGTAAAGTTTTTGATCAAGAGGCTCTTGTTGAATTAGTTGATAATTTTAAAAGCAAAATACATTCTCTTTCAAAAGTTATCGCAGCTGTTGTTTAAATTAAACTAAAGGAGAGCCGGTTGTGTCTAGTCAAGTAATTGAAGTATATAATAAAATAGATAAAAATATTCAAGCAGATCCTTCACTTATTGGTAAATTACATTCAAATTTAAGTAAACTTATATCTGATTCTTATATTCAAACAATGAAATCTGACGAAGGATACTGTTTTAAATTTACGCTTCCAATAACGGCTGTTTTAGGATTATTTAATATTTTAAATGTGGATCGAGGATTGGTTGGGAAAGCTTTTCAATATGATTGGAAGTTTCCGAATCATGCCGTTATGTATAATGATCCTTATTATCAAATTTTATTATTAATTGTATATTTAGGAATTAAACGAAAAGACGACCAATTAGTTAATAATGCTCTTTTATTACTATTACAAAAACTATGGAATGGTCGTAAATATGTATATATTAAATATTGTGATAAAAGAGTTATGAATTATGTTGTTAATCATATGGTAAATAAGAAACATAATGTTTCTAAATATGATAATCCATTAGCTCTTTTAAAAGATTATTTTGTTCCTACATTATTAAAGAAATATAAAGAAGAAATTAATAAAGATGCTTTTCGTTTGAGACAATTATTTATGCAATCTTGGGCTAGAATTGATCAGATGTTCGCTTTTAATCCTGTTGTTGATATTACTACAGGAGAGAAAAAAGCTCAGGGGGGTTTATTACCATTATATATGAAAGCAAAGCGTGATGGTTCATATCAATCAACGCCAACTATTATGTCAAATGATGAAGAAGATCCAAATTTTGATCAATATTCCACAACGCATAATAGAGACAATATTGTAACTTCAACATGTGATTATATTGTAATGAATTCTAAACCAGGATATTCTAAAGCGTTTATTGAAGAGATAAATAAAAATACAAAAGTTTCAATTAAAGTTATTGAACAAATATTAAATTCTATGCATGATCATAAGAATTATGATTTATTACATGATGCATTATCTGTAATTTTATCAAGAACAAATGTTGCTGATAAAAATGATATTTGTAATGTTTCTTTTATGAATAATGTTAAAAGAAATATTATATCTTCTAAAAATACTGAGGATATAAGAAAATTACAAAAAATTATAAATATGTTAGTAAGTAAGATTTTTTCTGAAAAATTAAATTTAAATTTGAATAGATATGGAAAAGCTCAACAAATACAAATTTTTAATGTTGTTTTATATTGTTTGATTCATAATTTACAAAAGCATAATTGTCAGTAAAAATATTTAAATCGGCAAGATCTAGTTAAAGATCTTGCCGATTTAAAGGAGAATATATGGCATTAAGTGATACTATAAAAAATTCAGTATTTAAAAAACAAACTGGAACTATTTTAGGAGATTTATTTGGAGGTTCTTCTGGTGGAACTCTTATTTCATATTTAAATGATGTTTTTGGTAATCAACAGGATCCTAATATTGGAGTTTTAAATTATTTTTATCAACAATTATACAAAGATTTTTCACCAGATATAAATGGATATACGCTTATTTTTTTTGTTCCTCCAGATTTATCTGGATATAGAATACGTTCAGATGATTCATTATATAGTCAGATTGATAAAGAAAGTTATATGAATACTGTTGGAAAAATAATGACATTTGCTGCAGTAGATTTTGTGACTCCTCAAAGTTCAGTTCGATCTGAAGTTGTAACTTCAAGAAGTGGTGGTATTCCAATAGCTTCTGAAGTATCTGAATCAGACACTTGTTCTATTACATTTATTGATAATAGACATTTAGATATTTATATGTTTCATCATATATGGATTGAATATATTCGGGAAATTTTAGAAGGTACTATTGAACCTGATCCTAAATATTATGCAAATGATGAAATGGCATATGCTACTACTATAGGAACAAAAACTATAAATACTGGAATTTTATATTCTAATATAGATATAGATTATTATGGTGCTATTGATTATGCAGCATCTTGTTATATTGTTAAATATCGTCCAGATATGCGCACTGTTACATTTGCAGGTAAGTGTGTTGGAATATTTCCACAATCGATTCCAAATAAAGAATTAATTGGAACAAGAACTAGTAATGAATTAGTTACATTACCATTTACATATTCATGTAGTGGTTATAGAGAAGCATTATATTTAGAAAAATCTGCAGGTATGTGGATTTTCGATGAATTAGATGAAATTATTTCAAATTTTCAATTTTCTCCTGGCGCTTCTTCTAATTTATTTGGAGGTTTTTTAGGCGGAGTACTTAATACGGCATTAGGTTCTTCCGGTTCGATGCTTAAAAATCTTACAAGTAACGCATCTAAATTAGGAAGTATTACTCGAGATACTACCGAAGGTGTTTCTAAAATATGGAGTTCAATTAAGGGAGTTGCCGGTCCAAATGGATTTTCAAAAATATTTACTGTTAATAAGTAATAAAAAGGAATTAAAATAATATGTCATCAACTTTACCAGTTCTTAATTATACAACTCCTGAAGAATTTGTTGAATATTATTATGAAAAATTAAAAACTGATCTTAATATTTATGATTTGCAAATTAGTAAGGTTGGTTTTGTTGGTTTTTTATTAAATTTATTAGGATATACTCATTTTGATTTAAAACAATATTATGATACTTTATTTAATGAAGCTTTTATAGGAACTTCTCAAACGGAAGAAAGTCAATATTTACACGCTTCTATTTATGGATATATTCCATTATTTGCAAATCCAGCAAATGTTGTTGGTACTATTGAATTTGATATGATCAATTGGTTATCAACAAGATCTTCTGATGTAGTTAAGAGAGAAGTTATTGTTGGTTATAATTCTTCATTGGGGACATATAGTTTTCAAAAAAGTACATTTTCTTTTCAAAATTATCCTTTTACTATTAATACTATTTATAAATTTATAGAGATTGAGCGAGATGGATCATATTATTATTATACTGACATTTTAACATCAGATGGCACAAAATATAATATTCCATCATCTTCTTCATTAATATCTGTTCCATTATATTCTACAATTCAGCAAGAAGAACAAGAAATTATTTATGAAATACCAACATATAATTATGGTACTTATCAGATATATAGTTTTGATATTTCTTCAGAATCATATCTTGCAGGATTAGAAGTCTATATTACTGAGAATGAATCAACACCTGAGCAGCAATTTGAAGTTAAATATACAAAATATTTAGAAAAAGGATTAGATTTAAGTGTATTTTTACGTAAAATTACATCTTCAAGTTATATTATAGAATTTGGTTCTGGGATTCGTGGAAAGTGGATTTCAGGAGCTAGTGCTAGAATAGTAATTAAAACTACAAAAGGTGCAGCTGGCAATCTAATTGATAAAACTAATTCAAAAATTCAAATTGCTGGAGAGATATTAGTTTTTGATTATAAATATTCTTCAACTGGAGAATTAACAGCTACTGGACTTTCTCCTGAAGTTTTGCAACAACCTCTTATTAATTTTGAATATTCTGAAAGTGGAACAGATTCATTAAGTGGTGAAGATTTACGAGATGCTATAATAAATTATATTCAAACGCGCGATAATATGATAAGTCAGCAAGATTTTTATAATATAGCCTTATCATATTTTGATGATTTTAAATTTCTTTTTAAGAAAATTAATATATATGATAATATATTTTATTTGTGTCGATCATTTAGAGATAGAAATCAAGTTACAATTCGTGCAACAAATTATACTGAAGAAGTAATGGATTTAGAAGGTCCAAATATTGTTGGTTATACAATTACTGCAGCAGTAAGCACTACTGGTAGTGGTACATTAATTTCTGGTACTTATTATTATTTTATAGTAGGAATTGATGTTTGGGGACGCACATTACCTTCTACAGGTGTTTCTGCAACTGTTAATACTGATGTTGGAGATGATTCTGTAACAATTACTTGGGATCATATTCCTTATGCAACATCTTATAGAATATATGGGCGAACAGCAGTTCAAGATCAGTATTGGGAAATATTAGTTACTCCACCTGCTGCAGCAACATATTCATACATTGATGATGGAACTGCTGGAACAACTATTGTTGATTTGCCGCTTACATATGAATTAACAAATATTATATATTATCCATCATTTACAATAAGTGGAATTGAGTTTACAAGTCCTTTTGTATTTATGGGTAATAATAGAATGAATTATTATGATGGATATATAATTAATTCATTATTAAGAGTAGATTTTTCTGAAATTACTCCAAATTCTGAAATAATTGGAAGTGGTTTTGAAATTCCAGCGGTTTACCTTAATTTAGAATATGATGATTCAACATATACAACAACGGTTACATTGAAGTCATATCAAACTATAAGTAATTTAGTTTTTACTTTGTCTATTATTAGTGAAAATGTAAACTTTTCTAATAGACGAATTGAATGTTTTCCATTATCTACTAATGAATTTGTTTATGAATATACAAATGATGATACTTTTGGAATATTTAGTAAAGAATTACAAATAGAAGTTGTTGGTGGAGTTTCAAATTGTGTGGTTACTAATAATTATGAAAATTTTACGATTGGAGTAGCACCTGCTAATGTTTTGCAACTTAAATATAATGATTCTTCAGTTGGTTATACAGATGCATTTGTAAGTGTAACTTTAACAGCTGGTTCTCGAACTGCCGCTCAAATTGTGAGTGAAATTAATACTGCGATTGGAACTACAATTGCTTCAACTTATACTGATGATGATGGAAATGTGCGAGTAAAATTGACTCCATTATCAGGAGAATTAGCATATAATTTATTTATATCTAGTTCTTCAACATGTTTAGCAGCACTTGGATTAACAGGTGATACTGATAATCCTGCAATTTTTAATGGACCAATTTCATCTATAAAATTTTATTGTAAAACAGGCAAATTCTATCAATTAACAGACATTTCTGATCAATTGCGATTATTAAGATATATTTCAAATGGAGTTGCTTATATTGTTTTTATACCTGTTATTGAATATGATACATATAATTTAGATTGTGAATATTATATTAATAAAATTAAAACATTTATAAGTAATTCAAATTTTAATGCTAATAGAATGATAACAGATAATGTTCAATGTAGATTTTTAAATTCATATATTGTTGATTCTCCTTTTATAGAATCCATTTTTACGCAAAGTGGACAAATATTTTCGAATAGTGATTATAATTGGTTATCTCCAGTTATTAGTACTTTAGATGCACCATCATCTGGTACTTTAGATGGTTCTCAATATAGAGTTAGTACAACTCCTACTGGTGGTTCTGTATTTGCTGGTCATGCAAATGCAATTGCTACATACACAGCATCAACTGCTACTTGGAGTTTTTATGTACCAAATACTGATGATTTTGTTTTAGATACAGAAATAAATACATATTATAGATGGAGTGGTGCAGCATGGGTTTCTATCCCATCTATAGTTTTTCCTTTAAATATGAGAATTGAAATTAAAGCAGATAAGGGGTATATTCAAAGAAATAATGTTGATATAGTAACTGAAAAAGAAAATCTTGAAGTTTTAATTGCTGAATATTTACAAAAGAATTTTTCAGGTGCTAGTGTAATTTTTTATAATAGTTTAATTATAGAATTTATACATACTGGAAGAAATTATATAAAATCTGTTAGCGTTTTTGTAACAGATTCTGCAACAACTCCAAATGAATTAAATAATGGTATTGAAATTAGAAAAAATGATGATATTATACAAGATTTGTATAATAAAATTGATATTGTTAAATTTGTTCCACCAATGATTTATTGGAATGTTGATGATTTAGATATTGAAATGATGATAGATTAAAAAATTACCGGCAAGATCTTTAACTAGATCTTGCCGGTAAAAATAAAAAGTGGAGGCAAAATGTTAGATTCTATAAAAGATAAACTTATTAAAAATCGACAACAACTAATAGAAGAACCACAAGATTCTTCTATTATTAATAATATATTACTAAAGTCAGATTATCAAACTCTTAATCTTATTCAAGAAAAAAATGAAATTGATATTAATGAAAAATATGTTTCTGAATGGGTTAAGTGTAGACAGAATCCTTTATATTATATTTTAAATTATGTTTATTTTCAAGAAATTGGTGGTAAACAAAAATATAATAAATATTTATTACATAAAAAATTACGAAGAGTTGTTAGATGTGCTTATAAATATCATATGTGTATGTTAATGGCTTCGCGACAATTGGGTAAATCAACAATTTCAGCTGCTCTTTTATCATGGGCTTCAATTTTTTACCCATCAAACAGAATTGTAATTTTTAATTTTAGAAAAGATTCAGCACAAGAAAATCTTAAGAAAATTAAATTTGTTAATAAAAATCTTCCTAGATGGATGGCTGTTCCAAATTCTTCAAGAAGTGATATTAAAACATATTTGGAACTTCAAAATGGTTCTAGAATAGATACATTTTATCCTTCTACGACATCATCTCCAGATACTCTTGCTCGTTCATTGAGCGTTCCGATTAACTATAAAGTCGCTTTCTAGGGAAATCTAGATCGAATAACTCCGTGAATTCGGTGGAACTCCTATTCTATAGGACAATACCGAGCCAAGCTCTAGAAATAGAGAAGGTGTAACGACTATCCTGAAAGGGAGTACACTCAAGCGAGTGGAAGCGCGGAACATCTAAACTAGATGAAGATATAGTCTGATCTACATAGTAATATGTAGCTGTTCAGAAAATGAACGGGTTAGAAGTAGCGATTCTAACTGAACATACTGTTTATATATTGATGAATCGGCGTTTATACCACATATGCATGAAATTTACGGATCTGCTCAACCAACTCTTTCTACTGCAAGAGAACAAGCTGCTAGAAATGGGTATCCATATATGATTCTTATAACTTCTACTCCAAATGGTGTAGAAGGTGATGGAAAGTTTTTTTATGAGATGCATGAAAATGCAGTAGAATCTGATGATTTATTTTTAGATAATGGAGATCATGAAGAATGGTTAGATCATGCCGATAATGTTGTTTCTGATCCAAGTAAAAATAGTTTTATTAAAGTTAGATATCATTGGTCTGAAAATTCTTCAAAAACACAAGAATGGTATGAACAACAAAAGAAAGAACTTAACTTTGATCGTAGAAGAATCAATCAAGAATTAGATCTTTTATTTGTTGGTGGTACATATTGTATTTTTGATGATGAAACATTACAACAATTTCAAAGTTTTGGAAAAAATAATGTTGTTGATTTAAAGAATCAAACAAAATTAGACGTTTTTACTGATAATTTTGATGATCGTGATTATTATCTTATAGGAGTTGATACGGCAAGCTCTATTAAAGGGGCTTTTAATGCTATTGAAGTTTTTTCTTATAAAGATTTTATTCAAGTTGCAGAAATGAATGTTCGATTAGGATCGTTAACAAAATATGGTGAAGTAGTTGATGATCTTTTTAAATGGTTATATAAAATAGTTGGTAATCGAATTAGATTGGCTATTGAAAATAATTCAATAGGAAAAGCTATAGTTGAGCATTTACTTTACCATGTTCATGATTTCAATTATATTCCATTTATTTATAAAGATTTAAAAAAGAGTGAAATTCCAGGACAACAAATTAATGAAGAAGATCATGAATATGGAATTAATACAAATTCTAGAACTAAAGAGCTTATGGTTTCTTTATTATATGATTTTTTAAAAGAAAATCCGTCAAGATTAAAATCGCAAGATCTGATAAATCAAATGAGTACAATTCAAAGAAGCAATCGAGGAACCATAAAAAGTAGTGGTTTTAGTGATATGTTTATGGCGGCTAGTTTTTGTGCGTATGTAAGAAAAATGACCGAACTTCAGATCTTGCCGCTTTTAAATTATACAAATTCACAAATCTCTCAAAATTTCTTTAATAATATACAATCTGTTGCTCAAATGATGAATACAAAAGTAATAATTCAACAGCAAGTAAGTAATCAGTCCGGTAAATTTATTCCAAAAACACCACAAGAAGATGAATTATTAACTCAACAACATACAAAAGAAAATAATACACTTATTACTGGGGATGATTGGAGAATTTTTATACCAGTATTTTCTCCATTTGAATAAAAATAAATTAGTAATTATAAGAAGGGTAATTACTTATGACAAATCAGTATTCGATTCCAGGATTAAATGAAAGATTAATGCAAGAATTATTATTAAATTCAAAAAGACAGAAACAGAGTCCTTCTGATTTTACTCCATCTTCACAACAGATGGCTGATTATGAATATCAAAAATATAAAAAAGTAGCAAGTCCAATTTTGCAAAAAACAATGATTCCATCATTAATGGCTACTCTTCTTGCAGAACCTACTTATAACAAAATGTTATTAAAAGGAGTAAATAAAGTTGCTCCTTCTCAAGCTGGTAAATTGTCGAATTTTATGGATTCTGCAATGGGTCCTTTAGGTGGATTTGGATATTTAATACCCAAAGTTTTATCAGAAGGAATGAAATCAAAACGATTAGCAAGTGAACGTAAATATGCTTCTCAACTTGGAGTTGTTGGAAAAGGATCACGGATATTAGATAATTTGAGTACATTAAATTATCTAATATCTGGACTTCCTCGTGGTCTTAGTATGTTAGGTTCTGGAGTTATTCCAGGTCTAAACGGTGTATCAAAAAAGATTCCTAGACTTGAGCATTATTTAACTGGTACTGCTGGTGATGTTTTGTCGGGTGGAGTTTCTAAAGCTGCAAAAGCTACAGGAAAGCATGTAACTGAAGAAGGTACTGGTTTTGGAATTGGTCCTACCGGTCTTTCATTAGGATTAGCTGGTTTACAAGTTGGTATGTCAATATATAAATCAATTAAGATTGCAAGACTTCAACCTCGACGTGAACATCCTGATAGTTTAGGAAGAAAATATTATGGACCAGATACTAGTGGACAAGCAATGACTCGAATTTTGTCTATGGCTGGTACTGGTAAAATTGATCCACAAACTATGTCGTTTATGGTACTTCAAGTAATAGAAGGAGATATTAGAAGATCTAATTTACTTCTTGCTGGAATGCGTGGAGAGATAGCTTCTGAATCTGATTATAGACGACAAGAAAAAGAAAAAGGTTCGGAATCATTCTCAACAGAATATGATTCTTCTATATTAGGTAAAGATGATAGAGGAGTTGTTTTACGAACTCTCGACGTAATAGAAAACTCATTATCTTCTTTTAAAATGAAATTTGATCCAATAACGCAATTATCTGCTTTTGCATTTGGATTGTTACGAGGTCGAATAGTTTTACCGAAACATGAGACAAGTAAATTAGCAAAAATATATGGTTATGATGATGAAAAGAAAATGATGAAAGAAAAATCTATTGGATTTGGAGCAATGTTAGATCAAACTAAATTACTTCATACTAGTTCATCTGCTATACGAAATATGGCTCCGAGTTTAGAAACTTCTCAATTAGCAATAGCTTCTGCTACATTTGATATTAATAGATACATGTTAGCAGAATTGATGACAATTCGTATGTCTGGTTTTGGAATTGATCAAAATGTTTTATATCATAAAGAACCAAGTTTTATTAGAGAAGTTTTATCAAATCTTGGCGAAAAATTAAATCCATTAAATTTACCTGGAATAAGTGCAATAGTTAATGTTTTAGGACTTGCTAGTAAAACAATTTTTAAAACTTTACCAGGCATTATTCCTAAAATTATTTCTGGTACCGGCAAAGTTGCTTCAACTGTTAAAAGTTTTCTTTTTGGAGAAGAATATGAAGAATTAAGATCTGATCATGCTCTTCTTGAAAAAGCTGGATTAAATAAAGATATTAAAGATATTGCGGATTCGTTTATTGCAAAAGGTTTGCCTGGAGTTCTTGCCGAATTAAGACATATACAAATGACACAACTTGAAGTTCAACAAAATATTTTAAAAACTCAAATGAAAATGTTAGATCTTCAAGGTGGTTATTATAAATATGAAGAACTTCAAAGAAATAAAGAGCTTTTAATTTGGGATAATATTGATGAGAAATATATAACTCAAGATGAAGCTGAAAAAGTTAAATTAAGTAGAATCAATAAATTAACTTCTGTAAAAGAAGAAGCCTTTACAAAAAGTTTTCTTGGTAAAATGTTATTATTTTCTCAATTAATTTCACCAAAAAAACAAATTCGAAAAAACGTTTCTACTTTTTCAGCTGGTGTTGGTCGTATGGAAGGTTTTGAAAGTTTAATTGGTTCCTTAGAATCTATGTTTTCTGGTGGTAGAGAAACTTTTAAAAGTTCAGATATATCAAAATTATTAGCTGGAAATTTAACAAGTATTCGACCACGAACTGGTGTTGAAGCTACTTCTTTAGAAGAAGAAGATATAAAACGTCAAACTCATTTTGGTGATTATTTAAAATTTGCTAGTGGTGGTTTAGGAATGGCAGCTCTTCCATTATTAGGATTATTAATGTCTGGAGGAGTTGGTGGAGGAATTGGTCTTCTTGCTTCTCTTTTACTTGGTGGAGGAGCTACTAGTAGACGATTTTTTCAAAGACGTCAGATTGCTAAAGAGTCAAAGAAACAAAAGGGATATGCAACTCTTGATGAAGAAGAATTTGCAAAAATTGGTAAAGATTTAAATAAATCATTTATAGAAAGATCAGAAGATCAACAAACTTCTAAGTTTTCGGCGCATTTTCGTCCAAAATCTTTAGAAGAAACATATCCATATAAAACTTTAGTGTTATTGGAATCTATTAAAGATTATCTTGGTACAGATTCTAATAACAATGTTTATTCTTTTTTATCTTCAATAGCAGAGAGTACTTCTATTGATCAAAACAAGATGGTTTCTTTATTAGAAAGTATTCAATCTTCATTGAAACTTCCTGATATCTCTCCTCTTGTTGTTGATCAAAACAAGATGGTTTCTTTATTAGAAAGTATTCAATCTTCATTGAAACTTCCTGATAT
>JALNZW010000022.1 GCA_023229115.1 Patescibacteria group bacterium
GTTAATTTCACTTTTTATGGTTGTAGGCTGCGATGAAACAGCAGTTGATGATCATCAAAAAGTAATCAACGAAATTAATATCGTTTATGAAGAAGGTAATAATGCGGGGAGAGTAGTTGATAACCTTGGTTTACCGACTATCTCAAGTAAAGTACCGGAAGCAGTTATTACTTGGGAAAGTAGCGATGAAGAGGTGATCACCATCGATGGTGATGTTGGTCTAGTAACAAGACCAGCTGAAGACACGTTCGTTACTTTAACTTTGAAAGTGAAGATTGGTGAGGTTACTAAAACTAAAACACATACTGTTAAAGTTTTAAAGCTTGAAGAAGTGATTGAACCAGAAGTATTTACTGTTACTTTTGATTTAGGATATGATGATTCACCAGAGCCAACAATTGTTGAAGTTGAAGAGGATGGTTTGGTGGAAGAACCAGAAACCCCTGAAAGGGAAGGCTATGAATTTATCGAGTGGCAACTTAATGGCGAAGAATTTACTTTTGATACTCCAATTACAGCAGATATAACATTAGTAGCTAAATGGGAAGAAGAAATAGTTATAATGTACTATTATGTTTCTTTTGTTGATGAGGATTTAGAAACAATTTATGAACCAATTGAAGTTGAAGCAGGAACTAAAGTAACTAAACCAGAAGACCCAGAAAAAGAAGGATATACTTTCGTTGAATGGCAATTAGATGGTGAAGCTTATGACTTTGATGAAGAAGTTAATAAAGATATTACATTGGTTGCTGTGTGGAATGAGCTTGTTGATGATCAAGAGGAATTGTTATTTGAAGATGATTTTGAACATTTAGCAAGTAATATTGCTTATAATACTTCACCGATATTAGTGGGAGGTATCGATTGGACAGCAAAAGAAGTTGGTTATTATTCTGGTGATGATAATGAACCATCAAAGATGTTAAGATTTAGAGGCGCTAATACAGCGTATTTATATACAAGCGATTTTATTTCTAACGTTACAAGATTCGTTTTTGATGCGAAATATTATAATGATGGCCATAAAACGGCAGTCATGACTGTTTCATATCAATTAGAAGGTTCTGATGATTGGGTATTAGTAAAAACAATCGAGTTGGGAGAATCTCTAATTGAAAATGAGATAGAAATTAATCAAGATAACGTTAAATTAAGAATTGATGTTACTAAGAAATCAGCTAATATTGATAATATTAAAGTTTATGGCGTTAAAGGTGAAGTAGAAACTTATGAGGTAAGCTTTAATCCTAACAATGGTGATGATGTTTTTGTTGTAGAAGTAGAAGAAAACAGAAAAGTTCCAACGCAATCAGTTCCTGTTAAAGAGGGTTATGTATTTAAAGGTTGGTATTTAGATTTAGAAGATGAAGAAGCTTTTGATTTTAATGTATCAATTACTGAAAACATAATATTAATAGCTAAATGGGAAAAAATAACAACTATTACTATTGCTGAAGCAAAGACTAAAGAAAAGTATGATCATGTTGAAGTAATTGGTACCGTTACATCATTAATTGGTAATAATGCTTTTATTCAAGATGATACTGGTGGTATTTATTTATACTTAGGTAGTACTGTCAATAAAGAATTAGTTATTGGTAATGAAGTTAAAGTGTCTGGTAAGATAGATGATTATGCTAACACAGTGCAAATTAAAGATGATCTTATAGTTGAATTATTAGCAGAAGATCAAGAAGTACCAGAAGCTATTGTTGTTGAAGAGTTAGATTTAGATTATTTACTTGAAATACAAGGACAATTAGTAACTATAGAAGGATTGACTATTAAATCTATTCCTTCCACATTATCAGGAGCGTATGATGTTGTATTAACTGATGGAACAAATGATTTAACATTAAGAATAGATGCATACATAGATAAGCATGATGAAATAAAGGTTTTATTTGAAGGTGCTGCTATTGGACAAACATTAAATGTTCATAATGCGCCCGTTTGGAGTTTTTATGGTGCTCTGCAATTAATGATTTCGTTAGAAGAACAATTAGACTTTGAAGCGATATCTGATCAAGACTTGATAGATTTAGTTGAGGAATACTTAGTAGATAAATATGATGGTAAATCATATAATATGGGAACTGTTATTCCATCTTTTGAAGATGAACTTCATGGAGTGCAAATTGTTTGGGATCACAATGGAAATGTAGAGGATGATAAATGGATTGAAGTTGAAGATGATAAAAACATCATTATAACAGCGACTCTTTCAAAAGGAGAAGCAACTAATGAAGTTGCAATTAATTTAACAATTAAATATGTCGATGCTGAAGCTTATATTGTTGAAGATTTTGAAAACGCAGAATTACCAAGCAGTTATGGGGATGGCTCGTTTGTTGGTGTTAATGGGATAACATTCACATTTGGTCATTCTAGAGATGAAGAAAACTTTCCGATAGATGGTAGGGGAATAATGCTAAGAAGAGCAAGCGATTCATATTTAGAATTTACTTTAGAAGATGGTTTATCATATTTAGCTTTCCAATATAGAAAAGCATTCACTGGCGCATCAGCAAGACAATTAGAAGTTTATATTAATGGTGTTGTCGTTAAAACAACAGAAACATTTGGCGGAACATCTGGAGCCGATGATACCATTTATGATTTCACATTCACTCCAGATAATCCATATAGTGGAATTGTAACGATTAAAATCAAAAATGTTGGAACTGCAACAACTAATAAACAAATAACAATTGATAATATTGAGTGGACGACAAACCCTTAGAGAACCCTATAGATGATACTCCACCAGTCATAACCTTTAATAATGAAGTTACTGACTATACTGTAGGGGATACGTGGAGCATAAGCGATGCCTTGTCATGGGCATCAGCTCTTGATGACGTTGATGGTGTAGTAGGAGTCACTTTAGACTCCTCTTCACTAGAGGGTGTCATCGTAGATAATATATTTATAACAACTGGAACTTATGAACTAATATATAGTGCAGAAGATAGTTCTGGTAATAGAGCTGAAGAGTTTTTATTTATTACTGTTTATAGTAATAGATATGATGTCTTATTTGATTTAGATTATGATGATTTAGTAATAGAAAAGATAGTTAATGAAGGAGATACTATTCTTGAAGAAACAGTATCTAGTAGAGAAGGGTATGACTTTATTGGTTGGTTTTATGAGGGTGACTTATTTGATTTTAATACTATAATAGATAAAGATATTACCTTAATAGCTAGATGGAATAGAAAGGCTTATAAATTAACATTATCAAATGGGCTTGAATCAGACCAATATAATAATAATGTAGTCTTTTATAATACTTTAGTTACGTTAACTATTCTTGTTCGTGAAGGTTTAGAAGTTAAAGGTTTAACTATTAATGAAGTTGATGTTACTGATGAGATAGTAGATAATGAATATCAATTTACTTTAACAAGTAATACAACAGCGATCTTAAACTATGATTATATGTTAACTGATACAGAAATTAAGTCAAAAACATCATATAGTTCAGGTGTATTAAGCGGTAGTACTACAGAAGTAAACGTTAATAGTTATTTAACATTAAGCGATCCAAATATTGATGTTATATATAAGAAGAATGGTGCATCAACACATTCTATTTTCAACAATAGTGCTAATGAAATTCGTTTATATAATGGAAGTGGTAATGGTGGTTCTTTAATAATAAACATTAAAGAAGGATATGAGATTGTAAGAATTACTATTAAAACAGGAAGCTATAATAATGGTTTTAGTATTAATAGTGAAGGAAGTTATACATATAAAAAATCAAGCGAAATATTTAATTTTGTTAATCCATTAAAGTCAGTTGAAATTCAAAATGTTGCTTCATCCGGTAGACTAGACTTAGCTTTAATAGAAGTTATGTATAAAGAGATTGGTGATATGATTGATTTTATGCCACCGGAACTAACTTTAAAAGATGATGTATCTTTAATGTTTGATTTTAGTAATGTATGGGATAAAGAAGAAGTTTATGATTGGATTGAGGTTTGGGATGATGTTGATGGTGAAGATGTTGTTGTTGAGGTTAATGATGATGAGATCGTAAGTGCTTTAGTAAATGGTATGTTTGATGTTGCTGGGGTTTATGATGTAATTGTTAGTGCGACTGATTCATCGGGCAATATAAGTACTTTAATTATTAAAATTAGAGTATATGAATCATTAGGGGCGTTATTAGTAAATATTGATTATGGAGACTATGAAAGTTACTATTTAGATTTAGATGATATTGATAATGATACTGCTTTAATTGAAGCGATGGCTTATTTATTAAGGGAAACTGTCGAGTATCAAAAATATGATAAAGCAAAAGAAGTCTATGCTTATTATAATAATGGCAAGCAAGTTGTCTTTTATGATTATGAAGATAGAGGTGGAACATATCAAAATATCCCTGCTGAGTGGGGAGATGGTGGATATGTTACTTTAAGTGATGGAACTGTTGTTAAGCTAGAAAGAGAACACGTTTGGGCTTGTAGTGATATGTTAATTAAACCAATTAATGATAATAAGAGAAATACTAAGTATGTTGGTTATGAATTAAACCTAGATAGAGAATTTGATTATAGGCCTAGTAATGATCATCGTGGTCATTATAGTGACTTACACAACTTATGGTTATCAATAGGTTCCGCCAACGGAACCCATTCAAACCATTTTTATGGTGAAGAAAATGGTCCAAGCGATGCTTATTATTTAGCTAACAGCATCTTTTATCCAGGTGAAGAGTATATAGGTGATATTGCTAGAATCTTATTTTATATGACTTTAATGTATCCACATTTAGAATTAGTTATTACAGGAGATGAAAATGCGATTGAAGGAAGTATCTATTATGGTTATTTAGATATCTTACTATACTGGAATGAAATCGATCCACCAAGTGAATATGAAATAGCGAGAAATCAATTAATTTTTGAAACTCAAGGAAACAGAAACCCCTTTATTGACTTTTATGAAGAAGGGTTCGCAGAAAGTGTCTTCTCTTATGGAGATCCAAACATCTTAGATTTAGAAAACTAATGATTTTAAAAATTAAATAAAGACTAAAGAAGAGAGACAGATTAATAAGAGTTTGTCTTTCTTTTTATCTTAAAAGAGAAAAACAACAAAACCAACAATGTTAAAACCATCATTAGTTTAGTTTTTAAAGCTTCTTTTAACAATTTAATATAAATATACTATCAAACAAAACAAAACCTTAAAACACTCTTTTAAACCACCTTTAAAGCTTTTTATAATGAAACGATAATGCTTTAGTTAAGACCTTTCCATAAACTAAGACCTTTTGATATAAAGACAAATAATAATGCTTTTAAAAGATAATAAGATTGTTTTTTGTATCAACTTTTAAAATAACATTAAATAGCTTCTATTGATTTTAATAACCTCCTTTTAAAAGTAAAGAAAGATACAATCTTTAAACGATATGTTTATTGAATAATGAGTATAGTTATTAAGGTTTTATTGTGTCAAATATTTTTTGATACAAAAACTAATAAAAGCGTGTTTTAGAATTAAAACGATGTAGCATTCAGTGAACAAAAACGCCAATAACGGCAAAACCGTTCATTATAATAAGGACATTATAGAAAGAAATAGTGTTAAAAAAAATACTAGAAAACAACTCGAGGTTGATTTTGTTTGTAACCAAAGCGATAAAAGATACTACGTACAAGTAACCCTTAATCTAGAAACAAGAGAAAAAACAATCCAAGAAACTAGACTCTTTATTAATATAGATGATAGCTTTAAGAAAATAATAATTGTTAAAGATAATATTAAACCTTGGCTAACAGAAGAAGGAATACTAGTTATTGGTATAATTGAGTTCTTATTAAACCCTAATAGTTTAAATTTATAATTCAAGAAAACTAATGAAATTACGTGAAATATATAAGTTAAATACAATACTAATTTTTAACATTGTAAAAAAATATTATCAATCAAATAAAACAACTAAACCAATAATGTTAAAACCATCATTAGTTTAGTTTTTAAAGCCTTTATTAACAATTTAATATAAATATACTATCAACCAAAACAAAACCTTAAAATAACTCTTTAAACCACCTTTTAAAGCCTTTCGTAATATAATGATAATGACTTAGCTAAGACTTTTCCATAAACTAAAACACTTTGATATAAAATAAATAATTATGCTTATAAAGGATGGTAAGATTGCTTTTTGTATCAACTTTTAAAATTAAAAGCGTTGTTTTTTGATGCTTCTTTTACTTTCAAAAATTAAACAAGGTTAGCCACTATCGTTTTAATATGCACAAAAAACGCATTTAAGATTGACATTGTGGTTTTACATTATATAATTAATTTGAAAGGGGAGGGAGAAAAATGAGAATGAACAGTTTTAAGGTTGGTGGCTTTAAAGTTTTTGGTGACGTTATTGAGTTTAATATGAGGGCCGGAACAAGAAATACCACCCATTTAAAAGAAAACCTCTTGGAAAGAAAAGTTAATAACTTGATTGTGAAGAATTTAAAGTCAGCGATAATTTATGGTGGTAATAACACTGGTAAATCTTCTTTATTACAGGCGATAATGGTAATGAAAAGAATCTTCCAAGTTGGAAGTTTAGATACCTTTCCTTTTGATGAATATAAAAACTTTTCTTTTAACAATAATGAAATAGTTAAATTTGAAATTGATTTTAATTGTAGTAAAGATAATTATGTTTATGGTATGGAGTTTAAAGATGAAAAAGCTGTTGGTGAATATTTATTTTTAAATGAAGAGTTGTTGTTTTCTAGAGATTTAAATGGTAATTTAGAGGGCGATTATTTAGATAGAGTTGAAGGTTTTAAATCATCATTAAATAATTTATCCTTAAATAAGCTTGTAGTTCCTTATTTTTTAAAATACCAAAAAGAAATTAATGGAGATAATCATTTTAAAATTGTAAAAGATTTCTTTAATAAAATAATATTTATTGATAATAGAAGAAATGAATACAATTTTGACTTGTTAATGGAGTTTATAAATAATAAACATAAACTAAACGTCCTTAATGAATTAATTAAAACAACTGAATTATATTTAGAAGGTAGAACAGTTATTTTAGAAGATGATTTATTAAAAGATGAATTAGATGAAGAGATGATTAAAGCTAAGGGTTTTAAAGAATTCAGAAATAAAGACGATACTAATGATGAAATTAAACATTTAAAAGAAGCACTTAAAATAAGATCACTATATTATACTAAAGATGGAAAGATAGCTAATAAGCCTTCAATCTTATTTGATTCTGTTGGCACGAACAAATTCTTAAACCTTTCAATGGCGATAATTAATGCTTTAATAGATGAAAAGATATTATTAATTGATGAGTTTGATAGTAGCTTCCATCATAAGTTAACGAGAACGCTTGTTATACTAATAAATTCAAAGGCCAATAAAAACTCACAATTCATTTTGACCTCTTATGATGTAAGCTTACTTTCTAATCAACTATTTAGAAAAGATCAAGTAAACTTCATAATAAGAACGAACACTAAGGCAGAAGTTGTCTCTTTAGATGATTTTAAAGCTAATTCAGAAAGCGATATTAGAAATACCAGCAACTTCAAAAAACTATATTTAGAAGAAAAGATAGTTCCTCTTCCAAACACTAATATTTATGAAGTGATTAAAGAAATTATTAAAGGATAAAAGAAGATAAGCTACAAACAATAACGGAAGGGTTAGCATGAATTTATTACTAGGCAATGGTGTAAACTTAATAAATGATAACAAGAAATTTTCTTCAAATAGTATAGCTAAAAGAGTGAATAAACTTTTGCCGATGGCTTTTCTTTTTTTTCCTGCAACGAAAAACGTTTTTTATTTGGAAAAAGTAAAAGAATTTATTGATTTTGAAAATTATAATGAAAATATTGAACAATTATTTTTTGACATTTATAAGGGAGTAATATTAGATAAAAAATTTAATTATTTTAATCAAATGAATGATAAAAAACTTTTAGATTTCGTTGATATAATTAAAAAAGTATTAATAAATGCCATTTTTATGGATGGAATAAAGTTTATTAAAATAACAGTCCCTAATATTATTGTTAATAAAATTAAAACGTTTAATAACATTTTTACAATGAATTATTATGAATATTGGGATAAAGAAAATAAAGCAATATATCTTCATAAGAAAATAACATATGAAGAATATCGTAGAAGTGACTTTAGTATTGATGAATATAAGTTTAAAAGAGATGTAGATTATGTTGATGCAATTGAAACTAAATTAAGTTATCATATGCACTTCCAATAAAAAACACTAATGATTTAATAATGGCTCCATCTACACCATCATTAAATAAGCAAGTAATGCTAAATTTAAGTGATTCATTTGAAAGTATTAACGGTTTTTATTTTAAAAATAACAATCCAAAAAATAAAAAACTATATAAAGAACTTGAAAACCTTAAAGAAATAACTATCTTTGGTTTATCGCCTTTTGGCGATGATCTTTTAATAAAAGTAATAAGAAATATACCAAAAGTTAAAATATATGTATATAACATAGTTATTAATTTCAAAGAAGCAAAAAAGTGGAAAGAAGAAATACCTCATGCTAATCTAATTGATTCTAATAAGTTTGTTTATTAATTTTAAAAACAACAAGAGCAACTTTGTTATTTTAACAGATACTATTAATAACTTTTTTATTTAAAAAAATCTTAAATTGGAGGTTTAAGATTCGCTACAATATATACTGCAATTTTACTCATTATTAATTTACTTTATTAATTTACTTTATTAATTTACTTTATTAATAATATCTTTAACAATATCTTGATACCTTCTAAAGCTGGGACTACTTGGAACGCCTAAAAGGTTCGATAAATAGGCAGTACTTTTGTTTAAGTCATTTCTAGGGATAAGATTAGAAAGGTTTTCGATGTTTAAATCTCCATCGTTTGTTTTTGTGCAAACTAAGATGGCATCTGTTCTTCTAATGGAATCTAAAAGTTCAGAGTAATGAGTACTTAATATTAAGGTTGCTCCATGGGGATTGGTTTTATTAGAATTAAAGAGTTTTATAATATCGATGACTAATGTTTTATGCAAACTTGTTTCTATTTCATCGATTAAAACATAATCCCCTTTTTGTAAGGCTCTTATAATCATTGAATACAACTCTAATCCTTTAATTGTTCCAGTAGAAAGATAGTTAGTTAACTGTAATTCGCTAACAGTTATTTCTTCTCTATTAACAAACTTCAGTTTATAAAGTCTTTCTGTAGGTTGAATATGATCGGTTTTAATTCTTTCTAGATGCTCTATCGAAGGATCAAAGTATTTAATAATAATAGGATTAATGTCAAGAGGTGCTTGCCTCATGCTAACTTTGCCGATGCTATTAATTTTATAAAATGAAACAGTAACTTCTTTTAAAAACGGCAAGTAGCTTACGATGCTCACGTTATCTTGAAGCTTAATTACGTTACGGTTTTTATCTTCAAAAAAATTAATAAAATCTTTTTGAAATATTTCTCTTGTAAGATAAGTGTAATTATTATCAAAGAAATATTTTAGAAGAAGCACTTTTTATTGACAATGATTTTGTTTTTAAAAGATTTAATAATGATGTCGATGTTAATGATAAATATTTGTTTAGTAATAGCGGTGGTAAAAAAAGTCT
>JALNZW010000023.1 GCA_023229115.1 Patescibacteria group bacterium
AACAAGTGTTGTTTGGCATCTATTTAAGAAGCAGTTGAAATTATCAGACTTAGCTATCTTTGTTTCTAGCGAAACAAGAGACGATGTAATCGATAAAACTGGCATTACAAAAGATAAGACTTTCATTATGCCAAATTATGCAAATTTCATTTTAAAGCCTGATATTCAAAATAAACAAAAAGAAATAGTTTTAGTAGGAAAAGTTACAAGAAAGATAGAAGACGAGAAAAAACTATTAAATAATCTTATTAAAAAAGGGTTTTCTTTTAAAGTTATAGGAATGGATTCACAAGAATTTGACGATATTCCACACACTTCAACATCTTTTTTACCATATGAAAAGATGATGGAAGAGTTATCAAAAGCGGCTTTTTCTCTAATTTCTTACAATACTATGAAAGATAGGAATAGCAAAAACTATATCTTCGCACTTCCTAACAAATATTACGATTCTATAGCTGCTGGGACGCCTGTTATTGTTAAAGAATCATTTATTTCAATGGCAAAACAAGTTAAAGAGTTAGGCATAGGTGCAGTTATAAACCCCTCAAACTTAGAACAAAGCATAGAAAGAATACTAAAAGCCTACGAAAATTATGAAACTATCTTAAAGAATATTGAAAAATATCAGAACCAATTTGTATGGAGTCAAGAAAAAGAAAAAGAATTTTTGAAAATAATGGAGTTATAGTATTTTTCACTAGAGAAATAAAATGCGAGAAATAAATCTCCCGTCATTTAAAGTGTAATCATTTGATTTTTCCCACACTTACACTTATTTTGCTCTCAACTCAGCTAACAAATTCATACCGAAATTGTATACCTGCTTTATATACTTTCTTTGAATGAACAACATTGCCAAAATCAAAATAGTCTCAACAATGAAAAATGTTATTGTGTTGGTTATGGTATATAATCCTAATATTTGTATTCCAATTAATACAATTGAGAAGATAAGACTTTTCCAATCTATTTTTATTTTTACAAATTTCTTTGTATCAAATAGTCTCAGGAGCCACATTGTCAAATAAGCTAACATTGTAGAGAAAGCAGCTGCCTGAATTCCCCATATAGGAATTAACAACAAATTTATTCCAATGTTTACTATAGCTCCATACACGGAGGTTGTAAATGCTCCTTTAGTTTTCTTTGATGCTGTGTAGTTCGTTCCAAAAAAACTTGAAAACGCTTGAAATACAGTTCCTACTAAAAGTAATGGAACGTACTTCCATGATTCGTAGAAAGCATCAGCTACAAAAACACTCATTAATGGTTTTAGAATTAGTAAAACAACAGCAGTAATTAACAGAAGAAATGAGGATAATACACCAAATATATTTTTATAAAAATTGTCATATCCTTCTTTCCCATACTCTTGCATTGCAGATAACTGCCACGCCATAAAAAAGATACTATTCATCAACGTGATTAACGAGGGGAATTTATATGAGACTGAATAAATACCTGTTGCATCAAATCCTAAAAAATAAGTTAATATATATCTATCTGAAACGTTCATAACCCACCACATTAATCCATTTGGGATTAATGGTATTGAATAAATGAGCATTGTTTTCATAAACGATTTGTCAAAAGATTTAAAGTTCAAATATTTAAAAACACTCCCAAATACTAATAAAATAAAAGTAGTAATAAGATGGGCTAAAACCATAGAAAGAAAGTAACCCTTTAAACCCATTTTTAAATAAACTAGAAAAATTATATTAAAAGTAACAAAAGAGGCTGTATAAGCCAAATCAGAAACAACAAAAATTTTTATTTTTCCAAGTCCTCTAACAAACTGTTTCAAAACACCATTCATCATAGAAAAAAATAATATTAAATAAAAAAATAAAAGATATGTAGAAAAAGGTTCAATCCTTGCAAAAACAGGAAAAAGAAGTAAAGAGATTAGCATACCAAATAAACAAAGAAGAATACCATTCATCAAAACGCTTGATGCGGATTTGTTTTCTCTCATATCTACAGAATATCTAAAAACTGCTTCAATTGCTTGAAATGTAATCAAAGGAATTAACAACGAAATAGTCGTTTGTAATACATCAAGTTGTCCATAATCACTTGTAGTTAGCATTCTTGTGTATAATGGAAGCATGAAAAAAGAAATAGCTTTAGATCCAATACTTCCTATTGCAAATAAGAAAGAATTTTTAATTAACGATTTATACTGATTCAATTATTTTCACCTTTTGAAGATAATTCTCTTTTAATTCTTGAAATGGCTCTAATTACAAAATTTTTTTTGTATAATTTTCTGTATTTTTTAATAAGCGGATTTATAATGTCTTCAAATACCTGAATATTATTTTGATTTATAGCTTTTAGATAAGCATCATGACTAGTCTTAGCCAATTTTAGTCTGTATTCCTGTATCAAACATCTTTTTTTTGAAATATTCTTACTTGACGGTTTAATACGTTTTTCGGGGTACCATCTGCCTTTTTGTTCAAGTAAAAATAACCTATAACCCAGTTCCTGTTGACGATGTCTAAAGTTTCCTATCTGTGAGGATATAATATCTTTTGGAGTTAAATTTTCTAAATATATTCTATTTTCTTCATGCGCTTTTTGAAATACTTCTAATATTTTTTTATTTCGAATTATAATAATATTTGTCCCGCCAGAATCCTTTACATATTCTGGAAGCCACGCATCACCAAGAGTTACATCAGCAGTTTCACCTGCAACATCATCACAATAATCACAAGCATTATATTTGAATAATCCCGTTCCCCATGGATCAGAAACCAATTCTTTCATCATTTTAGTATGAATAATTTGTTCTCCACCCTTTTCTTCAACTACTTCTAAAGCATAATCACTAGCAGGCTTCCCTTCAACCTTTTTTCTAAAATCGGCATAGATAACATTTTTAGGTTCCATTCCCATTTTTCTAATTAGATAATCGAGGTAATTTTTACTTTTCAAATGCCCACAAAATAAGGAGATAGTAAAGCCTACTTTTTTGGAAAACAAATTATCTTCTTTGGATAATAATCTAATTGCTTTAATAAAACAAGGTATTCCAACAAAAGCATATTTTCCTTGTAGATTTCTCACTTCCTTTATTGTTTGCGACATTTCTATTGGATAATATCTTGATTTTGTTCCTTCTCTTATTTCTTCTGATGTTTTAGAAATGGCATATTTGAATAGAACATCTTTATCTTTTTTATTAGTTTTAACATGTACAACGCCATCTATATATCCCAAGTTTAAAAGTTCTGTAAGCAGCCACGTTGCTACTCCTCCTGAACTTCCTTTTCTTCTAAATTCATCTTCTTTAACATATCCGGCAAATGTGTTTAAATAATAACCAATTTTTTCATCATAATTACAATCATTTTTAAACAATTCTTGCCCAATAGTAGATTCATTATCTTTTGTATTAGCAAAAGGACAAACATTACTTAATTTAGTTAATTCTTCATTGTTAGCTTTTTTTAAATTTGCTTTATACATACCATATTCGTTTAATTCGATATTTATTTTAGAATTGGGAAATGAAGCACAAGCGCCGCATCCTATACAAAAATCGTTTTCAATAACTTTTAATAATTTGTTTTGAGAGTTCATTTTAACACCTCTTCAGAACGAACCAGATTTTTATTTACTTTTTTCGATTTTCATAGCTATACTCAAAAAATCAAAAGATTTTTTCCTTTCTTTTTCCAAAATGCCTTTTACATGCGAAAAGTCTATGTTTAATATTTCTTTGTTCAAATCTATATCCCTTTCTTCTCTACCAGATAATTCTGTTAATTCAAGAAGCGTTTCTATTCTTGAGTACATAGATTTTCCTCCAATTCTTTCAAATACGAAAAAAGGAGTTTCCATTAGAATAGAAAATATTGTGCCATGATAGGAATCTGTTAAAACTAAAGAAGCTGAGTTAATATAATCAATGAATTCAGAAGGATCAGAAATATAGGTTTTTTTATCTTTTAAATCAGCAATACTCACAATTTCTAAATTATATTTTTTTGCAATTTGTTTAATCAGAGTTTTTCTTTCAGTAGGTATTTTACCCCAAAAATAACTTATTAGATATTTTGATGAAGGTTTATATGCATGCACTTTAGATATTTTTAACCATTCATCTTTTGTTAATAATAAAGTAGGATCTACCAAAACTGGGGCGTCTCTTCCTGTTAATTGTTTTATTATTTTAGCCCCTTCCTTTTCTCGTACAGAAATATATGGTATTGAAGACAACCATTCTTTATACTGTGGTTTTACATCTTCTGGAATTTCCGATATTCCAAAGCTTGGAGCATAAGCTATTCTTTTTTCTTCTTCAACAAATTGCAAAAAATAGTATTGCTCTTGATGCTTTATATAATTAGGATTCCAAACTTGATCACTTCCAACAACAAAATAATCTGTATCTTTAGCAATTTGCTTTAATTCATCAAAGCTGTTTATATGCTTTTCATTAATATATTTTTTGGAAAATTGTTTAAATTTATTTTCTCTTTGATCTAAAATGCCTTTATATCTAACGATTCGTATTTTGTTATTAAGTTTTCTAGTAGCAACCTTCACTGTTTTGGATAAAGGGTATGAAAAAACCTTTTTAATCTTATTAAATGTTCCAGATGATTGTACACAAGCTTTCGGCAATATCAAAGTTTCCACTTCTTCACTAAAATTTTTTATTACCTCCTGCAAAGCGTAGTTTTGAAGTCTATTGCCATAGTTGTGGTATCCTGACAAAGTTAAAATGTCTACTTTTCTGTTATTAGAGGCCATACAAGCATCTCCCTTATACTTGTTTTTGGCTGCTTAATTGTATTTTGAAGTAATTATCAATTTTTTATTTTATTATAATAAAGATAAAAAAGTCGTGGAAAATAAAGCAAAACTTTTAATTGTATTTTTCCTTTTAAACTTTCTGGCTGATAAGCTAATAGTTGTTCTTTAATTTTATTGTTTTTTAAAAATTTAAATAAAAGTTCCTTATTTTCTTTGTTTTCTCCTCTCGATAAACTTATAAAACAGCTAATATATCCTTCGGGGATTTTTTTGGATTTGAATAAAAATAAAATTTCATTATCTGCTTTTTGCTTTTCAAAATAGTTAAATACTCTTTTCATAGCTCCAACATGATTAAAGACTTTTATAGAAGAAGAATGAGTAACCGAATTTTTCCTTTGAACATAATACACTAATTTTTCAGTCACGCTATTGACTAGCTTGGCATGAAAGAACACTTTCATCCAAAATTCTTGATCTTCTCCGTGAGTACAACCCTTTGTGTATAAAATATTATGTTCATTTAATAATTTTTTCTTACAAATATAACTAGCCACACATATATAAACATGCCCTATCAGTGCTTGTTTCAAAACTTCTTCTCCTGTTAATTCTATTCCATAATATTCCTTTTTTTGTTTTGGCTCCCCAATAGTTTCCCCATTTTCATTAACCTTGGAACAGTTACAAAAAACAACCTCATAATTTTTCTCTTTGGCCTTATTGTACATTTTTTCAAGAAAAGTGGGATGATAGTAATCATCTGCATCTAAAAAGCTTATATATTCTCCTTTTGATTCCATTATTCCTCTGTTTCTTGCAGCACTTACACCTTGATTCTCTTGATTTATTAGTTTCCACTGAAATTTAGTATCTTGTAAAACTTCCTTGATAATCCTTTCTGTATTGTCGGTAGAACCATCATTTATAATTATTGCCTCAAAATCCTTAAAAGTTTGATCTATTAAACTTTTTAAGGTTTTTTCTATATATTTTTCAACATTGTAAGCAGGAATTATCACAGATATTTTTGGCATTTTATCAACTCCCAAAAGTATTACAAATAGTAACGTTAAATAAAAAACAAAAAAGATTTTTTACAAAGAATAACAATATGATTTAAAATAGTATTAGCTGCTTTAATCATTGCTGGTATATTTGTTTTCATTACTCTATTATATAAACGTTTGAAAAACTTTTCTGCATAAAATATAAAAAACATTCCTAATCAAAGGTAACAAATCTTTGCTTTCTTTAAGTTTCTACATTTCTATAGGAGATAACGCATGAATTTGAATACAAAATAATCCTGATTCACAAGCATTCATTGAATCATCCCTATCTGAAATACCAAAATTTTTATATGTTTTGTTTTTACTTATCTCACCTAAAAACCCAGGCATTCGATCACTTCCTTTAACTTTTATCTTTTCAATACCTCTTCATATACTGCCACTTCTCTTTTCACAATATTCTCCCATGAAAATCCTAAAGTTCTTTCCCTCAAATACCCTCTTTCAATAGGATTTTTAAGCATTTCAACTACAGCTTCTGCAAATCTTTTTTCAAAATCTTCTCCTTCTTCTACAACTATTCCTCCATCTCCAATAACCTCTGGTATCCCTCCGTTACTACTTCCAACTACAGGAACTCCGCAAGCTTGAGCTTCAATAATTACAGAGCCAAAACCCTCATTTCTACTTGGTAGTATCATAACGTCCATAGCATTCATATAATATGGCACCTCATCGTTAGGAACTCTACCTACAAATTTTACATTTAAATTTTTTTGTTTGCATTCTTTTTCAACGTTTTCTCTCAACTCTCCGTCTCCAACTACCAAAAATTCAACTTCTTGTTTTGACGAGATATTTTCAAATATCTCAGAGAATTTATTAGCTCTTTTGATGGGTTTTAACCCCCCAACAAAACCTACCACTTTTTTGTTCAGTTCTAACTCTCTTTTTATCTTTTCTTTATCTAAAGGTTTGAATAAATCAGGTTCTATCCCGTTAGGAATTACAACTGAATTACTTCCTGAATAACCTAAAGATTTCGCTTTATTCAACAACGCATTACTTACAAATATGACTTTACCAGCATTCTCTAAAACATCGTTGTATAACTCTGCTGCTTTTGGCATTGCTAAATTTATATCGCTCCCATGGCAAGTAACAACATACGGAATATTCAACTTCTCAGATAAAAGCTTTGCCACTAGACCAACTGGAGGAGTATACATTCCATGAGCGTGAATTATATCAAAATCTATGTTATTATTACTGTATATTTTGGTTGCAACTTCTTTGGATAATTTTTCTTCTTTATTTTTTTTAAGCTTATTTTTAGAAAAAACATGAAAGAGATTCTTATCATAAAACACATATTTGTATCTAATACCACCAAATTCATAGAAAGGTTTATGAACGTTAATTCCTTCTCTTCCAATAATTTTTCTTACTACCTTCAAGCTATTACTTTCTTTAGGAATAGGACCATAGACATCAAATTTAATGCCATAATTCTTCAAAATTTCTAATCTGCAGGTTATAAATATTCCTCTTGTTTCATTTTCTGGATACGGAAACAAATTAGTAATAACAAGTATTTTCAATATATAATCAGCCCCATATTTTCTATATTTCATAAATTCAATTATTTTCTCATCAAAATTTTCTTCTAAAGGCTAGTCCAATAACAGTCCATTTGAATTATTAACGATCTCACTTATACCTCCAACGTTTCTATCAATAACGGGTATTCCCATAGACATTGCTTCCATAATAGTAACAGGTATCCCTTCTGAATCACTTAGGTTTATAAAAAAATTAACATCAAACTGTTCATATACACCTAAAATCTTATCATTACTGACAAAACCTAAAAATTCAAACTTGTTTGGCGGTAACTTCTCAATCGCATATTTTTTACATCTTCTGTGTTCATATCTCTTCTATCTTTCCCAACAAAAACTTGCTATTAAAATCTTTCATTTTTTCTTCATTGCCTATATCCCAATAGAGGATTATTTAATCACCCCTTTATCAACCCAGCAATCTTTTCCCCTGCATTTCCATCACCGTATATATTTTCTGTTTTTGAATCTATTTCATTATTGATTATATAATTCATCTTATCTTTGATTTCATCGGCTTTACTTAGTATATTCCACCCTGCATCTGTTAATTCTCTCCAACCTGTATCTGGCATAACAACTATTGCCCTTTTTCTTGCAAAGTATGCTTCTTTCTGTAATCCTCCACTGTCTGTTATAACAAAAAGGCTTTTTTGAACTAGCCCCATCATACTTAAATAATCAAGAGGTTCTATCATTAAGATGTTTTTTGTGTATTGTTTTAAATCAAATTCTTCTATTCGTTTCTTTGTCCTTGGATGTATAGGAAAGACAACTTTTATCTCTTTTGATATTTCGTCTAACTCTTTTAATATAGCTTTTAAATTTGATTTGTTATCTGTGTTGAAGTCTCTGTGTATTGTGGTTACTACATATTTATTTTCTTCCAAACTGAATTTGTTGATAATCGTTTCATCAAAGTATGGTTTCATCTTTAAAAAAAGATCATACATTATATCTCCTGTAAAATATACTCCTTCTTTTATGTTTTCTTTTTTTAGGTTATCCATAGCTAATTTAGAAGGACAGAATAAGTACTTAGATACATGGTCTGTTAGTACTCTATTTATCTCTTCGGGCATGTCTTTTGGTTCTTGCCTTATACCTGCTTCTACATGTGCAACTGGGATTTTTAACTTTGAGCCAACTAATGCTCCAGCTAAGGTGGTGTTTGTGTCTCCATATACTAGTATAATATCAGGGCGTTCTTTTAGTACTACCTTTTCAAATTCTATCATTGTTTTGCCAGTCATTTCTGCATGTGTTCCTGAACCTATTCCTAAATTGTAACTAACTTTTTTTATATTTAACACTTTGAAAAATACATCGGACATGTTAAAGTCATAATGTTGTCCTGAATGAACCAGAATTTCTTCTATTCCTTCTTTTTCTAATTCTTGATTTAAAATTGCTTCTTTAATTATTTGTGGACGAGCGCCTATTAAACTGATTAGTTTCACTTCGTTTACTCCTTTTATTATTAATTTTATGCCTATTTCTTCTAGCATAACTAAAGTTTCTTCGTCTCTTACTGAATGAGGAATATCCTTTGCCAAAATCTGATTCCACATATATTTTGAATACTTAAAGGCTAAGTTTCTTTTAAATCTACCAAAGCTCTTTTTCTCAAATACCCACTGTCAATAGGCTTTTTAAGCATTTCAACTACAGCTTCTGCAAATCTTTTTTCAAAATCTTCTCCTTCTTCTACAACTATTCCACCATCTCCAATGGCCTCTGGTATTCCTCCGTTACTACTTCCAACTACAGGAACTCCACATGCCTGAGCCTCTATAATTACTGCTCCAAACCCTTCATTTCTACTTGGTAGTATCATAACATCCATAGCATTCATATAATATGGCACCTCATCGTTAGGAACTCTACCTACAAATTTTACATTTAAATTTTTTTGTTTGCATTCTTTTTCAACGTTTTCTCTCAACTCTCCGTCTCCAACTACCAAAAATTCAACTTCTTGGGTTGAAGCTATATTTTCAAATATCTCAGGGAATTTATCAGCTCTTTTGATGGGTTTTAACCCCCCAACAAAACCTACCACTTTTTTGTTCAGTTCTAACTCTCTTTTTATCTTTTCTTTATCTAAGAATTTGAAAATTTTTGGATCTATACCATTTGGTATAATAAC
>JALNZW010000024.1 GCA_023229115.1 Patescibacteria group bacterium
GATTTCTAATCCGTAGGTTGCAGGTTCGAATCCTGCCGGGAGTACAAACACTATGGTGGCTATGGTGTAGTGGTAGCACAAGAGTTTGTGGAACTCTTAGCACGGGTTCAAATCCCGTTAGTCACCCCAATTGTGAGTACTTTGATACTCAAGCACCCTCTCGAAGGGTGTTTTCGTTTTAAATAAAAGCTTTTTGCCGTCTAACTCTAAGTTCTGAAATACAAAATTCACTAATTGCCTTTTTTCTTCTGTTTCAGAACTTTCAAAGATTTCAGGAGCTCTTTGAGCTAAGGAAAGTATTGTATTTGCAGTGATATAGTAGTTTTTATTGGCATTGTTTAGTCTTTTCATTTTAAACTCATTTTCCTGCTTCTTTTCCATTAACTCTTTAAACTTTTTGTTATAGAAATCAATAGTAATACTTCCTGAAAGTCTATCTTCATACATTATTGATATTTTTTCCTCTATTCGATCATTTTCTTTTCTTAATTCTTTTAATTGCATTTTTTGAAATTCATTCTTCCCTTCTTCTGTTGCTTTTAAAGAATTAACAAGCCTATCTTTTTCTTCATCTGACAAAACTAACTTACTAAAAACAGCTTTTACTTCTTTTAGTAAATCATCTTGATTAACGTATATCTTTTCACATATTTCTTTATGGTTAGTGCAATGATAATAAACATATTTACCTTTTTTAAGTTCGGGTGTAATTCTACATCCACAATTAGCACAAGTCATTAATCCTTGAAAAACAAATGGCTTTTCAGAAACCTTTCTTGGTATCTTTTTATATCCTTCTTTTACTTTTTGACATTGCAAAAATAGCTCATAACTTATTAATGGCTCATATTTATGAGGATAAAGCTCTCCTTTATATAATTGATAACCATAATAAAATGGATTTTTAAGAATTAATTCCATTTGTCTTACTCCAAGTTTTTTTCCTTTTTTAGTGGTTAAGCCCTCTTCATTCATTAGTTTAGATAAATATTTCATTGAACAATCGCCTGTTGAATATAATTTAAATATTTTACAGATATATTTAGCTCTTACCCTATCTACAATTACATCTTTTTTCTCTGTAATTTCATCTGTTACATTTAAATAGCCGATAGGGGCTCTACCAATAATTTCCCCTAATTTAACTTTATTTGAAAATGTTCTTTTTACATTATCACTAATTTGCAGAACAAAGCTTTTAGCCACAAAAGTTGCTAAATCCCATCTTTGTATTTCTGAACTATTAGAATCCTTATGAACAATTAAATTTTCCCTTATAAAATGAAGTTCTAATTTTCCTTCTTTTCTTAAAGCATCTAATTCCACTGATTCTTTAAAACTTCTTTGCAATCTATCAACAGTTTCAACAATTAAAGCTATAGCTTCCTTTGACTTTCTAATATCTTCTATTACTTTTTCAAATTTAGCTCTTTTATCCTTCGTTGAAGATTCATCAAATTGGTATTCTTTAACCATATCAAAATCCTTTCTTTTTGCATATTCTCTTGCACGACCAATTTGAGCAGGAATTGACTGCCCCTCTGTCATTTGTTCTTCTGTTGAAACTCTGGCTAAAATTATTGCTTTCATATTATTTAATATATATTTAAAATATTATCTCTAATAATTTTAGGTACAATCGGGAAACTGTCTAATATAAACTCAAGATCATCTTTTTGTAGATTAAATAGTTTAGCTATTACTACATCTAATTCATTTTTTATTTTTTGTCTGTCTTGTTCATAAACAATAAGGACTTCAGATACCTCCTTGCCTTTGATTTTTTTTGTTAAATTATTGAAGTCAGAATTAACCGCAGAAAGAGAAAGCGACATTTCTATAATTTTCTCTCGTACATCTTCTGGTGTTTTTTTATAATTAGGGACAATTAAGGTATCTAGAATAAACTTGTTTAGATTTGTGGCAACTTTTAATCTTGCTTGCCAGTCAACTATAAAACTATTAAGTATAGCTGAATAAAAGACAAGTTCTTCATCTGTGTTGCCAATAAAAAGGTTACCAAGACTATTATTTGTTAGGTGTTTTTTAGGAAGGATTGCAGAATAAAGTGTTCTCATATTGTTTATTGCCCCAGTAACTGTTTGGACCACAATTCTGTAATCACTTTTATCTTGTGAATGATGACTTTCTATTCTTTCGGGTACTTCATTTACATAATACTCGGTTCTATAATTTTTCAACTTAGGGAATCCAACATTCCGCCACAAAGAACTCCTTCCATGTTTCTCTAGCCAGCTTTTAAGCATACAGTCAAATTGTCCAATTGCCTTTCCTGAAAATAAAAGATGTCCACCAGCTTTATCATTGAAAAGATTTGCGTCCATTGTAACATCATACTCCCTCCAATAATGGTAATTTAATTTAGAAAGAGTTAAAAAATTATCATTAGAGTTAATTTTGCTTAAGATGCTGAGATTTCTTCCAGTGTCTAAAAAAATTGTTTTATTATCATCAAAATTCTCAAAAAAGTTTTGATCAACTTCGATAACTCCAATGTCTTTTATATCATCAAATCTAGGAATCCACCCAAGTGTCTTAATTGTTTTATTAGAATTGATATGGTTTAGCAATATAAAGGCAAACTTTTGATTATTATCTACAGCAGAAAAAAGACCATCCTTATTACTAAAGCCAATTATTGTTACGATACTTTTATCTTCAAAAAACTTTTCTCTAAACAATTTACCTCCTTGATCTACTGTAATTTGACCTGGTATCAATAATGCTACTATATCTGAAACATTGTAAGTTTTTTCCAAAAACAACTTATACAAGTTTAGATCGCTTGATCCTTGAAGGTTGTATTTTTGGTTAAAATAAAGAGCCATATCTTTGTATTTCAAAAGATAATCCTTATATGCATTTGCAATTTGGGAATCTAATAATAATTCATCTTTAAGGGATTTTTGTTTATCTTTAGATAATTCACGATAGTCAGCATAATAACTACTAAAAAACTCGGGATCTAGTGGTTTAAACTTTTCCCAAGGCGGATTACCGATTGCGATATTAAACCTATCGGTACCAAACATAAACCCTGGATTAAAAAAGCTTGCAGATGATTCATTGTCAAATGGTTTATAAGTTTTTAATTGTTTTGACCTTAAAGATTCTCCAAATAAATTCTCTTGTCCGCTTACAAGTTTTTCATACTCTGATCTTAATTTTTTCTTTTTGTTTAAACTTTCTGTGTTAAAATATGCATCTCTAATATTTCGAAGTTTAACATCTAAATTTGAATCATCTCCCAAAACAGATGTACCGTTATCAAGATCAATAAGAGAATTTGCGCATACAAATTTAAACTCTAAATTAGGAAGAGGTTTAATTTTTTTAGAATCAGATTCTTCATCAACAATGATCGACAGCCAAGTCCTTAATCTTGAAATCTCTACCGCCATTGGTTCTATATCAACCCCATAAATATTTTTTTCTATAATTTCTACTTTAGTCTTATAAGAATCAAATCTTGATTCTAATCTTTCATAAACTTTTACTAATAATTGCAACATTCCTATTGGAAATGCTCCTGATCCACAAGCAGGGTCTAAAACTTTTAATTCATCTAAAGCTTTAATTATATCTTCTTTGTATGGCTTCCAATCTCTTCTCCAATTATGGTCTTGATCCTGAAAATCCTTATCGGGAGCTTCTATTAATTGGTATAATCTTTGATCTCTAAATTCATCTTCCTTAAGTTTGGTTTTTAAATACTCTTTCAAGGACTCCTTACACATATAATCAACTATTTCTCTTGGGGTGTAAAAAGCGCCTTTGGCTTTTCTCGCTTGCTCTCCTGTTTCTTCAGTAATCTCTGCGAGTAAGTTTTCAAAAATTCTACCAAGCATTTCTGGATCAATTGCCACCTGCTGAAACTGACTTGTGCTCTCATCGGTTGTGAAGTTATAACTTAACAAAAAATTGTATAAATCATCAAAATAATTTTTAGGAAATACTAGCTTTGAATCTTTATATAGATCATTCTCTCTCGCCTCAAACAATCCACCATTTAAAAATGGTGTAACATTGTCCTCTACTTTTCTATCTTCAATGGGAGTATTTAATACCCCAAAAAACAATTTTTCTAATTTTTCTCTGTAATACTTATTATCATCCGCAAAACTCTCCGAATCAAAATATTTAAAATCTGAATTTATAATTCCTTTTTTATTTAAAAACCAACAAAAAATTATTCTTCCAAGAAGTCTATTTGTAAAAAAAGATGCGTGCTTTTCATCAAAGACCCTATTTTTAACTAGATATTGACGTAAAATATTAAATCTTTCACTTATACCTGCATAAAATTTCTTATTAAGAGGATGTATATCAAAACTATCCCATAATATTTTATGTAATTCTTGCCTATTATCAAAATGCTTTATTTCAGCCCATTTAGCGAAAATTTCTTGATATGTAGCGGTTAGCTCACCTTTTAATTCAAGCGTTCTAATAACCCAATTATTGCTTAAAATAATAATAACTCTATCAAAACTTTCAGGAATCACAAAATCAATTCCAATATTATAATTCTTGTTGTAAGGCTCATCTTCAAAATTTGGAGTAAGAGCTTGAACCCAAGAAATGATTCTTTTTACGGGCTTCTTAACCCCATATAACTTAAAATCTATGTTTAAATTATTATTAGAATAAACTTTATAAGTAGCTTTTCTGTCTATTATTATTGGATCTTCATAAAACCAACTCCCATTTGCCCTAATCTTCCCATCGCTATCAGTGAACAATTGAAAAATATCTTTATCATCAATTGATATAGAATCGTCTAATAATCTAATAATAGAGAGTATAACTTTTTGAGCCTGGAAAAAATCTTTCTTTTCGTTAAGCACGATTAATTCTCTTTGTATCTCTTTAATTTTGCTTGATATTTGTTCACTCATTTTTATTTATATAAAACAAAACACCTTTTGCTTCTTTGAAAGCTGTAGAAGTTTCTTCTTCTTTTTGTTTGTTAACTTTTTTGGCTAATTTAATCAAATCTCTCAATTCTTGTTGATAAACTTCATTTTTGTTCTGCTTTAAAATTATTTTCCTTTTTAATTGATTAATGTCTCTTTTGTAAAAGATATTGTTTGCTTTAAAAACACTTCTAACAAGATCGATCTCTTCTTGAGAATATTGATTCTCGTAAAGTATCTTTAAAATCTTATTTTCTTGTCCAATTAAAGAACCTATTTCCTCTTCTCCAAAATAATTAATAATACTCTCTTCTAATCTTTCTTTAATAGCAACTTTATTGGCTGTTATATCGTCTTTTAAGCGCTTATTATCCTCTGGAGTAGCTTTTATCCATTCTAACGCCTGTAATTGAGAAATTGCCTGAATTTTTGATCCTCTCAAATCTGTTTTTGCAAATTGATAACCAAAAGGATCTTCTTCGTTTTCTGCATATAAACGAATTAGTCCAAAAACATCTGTTCTTTTTTCTCCTCTCGTTTCTGAATTTGGCAAAATTGCCCACTTTCCATCCGAAATAGAATAGATTGATTCTTTGTACTCGTTGGAAAAATTTGGATTCGAATTAAACTTCTTAAGATCAATTATAAATTCATCCTCTGAGAGTAAAAAATCGGAAGCTTTTTCAGCATCATCTAATGCTTTCATTCTTGTTTCAAAATCCTTGCTATATACATCGCTTACAGAATCTGTATATTCTATAGGGTTTTCTACTTCGTCCAAAACTGGCGTATCTGTACCAATCGTATTTCTAATAATATCAATTTTTCCTTCTAGTCTTTGAATTAATTTTAAATATGAATCCAATTCCTGCTCAGGCCTCATATTATAAATATAGACCTCATCAAAATCAGTTCCGAGCCTATTGACCCTACCATTCCTCTGAATCATTCTGACAGGATTCCAATGCAAGTCATAATTTATTAAAATAGCAGAATCCTGAAGATTCTGACCTTCGGAAAGTACATCTGTTGAGAATAGGTATTGTAACTCTTTTTCTTCATCTTTTAATTCGTATTTCTTTGATTTTGGGGAAAATAAAGATGCTATTTTTTCGGAATCATTTCTATTTTTTGAAGATATAAATCCTGTATTATCTTCATTCAAAAAGACACAATGTTTACAAATATTTTTTTCTAAGTATTTAATTGTATCAGCAAAGTATGAAAAAACTAACACTTTTTGCTTTGGATACTTTGCTTTTAGTTCTATTAACTTATCAGCGAAACATTTTATTTTAGTGTCATTTTTATTTAGAACGATTAGTTGTTTTTGAATTATAGATATTATTTCCTTTTCCCTCTTTATATCTAATTTCAACGCCTTTAGTTCATAATTTTTATCATCAATTTCATCTAGGACATTCTCTTTCAGTAAATTTTCATCAATCTCCACGTCTTCGTCTCCCAAACTAGTAACTAATAAATCTAGATCCTCTAGAGATATGATTTTACCTTGATTGACCCCTTTCTCAAAAACCTCTAACTTTATTAAATAATTATTAAGCGAAGTTTCAAGAGCACTAACCGAAGATTCCATTCTTTTTAAAAAAACTGTTCGTAAAATTCCAAAAATACCTAATTGCAACAATAGTTTTTTACTTTTTTCTGAATTTAATTTTAACTCTTTTATATCTTCACGTGTTTTTCCATAATAAGTAGTTTGGTACATCATCCAGCGATAAGGGATAAATCCAAGCATTAAAATTAACTGAAAAATAAAATAAAGAGGACTTTTTTCTTCATCGCTTTCTATTCTTTTAATATTCTCAAGCTGATCCAAAGGATGTCTCAAATCTTTACATTCTTTAATGATTTGCTCTGGGTCACATTCATATACATCTTTTAGTGGAATATTCTTAGAATTAATTTTTATCAATTTCTCGGTAAGGTTATTATTAAACTCATATTCTAAAACTTCTGGAATGACTTTTGGAAATTTCTTTTCTTTTCCGTTTATTAACAAAGAGCCATACTCTTTTTCGATTCCCTGCCTAGTCCTTCTAACCACAAATGTTCTAATAATTGGTGTCATTACCTGCTTAATATGATTATAATCAATCTTACCCTCACGTTTTAAATCTTGGTTAATCTTTTTCTTTAAATTTTCAACGATTTGATAAAAATTTCTTTGTTCTGTTTGATTATTTTTATCAACAACTGTTAATTTTAACCCATCAGCATCACCTCCCGTTCCTAGCAAAATTTGATTAGTCAAATCAGTTAATTGATTATTAATAGGAGTTGCTGTTAATAATAAAACATGTGCTTTTGGATTATTTCTAACCCAATCAAGCAACTGTTTAAATCTTTTTCCATTTGCCTGACGTAAATTATGAGACTCATCAATAACAAATAAAGAAACGCTAGCAATTGCATCTAATTCTTGTTTCTTCTCAATCTCATTTGCATTTTGAAGTGTTATTGGTTTTAATCCAAATATCTCTTCTATGGCCAACTCTTTTTCCCATTGCTGAACTAAAGATTTTGGACAAATAATCTCAACTCTCTTCTTTCCTTGCTCTCCTTCTAGATATTGCTTGATCACATTAATGGCAGTAAGAGTCTTTCCAAGACCAACTGAATCCGCAAGCATAGCAACTTTATACTTTTTTAATCTCCTTAACAAAGCCTGTCTGTTTTTATGCTGAAAATCAAAAAGGGTTCTGCCTGTTTCGGTTTTTGCATCTATAACATCATCATCCACAATCTCTTCCTTGTATAGCTCGTATAAAGTCTTTATATAGGTTTCGTAAGGACTGTATAACTTATCACCTACTGGAGATAATTCAAGAATATTTCCAAATTGTTCATTCCATTTTTCTGTTTTCTCATCATTCCAAAAAGAATCAAACCAATATAGATGGCCGACTTCTTGCTCTGCATTATTTGGTTTGAAAACAACTATTCTTTGATCAGACTCTAAAGCATTTAATTCTGTATTATGAGTTAAGCCATTTTTTGTAAAATTAGAAGATCCAATGACACCGATTGCCTCTTCTGATTCATAAGAACCAAAAATAAAACATTTTGCGTGTAAAAAATTTTTCCTATAAACACGAATCTCTAACTTTCCAGAATTTATCCATTCTTTAATCTCTGAAACTAAATCTTTAAGATTTGATTCTGGTTTTATATTAGATAAATCAAATTTAAAATCTTGATCTGGATAATCTAGCTCTGGTCTTAATAAATTATATCTGGCAATTAACGGTTCTCTCCCAATCAATAATCTTATTTTTTTGAACCTTCTTAATTGTGGTAAAATTGCTTCCATTGCTTCTAAATCCCAATAACCAGTCGCTATCGATAGCTCTTCACAAACACCCTCTAAATCCTTAAATATTTCTTTTAAGCTTTTTCTATTATTATCAATAATTTTAACTAGTCTCATAAGTCATTATTCGTTTTATGTTGTTCTAAAAAACCTTCAAAGTCTATTTTTCTTACTCTAAATTCTTTTCCTACTTTATAGGCTTTTATTTTCCCAGCCTTAATATACCTATAAATCGTCATTATATTATATCCCAATATTTTAGCTATTTCTTCGGCGGTATAAAATTCTTTTTGATCACTGTTCATAATTATTTAGTTTATTCTAGTATACTTTACTTTTGTTT
>JALNZW010000025.1 GCA_023229115.1 Patescibacteria group bacterium
GATTTTGAACAACATCTAAAAGAATTTTTAAAAGTTTTTCATAATGTCTTTTAGGACCAAAGATACTATAACAAGTTCTTTTAATAGAAGTATAGGCATTATAGGTTGCATCAAGATCTTTTATTTTTTGTCTTATTTCAAAACCAGTGTGGTTTTTTGTTCCTTGCCAGAGCATATGTTCAATAAAATGAGAGATTCCTCTTGTATTTTCAGTTTCATCAAAAGAACCTACCTTTACATATAGGTTTATGACTATGTCATTTGATTTGTTTTTAACATGCACAAACCTTAGGTTGTTTTTAATGGTTTTTTTAATTACTTCTGACTTCATATTTTATTCTCCTTTTATTTAATTTTTTTTTTTAAAACTATTTTAAAAGTATCTGTAATTCTTTAGGGTTATTTTTAATTAAATTAAATATTTTTTTTTTACTTTCAAATAAACCATTTAGATAATTTGCTGCAGCTATATTTAGTTCCTCACAACTTAAACAATTTTCAAGATTATTTACTCTATTGTAATCATCTATATATATAGTTAAATCTGCTTTTTTTGTTTTTTCTTTAACAATATCATAAAATTCTTTTTCAATTTTTTTTGGGTCTATATTAATTTTTTCTTTAGAAAAATTATATAATAGATTTGGGGGCATTACAATAACACACATGTTTAAAGATTTATTACTAGAAAAACTATTTGGTTTTGTTGCTTCTTCTAAAACTTTATCTAAGTAACTTAGAAAATGAAGATCTAAATTTTTTAAAGAATCTTCTTTTGTGTCTAAATAGTTTTCTTTGATTTTAAAATCATTTTTTTTAAAATAAGGGGTTATAAAAACTCCTAAAAAAATATTGACTTGTCCTTTAAAAGAAGCATTTAGATCAAATAAAGTGTTTTCGAGATTAAAGTTATTTTCTAGATGATCTCTATGGAAAATAAAATCAAAATTGTTTTCTTTTTCAGATATATGTATATTTATTGAACAAGATTCAATTCTGTTAAGAGAAAAAACTATTTTTGAAAATTCTGATCTATTAAGATCAAGGTCAGAAAGTATATTTATAGCAGGTATGCCGAGAGAAAAGATCTTTATTTTGTTTAATTCTATATATTTATCCATTTATTAACACATTTTCTTTTAATTATATATTTTTAGATAAAATTATTACATTCACTTTTTTCTGAACAGATATATAAAAAATAGTACAGAATAGTTTAAAAAGGGTTTGTCAAAAATTAAACAAATACACTTTTTTTTGAACAAAGCTTTAAAAAAATACATTTAAAAAGTAAACTAACAACATATAATATTAGGAAAAATAAAATATTAGGAAAAAAAACTATGAAAAAAATACTTTTAACAAATACTTACTCATTTACTCCAATGGTTGGAGCAATCACAAGAATAGGACCAGATACAATATATCTAATAATGGACAAACAATCAGACGATAATCAAAAACAAACTAAAGAAAAACTTAAGAATACCTTTAAACATATAGAATTTAAAGAAATTAAAACAACGCTTTATGAAGTTTATGAGATTGCAAAGGAAATTATTATAAATATTGATAAAATCTATAAAGAAGAAGAAAATGAAATATATGTAGATATTACTTCTGGTAGAAAACCTAAATCTATAGGTATAATGCTAGGATGTTATGCTAGAAGTAATAAAATTAAAGAAATCTTATATTTTACTCCTGAAATAAACCAAATGGTTGTTGTTCCAAAGCTTTCTTTTGATATTAGTAAAAAGGCTTATGATCTTTTAGAAGAAATTTCTAAAAAAGAGATAACTCTTCCAGAGCTTGCAAATTCAGACAAGCTTAATCTTGGAAGAACTGCTATATATAATAATATAAGAGACTTTAAAGAAAAGGGTCTTATTGAAGAAAAGAATGGTTTTCTTTATCTTACAGATTATGGTAAGCTTCTTTTGTTATAACCTCAAAAACATTATCTTGAAAGTGTGAAGAAGACTTGACTTCTCCTTAAGATTTTTATCATAATAACTAAAAGGACAAAAATAAAGCCTCTTTCCTGAATCTAAAAGAATGTTTACATATGTGCTTTCAGAAGAAAAACAGTGCTTTCTATTAAAATTAAAAACATTACTTTCACTTGTACTGTAAACTGTAAATAACCTTAGATAACCTTCTTTTTTTGCATGTTTCTTTGCAAAAAACAATAGTTTACTTGCAATCCCTTTTCTTCTATATTCTGGTAAAATACCAATAAAGTTAATACCATAAAACCTATGATACTCTGTACTAAAACCAAGAGAGAGATAACCTATAGGTTTATTTGTTTCTTTTTCATAACAATAATAGTTTGTTATATCCTTTGTATTATCTGTAAAATTACCTAAAAATTCATAACTTGTATCTTTAACTATTCTTTTATGGATTTTTTTCCAATTATGTTGTTTTTTATCTTTCGTAATAGTAATATTCATTTTTTAGCACCTTTTGAAAGATATTTTTTTATTTCTTCTTCAGCAATAGCCTTAGAATAAAGACAATTAAAGTAATAATCTTGTTTAAGTTCACTTTGAACCCAACAATATCCACCACATATTGGATATAATTTACATGAAAAACAGTCTTTAGGATAAAAATTATCAAATTTAGAAGTATCAGTTATTTCATATTCTTTTTGACCAATCACTCTTTCACAAAAATATTTCCTACCATCAAAATCAATCCATGCTTCTTTTTTTTGTTGTGCAGGACAATTTTTAATTTTCTGAGTTGGTTTTGATAAAAAACGAATATTTGAATTATTAGTTAATTTAATAGTAGATTTAATTGCTTTTTCTAAATCCAATTCAGATATTTGTACATCTTTTGAATCAATAAATCCTAATGACAAATAAACTTTCTTTTGAACATTTAAAGGTATTTTTTTAGTTAAATCTTTAATAAATATTGGAATTTCAGTCCAATTATCTTTAGTTATATTATATCTTACCCCTATTGAACTAGTTATTGGATATATTTCTTTAATAGAATCTATTATTTTATCATAATAACCTCTAACTTCATTATGTCTTTTTTTATTACCATCAAAAGTTAATTGAATATGCGAAAATTCATTAGGTTTAAAAAAATTAACAAAGTCTTTATCTATTAAAGTACCATTTGTAATCATTTTTAGATAATATTTTGTTTTTTTCTTTTTTGAATATTCTCTTATCTTATTAGTAAAAAAATAAATTGAATCCTTATTAAGTGTAGGTTCACCACCAAAAAAAGCTATTGAAAAAGGATTAGTAATCTTTGGTAAGATATACTTCCAAATTTCATTATATTTAGAAATATCTTTAATTATTCTTTTATCTTTATTTTGGCCTTCAAAACAATAATTACAATTTAAATTACAAGAATATGTTGTAACTAGATTTATTCCATTACTTTCTCCATTATCAATCATTGATTTAAATATAGATCTAAAATCAGTTAAAATTGGAACTAAAAAATCTAATTTCATTAATTTTGGTTTAAATTTAATAATATCATCTTTGAAATCTAATTTAACTATTGAATTATTATAAGTATTAAGATATACTTTTTTAAAATTATACAAATAAGGATTTAATTTAGTTTCAATTTTATTTAAATTAGGTTTTAATAATATTTTATTATTTATTTTTTTTGAATTAAAGCCTATTTTTTTAAAAAAATTAATTAAATCTATTTTTTTATTAGATATACTTATTTTTAAATTATAATTAGTTAAAAAAAGAATATTATGTATTAATTTTGTACCAATTTTATAATTCCAAAAATTTTGGTCTACATTAATTGAATCAATAGTCCAAGCTAAATTTTTATAAATTACAGTACATTTTCCAACTTCTAAACCATAATACTTAGTGGAGATAGTAATTTTATTTTTTTCTTGCTTAATTTCTAGATTGTATATATAGTCTGAGAGTACAGTTAATCACATTAAGAATTATTTATCGTTTTTACAATCGTTTTTACAATCATACCAACAATCATTGTTACAATCGTGCCCACAATAATCACAACCATATTTTTGAGAACAACCTTTGTCACAATTATTTAACTTATATTTATATTCTGGTTCTTTTAATATTTTCATAAAATTACCTCTTTATACTATATGTATTAAATAAATATTATGTAGATACGCTTTTAAATTAATCTTTTTAAAGAAAAACCTTAAAATCTTTTCAAAAAATTTAAAATTATCAAAACTTAGATGCACCCTGCCTTTCAGTAACAATAATTTTATTTTTAATAGAATCTAATCTTTTAATAGTTAAATCAAGATATTTATTCTCAAGATCAATTCCAATATATTTTCTACCATACATCTTAGATACAATACCAGTAGTTCCAGAACCATTAAATGGGTCTAATACTAAATCTCCTTTATCAGTAGAAGATAAAATAATTCTTTTTAAGAGTTCTATAGGTTTTTGAGTTGGATGAGGGCCATTAATCTTTTCAAACTTAGAAGTTAAAGGTATAGACCAAACACTTCTCATTTGTTTTCCACTTTCACTTATATTATCATCCCATTCTTTCATTAAATTATAATTAAATTTATGTTTTGAAGATTTATCCTTTCTAGCCCACAATAAAGTTTCATGACTATGTGTAAAAAATCTACAACTTAGGTTTGGAGGTGCATTTGGTTTAAACCAACTTATTTCATTTAATATATGATAATCAAGTTTTTGAAAACCATATCCAATTTGATAAATATTATGCATTGTTCCAGATACCCAAATACTACCATTATCTTTTAGTACTCTTTTTGCTTCAGAAAGCCAATTTAAATTAAATTCTAAATCTTTTTCAAAACCAGAAGAAACATCCCATTTTGCTTTATTTACAGAAACCATTTTTCCTGCTTTACAAGAAATACCATTATTTGAAAGAAAATAAGGAGGATCTGCAAAAATTAAATCTACTGAATTTTCAGGTAGTTTCTTTAAAATATCTATACAATTTCCTTTGTATAATTTAAAATCTGAAGAATTATAATAGTTCATATAAATATATAGTAGTAAATGTATATATCTTTTTCTAAAGAGGGTAGCTGGCCGAATTAAAAATTAAAAAATTCTAAAGGAATCTCATTAAAAAAATAATAACAATTAACAGATTTAATATAATCTAAAGTATCCTTATAATTATTGCTTTTAAACCAATCATTCAATAAATACACATATTTTACTTTAATATTTAATGGTTTTAATAATTTATTATATTGTTTATTTTTAAAATCGCAAGTTTGTAGTTTTTCATCTACAGAGCCGGATACATTTTGAAATTTAATTTCAATAATAAATAAAGTACTATTATTTAATATTAATAAACAATCATCTGGAATTAATTTCTTTGAAATATAATCTTTATAGTTAATATTATTTTTAGCAAGTAATTTTGTATAAATTTTATTTTTTGTATAAAAAGTTGCAATTTTTTTATTGTTTAAAAAAAGATCATCTTGTTTTATTGAAAAACCATTAATTTTTAGAAAAACATCTTTTAAAGAAGCTCTTTTTTCAAAAAAAAGACCAGTCTTTGTATTTGCTCCACCTTTTCCATCTTTAATCATATAAAACACTCCTTTAATAATTTTTAATTAATACTTCTTTAATATTTCCTCTTTTACTTGAATCAGAATTTATCATTCTTCTTGCATCGATTTCTTTTATAGTGTAATTTTTATATAAACTTTTAATAAAATCTGTAGAACTATTACTTAAAAGAACCTTACATCCTTTTTTATTTAAAAAATCAAAGAAATCTTTTAATTTTTCTTGATCTTTTCTAATAAAATCAAATTCTGTATAAGTAGTAAAACTATTATTGTTTATTTGATCATATGGAGGATCAAAATATATAAAATCATCTTTTTTAACTAAATCTTTTATTTTTTCATAAGAAAAACATTTAATTTCAATGTTTTTTAAAAGTTTTGATAATTTTAATAGATTTTCTTTATTATATATCTCTGGATTTTTATATTTTCCTAAAGGAACATTAAATTTATTCTCTTTATTTACTCTATAAAGTCCATTAAAACAAGTTTTATTTAAATATATAAATTTTGCAGCACTTTCAATTTCACTTAAATTTGAATCACTTAATACTTTTATTTTTAGTTTTTTTGTAGTAGTACTTTCAAGTCCTCTTATAGTGTAATAAAACTTTTCAGAATGTTTATTTTTATATATTTCAAGATAATTAATTAACTCTTCTACATTATTTTTAATAATATTATAAGTATTAATAAGTTCATAATTAACATCAGAAACAATTACTTCTTTAGGGTTATATTTTTGAAGTATAAATAATAAAACTGACCCTCCACCTAAAAATGGTTCAAAATATCTATTTATTTTTATAGGTAGTTCCGGTTCAATTTTATTAATAAGCTGTGTTTTTCCACCAGCCCATTTAATAAAAGGTTTTACTTTCATAATATTAAATGAAAGCTTATATTTATAAAATAGATTATTTTTAAGTAAAAATAATAAAATAAATTATAAAAAGAACCTTAAAATCTTTTCAAAAAGTTTAAAATTATCATAAAAAGAATAAAAGAAGATAAAACTATTAGAAAATATAATAACTAAAAATCATTTATTAAAAAGATTAACAGCAGCACATACAACAGTGCTAGCTTTATAAAATACAGGGTTAAACTCAGGAAATAGTATATGTGTAACTAGTATATTTCCTTTTTTAAATATCTTAGCTGCTTTTTTATGATCCATTGCATCAGATATAAATTGGATTTTACCTTTTGCATATCCTTTAGATAAAGTTATTCCTTTTATCTCTTTCATAATAATACAAATTATTAATTATTACTAACTTAATACTCAATTTCCCCTTTTTCAAAATTAATTTTTACAAACTGTTCATTTTTTAGTTTTTTAGTAATACTTTTAATATTTACAATACAAGGAATATTTAGTTCTCTAGAAACAATTGCAGCATGACTTAATAAGCCTCCAGATTCTGTAAGTATAGCTTTAGATTTTTTCATAGCTACTAGATAATTAGGGTTAGTATCATAAGAAACTAATATTTCTCCTTTTTTAAAACTACTAATATTGTTCTTATTAATTATTCTTATTTTTCCAGAAACTCCTTTAATTGATTTAGATGCTACAATACCTTTTAAGATCATGTTTATTACTCCTTACAGTTTCACCTAATTCACTTTGTAATATAATATTCCCTTCCAATTATTTTTTTACTAATTTTAGGAATCCAATTGTTAATTATATAATTATTATACTTAATTTTTGTATCTTTTTCTAATTTTTCAATCAAACTATTTTTTTTAGACATTAGGTCTACTCCAAAATACCAACAGAAGTCTTTTGTAGGTTTTATATATTTAACATATAATTTTACAATATCTTTTGGGTAGTTATTATATTTTTTAGAGTCTAAATCCATTAACAACTGTACAATATTGATTTTATTTTCAGAACAATATTGTTGTATCTTAAATAAACCCATTTCTTCTACAACACAACAATCTAGAATTGAATAAAGGTTTATAATTTCAACTATTTTTAGATAATTTGAATAATAATCTTTTAAAGATTTTTCTGCTTTTAAATTTTTAAAATCAAATAATAATTCTTTTTTAGTTTTATTAATTGTTAATTCTAAATTTTTAAAATCTAAATAGAATATATACTTATTTAAATCTCTATACAAATATTTTATTTTTTTTGAAAAAAAGTAAGCATATAAGTTTCTCCAATTATTATCTTTAATTGGCATTTGTTCAAAGTATAAATTAGATTTATATATAATTTTATAATTAGTAAACTGTTTTATTTTCTTAATAGAATCTATTGGATATAATGAAGGTAATATTATTTCTTTTTTATCAATATTATAATTGAAAGGATATATTGTTTTTAAATATTCAGTCATATTTAATTAACTATTTTGCACAACCTTTACTTTGAGGACATCTTGCAAGTGTTCTTTTTACTGTTATTTTATTTACTTTTACAACTGATTTTTCGCCAACATAATTTAATTGAAATATTAAACTACTTCAAAATATTTTTATGTACAATACATTTAAAAAGATTACTAAATTAATATTTTTCTTTATTTCTATTCTTAAAATAATAATCCTCTGTTAAATGATTAAAATCTTCTTCTAAAACTTTTAATTGATATAAACAATTTTCAAAATTAT
>JALNZW010000026.1 GCA_023229115.1 Patescibacteria group bacterium
ATCACCATGGATAATGCTGCTCTCAAAGTAGGAGATACATCACTTGTAACTTTCACATTTTCAGAAGCACCAACAGGGTTTGATGCTACCGATGTAACAGTTGATAACGGAGCAATAGGTGCAGTATCGTCAACAGATGATCCATTAGTATTTAATGCAACATTTACACCTACAGATGATCTTGAAGATCCAACAAATGCCATTACAACAGGAACTGCTTGGACTGATGCAGCAGGAAACACTCCGGTTGCAGCAGCGACTTCTGCAAATTATGAAGTCGATACAAAAGAACCAACAGTTGTGATAACTGCATCTCAAACGTCCCCAACTAATGTGTCTCCAATTAATATGACAGCCACATTTAGTGAAGATGTTACTGGATTTGAGATTGATGATATCGCTGTTGGCAACGGAGCTGCTGGCAATTTTGTATCAGAAAGCGCCACGGTATATACATTTGATGTAACACCTTCTGGACAGGGAGCTGTCACTGTAGATATCGCCGGCTCTGTTGCTATTGATGCTTTTAGCAACAACAATGAAGCCGCAACACAGTTTAGTATTACTTATAACATCCCATCTGGTGGTGGCGGTGGAGGAGGTGCAATTGTTAACAATTGTAGCTCTGTCGTTTATGCAGATTGGGGTTCTTGTGTTAGCGGTTTTCAATTCAGATCAGTTTTAAGTCAAACTCCTGCTGGTTGTTCTTTAAGCACTCAGCAACAACTAGATGCTTCTAGAGCGTGTGTCTTAGGTGAAGAGCCTGTTGTTGTTACCCCTCCAGTTGTTGCTCCAGGTAGTTCTGAGGCTAGAGTTGATGTAAAACAAGTAATGAATCATGAAAGATCATTAGTTTCTAAGGTTAACACCGCTTTAACTAATCGCTTAGCTGGTCGTATTTTGCTTCAGGTTGAAGAAAAAGGACAAGCTTGGTATGTTGAACCAGTTAGTAAGCAAAAACACTTCATGGGACGTCCAGCTGACGCCTTTGATATGATGCGTCGCTTTGGTCTTGGTATTAGTGAAGCTAATTTCTCCAAGTTTGAAAAATCAGGTGTTCCAGCTCGTTTTGCGGGTCGCATATTCTTGAGAGTTGAAAGCAAAGGTGAAGCCTACTATGTTAATCCAGTTGATATGAAAATGCATTATTTAGGTCGTCCAGCTGATGCCTTTAACTTAATGAGAAGTAAAGCCTTGGGAATTTCTAACGCAAATATAAGACAAATCCCAGTGGGTGAAGTTAAATAATCTAGTTATAAAATAGAATACTACAAAAGACCTGTGTTTACGGGTCTTTTTGTATATTAGAGTGTAGTTAAAAATATTATTATAATAGTGTTTAGGATTGAGGCCTTATACTTTAACTATTATTAGCCACACTAGTTCGAACTTTGTCCACGACCCCGAGCAAACTTGACAAAAAAGTATACTTATAGTATACTTTTTTGATAGTTAAAATTGTATTGTCGAACCTTTAAAAATTCATAAAATGAGAAATTTAGTTCATCAAATGACTTACCAGCCTAAAATTATATTATGGCTTGTGTTTTTCTTCTTCGCTTTTATTTGCACTGTTATTCCTTTTCTTGGCCCAGCATTTCTGGGTTTTATAATTTACAGAATAATAAAGATGGGAGAGGTGCAAAGATTAGCCGATGCTTATATACCAACGGTATTAGGTATTATAGGTCATAGTTTGATATTCCATTTACCGAGCTGGCCGCTTGAAAATTTTGTTATTGTAACATTTTTCAATATACTTTGTTTTGCGGCTGGAGGCGTTTGGGTTAGATTTTTATCTTAAAATTTAAAAAAATTAATTATTTACTTAAAAAAGGAGGTTATCATGCCGATATTAATTGTTTATGGAATTCCGACGGAAACGGATAAAGGAACATTGGAAATTTTTTCCGAACTCATGCGCAACAGAGCCGCTGACATTGAAGAATTGGGAATCACAAAAGAACAAGTTTCAATTTTCTTCCCATCAGATTTAATGGCCCAGGGATTGGGCGAAGAAATTATTATTTTTGTTGAGGGTTTAGTATTTGAAAATCCCGATGGGGCTTCAAAGATCAATAAAAAAATAGTAACAAATTTGGTTGATGAAGCTCACCAATCTTTCCCAAAAACCAGAGTTATTGAATGTATCGTGCGCCCGCTAAATGCTAAACAGAGTTTCTGTTCTGCGAAATTACAACAAGACGGTACTTTTTGGGGAGACTGTGGTTAAATGAAGATAAATTTTTTTGAGTGGAGTGTTCGTTATCGGACACTCTTTTTTTATTCAGGGAAATAAGGATATATCGTTATTTTTTCAGTAATTCAAATAAATTTAAAAATTAACACCTAAATTCTCATGTAATCTTAGCCACACTCTTTCGAACTCTGTCTACGACCCCGAGCATCGATATAAAAACGAGCAGAAATGCCCGTTTTTATTATATAAAATCGGTTCGAACATTTTCACTATATTTTAGATATTTTAGCAAATTGCCTGATTTTATTGGCCCATATTGGTTCGAATCCGAGTCTTATTATTTATAATTTTAGTGTATAAATGTTGCGCTTACTTATTGAATTCGGCCCTGTAAAAGATTTGTTAGGAGTAAAATTAAAATGTGGCTCTAGGATTAATTAAGGCTTTTATACTTTAAGACCATTGCTTTTAATCTTATTAAGGTATAGACTATAGGAACTAATAATAAATATTTAAAATTATGAAAAAATTTGATCGTAATGAAGGTCGTGGTTTTGAAAAAAGAAGCTTTGGTGGTCGAGACCGTGGTGGCTTTGGTGGTCGTGATAATTTCTCTGCTAAAAAAGAAATGTTTCATGCTGTTTGCAGTGAATGTGGTGAAGATTGTGAGGTTCCTTTTAGGCCATCTGGATCAAAACCAGTCTTTTGCAGTGCTTGTTTTCGTGGTCATGATTCTGCGCCTGAGCATAATGATAGAGGCAGTTATTCTCGTCCCAGAAACAATAATTCAGAAATGCGTTCTATAGCGCCGGTAGTTGATATCAAAATTGAAGAAAAAATGAATACTGTGATTGCTAAGTTAGAAAAAATTATTAACTTATTAAGTACAAATTCAGCAATCGTGGCTATGCCTAAAGAAATTAAAGAAGAGATAGAAAAAGTTGTTCCTAGTGCAAAAGAAAAGAAAGTTAAAGTAGTAAAGACAGTTAAAGCTGCTCCTAAAAAAGCTAAAACAACTAAAAAGATTAAAAAGTAAGTAAATAAATATTAGCAGTCGTTAGTTAAAAAGACGGATTTAATTCCGTCTTTTTATAAATAGTGATAAGGTTGGATGCTCTTAAGATTGTTTGTTTTCTATGATTTTACTTTTATGAGTGATAAAGTAATAAGAAATACTAATAGCAATAACAGCTGTAGCTAAGGCTAATATATATAAATAGCTATCTTTACTAGCATCAATAATAATAAATTTTCTGGCGACTGCGATTAAAGTGGTCGCTAATACTAATTTTATTGGAATAATATCAGTCCGAATATACATAGCAATATTTTGAAATATCTCTACTGCAATTAAGACTATTAATATTTCACTAAATATGTTAAAAAAACTTTTAATATCTAGTAAGAAATTGTTTTCCAATAAACTTATGTATATTGTTTTAAGAGTGCTGAGAATACCAAAAATAATTACTAAAACAGTTAAAACTGCTAAAATTTTAATACTAAAAATAATGACGTCATGTAGTCGGCACATGAAGCGGCCATGTTTTTGAGAATAATCACAATCTTTTGCCATATAGTATAAGCTTTTAATTAGAATTTATCTAGGTTATAATTATAGCATAGTATAATAAATATTTATGAAAATTGTCAAAAAACCAGAATTATTAGCTCCGGCTGGTAATTTAGCTAAACTTAAAACCGCTTTAATCCATGGCGCGGATGCTGTTTATTTTGGTACACCCGAATTTTCTTTACGTACTAGAATTAATGATTTTTCTTTAGATGATATGGCTCAAGGCATTGATTATGCTCACCGTTTAGGCAAGAAAGCCTATGTAACTTTAAATATTTTAGCCCATGAACGTCATCTTAAACCATTGGCTAAACAAGTGAATCTTTTGAGGAAAATGAAAGCTGATGCTTTATTTATTTCTGATCCGGGAGTAATGAGAGTGGTTCGTCAACAATGGCCTCAGGCTAAATTAAGTTTAAGTACTCAGGCTAATTGCAGCAACTCTGAGTCAGCTCTATTTTGGAAACAGCAAGGTTTTAAACGTTTGATTTTATCTCGAGAGCTTTCTTTAGAAGAAATAAAGACAATAAAGAAAAAAGTAGGCAAAACCGAAATTGAGGTTTTTGCTCATGGCGCTCTTTGTAGCGCTTATTCTGGAAGATGTTTTCTTTCCTCTTATTTTACTGGACGTAATGCTAATTTAGGTGATTGTGTTCAGCCGTGTCGCTGGGAATATGAAATTAAACCTAAAGGTCATGATAAAGCCTTGACTATTGGTGAGGATAGTAATGGCACCTATTTACTTAATTCTCAAGATTTATGTTTAATTGAACGTTTACTGGAAATAATAGCCGCTGGTGTTGATGCTTTAAAAATAGAAGGTCGTGCTAAAAGTGTCTATTATTTAGCTAACGTGGTTGGTGCTTATAGGAGAGCAATTGATTTTATTTATGCTGGTCATAGTCAAAGAGAAATAAAAAAAGAATTAGCTTTTTTAAAACAAGAATTATTAAATAAATTACAGAATCGTGGCTACACCGAAGGCTTTATGTTTGCTGATAATAATTTACAAAATTATGATGGTAATTTTCCTGACTCTAGTTGGGAATTTTGTGGTCAAGTTTTAGCTTGTAAGCAGATTGATAAAGGTTTTGATTTAAGAGTTAAGGTGCATAACACACTTTTAGCTAGTGATAAAGTAGAAATTATTGGACCAGCCTATAATAAAGCTATTATGAGCGTCAAAACAATGAGAGATCTTGATACTGGCCAAAAATTAACAGAAGCACATGGTGGTGGTGGCAATCAAGAAATTTTAATTCATAGCAAAACAGCATGGCCAGAGTTTAGTGTTTTGAGGCGTTTTATTAAATAATATCAATGTTCAATAGATTATTATTACATCGAATAGTGATTTATTTCTTAGTACTGGTTTTAAGTGCTCTTATTTTGATTTTTTCTTATTATTCAATTAATGAACTCACTTATCTCTATCAACAAAATTTTAGTGCAAAGGAGTCGCAATTAAATTTTTTAGAAGCAGCTGATGTGGTGACTGCTAAGCCAAATATTACTTTGTTGTTCGGTGGCGATGTGATGTTATCCCGCACTGTCAATGCTAAAATGGTCGCTTATAATGACTATGCTTGGCCACTAAAACTACTGGCTCCTACATTAGAAGCGGCTGATTTAAGTATTATTAATTTAGAATCTCCTTTTTTAGAAAATGCAAATTATCAAGTTCCTAGTGGTTCTTTTTCTTTTAGAGCCAATCCCTTGTCTTTAGAGGCTTTGCTTGTAAGTGGCGTTGATGTAGTGTCTTTGGCGAATAATCATATTTTAAATGCTGGTCACAAGGGAATTGAGGATACAATTGATCTTTTAACTACAAACAAGATAGCAACTGTTGGCGCGGGACTCAATGAAGAAGCGGCTCGTGCAGCCACCTTGATGACAGTAAATGCTTGGCAGATTGCTTTTTTAGCTTATGCCTATCCTAATGATTACAGTGTAGCGACAGCGGAGAGGCCGGGCATTGCTTATATGGATCATCAAAATTTGGCTGTAGATATTAAGCAAGTGAGAGATCAGGCAGATTTAGTGATTGTAATAATGCATGCTGGTGAAGAATACACTACTATACCTAATACTCAACAAAAAAGATTCGCACATGAGGCAATTGATCTCGGTGCTGATGTGGTTATCGGACATCATCCTCACTGGCCACAAAGTTGGGAAATTTATAAAGATAAGCCTATTTTTTATTCTTTAGGTAATTTAGTTTTTGATCAGATGTGGTCAGAGCAAACAAGGCACGGAGTATTGGCTCGTTTAGTTTTTCAAGAAGATTTGTCTGGTCAGGCGGAACTCATTCCAATTATTATTAATGATTACGGCCAGGCGGATTTATGGCTTCAAGATAAAAGCGAAGCACAATTTTGGCAGCTATATGATTTAGATATGCCGGGAGAAATTATTTGGCCATAGCTCTATAACAATTATATTCTAAAGTTTGTAAATGTTTTTCAAAGCAGTCATTTTTTTCTAGAAAAGTGACTGTTTTTAATTCTTGGCGACATTGATTGCATAAAAAGATGATCCTTCTAGATTGTTTTTGGTAATAGTTATTAATATTTTTAGCTGTTGGTAGCGATCGAAGTTTTTGGTGTGCGCTTGTACGTCTACCCATCTGCCAATCTTCTTGATAATCATAAACATCATCGGCTAACTGTTTGGCTGCTAAGAAATATTTAGCGCCTTTCATAAATTTTTGTATCTCTAAATTATTAATTTGTAGATAGTTTAATAGAACAAAAATTGGTGCTAATAAAAATTGGGCTTTATTCCCAATATCAAGATTCGTTTTTGGTATTTTTAAAGGAAAAAATAGAGCTCGATAATTAGCTTCATCAGTAGCTGTTAAAATCGATAATATAGTTTGTTGTTTATTGGGATGAGTCAGAGATTGTAAAATATACCAAGCATGGAGCAGACAAGTATTAGCTAGAGGCACATAATATTTAGGCGCATCTCGTTCGTCTGTGATGTCATCTTGTAAGTTAGCTGCCATCCATAAAAATAAGGCGGCTACTCCTAGTTGTTGAGCTTGCGTAATTACTTTGGGCTTGGTGGATAATTGGCAATCTTTTAATACAGACAAAGGCAAAAGACTGATTAGACCTTTGATATCATCTTGTTTTGTATTTTGCCAAGTTTTTTTAATACCTTTTTGTAAAATAGGTGGCCATGTTTTTATATAGTCTTCTAAGATTTTGTATATTGCTTGTTGATTTTTATTCATATTTTAGTTGGTATTTTAACATAAAAACACGTTCCTTTATTGATTTGGCTTGTAAAACTAATAGTGCCTTTAAATTCTTGTTCAATAATTTCTTTGCTAATACTTAAACCTAAGCCTGAATGATTATTATCAGTTTTTGTGCTAAAGAAAGTTTGAAAAATTTTGTTTTTATCTCCCTCTAGAATACCTTCTCCCTGATCTTGTACGCTAATTTCTAAAATTTGTTCAGGTCTTAATTTTTTAATTAGGATAGCAACTTGATTATTTTGATCTTTACCAGCATCAATCGCGTTAGAAATAAGGTTCATCATTACCTGTCCAAACTTAATATTGTCTCCCGTAATAAAACTATCTTCTTGGCAATCAATTTTAATTTGGGCGTTTTTTATTCTTGCTTTAACAGACATTATTTTCATAATATGTTTTATTTCTTCACATGCACTAAAGGTGGATATTTTTTGTTGTTGACGTAAAGAGCGATTAGCGGCTTCAATTAATTCTTGAATACGCTGACTGGCATTAAGCGCTTGGTGAATATAGTCTTTAGTTGCGGGCACACTGAGACAGTTATTATTTTTCATTTGTTCTAAATTTAAATTTACTACCGTTAAGGGATTAATAATGTCATGAAAAATACCTCCAGATAGTTTACCAATACTAGCTAGGGCTTGTAATTGTTCCATTTTCTCTCTTTTAATA
>JALNZW010000027.1 GCA_023229115.1 Patescibacteria group bacterium
GTTGGAACCGTCCAAAAATAATCTCCCCAAGTATTACTGCAGCTAATGAAGTGACCACAACTCCCTGACCCATATTAACGTCTGCAAAACCTCCATACATTGAGAATAAAGAACCTGCTAAACCCGCATAAAAATTCCCTAAAAAAAGCCCTACTATGCTCATTATTTCTGGATTTATTCCTAGATTCTTTATTCCTTCCTTATTTCCTCCATATCCCCTTAATGCAATGCCAAATTCTGTTCTAAGAAATATAATCGTGCTAAAAACTGAAACTGCCACTATTACGCCTATCAGTATTGTTGAATTATATCCAGACTTTTCTCTAAATGGTGAAATAGTTTTTTTTGATTGTTTGGACGTTTCTATTTCAGACATTTGTGTGTTTGGTTTTATTCCTAATAGGTCATCTAATTTTGTCTTTTCTGTGTATCGAGCCTCTTCTTGAGCTGCAACTTCCTTTGGAACTGAAATGTTTGGCCCGTTCATAACTCTAATATTAATTGAGTAAAGCATCGTCATAATTAAAATACTGGCCAGTAAAGAATTTACACCTAATTTATTGTGTATGGAAGCAGTTAATATACCAAAAAATCCCGCAAGTATGCCTCCACAAATCAAGCACAAAATCCATGGTAATCCTAAATACATTAGTGAAATACTAACAGCTCCCCCTAGTACATAGGACCCATCTGGTGTTAGGTCTGGTAAATCAACAACTCTAAAACTAATAAAAACTCCGATAGCAGCTAACGACGCTATAAGTCCTTGTTCTATAATACCTATTAAATCCATTTTATTATCCTCCTACTACTTCATCAGCTATTTCTAAAAACTCCTGTGGTATTGTTATATTCAGCTTTTTTGCTCTATCTAAGTTTATATAAAAAGATAAAGCATTTGCACTAACTATTCTCGATTCTATCTCCGATGGTTTTTTTCCATTAATAAGGTCTAGAACAATCTGACCGGTCTCAACCCCCAGTTGATAGTAATCAAATCCAAAACCTAAAACAGACGTATTTCTAGCTATATCAATATCCCCTCCAACTACGGGTATAGCTAACTTCTCAAATACTTGTCCCAGAATCTCAGAAGAAGAAGCAACTAAATTATCAGTAGATAAATAGGCTACATCTATTCTATTTGCATTGGCATGAAGCGATGTAACTAGTTCACTTGCAGAAGTTCCCGTTATTTCAATTACGTTTAGTCCTATTTGACTCCCATACTTTTTAGTTTCTTGGGCAATAAAAACAGAGTTAGCTTCACCAGGATTGTAGAGAACTGCTAAATTTTTAGCGTTTGGAAATATTGTCTTAATAAGATTAACGTGGGTTTCTACAGGTACCATGTCACTTATCCCAACCACATTCCCTGAGTTTTTTCCAAACTTAGGTATCAATCCAGCGCTTATTGGATCTGTGACAGCACTGAATACAACTGGTTTATCTTTTATTTCAGTTGCAGCTGCCTGCGCTGAAGGAGTAGCTATTGCTACAACTATGTCTACATCCGTTTTGAACTTTTTGGCTATAGCTATAGCGTTCTGAAATACATTTTGGGCACTTTGATGTTCAATTTCGACGTCTAATCCAGAACTTTTTAACACATCTACGATACCTTCATAAATTTTGTTCAAGGCAGGATGTTCTACTATTTGTGTAATTCCTACTTTTACAACAGCAAAAGATAATGTTAACAAACAAACCAAAAGTAACGTTGAAACTAATCTTTTCATTAAAAACACCTCCTGGAGTTTTTGAAAATAGCTATAAAAAAAGGGTGTCTACTTTTTTGTAGACACCCAATCTGAATTCGCCTTCGCCTAATTACGACGTAAAAAGGCATTGGAAGGCACCAAACCGGGTGTCTTTCCAATACCAAAAGTAAAAATATCCATTATTTTTTATGTTTCTAGTTTTATCTTTATATGAAATTTTTTTCATAGTAACCCTCTCTTTACACAATATTAATTTTCCATATTATAGCACCTTAATTTAAACTTGTCAATAGTGATTAAATTTTTTACAAAAGATTTGAAAATAATCTACAAAAAGACTCTGTAAACTTGGTTATCCAAGGTATTTTTTCAAAATAATTCTGAGGCAACTTTGTGCTTATCTTTAAATCTTCTAGAAATATATTTTCTAATTCTTTAGTTTTTTCTTTATCATAGATCAATACATTTGCCTCATAATTAAGATCAAAACTCCTTATATCTATATTAGCACTTCCTACCGTAGAGATTTTACTATCAATTGTTATGAATTTGGAATGAGTGAATCTATCTTTTTTGTAAAAATAGATATCGACATTATCTTTTATCAATTCTGCTAAATATGTTCTGGATGCAAAGTAAACCATAAAATGGTCTAGTTTACCTGGAAATAATATTTTTATTTTCACACCTGAAAGAGCTGCTATTTTTAGAGCTGTCATTATGCTTTCTGGAGGAATAAAATAGGGGGTTGAAATATAAATATGATCTTTTGCAGTGGTAATCATTTTATGAATCATCTGCATTATGGAAGGAGTTTCTGATTCTGGCCCACTGACAGCTATTTGTAAAATAGCATCCCCTTTTTCTTCATGATTTTTATAATATTTATTTGTATCTAAATTAAATTCCTTCTTTCCATTTATACTCTTTATCTTTCGAAAATCTTCTAAGAAAACTTTCTGGAGTCCATTTACCGCTTGGCCTTCAACTTTTAAATGTACGTCCCTCCAATAACCTAACCTTCCTTTGCCAAGATATTCATCACCAATGTTTAATCCACCAATGTAAGCAATTTGGCTATCAATTATAGCTATCTTTCGATGATTTCTGTAGTTTACTTGAGTATTAATTAACTTTAATAAAGGAGATAGAAAATAAGTATATAGAGCTAATTCTACACCAGCTTCTTCAAGATCTTTAATGTAGCTTCTTCTTACCCTTGCTCCTATTTTGTCAATTATAAATTTTACTTTTACACCTTCATTTGCTTTTTTTATAAGAAGTTCTTTAAGTTTTTTGCCTGTGTCATCTCCTTTAACAAGGTAGTATTCTAAATGTATCGTTTCTTTAGCATTCTCTATTTCTTGAAAAAATGATCTGAATTTTTCTTTACCATCTTTAAAAATAGTGACGTCATTACCAAAATACAAGGGAGATCTTGAAGTCCTTTCTAAAAGATTTATTAGTTGTATATATTCATCTGATACATTTCCCAAAACTTTTTCCAGTCTTCTTATCTCTTCTTCTGTTACAGTTAAACTAGACTCTAAATCTATATCACTTGTAAGTTTACTTTTTTTCCAATTTCTTCCAAAGAATAAGTATACCGCAAAACCTATCAAAGGAAAGACCGCAAAAACTAACAGCCAACTTATCGTTTTCTCTGGCCTTTTTCTCTCCAAGATTACTACAATTATTGCAATTACAGCATAAATTAATACAAATAAAGTCCAAAACTCAAATTTGCCGGAAAAAATATAATACATTACTATCTTACCTTCTATTTATTATATTTTTGTATATATTATATACTTCTTCGTGTATTTCTTCTTTTGTTTTTAGTCGGCCGTCATCTTTTAAACAATTGATTATATTCCAATTATATTTAGAAGCCACATACATGGCATTTTGATAGGTTTTGTTTATATAATTAATGTTTTTTTCATGTATATCTTTTTTACCGATTCCTTCAACCTTTTTATCTCTTTTTTTTAACAATTCAACACTTATTTTTGGGGGAATATTTAAAAAAATAACCAAAGAAGGCTTTGGTAAAGCAAATTTGTTGAATTCTAAATCCCACAGCCAGTCTAAAAAACTATCTTTTTCTTCTTTTGTTTCAAATTTTGATGATTGATATATCATATTTGAGGTTGTGTATCTGTCAGCAATTATTATGCCACCTTCTTCATAGAATTGTTTTAATTCTAGATTATATGTAGCATACCTGTCTACTGCAAAAAAAGTTGAGGATGCATAAGGATTAACAGATTCGGCATCTTCTCCAAATTCACCTCTAAGATACATTTTTATTAAGCTTGAAGATTCACTTTTATAATTAGGAAATTCTACCTTCAATACTGTTTCTTTCTCATTAATAAGACGATTATATAGTAAATCAGATTGAGTGGCTTTGCCGCTCGCATCTGTACCAGATTCTAGTACAATTAATTCACCTTTTTTCATATTCACCCTCATTTCTATTCTCTTTATGACTAATTTTAGTATTTAAATATTATTCCTACTGCAGCTGCTAATCCAATATATACAATGGGATGCAACTTAACCTTTTTCATTAAAACCAAAATTACTCCAAATAAGATTATAGCTTTGATATTAAATAAGTTTAAAAAATTATGTGTTTGAGCGAATAAGTCTATGTTAAAAAGAGCTATTTTGAAAACCTCAAATCCAGCTGCACCTATTAATCCTATAACTGCTGGCCTTAAAGTATAAAAACCATTTTGAACTATAGGTTTTTCATTTACTTTCCTAAAATAACTAGCTATTAATGAAATAATTATAATAGATGGTGCAACTATTCCTAACGTGGCTATTATTCCACCCATTATGCCCGATGTTTTATACCCAACATAAGTCGCTGCATTAATACCTATTGGACCTGGTGTTGATTCGGAAATTGCTATAATATCTAGTAATTCTTGAGATGTAATCCATCCGTAAGTATCAATTAGTTCTTGTAGAAAAGGAATTGTTGCTAGCCCACCACCAATAGAAAATAATCCTATTTTAAAAAAAACAAAAAATAATTTTATATAAATCATTTTGAATCTACCTTTTTACCTTTAATTATTACACCAACTAAAAAAGATATTATAACTACCCATATGGGAGAAATATCTAAAAAAGCAACAACAGAAAAGGAGAGTAAAAAAATAATTATTCCCAAATAATCTTTTATAGCATTTTGCCACATACTTATTATTGCATTTAATATAAGGGCAGCAACTGCTACTCTAATCCCTGCAAAAGCATTTTGAACAATCTGATATTGTTCAAAATGATCAAAAAAAATAGCAATTATGGTAATAATAACAATAGATGGGAAAATCATTCCTAAAGTGGCTACAATAGCTCCTAAAACACCCTTCTTTTTGTATCCAATAAAGGTGGCAGTATTCACTGCAATTATTCCAGGAGTGCTTTGGCCTATAGCATAATAATCCAGTATTTCTTCATCTGTCGCCCAGCCTCGTTTATTGACAATTTCCTCCTGAATCATTGGGAGCATTGCATATCCACCTCCAAAGGTTAGACACCCTATTTGAGCAAATATTCTAAATAGCTCCCATAATTGTTTCAATTAATATCACTCCCATTTATCTAGTTCATCTAATTTATCAACTATCAATTTGGTAGCTCGGCAATCTTCTTCATTATATTTAAAAATTCTTTCTAACGATTGTTTATCTCCTTTTAAATATAATCTATATTCTAAAATTACAGCAAACCCGTTTAATTCGGTTTTCCATTTATAACCAAAATATTTGCTGATATCTTTTAAAGAGTAAGAAACTACTGGTAATGTATAATTTTCATTTATAACTTCATATAGGTCTAATGATTTAGCAATTCTTTTGTTGATTATTGATTTGTATTTTGGATATTTATTGGCTATCTTTTTTAAAGCTAGAATATCACTTTTATCATAATGTAAAAGTGTTTTATTATTATTAGATAAATAAGATATCATTTTTTCTACATTCTTTGATTCATTATTACCTAGAAAAAAAGGTGTATATTCACCTTTTTCTAAAAAACCAAAAAGAAAGTCTTTTCGCATATAACTTTCTACATCAAAAACTATGTAATCTTCTGGAAAATTAAACGGTTCTACAGCAATAATCTTATCTTCTAGTAAAGATTTAAGATTGTAAAGTGGTTTTCTGAATTTACGATCCATTTTATCTATTTGGTTGCTTTTTACTATCAAAATAGGATCCAATTCCATTGACTTTAACTCTTTGATTAGATTCTGATTAAAATTCGGTACTACAGAAATGTCACCCTTATTTAAAAATTCAAGGTGACAAGTTTTTTTTATTTTACAAAATTTGCAGTGTGGTCCATGCGATTTTGGTACGTTTTTAAGATCATTGAAATCTTTTTTTATCCATTTCTCTCTCAATATAATATCACTAGGGAGAACTTCATAACTAGCATTGGAGGTTTCTAATACAATCCGTTTTATTGGTATATTTTTTTCTTTAAAGTATGTGTATACTGCATAAATATGTAACCAATAGGTCTTCTTGAAATTATTTCCTAATCTAGTTATTTTTACTACATCTTCATTTAAACTCTCATAATTGGCTTGAACATTGATATCTTCAATATTAACATTGAAATAGGTCCCTTGCCTTTTATACGTAGGAACAAAATATCCACAATTTTTATAATTTTCATAGTACAATAAATCCATTATCTTATGCACACCTTATCTTTCTATTTATCTGAATTAATCTTTTGCAATTATCCTTTATATAATTTTTCAATATCACCAATATCGTAAAATAACGTGGCTAAACTTTTTAAAAATCCTAACCTATTTAGTCTAATAGCCTCATCTTCTGACATAACAAATACATTGTCAAAATACCTATCTATATTCCCTTTTAATGATAGTAATGTTTCGATAGCTCCTGAATAATCTAATTTTTTTATTTGTTCTTCAAAAAGAGTTTTTACTTCGAGGTATTTTTGAAATAGTATCTTTTCTTCATTTTCTACAAATAATCTTCCTTGATAATCTAGACTATTATGGTTTTTTGAAATATTATTAACACGTTGGAATGCAATTAAGAAATCTTGAAACTCTTCTTTTTCTAAAAACTCATCTAAGGATTTAGCAGCTAGATAAGCTCTAAGTGGTTTAAATGAGTTTATCAAAACAGCATTAATAGCCTCTTTAGAAACACTTTCCCTTTCTAATATTGTAGCTAATCTATTATCAATAAATTCTTTTAAAATCTCTTCTTTTCCTTCCAAAGATATATTTTGATTGTTTGTTTCTAAATATGTTTGCAAAGTGAGATTAAACAAATCATTAAGATTGAGATCCCATTCAAGTGTTATTAATATTCTTAATATTCCAAAAGTTTTTCTTCTTAATCCAAAAGGATCTTTTGATCCAGTGGGTATTTTATTTATGCCAAAATATCCAACTAAATCATCAAGTCTATCAGCTAAGGACACAATGTTTGATATCAAATTTGTTGATATTTCATCGTATTCTGATACTGGTTTATAATGATCTTGGGCGGTTAGGTATACGTCTTCTTCTTCTCCTTTATGTTGAAGATAAATTCTTCCCATAACGCCTTGAAGTTCTGGAAATTCGTATACTACTTTTGAAGGTATATCTATTTTACATAATAATCCCGCTCTTTTAATGGTATCTAACTCTTTAAAATTTAACATTTGTGCTATATTTTCCGAAATTATAGATATGCGCTCAACCTTTTCTCGATAACTTCCTAGTTCTCTTTGATATGTAATCTCTGAAAGTTCTTCCAATCTGTCTTCAATTTCTGCTTTCATATCATCTTCAAAATAGAATGC
>JALNZW010000028.1 GCA_023229115.1 Patescibacteria group bacterium
TAAATTAATCTTACAGTTTCTGCTTCATCTTCTACTACATAAAGCTTCTTATCTTTAAGCCTATAACCAAGTGATGAATTACCACCCCATATTAAACCAGCCTTAAAATCTTTACTTATTCGCCACTTCATGTTTTCCGATACACTTCTTGATTCTTCTTGTGCGAATGTTGCTAGAAATGTTAGGATCATCTCTCCTTCACCACTGTTGGTATGGATGTTTTGTTCCTCAAAGTAGACATCAACATTTAAGTCTTTTAATTCTCTTACTACTTCAAGTAGTGTTACTGTGTTTCTAGCAAACCTAGATATCGACTTTGTAATAATCATATCGATCTTTCCAGCTCTTGCATCTTTAAGTAAAGCTTGAAATTCGTCTCTTAAATCTTTAGTTCCTGTTATTGCCTTATCTGCATAAACGCCAACAAAATCCCAATTATGTTTACTTTGGATCAACTTCTTATAATATGAAACTTGAGTAGCTAAAGAATTAAGCATCGCTTCTTTTCCAGAGGATACTCTAGCATATGCAGCTACTCTTATTCTTTTAGGTATTATTGGTATTGCTTCAATTTTGGTAATTATCATATTCATAAAGTTTCCTCCTTCCTTTTTTGCGGTACTATATACATCACTTATTAGCCTTCTTTAGTCAAGTCTTTTTCGCTATTAAGTGGACAATCTTTGATGCAATTTAAATATCGTTCTTATATCTTTCTACTTTTTGTTTATTGTTCCAATAATCCCATCTACATCTATCACTACAAAATTGTTTTATCTTCTTACCCTTTACGGATGTAATCTTGGAATTACACTGCTTACAGTTTCCTTTTAACAGTTCCACTTTATCTACTTCTTTACAAATGGATCTAACCTCTTTAACTGAAATAGATAGAGTGTTTGCTATTTTTACGAAACCATAGCCTGCTTTTTTTAATTTGATAACTTCTCTTTTTATTGTTTCCATAATTTAAACCTCCTTTTAATTACTAATGGCAACATTTATTAAATCCTAAATAACCCCCAACGATTTGTTTGATTTTTAAAGACAAGTATTCATTCACATTTACTTAATAAAACGAGCATTTCAAATCGTTGAGCCCTTTTAGCAAATAATTAAAGCACTTATCATCTAACCTTAAACCAATCTCAAAATGTAAAATCAAATTTTCAAAAATTCTCTCTCCCATTTTTTAAAGGCCCCCCATGCGGTACCCATCGCAACTATCTAAAAGCTTATGAGGGGGGTATGGTACTTAAAATTTTTCAAAACCCTATAAATTTGTTGTAAAAGTTAACCGGTTTTAGAGTTTTTAAGATTTTTGGTTTAGAAAAAAGGCAAGGGCTGACGTTGATGCATTTGTTTGGGATAGGGCAACCTCAAAAGCCCTATCCTACAAACGATGCGTCAGCGAGTTGTGAACGAACAACATATATATAAGCCCTTTAATCACTTTGCGAATATAGGGTAATATCCCTATCTTCTTCGTTTTGCGAATATAGAGAAATTTCTCCTTTATTCATTTTTTGAATTTCTGTTTTTCTGTGTTTATTTCATTTTCAAATTTAATTAACTTCTCCATTTCTAATTTTTTATTTGGTAGAAAGGCTAGTGCTGACGGATGAGGCATTTGTTTGGGATAGGGCAGGACCTAAAGCCCTATCCTACAAACATGCGTCAGCTGGTTGTGGCAACAACTATATATAAGTCCTTTCTGCCAGTTTTTTTGCCAGCTGGTATATAGGATGTTTTCCCCTTTCTGCCAGAAGGTAGCTTTTTACTGGTATCATCCTTTTTTACCTATCTACCAACCACTCATAAATTTACAGACTTTCTTGGATTTTAATTTTTTTTTGAAATAAAGGTAAATGCTGATCGGTGATGTATTTGTTTGGGATAGGGCAGGACCTAAAGCCCTATCCTACAAACGACATACGACATCGGATGGAGGAACATCTATATATATAAGCCCTATTATCCGCATTTTTATCCGAATGGATTAAAGGAGATTTTTCCCTATTATCCGTTTCTTTAATTTTTAACGGATTTACGGATTTTTTCCTATTATCCATGTTTCCGTTTAACAACTGTCTTTCATAAAAACAACCATTTCTAATATCCTCCTTTTGATAAAAACTTTCTATTCTACATAGGTTAATGGCAAGCAAGTAGTGAAATTCCTTAGTTTTTTTAAAAAATTCCTATATTTTCACATTTTTAGTAACTAAAACAGATAATCCAACTACCTCTTCAATGGTTAATGGCAAGCAGGGTACTGTTTTGCCGGTTAATTTTGAATTTTTGTTAATTTTATGTGTTTTAACGACTTAAATAGATAACTTCACCACTTCCTCAATGGTTAATGGCATGAAGATTGTTGTTTTGCCAAGATTTAGTGAATTTTGTATGTTTTTCACATAAAAAGCGCATAAACAATAAAAAAACGACCTTTTTAATAACTTAAGTCGTTCTTCGTTTATTTTTGATATTAATTCGTAATTATTAAATTGTTTATACGGTTTTCATATAATTAAATGTTTTCAATAAATTTATTAGGGTGTTTTTCTTTATACTCTTCATAGATAAAGAAATCGTTCATTTTAAAGTTTAATTGATACATCCTAAATGTTACTTCTTTGTTCTTGGCATCCACTGCTCTACATAAGAATATTTATAAGTCATTCCAATTTTTTCCATAATTTTACCACTTGCAGGATTATTTATATCGTGTGTTGCAGTAATATAACCTATATTTGTTTTAGACAAAAGTTCAACAATCTTTAAAGCTGCTTCACTAATAATACCCTTATTCCAATAATCACTTCTTAAACCATAACCAAGATCATGACTACTATCGTTAGATAACCAAACATAGCCAATTGGAATATTATCTTCTTTTAAGCAAACTGCATATCTAAAGGCATTTTCTAAATTGTAGTAATCTAAAAATCTCTCCTTTAAAAAAAATTCAGCTTCTTCAATATTTTCTATTTTAATCCAGGGCAAATACTCATTTATTTTTTCATCACTCAATATATTGAATAGTGCTTTTAAATCGAATTTAGCGAATTTTCTCAATATTAATCTTTCGGTCTTAAGAGTTGGCGTATTTATTTTTTTCTGTTTCATATTTATCCAAGTTTCTATTTTACAATAATGCTCATCTGTTATTAAACCAAATAAAGTGGTCGAACTTTCTCTTTCTATAATCTATTTTTATTTCTAATTCATCAAGTTTTTTGGTTATATAGTTATTATATTTTTTATACTTATAAGTTTTTCTCCATGAATCAAGTTTACCCTTTGTTATATCATCAAAATATTTTGGTAATGATTCTTTGAGAACAGTATCATATATTGAATAATCATCTTTTCCATAAACATTTTTATTGTGGTAACAACAATATTTAGAGGCAAACGAAAATAGATTTATCTTTCCATTACTTCTAGCAATCTCATTAACAACTTCTGGATCACCATCTTTAATTCTTTCGTCAATATTTTTAATTTTAACAATACATTCTGCTAATTCTACTACACTTATTTTGCTTTTATATCTTGAAATGTTTGTTGAGTTGGTAATATCGATAAGTCCAATTTTCAATGCTACAATCTCTAAATCTACATTTTGGGGAAACTTTCTAAAAGCATCGGTAATCAAGGCATCTTCTTTGCCATAATTATCTGTTAGCATTACTTGTCGATGCGCCTTTTCTATCAAAGCATTTGTAATCTTAACATCCATTATTTTATTATCTTTTTTTGTTCTTTTAGCTTTTATTGGTAATGAAATTTCTAATCCGGAAAGATTATAATAAGAAGGATTTCTGCCAGTTCTTGCAACATATCCCTCATTGACCAAAGACATCAAAGCATAATATATATTTGGTCCATGATTCTTGTCACCATATATAGAGAATGCTAACTCTCCTTGAGTCATTGATCCTTTTTCTAATAATTTTAATATTTTACTTTTATGACTCATAAACTTATTCTCCTTTAATGCTTTTACTTAATCTTTTTTTATTTCTTTAATATTTTTAATCTCATTCATAAATTTATCTCTAATATTAACATAATAACTACTTAAATATTTAGATTGATTAATAAATTCCTTTATAGATGTAGGCATATTTTTAGTTGCATACTTTAAAGTTTTAATTTCTTTTAATCTATTAACAATAATTTGTGAATCTGGTAAATCAAAAGATTGATCATAATATTTATTATATAAAGCAATTAAGGGTGCTTCTAGAAGTTGCATTATAAATAAAATAGAAAACTTATTAAACTGGCTAGATTCAAATGATTGAAATCTTTCTGTAAAAAGAAACATAACACCATCAAAACTTGTATGTGAATATATATTAAGAAGCTTTTTCATTCCAATTAAAAAAACATTAAGTTTATTAAAAGTTTCTTCATCAATATTTTTATCTGATTTTTTAATGTCGCTCATAATTTGTTTGGGTTGATGGCCTTTTTCAGCGAACTCTTCTATTGAATAAGAATTAGCTAATAATCCTAAAATAACAACAATGTTTTCTTGCACTTGTCTTAATAGCGGAGGAATAATAGCAATCAAGTTATCTCCTTCCATTTCTTTATGGCATTTGTTTAATAGTTTGAAACTTGCACTAAATATAACATCGATAAGAAACTCATTGTCATTAATCCATGATTCTTTTGATTCTATTTGTTTTAATATTTTATCGATCATTTATTACATCCTTATTTTATTTGTTAATCAATATACCTTAATTTAAAAATATTTCTTTAAATATTCAGATAAGTTTTTATCCATACAATAAATATAACAGCCTTTAATCCCTCTTTTTAAAAGGACATTATAAGTGTTTCTAATTATTCTATCAATTGCTGGTAAATCTTCCAATAAAGGCTCTTTTCTTCCATGTCTTCTAAAGTGACCAGCATTCTCTGGATGTGTTAAATAATTTGTTTCAATTTTATTTGTTAATGGGTTGTATATTAAATCATTACCAATGATTAATCCAACATAGTCAAACTCTAACCCTTGAACACTATCTATGTGCCCTACTCGATATTTTTGATTTTCATGGGCACTAAATGATGTATCTTTATTCCATTTTAACTTTACATCGCCAATTTCAATATCAAACAATTCATCATTATCTTTTGTTATCCAATCAAAAACATCTCCTGCTAACATTCTACTATTTGGAGTTGTATCAATTTTCTCTAATATTGCTTCATGCCACTCTTTTATATCGTCAAATATTTTAACATCATAGTCATATAATTTTTCATACTTAATTTCTTCATTATATAAAATACCATCAACAATATTAATATATTCATCATTTCCCGAGCATCTAAACTGTGCTTCTAATCTTAAGTTATCATTATCATGAACTTTAGCGCCTAATCTTTTAGCGGTTTTAGTTATTTGTTCAATAGTTGCATAATCTCTAATATCTACTTGTTGTTTTTCATCAATAAAAAATATAGAAAATTTTGTTGCGTTAATTATTTCTTTTATTAAGTCTTGTCCAAGTAGTACATGACCAGCTTTTGATCTTTCTGGTAGCCTATGTGCTTCATCTACAACTAAACAATCATAAACATTTTCTGGTCTATCTCTAGATATTTTAATTATTGACATAAATAGTGATCTTAAATGATCATTTCTTTTCCCTGATAACTTTTTACCATAAACTGTTCTAACTGCTGAATTTTTAGTAACATAAAAACTTAATTTTTCTTGTTGAACAAAATCATTTAATATTTTTATTGCAATAACGCTTTTACCTGTTCCTGCTCCACCTCTAACAATAATTACTTGTTTTTGATTGTTATCACTATTATCTTTAATTACTTTTTTTATATTTTGATAACATATTTCTTGCTTATCTAATAAAGTAAACACTTGATTATTATTTAGTTCATCTTCTAATGTATTCATTAACATTTGAGAAGGTTTAATTCTAGAGTTTTCTATTTGAAATAATAACTTATGATGATGTGCTCTATTAATATGATTTTTGATAAAATTTGCTAACTTTTGATTATCGTTTGCAGTAAAAACAGGAGATTTATCTAAAATATCTTTATAAAAAACATCTTTAATATCTTGATCATATCTTAAATTATGCAAATAAGAACAAGAGTTTACTCCAATATTATCATTAACTATAGTTTCATTATAGGCTTCTAAATTAATCTTATAAGAATATGCCTGAAATGATGGATGTAAAGAATCTTGACCATATCTAGTATCATCTGCATTTACTAAATTTTCTTTATCTGTTTTAGAAACACTTGACCATCTTTTAAGTTCGATTATTAATAAAGACTTCTTTTCTTCTTTATTTAAACCCGCAATTAAAAAATCTATTCTATTATTAGTAATAGGTATTTTAAGTTCCATTCCAACTTCAATATCATCTGGCAAATTAGATAGTTCAAGTATGTTTTTCATATAAACTGCAGCATCTTGCCAAGCTGACTGTTCGGACTTTCCAGCATTTAAATTTCTAGATATCTTATTGATAATGTTATTATTTAAAACATCAATATTAAATTGTTTAACTGTCTCATTATAAGCAATCATATTGGCCTCTCTATCTATTATTAATTTGGTATGACTTTTTTATGCTACTAAAATACTTTCATGTAAGTTGTTAATTACATGCACTAAAATATCAATATTATCTTCAAATAAATCCACAACATCAAAATTATTAAACGGTACTTTTTCAACTAAATCTTGTCTAGTAATATCTCCATTTTGTTGAACATAATTAATAATGCTTTTTACGAACTCTTGTTGTTTAGAAGTTAATATGTTTGAATCTAAGTATTGGCTAAATTTCGTATTTATTGCTGCTTGTTCTATTCCAACAATACTTCTTATGAACGCTGCTAAGTTTTCTTCTTTTGTCACTTTGAAATAATCATCTTTTGTACCTAGTTCTTGCCATAAAATTCGTTCAAGTTCTTTTAAATCATTAGAATCTATTTTATCTAACATCTTAATTTTAATAATTGTTTCATTTGCATCATTAGATAATAAATAGTCAATAACCTTTTCTTCATATGTTTTAAAATCTAAAATATTAACATCTTTAGTTCCTTGATCAATAAGTTCATCTTTAAAATCGGTAGAATAAATGCCTACTTCATCAGTTATATATTGGATTAAATACCTTAATTCGTTTCTTAAGTGTTCAAGAGTCTCAAGATTTGCTTTATTCCAATAAGTTTGTGTGGTAACTTCTTTTAATAAGTCTTTCTTCTCTGCAACTTGTGGGATACTTAATCTTTCAAGAAGTGTTTGTGATATTCTTACTACTTGCTCAATTGCTCGTTTAGCAACTATATCAT
>JALNZW010000029.1 GCA_023229115.1 Patescibacteria group bacterium
CCTCATAGCTTTCACATACATCATTAGGTATTTGATAATTATTAGTAATCTTTCTTAAATTAATAAACTCATCTTTTAAATTAAAATTGTTAGCATTAAGTTTACTATTAATTACTTCATAATTACGTTTAACATCATTAAACTCTGGATGATTTTTACCATGTACTTTGTTAACAACAGGCACAAATAAGTTTAATTGTTGTAATATTTCATTATTTTTTTCTATAAAATTTTTCATTTCATAAACCTCTTTTCTTCTTATATGTCTATATTAACAACATATATCTTTAAAAAAAATGACCTAGGTCAATTTTTTTTAATAAAGTTTATGAAATTTCATTTAATTTACCTTCATCTAAAATTGTTATTTTCCTTTGCCCCTTTAAATCAATTAAGCCAGATCTTTTAAACTGACTTAATTTCCTACTTAAAGTTTCACTACTCATTCCTAAAATTGAAGCCCAATCTAGTTTAGAGATTGGTAATTCAAAAGAACTTCTTCCATTACTATTTTTAATAATTGATTGCGCTACTCTTTTACCAACTGAATCTAAGTTATAACTTTCAAGTTTTATTTCACTTTCACTTAATCTTTTACTAAGTTCAGAAATAATTCTAACGGATATTTCTGGTTTTTTAATCATATGTTTTTTAAGTTCAGATCCATCAAGCACACAAACCATACTATCTTCTAGAGTGATTGCGAAATCACTGGCTAAATTATTAGTAAATAGTGCTTGTTCGCCTGCAAAATCACCTGTTGATAAGACTCTTACGACTTGCTCATTGCCTTCTTCAGTATATCTTGATATTTTTACCTTTCCTTCATGAACTACATAAAGAAAAGAACCCTCGTCTCCAGCATTATATAAAGTTTCACCTTTTTTAAGTTTTTTGACTGTAACAAGTTTTACAATTCCTTTTTGTTCTTCTTCGGTTAGATGTGAAAAGATTGGAACTTTAAATAAACATGATACAAACTTATTCTTATCTTTTATCATAAAAGCCTCCATATTAATTTCTTGAATTTTAGATGTTTAAAATAATTAAAGGGCGCATTATCCAAAAGTATTTACTTTTAAGGATATGCCCCCTTTTAATGTTTTAGCTAAATATTAAACTAATCTAAATAGAATCTTAACATCCACGCATGTTTTTCTAATGCAGCACTTGTTGAAATAAACAAATCAGCACTTACTTCATCGTTAACATCTTGAGCAATAACAATCCCTTGTTTAAGTTCATTAATAATTAACATAAAATCATCATGAATCATTTTAACCATCTCTTTGGCACTTAGTGTTTCATTTACTTCACCGAGTGAAGTAATCTCTAAATACCCTTTTAAGTTTGAAGTAGGATTTCCACCTATTGTTAATAATCTTTCTGCAAATTCATCATAATACTCATTGATTTCATCATAGTATTTTTCAAACAATTCATGTAATGTAAAAAACTTTTCACCTTTTACATACCAGTGGTGATGATGTAACTTAGTAAATAATACACTTAAGTTAGCAACTTGTTTGTCTAAAAACTTTTGTAATTTTTCCACTATAAAATCACTACTTCTATTATTAATGGTAACATTATTTATAAGTTCTTTCAATTCTTTGGATTAAAGAATAGTCTAATTTTTGATTAAATACATAATCATTTTATTGTAGCATTGTATTAAAATTAATCATTATTTTTTTTATCATTTAGAATACCTTCAAAAATAATTGAATGTGACTCGACTTTTCCACCTGTTATTTTTTCAACTATCCTGTCCAATTTTTCTTGATATTCAATGTCTATATCATAAATTTTTTTGGTTTTCTTGTCATAGAAATGATAATGATCACTCTTATTCTTATCATAGATGTATCCAAGTTCAGGATGTCTTACACGGTTAATATATCCAGCAGTAAAAAGTGCATTTAAGTTTCTATAGATTGTTGCTATCCCAATTTTTAAATTTTGATGTTTTAATTCAATTAAAATTTCTTCTGCAGTCATATGTCCATCTGAGCTTAAAATCAAATCATAAATTTGTTGTCCTTGTTTGGTTATTTTCATAATATCACCTACTTATATTATATACTAAAACATCTTCAATTACACTTTTTAGTCTATTAGCATTCTAAGTCCATTTAAAATTACTAAAATTGTACTACCTTCATGAAATAAAACACCAAGTGGAAGCTTAATTAATCCAAGGACATTCATAAAGATTAAAAATATAATTATGGTTATTGAAAATATAATATTTTGTGTGTAAATACGTTTTGCTTTTTTTGATAGTTTAATAGTTTTAGGTATCTTCTCTATATTATTATGCATTAAAACAATCTCAGCTGTTTCTAAAGCTATATCACTTCCAGAACCCATTGCGATACCGACATCTGCTACTGTAAGCGATGGTCCATCATTAATACCATCTCCAATCATTGCTACTATTACGTTTGTTTTTGCCTGGTAAATCTCCTTAACCTTATCTTCTGGCAAACAATTAGCTACTACACGATCAATGCCTACTTTTTTAGCTATACTTTCTGCATTAAATAAATTATCTCCCGTTAACATAATTGTTTCTATGTTTGAGTTTTTTATTTCTTTAATCGTACTATTAACATTTTCTCTAATTTTATCACTAAATGAAATAACTCCAACAAGTACATCATTTATAGTGATTTCAGATGTTGTATAGCCTTTTTCTTGTCTTTTATTAATGCGGATATCATCAATATTTGTTTTTCCAATAAAGTATTTTTCATTATTGATAACTGACTCCATACCCCTACCTTTTTGTTCGGTTGTTTCTATTGCCATATTTTTGTTTGATATTTCATCATCCAAATGATTAACAATAGCTATTGCAAGCGGATGGTTAGAGTGTTTTTCAATATTATAAATGTATTCTAATATTTGATCTTTATTATCAATATATAAATCGATAGAAATAACATCAGGGTAGCCTATCGTAATTGTACCTGTTTTATCAAAAAACACTGTTTTAACATTTGATAAGTTTTGAATAGCGTTGGCACCTTTAATTAATACACCTTCTTTTGTTGCTCTACTCATTGTTGAAAGCATTACCGGTGAAACAGAAGCAACTAGCGCACAAGGACTAGCTACAACTAGTAATACAATCCCTTTATAAAACGAAGTATTAAAATCCCAAATATCAAAAATTGACGGTACGATCATCATTAGTAAGGAAGCTATTAAAACGATATATACATAATATTTTTCAAATTTTTGAATACCAATTTCAGTTTTTGTTTGTTCTTTTTGGGCTTTTTGAATAAAATCAATAATTTTTTGCATTGCAGAATCTTGAGCTGATGAAGTGATCTTAACATAAATTGCTGACGTCTGATTAATTGTTCCTGAAAGAACTGGGCTATTTACTTCTTTTTCTACTGGAATGTATTCTCCTGTTATCATTGATTCGTCAATAATGGTTAAACCTTTAATAATGATACCATCTGCAGGAACTTGTTGACCAACCTTTACTAACACGATATCATCAATATTTAACTCGTTGATATTGACAATCAATTCCTTGTCATTTTCAATCTTTACAGCCGTTTCTGGCACAAGCTTCATAAGTGATTCTAAAGCAACACTTGATTTATTAAGCGTGTATTCTTCTAATACGCCACTTAAAGCGAATATGAATATTAAAATTGCACCTTCTTGATAATTACCAATAAAGAAAGCAGCTAACGCAGAAAGTATCATAAGGAATTCTACATTTAGTGATTTTTCTTCAATGGTTTTTTTAACGCCTTCAACAGCTTTTGATCTGCCTCCTATGATAAATGCTAAACTCCAAAAGATAATTTCAATAATTTTATCTTTTATAAAATAAGCAACAACCATAAATACTAATGAAGCAATAAGACTCAATAAATCGATTTTTAATTTTCTATTCATAATACAGCCCTTATATGATAATGATAATGATTATCAATATTATATACTTAAAAATATGTCTTGTCAAATATATTGATTATTAAAATCCTATTTTAGTAAAAGCCAAAATCCGTTTATCAGAATTTGGCTTGACTATTTTTCATAATTACTATTATTCTCCTTATTATTTTTCGCAATTATAATATATAGATCTGTAGGTGTTCTCAAAGTTTGTATTGATTACTAAAATCGACACCTTATCTTCTTCATAATTTAAATCTCCTAAATATTTAGGTATTTCAATGGTTAAGGTCACACCTTGAATCTGTGCATCAAACAAGGTATTTTCTTTATTTGCTGGTGATTTCACACTAATATCAATATATATATATCATGATTTACTCTTCTAGCTTGAATGACATTAATTTCGCCTTCAGAATAATGTGTATTAAATCTAAATATAACAAGGTCTTTTTCAGCGAAAAAATTGTAATCATATTTTTCTAATATTGTTTCATCCTGAACTAAGTCAAGTAATTGTTCATGTGAGTATATAACGTCTCTAAAATTCACACCATAGTCTTCTTCAGACAAATACTTAAACATATCTCGTTCTTCCACAGATTCTTCTCCTTTATTGAGATGACTTTCATTGTATAAATTTACATTTGAGCAAGAAACCAATAGAAAAACAAATCCATATAGCATCATTATAAATACTCTTTTCATTTATTCCATCTCCTCTATGACGACTAATTTTCATCTCAATCTTACCATTTCTGTAAGAAAAATCAATCGCTTCTATAATAAGTTACATTACATTACTTACAAGTTACATCAATTTATGATTCATTTATTATTTCATAACTATCCCCCCCATTTCCAAGTACTCTTATCCCACTATCTATGCGAGTATTAAAGAACGGCGATACAATTTGGTCTTGTTGCCTTTAAAATATGAAGTAGAATTTTAACAAAAGAAGCGTATTTTCACTTGTACTTTATCATATCTGTAATCAATTATCAACTAATTTTATAATGAAAATGAATCCAAAAAATGAAAAACCACTTTTAAAATACCCTTATAATATCACCAATTTTCTTAGAATATTATATGATTATCTTACTATTTTGCTTTGTCATGTCTTAGAAATCTTAATTTATATTTTTCTATGGAATGTCAAAGAAAGTTATAATTAGTGTTTATTTTCATAACTTTCTATCAAGTCTCCTTTTTCATCAAACATATATTCATCTTTTTTACCGTGTGTTTCTTTATTATGACACTTTCTACATAAACACTCAAGGTTATCTAAATCTAGTGATACATTAGAATCATTAACATTAAGTTCCGTTAATGTTCTTTTATGATGCACATCTTGAGCCTTAATTTTTTTATTTTTCCTGCATATGACATATGGATTCACACCTTTATCAAATCCCTATCAACATTTTATCGTATTTTATAAATTAAATAAATTTTTATTTGATTAAATCAAACTATTATTAATATTTTATAAAATTTTTAGCTATTAAAATAAGTTTAACAAGGGCCTCAAGTATAGTTCGTACCAATGTCAATAATTTCAAAAAGTGAAGTTCGTACCAATGTCAATAATTTTTTTGGGTTTTAAGTTAATAAACAAAAATGACTCTCTTAGAAATTATATTTTTCTAAAAAAGTCATTTTTTCATTAAAAAAGCCCTTAAAAAGGGCTTATTTGAGTACTTTTTCGTACTAATCAAAGATTTTTTTGGAGCCGTATTATCGCTTAAAGAAGCCATTTTTAAAGTCTATAAAACGATAACTACTATATGAATCCATCAAGGGTAAAATAGAGTACTTCTTATATACTTTATAGGGAAAGTTGATACAACCAAAGGCATTTTCACAAAACTACTATAATTGTTAGTTCTTAAGGAAAACAAGGGAAAATCAAGCACTTTTAAATCACTTGTTTTCCTTTTTTATGTTCATTACCTGTTGAGTGGTTCAATGTTTACATAAATTGCTTTAGGATTGTTTTTAATGTATCTCTTGCATACTTTCTCTTTAAATATTTGTGATTTCTACTGTTTCTATAATTTCTTAGACAACTCGTGCATGATACTTCTTCATCACAACAATCTGCATTTACTGAATCAAGTGCTAATTCTAGCATTTTTCTTAGTTCATTAGAATCAATTAATTGTTTAACATTACCTGCTCCACCATATGTTGTATCATAAAAGATAAATGCATATTTACCATCTAAATCATTTACAATAATACCATTGATATCATTAGCATCTATTTGCAAATAAGCTGTAATACCATTTAACATTGCATAAATAGTTGAAAGTGCGACTTCATAAGTCATTGGTAAATTTATTCTCATTTTGATAACATCTGTAACAATAATATGTCCCAAAGTAATTCTCTTAAGTACCTTATCACTACATTCATGTCCTCTATATGTTTGGTGTGTTAAATTAACTTCATCTATATCTGCCCATTTTTTCTCGAGTTTTGAATAACCACAAGTCTGGCATTGGAAAAATGGGTTTTCATTAACTATTAATAATTTATCATCATTTTGTTGTTGAATTAATAACATGTCATTAAACACTACATCTGTTAAAAATGGTTCTAATGAGCCAAGGTAGTTAACTTCTGAAGCATAAGTTTTTCTTGGTTTTAAAATAGTATCTTCTTTGTTTTTAGCGTCTGAAATAAATCCAAGATTTGGTATAATAAAATCTCTTTCTTCGGTATCACTACCACAATTGGCACATTTATAATCGTGTTGTTCAACACTATCAACATGAATCTTACCGCATGATTCATTAGTACATTTATAGTAAAAGTATCTAGGTAAACTACCTTCTC
>JALNZW010000030.1 GCA_023229115.1 Patescibacteria group bacterium
GCAAGAAAAACTCAAGAAGTTGGGTGTTGAACATAAAGTAAGTTGGTCGATTCTTGATAGCTATATTTTAGATAAAAACATTGGCGGCTCAAGACGATCAATGGCAAAATTAAAAAAAGGATTTTAAATTATGAAAATTGAAGAATTTAAAAAATATAAATATTTGATTGAATCTGAATTAATAGACATTAATGATGATGAAGTTGCAGCATCTATATATAAATGGATGGATGAAACTGGTCGTCTTGATGAGGGTTTTTGGGGATCAATTTGGGGTTGGTTAAAACGTAATTTTTCTCCTACTGCTAGAAAATTACATAAATTGGCTGATCAATATGAAGATGAATTGATGCAGGAAACACGTGCTGAATTCGGTAAAGAAAAAGATCGAAAAGATATTAGATCTAAAATACGTACTGGATATTATAGTCGTATGTCTAATGATATTGAAGAACGAATGGATATTATTGCTTCAGATGATCAAGATTATAGAGAACTTGTGCGTATACTTATAAATCAGAAAAAATTGAAAGTTAAAAAAGCAATGTTAACTGAATTTGCAGGTGTATTTGATGAAGATGAAGCCGATGAAATTAAAAGTAAATATGAAAAAGAAGAAAAAAACATTGATGCTAAATTAAAAGCAAATGAAGATAAACTTAAACAAAATCTTCCGGATTTTAGAAAATTATCTGATCAATTAAACCAAGATATACAAGCAGACGGATATTTTAGAAAATTATTAGATAGAGATCAACGTGCAAGATTTATTGGAGTTGTAATTTCATATGTTAATACACGAGCAGAGAAGAGTGATAAAGTAACTCTTGATGAAAAGACATTGAAAAATACTGCAATGAAATGTGGGGATTTGATTAGAAAGGTAGATGAAAAAACTAATAGACACAAACAAAAAGTAGCTCCTATTGAAATTCTTCGTGAATTACAAAAATTATTAGTTGGTTCTGATAAACCATTTGAAGATATTTCAAAGGAATTATTTCATAATGTTGAAAAATTAGAATCTGAAGATTATTCAGAAGAAATTGCACCTGAACATGCTGAAGAAATATTAGATAAAAAACCAGAGTCTATTCCAGTAGAAACTAAGAAAGAATATCCAGATACAAAAGAAAAAGAAGTTGCGATAAAAGATGCATCTCGTAAATATTTCAATAATAAGGATAATTTTGAATTGATTATGCAATCAATGGATGAGAATATTGAAAAATTTAATAATGAATCTGAAGAGAATCGTAAAAAATATTCTTATTTACCAGCTGTAAATGATAAATTTAAAATTGATCTTATTGATGAAGAGGAAACTAAAAAATTGGCAGACAATTTTATCAAAGTTGCTGGTTATATAGTTCCTTATTACATAACACATTATTCTGAAAAGAAAAGCATACATAGAGCAAATCAAACAGTAGCTCAATGTTTATTCTATATTTATTTATTCTCAGATAAAGAGGGTAAAATGGATGATCGTACATTGAATCATGTTGTTGATTTAATTTCAATGAGTATTGAAGAACCTCTAACGTTTAAAACATTATGGAGTAATATTAAAGATGAACTTAAAGGATCTTCAGATTTTAAAAATGCAAAATAACACTATAACGATAAAGAATTTTAAAGATTTGCGGCTTTTAGAAAGTGAAAGTCAAGTAAATCAAACACAGTTTTTAACAACTAAAGAAGATATAAAAATATTGGCGGCTCAAGACGATCAATGGCAAAATTAAAAAAAAGGATTTTAAATTATGAAAACATATTATGAATTTAAAGATGATTTATTAAATGAAGGTTTTTTAGGAGACTTGTTTGGAAAATTTATGAAACATATTGCAGGACTTTTTCAAAATTCTGAATTATTAAATAAAGCTTTGCAAAATGTGTTAAACACTCAAGGAACTAAAAGTTTAACAGTTTTAGATCCCAAGTCAGTTAAGAATGAGAGTACATTTTTTTGTAAAATGGGTGTTGATGGAGATGAATCTAAGGATTTTAGTATTTCACTCACTAAACTTGCAGATTTATCAGGAGGTGCTGGATTGTTTCAGATAACAGGTACAACAAGTCCAGAGATGCTTAAAGCATTAGTTGGAACAAATAATGTAGATGATTTACAGAAAAATAGTGTCATGGCAATAATATCAAATAAATCATTTATTAAAGGTAAAAAAGCTGTGATGAAAATTGTTAAGAATATGATTCCCGATGGAAAAGATTATACTACTGCAACTAATGTATTGGGAATTACATCAGGCGATTCTGTAGAAACTGAAATGAAAACAATGAATAATTAATGGGATTTATTTTTAAATTACGATTCATTCATAAATGAACAACAACTTCGCGATGAAGAATTATTAGAAAGCATAAATTTTAGAGAATTATTGCAAGAATTACATGCTGCAAAAAATAAGAAGAAGATTGCAAAAATGCTTGCAATAGGATTATTATCTATATATTCTATTAGTAAAGTTAATGCTATTATAACAAACGATAAAACTATTACTCCTACAGAAAAAGTTATAATTGAAGATGTATTAGAAGAAGTTAAAGATGAAATTAAAGATCCTACAACTCTTAGAATGTCACAGAATGGTTGGGATCATATTAGAAAATATGAAACATATAAAGAAACAGCATATAATTTAGGAGATGGAAAGATAACAATCGGATATGGACATGCTGAGCCTGAAAAAACTTCAACATATCAAGTTGGAGATAAAATGTCAAAAGCAGATGCAAATAAGTTATTTATAAAAGATGTAAATATAGCTGCAAAGGGTGTTAGAAGAATATTCAAAGAGTGGAAAGCAAAAGGAATTAAAATGAATATCACACAAAATCAATATGATGTTTTAGTATCACTTGCTTTTAACATGGGAATACAAGGATTACGAACCAGTGATTTTATACAAGCTGTAAAAAAAGGAGATATGAATGATGCAGCTGAAAAATTAAAAACTGTTGGAACAAATCCAAAATTTTATGGACTTAAACCACGTCGTAATACTGAGTATGATATTTTCACAAAATTATAAAACTTTTTAGAAATTATGTATATTGTAGACTACAATTCGTTCATAAATGAACAAAATGAACAAGAATTATTAGAGAGTATTAACTTTAAAACACTTGTAAAAGATTTGCATTTTTCTAAGAATAAAAAAAGAGCAGCTAAAGCACTTGTTATTGGATTACTTACAATCTATCCTGCAACTAAAGCTGACAGTATAATAAATACAAATACCACACTTACATCATTTGAGAAATCTATTGTAAAGGATGAAATATCTGAAATACAAAAAGATGTAAAAGACCCTCAAACTCTTACTATTTCAAAAGATGGATTAGAACATATAAAACATTATGAGAGTTTCAGATCCGATGCTTATAAAATATGTGATGGAATGATAACTATTGGATATGGACATGCAGAACCTGAATCAAAATCAACATATCAAGTTGGAGATACTATAACTAAAGTTGAAGCAGATAAATTATTTAAACAAGATGTTGATGTAGCTGAAGCTGGTGTAAAACGTATGTTTAAACAATGGGCTGCTAAAGGATTTAAACTAAATGTAACACAAAAACAATTTGATGTTTTTGTATCTCTTGCATATAATATGGGTGTTCAAGGATTGAGAAATAGTGATTTTATGCAAACATTTAAACATGGTGATGTTGATGCTGCTACTGAAAAATTAAAAACATTGGGAATAAATGATAGATTCCCGGGCCTTGCTAAACGCCGCGATATTGAACATAAGCTATTTTCGGAAGTCTAAACTAAATTTCATTTTTTCCCCATGTTAAATTTTTATTTTAATTCAGAAATAGAAAAATAGTAGATATATATAAAATAAAAAATGTATATTTATAAGATAACAAACTGTATTAATAATAAAATTTATATAGGCAAAAGAGTTGTACCAGATAAGAATAATACTTATATGGGTTCTGGTAAAATATTGTTATTAGCATATAATAAATATGGAATTGAAAATTTCAAAAAGGATATTATTGAAGAATGTGATGATAGAAATAAACTTAATGAATTAGAACGTTTTTGGATAAAATATTATAATTCGACGAATAGAGATATTGGATATAATATAAGTAGTGGAGGAGATGGTGGACATCCATTTGGTGTAAAATTATCAGAGCAACATAAATTAAATATTGGTAAATCATTATATGGTAGAAAACATGATAAAGATAGATGTTTAAATATTAGTAAATCATTAAAAGGAAAACATCTATCGGATATTCATAAACAAAATATATCAGTTGGATTATCTAATAGTGAAAAATACAGGTTAAGTAGAGAAAAATTAACGGGTATTTCTTTAACAGATGAACATAAATTAAATATTAGTGAATCAGTAAAAGGTGAAAAAAATCCATTTTTTGGAAAAACACATTCTGATGAATCTAAACAAAAAATGAAAGATTCACATACTATTAAAGTACCGTTGAATATACAAAAAGAAATATATGAAATGAGAAATAAAAACAAAATGAAATTGAATGATATAAAAGAAAAATATGGGTATAGTATTACTAAAATATATGCTATACTTAATGGATATAAAAGTAATAATATATGAAAAACATTGGAGTATTAATATTTGGAGATCCTACCCGTGGTGGAACAATTAAATCTGAAATAAAATTTTTATCTAACTTATATGATAAAAATTCAAATGATTGTAATTTTTACATCCTAACAGTAAATCCTTCAGTAACAAAACGAATTCAAAAACAAGCTTCTTCAGTATACACATTTCCTCATAAAATAATTAATGTATTTGGAGAACATGATTTTCATAAACTTGAAAATCTAAGTAGCATAGTTACATATCCAGGACATTCTAACTTCTTTGGAGGTTATCTTAATGATAATATAGTGTTAATGTATAAAATCATTTCTACATGTACTAATACATTGAAAATCCCGGTTTTTATTAGAATTAATGATTCTGAAATAAAAGTTAGAGATTACCGATTAATGTCTAAACAACGCTTAGACGCTGGAGCAATTGCCAGAGCTGAAGGTAAACCTGATAATGCATTTATGAAAGATCTTGTGAATGTTGCTAAAGCAGAAGATTTAGTGTCATGGAAAGAATGGAATTACAATAATATATATTGGTTCGCAAATGGATCAAAAGATGCATGTGATTGGGTAGCTGAAACATTATATGATAGAGAACCTGAAGAATATAGAATGGCATCTCGTCAATTATTTGTCGATAATACAGTATATGTTTCAGATGATATTTTCTTTCTAATAAGAAAAAATTTCAAAAGATTTGAATCTCGTTATGAGGATGAATATGGATCAGTCATATCAAATAATATTAAACCAAGTTTATGTTATTTGGGATTTTTTGACACTGTAAATACTGCTAGAACAAAAGCATTTTCAACTTTATTCAAAGAAAATAAACATAATGTTCCATTAAAGATATTTGGAAAAGGTACGAACAATTTAAGTAAACTTTCAGATAAACCAAATATTGATATTGAAGAAGGATATATTGAAGGAGATTCTAATGAATATTTTGATTTTTTACACAATTATTTAGCATATGTATTTATTGGTAAAGGACAATCTATAAGTCGCTATATCGGAAAAACAGCATACGATGCAGTTGTTGCAAGAACACCTATTCTTGTATATAGTAAATGTGATTCTAATCATATTACATTAGAATCAGATGAGTATTATTTCAGTAATGAACAAGAATTAAAAGAAAAAGTTGAAAAGTTAAAGGACACAAATATTAGACAACGTTGGATTGAAGAACAACGAAAAGATATTTTTGCAAAGTTACCACCGTCAACTTTTAATTTTGGAGATTTCTGTGTTGATAAACCTGAATTATCTTGTGACATTTTTATGAGTGAAGTCGAAACTATAACTAAAACTCATATAAAACCATCAACTCCATTATTTTAAAAATATAATATATTAATTTAAGTTTTTATAAACAGTTATTAAAAGTTTCGATATATAAATAAGTAAAATTGAAGGAAGATGATAAGGACATCTAAACATAACATATCATTTGCAAATCAAAACAAAACTGTTTTGCTTGATACTTTGTCTTGATGATCCTTGACAACCAACTTCCACAAAAATCGTTCTTGAGTAGCTTTAATAGAAAGAAATGATTTAATCAATTTTTATGTTAAAGAATTTGTAAAGACAGAACAACCTGATGTAGTACTGATTGAAGATTTAAAAATGTTAAACACAATACATCAGGTAAGATACACAAAAAGACGATGAACAAGATGCAACGTTGGTCGTATGATAAGACGTTTGTGAAACTGGGAGAACTTTCAGAAAACGAAGGTTTCGAGATACTGAAAGTTAACCCATCATACAAGTCAAACTTGTTCAACGTGTGGCAGTGTTCATAAGGAAAGCCGTAAAGGTGAACTTTATGAATGTGTAAGTTGTGTAATGTTATAGATGCAGACTATAATGCTGCATTAAATATACTGCATAGAGGAGCATATGGTCCCTCTACCACAAAAACTTAATCTTTATAATTTTTTATAGAAATTAGTAATTATGAAACTACTTATAATTGAAGGATTGGATCGTTGCGGTAAAGATACTTTAA
>JALNZW010000031.1 GCA_023229115.1 Patescibacteria group bacterium
CTGAATCAGTAAATTCTGTTTTTTCTAAAGTAAAAACGTCTATAAAACTTACTTTACCATCATAATCTGCAACGATAGCATAATTTCTTCCTAAATCAATGTGAAATGCTCTCTTTCCTATATCAAAGTTTGATATCTCCAAAAAAACATCTTCAGCCACAATTATTGAAGTTACGATAATTAAAAAATAAAAAATAACATATAGTCTTTTATGTATTTTTAGTCTCCCCTTTGTCATTTGTTTTTGATATTTGAATAAGATCTGCTTTTTTAAAAATAATGTTGAAAAAGTTTCTAACAGTTGTTTTAATATCTTTTCATAACTATTTGTATCTTTAACTGGTGAATAAAAACTATCCTAAAACCACTTTATAAAGGTATAACAATGTCTTAATACCTATTATATATTGTAAGAAAAGTCTATTCCAACTAATACTAATAAACATAGACGCTTATATTTTATCATAAAATGAGATAAACCAAATTTAAATTAAATTAGTAACAAATAAGCTTCTTTTTTACTTATTAATGGCTATTTATATATTTGAATTAAGAATTAAAAAATGATATAATAAATTAAGAAAGCATTTTACGCTTATAAATAAAAAATTATTATAATTGAATCCTTACCTTACTTACAAAAATTACATAGTGGAGGAAAAACATGAAAAAATTCGTCGTTACTTTTCTATTGATTTTGCTCTCTTTTACCGTTTTTAGTATTGAAATAGAAGTCGTTAAAGATATCTACGTTTCTCTAATAAAAACTTATGAAGAAGAAAAAGGAGAGGTGATAGAGGGAAAGGAATTCGAACTTTTTTTTAACGAGTTGTACAATTTAGGTCTTTATAGATTTTATAGAACACAAATGATCGGCAGTGCTGAATACGTAGATAGACCTACAAACGTTCAAACTTATCTTTCTCAGATATATACAATTACTGAACAAAACTTTGATAGCATCGAGGAAAAATTAGCTTTTATCGGTTTTTTAGCCTACGTCCAATCAGATCTTTCAGGTGACACAATCACTCAAGAAACAATTAGGTCACTACCAGCCTATTTTACAACTGTACAAAATTATAAAAAAGAATTAGAAAACGATGCTCTAACTTATTTTGGAAACGTTATAATTTACTCATTAGGAATCGTTGACGAATCTCCCTATACCGACATAACAAGATTTGAGTCAAATGCCAAAATTGATGATTTGAGTCTGTACACTTTTTTTGGAGAACCAGACGAAACGATAAATAAAATAATCTCAGAAAATAAAGAAAGTTTGGAGAATGGAATAAAAAAATTAGTCGATTCGAACCTTAGTGGTAGACAGCTTCAGATCGCTATTGATAACTTGTCGTACAATTATATCTCTCCTTTACTAAAAGAAACTGAAAAACAAATAAATCAAGTTTCTGAAATTTTTGTTGAGTTTGGAAAAAGAAAAACACATACCGAATTTATTAGATTTATTGTATATGGAATAATTATTTTATTTACTTTCTATTTCTTTAAAAAATACTGGTGGATTTCAGTTTTAGGTGTTTATTTATATGAATTTGCATATATCTTAATATTCTATAATCCGATTAAAGACGTAATTACTTCTTTTGCCTACGGAAGTTTCATAATACCATTTGTATTCTTATTCTTATTTATTATGGTTTTCAAAAGTTTTGGAAAAAAGATAAAATTTGTTCAAAAAGTATGCAGTATAACAATTTTTATACTTACTCTTTTAATATTTTTTACCCCCTTATACTATTCTCAAGATCTTTTAATGAAAGAAAATCAAAGTTTTCATGACTCTATTTTCGAAAATCAGCTTTTAAACGATGTTGCCGCATATTCACATTCACCTCTATACAGGTCTTCTGAAAAATTAGTTTCCCTTTTAGGAAGTGAATATACAAAGATAAATTCATTTTATAGATCAACTTTTAGCGATTTTTTAAAGAGTTTGGTTAATTCCAACATATTAACTCAAATTCAAGCTGATAAACAAAATGTTAAGGTTCAAACTTACAAAGAAGGTTTAAAGATTAATAACCAACAAAACTACATAAGTATACCCTCAAATTTTGCTAAAGAAATAAATAATCTTGTTAACTTCTCCAAAAGACAACAAAAACAAATTAATAAAGAATTAAAACATCTAGAAAAAACGACTCAAAATATAATTCAATATTCAGATGTTGAATTTGAAGAATCTGTTAAGAATACCGTAACATCCTCATTAAGCAAAACCGATTTAACAGATCCTTTAATGACACAAATTTCAACCTTTTACGATGTAGATAAAGTTGATAAAATCAAATTAAAATCTACTAATACTACTTTTGGAACTAAGATTATTACTATGTTTTTTCTTGCTATTTCTATGTTTGTTATCTTTAACAAAAATATCATGAAGTATATTTCTATATTATTAATGTACATCTCAAGTTTTATTAGCTTATTTAAACCAGCTACTTTAGAGGTATTAAGTCAAAGTGGTTATCCTAATTTAATGTCTCAAAATATTTCTATAAATTATATATTTGTTTTTATTATGTTTGCAATATCCACATTAATGCTTATCAGTTTTTTAATCAGTAAAAAAAGAACTTTGCAAAGTAACAGTAATTAATTCTATAGTTATCTATAATTTTATCAACTAATTAATGAAAAGTATTACGGTATTTTGTATTATCTTGTTTAAAAATTTAAAAATTCTATTAAAAGAGGAGGTATTCAAGTATGAAAAAGTTCTTATCTTTTGTGCTAATAACTTTATTTGTAGTTAGTAGTTTTGCTTTAAAGGTTGTAATGGTTACTGACGTTGGTGGACTAGGAGATAAATCATTTAATGATGGAGCATGGGAAGGAATATTAAAAGCAGAAAAAGAGCTTCCCAATATTGAAAAAGATATCCTTGTATCCAAAGAACAGACTGACTATATACCAAACTTAACTAGGGCTGCTAAAGAAGGAGACGTAGTAATTGGAGTAGGTTTTATGATGGGAGATGCGTTATATAACTTAGCAACACAATATCCTGACGTTTTTTTCATCGGTATAGATATCGATCCTTCACCTGATCAGGTTATTCCAAAGAACTTAGCCCTTTATTCTTTCAGTGAACAAGAAGCAGGTTTTCTTGGAGGATACGTTGCTGCTTCTGTAACTAAATCAGGCATCATAGGCTTTGTTGGAGGTCAAGACCTACCACCTGTTAGAAGATATGAAATAGGATATAGAGCAGGAGTAGAGGCATACAATCAATTACATGATGCAAACGTCAAAGTAATAGTTGGATACACTGGAACTTTTGAAGAGCCTGCAAAGGGTAAACAAATGACACTTTCACAATATGGAAGCGGAGCGGATATAGTTTTTGCATGTGCCGGAGCAACAGGGAATGGTGTAATTGATGCTGCAAAGGAAACAGGAATGTCCTTCTATAATTTACCTGCTAATGCCCCATTAGAACAAGTTATAGACAAATATTTTGAAATGGGAAAAGGTTATTTTGCAATAGGTGTTGACGTTGACCAAGATTATATGGCACCTGGATACGTTTTATTGAGTATAACAAAGAAAATTGATATAGCAACATTTGAAGGAATAAGTAATGCACAATCACCAAGATATTTTCAATCTGGACACAAACTAATGGGTATAGCAGATGATGGTGTTGGTATTTCTCAAATGAAATATACAAAAGGATTAGTTTCAAACGAAATTTTAGCAGAAATAGCATACTTGCAAAAACTTGCTAAAGAGGGGAAAATAGCTATTCCATCCACAGAAGCAGAACTCGCAACTCTTGATGTAAGTGATATTGAATTTCCATTTTAATTTTATTCACTAAGTTTTTAATTGAAGAAAGCGGGCTTACCCGCTTTCTTCATATAGTTTTTATAGATTACTTTTAAAGAATTACCGTTTTTATTAAATTGTTCCCCATTATTTATACCCAAATTTAGAACTACAAAAAAGTACTTATTTTTGATTTGAAAATATCCTCAGAAGGGAGGTTGCACTTGTGTCAGAAAGCAATATTCAAGGAACTCCTAATGAATACGCTGTTTATATGAAAAATATTACAAAAGTTTTTCCAAGAGTAATTGCAAATGATAATGTAACTTTTGCAGTAAAAAAAGGTGAAATACACGCTTTAATAGGTGAAAATGGTGCAGGTAAATCCACTTTAATGAACCAACTATACGGCTTATATAAACCTACTAGTGGAGAAATTTATGTGTTTGGACAAAAGAAGGATTTTAAGGGGCCTTCAGATGCTATTAAAGCTGGAATCGGCATGGTTCACCAGCATTTTATGCTTGTGGATAACCTAACAGTTGCAGAAAATGTTGTTTTAGGCCTAGAACCAAAAAAAGGTATACTATTTGACCTAAAATTTGCTAGAAAAGAGGTCAAGAAACTATCTGAAAGATACGGTTTGAAGGTCGATGTAAATGCTAAAATTGAAGATATTCCTGTTGGAATGCAACAAAGGGTAGAAATAATTAAAACTCTTTATAGAGGAGCAGATATTTTAATACTAGATGAACCAACTGCTGTATTAACTCCTCAAGAAACCGAAGAACTCTTTGAGGTCTTGAGGGCACTAAAAAATGATGGTAAAACGATAATTTTTATTAGTCATAAATTAAAAGAAGTTCTAGAAATAAGCGATTCTATCACTGTTATGAGACTTGGAAAAGTAACTGGCACTGTAAAAACATCCGAAACAAATGAAAAAGAACTCGCTAATATGATGGTAGGAAGAAACGTAGTTTTAAGTATAGAAAGACCGGCATTTACTCCAGGAAAAACTTCCATAAAAATTGAAAATATTTGGGTAAAGGATAACAGAAAATTAGATGCAGTAAAGGGAATTTCTTTTGAAATAAGAGAAGGTGAAATTTTAGGTATTGCAGGGGTTGCTGGTAACGGACAGACTGAATTAGCAGAGGCTTTGGCTGGTTTAAGAAAAATAGAAAAGGGAAGTTATCTGTTTGAAGAAAAAGACATTAGTAATTTGTCTGTAAGGGAGTTAAGAGAACTTGGAATAAGTCACATCCCAGAAGATAGACAAAAAAGAGGCCTAATTGCTGACTTTCCTGTTTATTTTAATCTAATATTAAGTAAACACTATAAAGATCCTTTTGCAAAGAGAGGCTTTCTAGATTTTAATGAAATAAAAAAATATTCTCGTAGTCTAGTAAAACAATTTGATGTTAGACCTCCCGATATTGATATTTTAGCTGGTAATCTATCTGGTGGAAATCAACAAAAAGTTATCTTAGCAAGAGAAATAGGATTTTCTCCTAAATTTATAATTGTTTCTCAACCAACAAGAGGATTAGATGTTGGTGCCATAGAGTATGTACACAAAGCGCTTATTAATTTACGTCAACAAAACGCCACAATTTTATTAATTTCGATGGAATTAGAAGAAATATTATCTTTATCTGATAGAATTTTAGTAATGTATGAAGGTAAATCAATGGGAGAATTTGAAAATGGAGAATTAACAATTGAAGAAATGGGCTTAATGATGGCTGGAAAAAAAATTGAAGAAATAAAAGTATTGGAGACAAAAAGATAATATGTAAATTGTAAATGATAAATAAGGTAGGAAAAAACAATATACCTAGAATAGGGGGCGTTAATAAGTGGCTTCAAAGACGGAAGTAGCAACTGTGAAAAATAAATGGATGTCTTTTTTAGTTCCTGCCTTAGCAGTGTTGGTTTCTTTACTAATTGCAGCAATAATCATTTTATTTATCGGACAAAATCCAATTAAAGCTTATGTAGTTATGATTAAAGGCGCATTTGGAAGCCGTATTGCTTGGGCTGATAACATAACAAAGATGACAAGTTTGCTATTGACAGGTTTGGCTGTAGGATTTGGATTTAGGGCTGGAGTTTTTAATATAGGTGCTGAAGGTCAAATGGCAATGGGCGGTATTTTTGCAATGCTAGTTGGTCTTAATATGGGAAATGTTCCTCCTGTAATTGCAATACCTTTAACCATTCTTGCTGGTATGCTTGGTGGTGCATTTTGGGCATCTATTGCAGGATGGCTTAAAGCTCAAACCGGAGCTCACGAAGTTATTACAACCATCATGCTTAACTGGATCGCTTACCACCTTACTAATTATTTGGTTTCTGGACCTTATACAGTTGGTATTGGGATACCTAAATCTCCCGAGATTGCAAAAAGTGCACAGTTACCTCCCTTACTAACTGCTCAAGCTTCAACCGTACCTTCTGGAATCATTATTGCAATAGTAGCAGCTATTGTAATTTATATTGTTCTTGATAAAACTACGGTAGGGTATGAAGTTAAAGCGGTTGGATTTAATCCCTATGCGGCTGAGTATGGAGGAATTTCTATAAGCAAAAATGTAGTTTTAACAATGGCTATTTCTGGTG
>JALNZW010000032.1 GCA_023229115.1 Patescibacteria group bacterium
GTTACGATGAAAAAGTAACAGTGTTAAAAGAATCATATAAGTATTATTTTATGTTTAATTATTATTTTAATGAAGATGATCAGAAAGAAATACGAGAAGATTTTAAAGTATTATGCAACGCCCATAAAGAAAAGATGGCAAATGATGATGCATATTTTGAAAGTGCTATCTATTACGAATTAGCTAACCACGAAGCCGGATACACGTGCGACTATACCGACGGGCTCGGAGCGTTGGGGTTACGTTTTGAAAAACTATCAAGCAAAAATCAAATAATAGTAACTAATACAATGAAGCGGTTAATGGCTGAAAGTTATAACTAAGATGGATGGTATAAATAAATGTATAAAAATTATAAAGTAACATATACCATTTATAATAATTTGAGTTATAAAGATATTAAAAAAACCGAAACCGCTATATTTAAAAACGTATTAAAAAAAGCTATTTTAGAATATATGATTGGCGAACGTGAAAAAATTAGCATTTTAAATATTAAAATTGATGCTATAATGGAGGTGTAAAATAACAATATAACAACAAGATCCAAGCCCTGAAATATGGGCTTTTTTTATTGATTGGATCAATCGGTTTTTTTGGCTTTTTAAGTGTTTATGTTATATTATTATATATTATTATACTATCTTATTATTAAATACTTATATAACTATATTATATATTTAAAGCCTGAACAGCTTTTACAGTTTGTTATAGTTTTTTATAGTTTTTATGTGTGTTTGTGCTTCTTTGTTTGGGGGGTATAATATAATTTTAATATATATATAATAATAATAAAATACAAAAGATATATATATAATAATAATAGATATAAAAGCATATATATAATATAATAAGAAAATATCTAAATACATATATATAATATAACTATAAAAAATATATGTGTAATAGTTTTAAAACATTATAACAATATAAAAAATTAAAATACATCTATATATAATAATAATAAAAGTAAGTTATAAGATCCAAGCCCTGAAAATAGTTTTTTTATTGCTTGTTTTTAAAGGTTTTAAAAAAGATTTTAACATAATTATAAAGGGTTAGCAATAAAACGGTTTAAAACTTAATTTTTAAGGGGTTTAAATAGTTTTATCTTATAGTTTAACAGTTATTATTAGATAGTTTGATTATAGTTTTTAGATATAATTATTATATAGTTATTAAATAGTTTAATATAATTATACTTTAATATATTTATATAGATTATATAGATTATAGTTTTTTCTTATTTATAAAAAAAACAGCCTTATTTAGAATGTTGTTGCAGTTATAAAAATATAATGTTATTATAAAAATATAAGGGTTGCGACCAAACGCAAGGAGGGTTTTAAAATGGAATTAAAAGACTTATTGATTGAAAGTAAAGAATTTGATACAAGGGATCAAACGCCACTTTTTGTTTATCGTTTTAGTGAAACAGTTGAGTTAAGACGCAACAATTTAGCAGTTGCATTTGTATATTAAGAAGGAGAAGGAAAATGAAATACGTAAGAACAATTTTGGAACGAGAAGTAGTTAAAGGCAACGGATATTACACAGGTTTTGAAAAAGAGTTAGAGAAAGTAGAATCTTACATCACTTACAGCGACGGTAGAGAAGAATTGTTTATGGTTAGATTCTATATAAATGCAAGCAACGTTAATCAAAAAAAATGGTATGACACATTAAAAATATACAACAATGCTTACCGCTATGAAACGGTTGCGAGAAAAAGATTTAGATTTTTAGACGAAGACGATTTAGAAAGAAAATCAAAGGAGTGGTGATAAAGTGAAAAATAATAAAAGAGTTTTAGATATGTGTTGCGGTGGAAAGCATTTTTGGTATGATAAAAATAATGAAGATGTTCTTTTTATGGATAAAAGAAAGAAACTTAAAGGGTTTATAAAAGAACAACCCGGATGGGAATGCAATCCTGATATAGTGGCTGATTTTACTAATATGCCTTTTAAAGATAATACATTTTATTTAGTTATATTTGACCCGCCACACGTTATTACAAATAGTGATGGTATTATTACGAAAAAATATGGTCAGCTAAATAATGATTATAAAGATTTAATAAAGAAAGGTTTTCAAGAAGCTTTTAGAGTGTTAAAACCTAATGGTTCATTAGTATTTAAATGGAATGATGTTAGTGTTAAAATAAATGAGATATTAAGTTTATCACCTAAACAACCTTTAATGGGAACAAAAACTAAAAAAGGTGTAAACAATAGTTATTTTTTTGTATTTATAAAAGATTAAAGGAGAAGAAAAATGAGAAGAGTATTGACAAAAAATGAGTGGAAAAAAGTAAACAAGGAAGTTGATTTTTACAACTTAAAAGACGGTATGGAGGTTACAGTTGATGACACAGTAGATGCTGGTTGGTATGTTGTAGTTGGTAACACATTTAATGATTATGTTACATTAGAAAAATTAGAACTTGACGATGAAGGAGATGAATAATTATGCTAAAAATTATTGAAAGAAAAAACAAGCGTTTAAAATATGGTAACTATACTTATTGGCTTTATTATAAAGTCAATGATAGTTATACAGCAACAGGATCAATAAACAGTTTAGAAAAGATAAGAAAAGACAAAATAGTTGCTTGGTTTGATTATTTAGTAAATGTGGTTGGAGTAAAGTCGTATGATGTTTTTGACACGATCCATAGTTTTTTACACATCTATTTTAGAAAAAACGGCAATACGAATTACAATTTAGTAGTAAGAGATACACAGCAGTTTTTAGATATAATGACTATTGAAACTTCAAAGTATATGGTAGAACAGGAAAAGGAGAAAAAACGTGATACAGTTGATAAGTTACAACGTTGATGGCAACAACAAAAATTATGTTTTTAAGAGTTTAGAAAACAACAAAAAAGTTGAGTTTATTTTTAACGGTATAATTTGGAGTTTTAAGGCTGACGATGAAATTGATATTTTAAGCGTTTTAGAAGCGTGGGAAATGATAAAGAAAGGAGTTACAATTCAGTTATGATTAAAGACAAAATAATACAGGAAAAAGACGGTTTAAGACTTGTAAGATTTAGTGATGGAATTGTTGCAGTTTTAAAGAAACACAATGATAGTTGGATAACGGTTTTCGCACTAAGAAATTATTTTAAAGTAAAGCAAGAGTATAAAAGATTATTAAAAGAAATTGAAAGCAGTAAAAGGGCTTAACGATTATAATTTTACAATTTATGAAAGAGCAGTTATGAAAAGTTCCATAAATAAATTATAATAATTAAAACAAATATATATAATATAATATATAAATAAAGAAAACAATAATTTTATAATGAATTAAAAAAAGTTTTAAGAATTAAAAAACGATAATTGACATTTTATTTTTATAATGCTACAATTAAGAAAACGGAGAAGGGAAAAAAGATGATACACACACTGGAAACACAAGTCTATTTAATCACGCAAGAACTTGAAAAAATAGATAAGAAAATTACACGATTTGAAAGGCTTTTAATTGAAAAAGAAAAGGATAAAACATTAGGATCAAACATTAGAGATTTAACGGTTTATATTCAACGTTTAAAAACCGATAAACACTTTTATAAAATTAAGTTACAAGATACAAAATATAAACTTAAAGATTTTGAAAAAAATAACAAAAAAGAAGGAGAAAAACAATGATGTGGACTAATAATAAAGGTGAAAGTTTTTATAAATATAACAACCGTTATTTTAAAAGTAATGGTTGGGTAATTATTGAAATTAGTAAAGATGAATATAATAAAAATGTAAAAAATAAGGAAGGTAAAAAATGAAAACATTTGAGTTAGTTTTAGGGGGACATCCTGATAAAGTATGTGATATTATCGCTGAAACATTAAAAAGCAAAGTAGAAGGCAAAAGTGCTATTGAAGTAGCGTGGTTTAATGATACGATTATCGTTGGTGGCGAAGTCGGCAAATTATTAGATAATCAATTAGTTATTAGAACAGTTAAAGAAGTATTAGAAAGTTTAAGTTATGATCCAAGCAAAGTTGTTATTCTTAATTTTTTACAAGAGCAAAGCAAAGAAATTGCTGACATAGTTAAAGATAACGGTGCAGGGGACAACGGTATATTTTTTGCAGGTTATCATTATTATTGGTCTAATATTATTAGACAATTAAAAGCAATAGCAAAGCAACTTACAAAAACTGCTGTTTTGCACCGTTATAAAACCGATGGCAAGTTTATAGCCGAGTTTGACGAACAAGCCTTGTTAGTTAAGTTTACGCTTAATATAGCAAGTGATGAAAAGCAAACTAAACAAGAGAAAAAATGGTTTAAAAATTATTTAATATCTATGTTAGACTTAACATTTAATAAAGATTATTTATTATATATAAACCCAAATGGAGATTGGTTTAAGTGTGGTGGTTTCGCTGATAGTGGCTTAACAGGACGCAAACTTGCTTGTGATAACTCGTGTGGGTTGTTTCATCAAGGTGGTGGAGCATTTTTCGGTAAAGACGTTTCAAAAGCCGATTACAGCATTCCTTTATACTTACAACACAAAGCGAAATTATATGCTCTTGATAACGGATTAGACAGTGTGGAATTAAAAGCCTATACAATTATTGGTGATGAATGGGTAACTATTTACACGCAAGACAATAAGTTTATAGACCAAGTTGAGTTTAGTGAAATTATGAAATTCGCTAAAAATAATCCTATGGAATGGACTGGTTTATAATATGAAATTAAACATAATATATTTAGGTAATAATTTAGAAATTTTAAAGACTTTTCCTGATAACAGTGTGGACTGCGTTGTTACCGACCCACCTTATGGTTTAGGTAAAGAACCTAATGCCGTTGAAGTTTTAAAGAGTTGGATTACAACTGGTTATCACGAAGTTAAAGGTAAAGGCTTTATGGGTAAAGAGTGGGATGCTTTTGTTCCACAACCTATATTTTGGAAAGAAGTATATAGAGTATTAAAACCTGGTGGTTATGTATTATCATTTGCAGGGACAAGGACATACGATTGGATGGTAATGGCAGTTCGTTTAGCAGGTTTTGAAATAAGAGATATGATAGCGTGGTTGTATGGTAGTGGTTTTCCAAAATCTCATGATATAAGTAAGGCTATTGATAAGTCAATGGGTGCTAAACGTGAAGTGGTTGGCAAACATCAACGACCAGCAAAAAGCATATACACACAAGCACAAGTAGAAATGAGTAAAGATGTAAACATCACAGCACCATCAACCGAAGAAGCCAAACAATGGCAAGGTTGGGGAACTGCACTTAAACCAGCATTAGAACCTATCGTAATGGCTCGTAAACCATTAGATGGAACGGTAGCACAAAACGTATTAAAACACGGTGTAGGTGGTATTAACATTGATGAGAGTAGGATTGATTTTATAAGTGAAGAAGATAAAGGCGATCCATTGAGATTTCAAACTAACAATGGAAGTGGTTCACATGGCATATTTAATGCAAGCAAAGATGTTACAAGCGTAGTAGGTGAAAAGGGGAGGTGGCCAGCAAACGTAATCCATGACGGAAGTGATGAAGTAGTAGAATTGTTTCCTGACACCAATCCAAGTTCCAGTGGTGGCATATCAAGTGGTAGAAACTTTGGTCAAAATTATGATGATGAAAGCATTAAAAAACTACCACGAACAGGGTATGATGACAACGGTGGCAGTGCTTCACGTTTCTTTTACACAGCAAAAGCAAGAATTAGTGCAGTTAAAGATTATGAAGCAACCTTAGACACAAAAACTATTATTAAAGAAAGCATTAAAGAAGATAAAGAAAAAGAATTAGGCATACAAAATATATTTGATTTTTTATAAAATTATTTTGTTGTTTTTTGTTAAAAGTTGTTGATTTTGTATTTTTTAAGTGGTATTATAAAGGCACA
>JALNZW010000033.1 GCA_023229115.1 Patescibacteria group bacterium
GAATGATATTATTACTTCTCTTTCAAAAAAGAAATGGTTTCAGAGTGTTATAATCGCTGGTTATGATTTTGAATCTGTTGACGCAAACTACATGATTGTTATAAAAGAAAAGATTTTTGCCGGGATTGGCTTTACTTCAAATTCAAAAATAAGGGTTAGCGTAGGAGTGAAATTATAATGCCAAGTTTTTATCCACAAGTATCAAGCAAAGCCTATGTAAATATATTCTACTCAATGTGTATTCATTTTGATAATTTTATATCTAAACTCATTTTAAACGAAGATGATTCAAGAATAGTTTATTCCTCAACCGATTATGCATTAATTAAACGCTCTGGAAAAGAAGAATGGAATAATGCAAATTTACCTTTTTTAAATTATAAGCTTAGTGGAAAATCAATTGGTGGAACAAGAAATTGGTTTTCAATGCAAAATTTTTCTCAAGGTGTTTTCATTCCGGAACTTAGAAAAAAAATAAGAATTGCTCCAATATCAATCGAGTTAGATTGCACTTATTGGACTTCAAGAGACGATGATTGGCAATATGCAGTAGATACCTTACTTATAAAAAACTTCGGCGAAACAAAGTTTTCTTATGATATGGATTTTTCAGGAACTATCGTTAAAAATATTGCTATAGTTGAGTTTAATTTAGATACTTCACCCAGATATACAGAACAAGATTGGTTGGAGAAAAACGAAATTTCAACTTTCTCTTTGAATCCAACAATACAAACATTTTTACCTTTAGATACAGCAGAGGGATTTTGTATACCAAAAACATTACTTATGGATTTCTTAGTTAAAAAAGATATAATAAATCAAGGCGAAGTAGTTGAATATGATGAGGCCCTGGAATTCACAATAGACCATTTTAATCAAACAATTATTGAAAAATAACTATATATAAAAAGGAGAATATAATGACAATTTTAAAGGAATCAAATAAAATCAATGAATATGTCGAAGTTAAAAACTTAGACAAAATTAGAAAAGTTGGTGCTCTTTCTGGCTGGCAAAAACAAATTTATAATCTTATTAATGTAAGATTAGCCGGAACGGTTTTTGATAGAATGATGGATAGAGTGTATAAAATAGCGCCAGAAGGAGCTGACCCTGAAGACATTAAAAATGCTTTAGTGGTTTCATTTTTAGACTATATTGATAGCATTTCCTAAGGAGAATTTATAAATGTCTGATTTAATTACAGTAATAGATAACGATAAAAGCCAATCTGTTAATGTTTCGAACACAGCAATCGGCGCAACTGTTATAAAAGCAAAAAAGGGTAGTACCGAACCTGTATTATTCTACCCCAAGTCTTCAAAAAGAATTTTAGATTATTTTGGAATACCTGATGTCGGATCAGAAGGTGTTGATGATGTTTTAACATACAACAACAACTATCCAATATGGGTATCAGCACCTTCGACCAATGGAAAATACGGAGGTGTTCTAGTTACCGATTCTGGAACAGTCCCTTTTGTGGGCGGTAAAGAAAGTAAAACGATAAATTTTTCAGAAATTGTAAATACAGAACAAATAGCCGTTGCCGATGGAGAAATGACCGAATTTACTTTCGTACTAACGGACTATACAAACTATGTTCAAAGCTCTATTGATATTTTAGTTGATGGTGTTCCATTAAATATTATTGCCTCAGCCGATGACCCTGAAATTTTAACAACTGATCCGGATGTTGGTTCTGGAACTTTCACAAAATCAACGGGAATTCTTTCTTTCACTTTTTCGGAAGCTCCTATAGAAGGAAGTGTTATTGAGGTTAATTATTTAGTTGATCGTTCGGAAGATGCTTATTTTGCTATTTTTAATAAAAATCCACAACTAGATGATTTAAAAATAAAGGTTACTTCAGATCCTGATAATGATTTTGTATTAGACTTGCAAAATAAGATAGCTGGAAAAAATACTTTCAGCACTATTTCTGGCTTTCCAAAAACCGGCTCAATTATACAGGGAAAAGAAAATGGGTTTGGCCAAATTATTTATTTAGAAACACTTTTTGAACAATCTGATTATATTACAGTAGTTGTAAACAAAAATAAAGTGTTCGATACCTTTACACCAGATGCTTCTTATGTAAGTTTTGCTGGAGGAGTTAGAGGCACAACTGGAACATCTGAAATTGCTGAAGGTTGGGATTATTTTAAACAAATATCAAAATATAGAGCTGACATTTTCTTTGACACAACTATAGAAACAACAGTGCCAAACATTTTTGATAATTTAAGAAAATATTATCAAAAATACGCTTATTATATTTGTCCTACCGCCAACGACACTCCAGAAAATGTAATTAGTTCAATTTCGTCAATTATGACCGATGAAAAAGGAATTGCCTTTTACTGGGGGCATGGTAAAATTAAAAACACATATACGGGTGAGTTTAATGCCTCAACCCTTATGGGTAGGGTTGCTTTAAGACTCGCTGATATGAATGACGTTTTTAATGGCCTCGCGCCAGCTTTTTATAATGAGAATGGAAGACATGGCGGTCAACTTGGTTCGGGTATTGTTGAAATGTTTTATGACGCCAACGAAACACAGCAGCAACTTCTCGCCGATGCTAGAATAAATCCAATAATTGTCCACCCCTCGTTTGGTACAGTTATTGTTAGAGAGAGAACATCACAGTCGCTACAGTCTGATTATGCTTCGATTGGACATACAAGATTAAGGGATTACTTAATTAGAAATATTATTGAGCAAGCATTGCCTTATCAGCTTTATAAGCTTAATGATGTTGATCATAGAGCAAGAGTTTCATCTCAGATTGATAAAATTATTGAACCTGTTGCCTCTGAACCTTTTAATCTTTTAAGAGAATATATTGTTAAGTGCGATGGTGAAAACAACAATGATGACGTAATGGCAAGAGAAGAATTTGTGGTTGGCGTGGCTATAAAGTTTACAAAGTTTTCAAAAACCATATATCTTTATTTTACAAACAGCGCACAAGGCACAGATGTTTCGGAAGATGTATAAAAAAATAGGAGAAAATAAATGGGTGTTTTAGAACAAATTTTTAATCAAGGAGACGATTTTTTAGGATATGAATATCAAGTATCCTTCGGACCTATTCCTTATTTAGATACAGTTACAAATTCGTTGGTTAGATGTAATACCGTTAGTATACCAGAAAAAGTTTTAGGTACGTATGAGTATGATTATAAATCAGAAAAGATTGTAAAACCAAATGGTAAAAACTTAACGCAAAAAGAATTTGAAATGGAATTTAGATTGGACAAGTATTTATTGCTTTATAAAGCGTTTAGACTTTGGAATGATTCTATTGTTAGTCCAATCACAGGCGGGTCCTCAATGGACTCTATAAATGGTACTACACCATTTAGAATTCCCATAACAGTAACGACGGGGACGTATGATGTTTTAGGTAATTTCGTACCAACATTACATGCTTGGTATTTCAAGGGTTGTTGGCCAATTTCAGTTGGTGCAATAAATCTTGATAATCAAAATGGTGAGCCAGTTATGTGTAATATACGTTTCGGATTTTTAAAGATGATCTAATGAGAAGTCGAGGATATAATTCCTCGGCTTTTTAACTATATAAACATGGGATATATAGAAGATGTTTTCCAATATGAAGATCAGTTGGGGGCTTTGTGGGAAGTTAGAATAATTCCTAAAAAATCCTCAAATGTTGACTCAAAAATATTAACATTTAAAACTCAGGAAATGACCATACCATTTTTTCGATTTAAAGTTGAAAGACAGCTTTCGGGTTTAATTCCGTGGATGGGTGTTGAGGACTTAAATGAATTAAGTATAACGCTTAGAGAGTCGGTTGATTTTTCGACTATTAAATTTTTTGAAGAGTTAAAATCTAAAATCTATGATTATAAAGAAAGACGCTTTTTAGTTCAAGAAAACGAAAACGATTACTTAGTTGATATTGAAGCAAGTTTTTTTAAACCCGGCAGCATCGAACAATCAATAGAGTGGAGAAATGCAGATCTTTGGGTAAAAAATCAAACATGGCAAACGCAAACTATATATGATGAACCGTCAATAAAAATTATATATAAAAACTGTAAGCTTATTGGTTTTGATAACTTAAATTTAAGTTATACGGGCGGGGAGGCGATTGTTTATTCTGTTACCCTGATGCCCGAAACATATGAAATTAAATAAGGAGTTTATAAATGGAAGAATTAAAGCAAAGCGATATTTTTGTAGAGGCTAAAAAAGCTGAAAAAATAATTGAGAAAGAAAAACACGTACCTACGGGTTACGTTCCCGTAATTTTCTCATCAGGAGATAAGGTTGGGCCTGAAATTTTACATTTTAGAAACTATTCAATGGAAGAACTTTTTGAACTTGCATCCGTTAAACAAGAACTCCAATTTAAGACGCTTGTATACAAAGCTTTGAACAATATGGTTTTTGAGGATTTTGATTGCGGTAAGCTTCATTATGAAAATATCAAGGAAATTGTTTTTACTATTTATAAAAACTTTTGGGGGACTGTTTTATATAATAGACCATACTATATTGATTTAGAAAAAACAGATAAAAAAGATAATATCGCATACACGGACATTAACTTAAATCTTTTGAAAACAATTGATATAAATGAAAAGTTTAAAAACAAAATAGCTTTAATTGATAAAGTTTCGAATAAAAAAATCGTCTTTCAATTGCCTAAAGTTGAGCATATGTTTTTAGCTGAAGAGGCCGTTAAAATAAAATATGCCGACAAGGAAAAAGAATATTACGATATTAAAAATCTAATTGATTTAAAAGAAAAGCTTTTATTTGAAAAGGAAATAGAAGCAGCTAAATCTATTGAAATAGACGCTCTTAGAAAAGAGGAATATGATAATTTATTAAAAGAAAAAAGTAAAGATTATTTTAAAATTATTCAAGCACAACTAATATATTCAGTCGATGGAAAGGTTTTAGAAAATATCGAAGAAAAATTGACTGCATATAAATATGATATTGACGCCAACGCTTGGATAGAATACAAGGATATTGTTGAAAAGTATGGAAAATTTGGTATAAATCCCGATTATGAATTTATATTAGATGGTAAAAAATTGTCAAGGAGGTTCTCCTTTCGACCAACTATCTTTATTCCTTCCCTGGACAAAAAATCAGATACAAGATATAATTTTCAATTTGATGATTGAATTTAAAGGTATGGAAGAAAGTTCTATTATGAAAATGTCGGGATCAAGGGTGAGAACAATTATTGGACAATTAAAAACATATAAGAAAAACAACCCACAAATTGTTTGCCCTCTGATTAAAAGGAAAAAATAATGGCAATGATAGACAAGCCGCCGGTAATTAAAAAAGTAAAAGAACCTCAAGATGATAAAATACTAGACTTTTTAAAAAGTATTGATTCGGGTATAGACGACTTTTCTTCCTTTAATAAAAACCGTAAAAGACGAATTGATAACCCAATTGACGACATTAAAGATCTTAGAATAGAATTATCGAAGTTTGAAAAATTTGTAAATAAAGATTTATCAAACACCGGTATGTCTGAAAAAAATTACAAAAAGTATATTGAGCTTCAAACAAAAACGCTTGAGAATTTTTCAGAATCAATAAAAGATTCTATTGACGATTTTAGAAAATCAATTTTAAGTAAAAAAGGTGATTTAACGAAAGCCGATATTACCAACTTAAAGAAGGTTGATGAAATAGAGGAAAGTTTTGAAATTGTCAATCCCATTTCATCAATTGAAGATCCATTAAGAGATTTAAAAGATAATATAAAAGATTTTGTAACTAACTCTTCTTTAGATGATAC
>JALNZW010000010.1 GCA_023229115.1 Patescibacteria group bacterium
ACCATCACTAATAATATAACATAAAAATAGGTTGATGTCAAGCTTTTCTATTAAATTTAGGTAAAAATGAACTCAAAATGTTAATTAATCATTCTTGTGACGAAAAGAACAAGTCTGTCGACCCCCCAGGTTTTTTAGCTTATTGGGGGTCGACAGATTTTTAAAATTGCATACGATATTAAAATCCTGTATATCGATTACATTTTTTGTCATTTTTACTTTGTTGTCTTTTAATATGAATATTCAAAAAGTTATTTATTATTTTTTTCTATTTTTGAAAATTTTCTATCAACATTTTTCTTAGTATAATCTTTTCTTGATTTTTTAATTTTATTAATATCTTCTTCTAATTCTTTTATTATTCTTTTAGTACGAGTTATATGGATTATCAATGAAACGTCTATAATTATAAAAGCGATTAGAAAAAATAGAATGGATAAAGCAAATTCAAATTTAAATAGAAAATAAATTCCGATAATTGCAAAGATAATAAAAATAATTAAGGACAAATTATTATCCCACCTTTTTTAATTAATGATGTCATAGAAGGGCTTTTCTATTGACTAATTTATTCTTCTATACCATTTCTAGGGTAAGGAGGAGAAAAGGAGCTTTTCCCTAAATTATCCTTAAATTTGATTTTGAAAATTTATCAAGCTTTTAAAAAATCGAATCATTAAAATATATAATATTTTTAAGCTAATTTATTATTGAGGTAATAAATTAAGTTACTGAGAAGAATTTACGTGATTATTGTTTTCTTAAAGCCAAGAGAACTTCGTACTCTTCAGTGGTTAATTTTGTACCTTGAATCATTTTTGTACATACATTCCATCTGTTTTTGAAAGTACTTTCTTGACTATGATTAAAATTCAAGTTAGTCCTTACTTCACTAATATAATGATCTAACTTTATTATAAATTTTTCTCTTTCATTACTGTCAAGATTGGATTCATTTCTATTGTCAAAAATTTCTCCAAAAGTGTAAAGTAAATTGTTAACTTCTTCAGGTGATCTTAACTGCTTGATTACCTTAAATAATTTAGATTCTAAATACTTTATATCATTAAATTTTAAATCTTTGTTGTTTTCTCTTGAAGCTATTTTTCCTAAAGCCCAAAAAGTATTAATCTTAAAATTTGAATAAATCATTTTTTCTAATAGTTTAATTGAATTCATTGAATATCCAACCTTTCCTAAAGATATTAATGCAGAATTAATTACAGATAGATTATTTGTTGAAGAAATAACATTTATTATATGTTGTTCTACAGAATTATCTTTTGATTTTCCTATAGCTTCTATACATGTTCTAATCTTTGTATTCATTTCTAATTCACTTTTGAAAGCTAAAGTCATAGGAGAAGAATAATACATTAATTTACTCAATATTTCTTTATCGGAATAATTATAATAGTCCATTATATTTCCTAATAATTGAACTATACGAGTAAATCCCGTTTTTTTTGTAGTTGACAATTTATTTAGAAGAATGGGGACAAACTCTTTATAATTTTGAGCATTTAATATTTGTTTTTCAAGATCTTTTATATCTTTCATTAAATATCCCCTACGATATACGTCATAACAATAATCTAATTCTGATAGTTTTCTGATGTAGAAATCGATTGTAGATTTTTTTGGAAGAACATTACCTTTAGGTTTTTTTACATAAATCCTTTGAGTATTTTGTTTTATTTCTTTAACTTGTGATTCTTCATCTATGCCTGTTAGTATTTGAACTTGATATACATTTGATTCATCACCGTTGAGTTTAACATTTACTTTCATTAGTCCTATTTCATCTACTTCAACACTAATACTTATTTTGTCAGTGGTTGATAAACCTTTTTCAAAATTAATTCTTCTAGTAGCAATTCTTCTGTTTGGTGGTTGGGTATCTCTTCTGCTTCCCATATAAAAAGGAAGATCAATGTGAGTTGATCCTTCTTTTTCAACTTTAAACTCGTCAATTTCTTTTGATTTATATGGAAGAACGGTACCTTGAGTAATTAAATGTTTTACTGTTCCATCGACTAATTTGATGCCTATAGTATCATTCATAATTTTTGTAGCTTTGTATCCTCTATGTATATAATAATGAAATACAGAAGCTCCTCTGGCAACAGATTTGTCGGGATCTGTTACAGTAAGTGGCTCAAAACCGAAGAATTCTTTTATTCTTTCTTTTATAAGTTGTAACTTTGTCATTCCCCCATTGAGTATTACAGCATCTATCTTAGGAACTGTTCCTAGGCGTTCATAACATTTATTTAGAACATCTAATATTGGGTATATTATATTATCAACATCTTTGATATTTTCTATATTTTTATAATCATCAAATTCTAAATGATCTGCTAATAATGGAGAGATAATTTGTTTATATTCATTTATTGAAATATCATAATTAAATATCTTTCCATCATAAAGGTTTCCTTTTAATATTTCATAACAAACATTTTTTCTATCTAAACCAAATATTTCATTGTTCTCAATTTTTTTACTCAACTCAATTTTTACTTCTTCTGCAATTTGCAAAAACTGTTTCTCTAACTTATTCTTTTCAATATCTTCTAAAGAACTCCTTTCTATAGAATTTTCGTCTAAATATATTTCCATCAATCTTTGAGCAACTAATTTATCAAAATTGTCCCCACCTAATCTGGTATACCTCGATACAGCATAATCTTCTATTTTAATCTTTCCATCATAGTGTATTTTATGAATTGATACATCAAGAGTTCCCCCACCTAAATCAAAAACTAATACGTTTTTTGATTCATTTAAATCGATTAATGATTCTGGGATCTCACCATTTTGGTGTTTGTTAATAAAATCAAAAATAACTGCACGAGGTTCATCCAAAAGAATATTTTTATATGAACCATCTGATTTTTCAACTAAGAAACCTGCTTTTTTAGCGGCTTCTAAAGTCTCTCTTCTCATATCTGAATCAAAGGAAGCTGGAACAGTTATTATAACATCTTGAGGAATAAATCCAAATAGTTCTTTTGCAGATATTGACATTTGTTTAAGAAGAAAAGATTGAATATCGGAGGTCTTATATTGTTTTTGGTTAAATTCAAAAACTTTTCCCTCTCCCATATAACTTTTTACTGATTTCAAAACTAAATCTGGTCTAGTTACAATCATATTTTTAGCATAATTTCCAATTATTGGAAGATCTTTTCCAAAGTATAAAACTGATGGTAACCTATCATTTTTTATTTTTCCACCACTTTCGTCTATCATACTAATATCAACTATCTCTGTTCTTAACTTTTCATTTGAATCAACTCTTGACCAGGCCATTAAGGAATTGGTGGTACCTAAATCAATTCCTATAAAATACTCCTGAGACATTTGACCACCCCTTATTATGATTTTATTTTTTGCATTTTAAAAATAAAATTTTATCAAGATTTTAGATTCCAATTTTTACAAAACACACTACAAAAAAAGCTCTGTCCAAAGTAAGTTAAAAAACATTCATTTCTAAAGTACCTAAAATATATTTGAATTTTTCTATTCTATTTCTTTTACAACTGGTTTCGAAATTACTTTTCCTTTATACATAATCCCAGTTTTGATTAATTGTAAGTTTTTCTTTTCGTTTTGAAGAAAAGGTTTTCCTAAATATTCATACTTTTCAACTACTTTCTCGTCTGCACATATAAGTTCATTTAGTGTCCCATACTCAGTAACTCCTATGTCATTAAAGAATTTTTTCATTAATTTAATAGTTAATTCCATATATTTAAACTCTTTTGGTAAACTAATTTGTTCTTTTTCTAATTCTGAAAATTTGCTGCAAGCTAAAAAAACGTTACTAATTATTTCTCCATATTTGAAAGAATTCATCTCTTTTAACAAGTTAAATATTACTGACAACTCTGCATTTTGCTTAACATTTTTTAATTCTCTTTTTAACGTTTCATTTTGTATTTCAGTAAATTTTAGAGAAGATTTTAAATCCATCGCCTTATTTATAGTATCTCTATTTTCTCCCATCCAAATAATTCTAGAAGTATTACTGATTATTATTTTTTTATATTTTTCCTTCTCAGAATAAGTTGAATTTTTTCCCTTTTTAATAAAATTTGCAGAAGCTTCCCCCAACACATTTTTGAAAACCATCATTGAATTAAAATAAATCGTTTCTGACAAATATTTTTTTATTATTTTTTTATCTTCTTGAGAAAATTCATCTGTTTCTGATATAAGATAAAAAACCATTGAATAAGTAATTTCTGGAATCCTTCCTTTTTCTAAATATTTATCAATTTCTTGAATATTTTGTTTTATGTTTTCTTTTCTCAAAATATTTAGAAAGTATCGTTCTAATTCTCTTGTTTTATGAAACCAAGTCTCATAACTTTTTAAATCATTAACTCCCCAATTATTTAAAGTACGTCTAATATCGAAGTTTTCTACAGGAGCATTAGTATTATTTTCTATTATCTTCTTATATTTTATTGGAGTAAAAAAGTTTTTTCTCATAGCTTTTAATAATTCAAATAACTGAGCTTTAACTATTTGGCTATTTTTATTATCCTTCTTATCTTTTTGGTATCTCAATTCGCTATTTAGAGCACTAATAAAATAATCTTTCATATTTAGACCTCCTATGTATTAAGGACAGGGCTCTGCCCTCGACTCGCTATAAATTCAAATGCTTCCTTTTAGAAAATATCAATTTCTAAAGTCCCTATCTTAATTTGTAATATTTTTACTAATTTTGAATATTTTTAGCATATTTTTGAGGCTTGTATCATAGAAAATAGGCAAACTTTACAGGATAAAATCCTTGTTCTCATAAGGCCTTCTTTCCTAAAAAAAGCTAATTTTATATGTAATTTAATTAAAAATAATATTCTTTGTTATTTAAAGAAAGGATGAATTCTATATCTTTAAAAAAATTTATAAACAAGGAATATATATTATTCCTATTTTTAGATGAAAAGTCACCATGGACAAAAATTACTTTCTTAGGTTGTGTTTTTTCTATCAAGTTTTTTATACCAATAACATCCGCATGAGTCGCAATTCTATAGAAGTATGTATTTTGATTTCTTTTAAACTTATTTATATATTTTTCTTTTACATACTCTTCATCTCGGTAGTATGATAAAAACAATTTGTTTTTTGAGTCATCCATCATCTCTTTATAATAATAATAGGATCTACTATAAGGCGCCATATTAGCTGAACTTGTTATAACAATAGTTCTAGATAAGTTATTAATTTTTTTATGGAAATTACTTTTTGCTATGTTAATGTTATCGTTAAAAATCGTAATCCCAGATTTTTGGTAGATTAGTGAATACGTGATACATAAACCATCTAAGACAACATGCATATTATTTGGCAGTATACCATTATTTAAATATTTTTTTAGTATTAAAGCAATTTCTTGACTTTTTCCTAATGCAAAAGTGGGTACAAGAATATTTCCACCATTATCAATGATATTTTTTACTCTACGTATGAAATTTAATTCATCAGATTTTCTGTTAATTTTATTTTCAAAATAACCATAAGTACTCTCAGAAATTAAAATATCAACTTCTAAACTTTTGGGTAACTGTTGTGCCTTTACTGCTTCTAAGTCATAGTCTGTAAAGTCTCCTGTATATAATATCTTTCTATCCTTGTATTCTATTAATATACTAGAAGCACCAAGAATATGACCTGCTTTAAAACAAGTAACTTGCAAATCCTTTATGTTGTATTTTTCCCCATAGTAAAGCAAAACAGTTTTTTCCATTATTTTGTTTATTTTTTCCATAAAAAAACTTTCTAACTTCTCATCTGTTTTCTTTAGATTGCAATACAATACCGCCTTATACAATTCAAAGCTTTCAGCTGATATATAAATATTTGCATTTACTAATTCATCTATATAATTAATTAATCCACCAATATGATCGAGATGGACATGAGAAATAAACACAGCATCAATTTCCCAAAGACCATCGATAAAACCTTTGTTAATAAGCGTAAGAAAATCAGGATATACTTTTTTACCAAAGTATCTCTTTCCCATGTCAACAATGATTTTAGAATCTCCTAAATGAAAAAAATAACAACTGGCACCTATTTCATTTCCTCCCGAAACTGGATAAAAAATATTCATATTAGCCTCCTAAAATCACGCAGGCATATTCTAATAATTCTATTTCTTAAAATATTATTGAATTAAGTAGCTATAGTGATAACAACTGAAGAATAAAAATTTAACTTGAAAGATTTTTAAGCGACTATGCTCGCAAGATGTTGAAATTGCATGTTTTTTCTGAAAAAGTCATCATATTTTTTATTGCCATTATTTATAACTATCAAGCTTTCTCTAGCCCGTGTAATACCAGTATAGATAAGTTCTTCTGAATCTTTAGAATTAATTATCAAAATTACAGCATAACTTTCCAGACCTTTGAAACTATGAATTGTTGAAAACTTTATTTGCCAAGAATGTAGTTTAAAGTTAAACTTATAAGCATTTTCTATTCTTTCAACTTCATCACAAAATTTTTTCCACCACTCTTCACATTTCCAATCTTTAGAATAAATTTCCTTTAATTCATTATACAATTCAAATTCCAAAAAAGTCGTATGAGTGTCTTCTTTAAAACTTGTTCTAAATTTATATTCTATATATCTAAGATCTTCTTTAAAAGAGCTTAAAACGCAAACATCATCGGAGTTAACTGAAAGATTATTATATTCATTAATTACTAAATTAGCTATTAAATCATTTTTGTGTTCATATTTGTCATCTATATAATAATAATTTGTAATTCTCTTTTCAAACGGTAATCGCTGATTTTTTGATTTTATCTTTTCATATTCATATTTGTTTCTCAAAAATTCTTTCTGAAATTTATCAGCAATAATTACCAAATTTTCATTTGATCTGTACGATGCGTCTAATGTCTCTATTTTATTCCATTTACCCGGAATATTTGTTTTAACCTTTTTTTCTGAATCTAAGTCTCTTCCATATATATTTTGTTTTTCATCACAAAATATAACAAATTCTCCGTTTTCTTCTAAAAAGAATGACTTTAAAATTACAAACCATTCATATCTATAATCTTGGGCTTCGTCAATAAAAATCGCGGAATACTTTTCAAGCTCATTTTTATGATTTTCGAACAAAGTTTCGTTTGAATAATAATTTTCTTCAAAATATTCTTCTTTTTTTTCTTTATTATAATCTATCGGTGGTGGAATAATATAAATCCCCACTTTGTTTAATTGCATATTAATAAAATAGTGATAATTTAAAACAATAAAATTATTCCAAGGAAATTCTGCTTTAACTTTTGCTATTTTATCTTTTATATAATTTTTCAATGTAATATTATATGTCAAGATTAGTACGGGTTTATTTGTACGTTTATATGCATTTATTGCTCTCATAGCTAAAATTGTAGTTTTTCCCGAACCAACGACACCTTTAATTTTTTGAGACCCTGCTGAACTTTTAAAAAGTTCTCCTCGGTTTTTTCTGGTATCTATTGGAAAATCTTCTCCTTCTTCTAAATAATGTATAGGTGGAATAAATTTTTTAACAAATTTTTTATATAATTCTTCTGTAAAAAGCTGTTCTTGATATTTTTTATTCCAACCTAAGCTATTTAAAAGATCATTAAAATTATTGTTATTTAAAGTATCTTTTGATAATACTTTTATATATTGTTTTTGATTATTATTATCGAAATTAATTCCATACTTCTTTCTTAATTCATAATCTGTTGCTTTACTAAAAAAAACCCCACATTTAACAATTGTATACATTCTTGAATTGAGTGCTTTCATTTTAGCCAAGTCCTCTATATGAAATGAGTAAATATTGTTCTTATAATGTTCAACTTGTGAAAAAGGGGATAAAATTTGTGTATTGTCTTCTTTTAAAAACCATTTAATTTTTTTTAAGTTGCTTTTTTGCTTACTATTATCAACTAATCTATAGTTATTTAAGTCCCAATCCTTTACCGTTATTAAAAAAACTCCGTAATTCTTTTTTATAATCGCTATATCAGGTTTTTCTCCATTTAGAAAAGGTTTATAGTAAACTTCCAAAGAATCATCAGGATATTCCCTCAAAAAATTCAATATATTCAATTCTTCTTCAGTTGGTTTAACTTTTAAATTTTCTATATGTTCATAAGATGGAACTATTTTAGACATATTTACCACTCCTTTTAACTTTTTTAACTTCTTCGGTATTTTCACTGAAGAAAAAGGAGAAGGGAGAAAGGTTCTGCCCTTAACCCATTTATAATTAAAAATAGTGTCTTTAAAAGTCTATCATTTTTTAAGTACCTAATTAAGCAGTTATTGTTGTTAAATAAATATTAAGAAAAATATTTTAAGACAAGTGCGACGTAAATAATATAATTTACATTTAACAAGAAAATAAAGTCTCTCTTATCTTGGGAAGGAAAAGACCTTTTTAAAGCACATTTAGTAACATTATATATAAGTTTGGGTAATGTATGGAACCATATTAAGGCTTGGAAAACCACGTTCCAAACTTTCTTTTCAATGAACAAATAAAATTATTATATAATTTTAATAATTAAGATAGAAATATCGAAAGTTATCTTGGCTGGATCATACCTTTTAGTGAATAAATAAATGATGTTTTTTGTTCTCTCTAGGGCAGTTAATTTATGAAAAAGAAGAACACAATTAATTTAGACTGTAAAGTCATAATTAATAATGCTGACAGTTTGTCTGTGAAGCTTCCAAAAAAGTAAGAAGAAATACTTTATTATAGAATTATACAAAACTGTTAATATTTTAACATTTAAAATTACAAAAGTCAACCATTATTTTTAAATAACGGTTGCGAATTTATCTAATGCCTATAAAATCTAAATTATTCTTGTTATAATTAAATCTATTTAATCAATAAATTCTGGTTTTATTTTATATGATTTTTAATCAAATTATCAATTTTTTACTAAAAAATTGAATTTAGTCTGAATAGGACCAAAAATTTCTTTCATTTCATCAAATTCTATCATTTTACCTATTATGTAAAATAAATGTTATAATATATAAAAACCGAACGTCAAATATAGGTCGATATAACATAAAACGTCTGTTATTATCGTTATAGGGGGGGAAAAAAGATATGAGTGAGGTAAATTATGACAATTTAAATGACTTTCAATTTTCTCAATTAATTTTTAATCTTAGGAAACAAGGAGAATTAGATAAAGCTGAACAAATTGCTAAAGCAAGGATTAATGAAACCATTAAAAACAAAAATATACTAATTAAGCACACAATAAATGCATATGCTTGGGTTATTTGCTCTAAATATTTTAAAGATGGTTTTGATTTTCAAAAATATAAAGAATTAATGGAATTATTTGAATTCATCAATGTTGAAATTTCTAGTTATTCCTATATTGTTAATTCATTAATAAGATATCTAAAATCTTCGAAAGTAAATCTCAAAGATCAAATGTATTTACTATCTTTAGTTAATCCTGCACTTCTTAATAACGATCAAAATCCCCAATCAAAGATAGAAGACAATCCGGTAAAGTATGATAGTACTTTAGCTAGATATGCCTCATATTATGGAAAATTATTATTTCAAAATAATAAAAAAGATTTTATTAATTTTTTTAATAAAATTCAACCTTTAAATCCTAATTTTATAAACCCCAAAAACAAATACTGGTACCTTAGTAAATATTACAATTCCATAGGCTTGCAAGGAGAAGTAAAAAGTGCTAAAGCTAATTTAATTTGGATTAGAAACGAACTAAGAAATGGCATAATTGATACTTATATTGGAGATATTGTTTTGAAGATTAACAAAGAGGAAGCTTTATGGTATTATGTAAAATCTGTCAAAGAAGATAAAAATTATAAAATTCTCTATAGATCTTTTTTACATATTGCTTCAATATCACAAGATCTTGGTAATATGGAAGAAGCATTATTATTTTATAATTATTTTAAGAAATTGATTGATAAATACAATTATTCTTTTAAAGATAAATTTATAATAAAAGAATTAGAAGGTACTTCTTTACAATTTTCAGAAAATGAAGTGCATCAAAAACTTGACGAATTATATTTTAAATATATGCCACGAATTCAAGGACAAATAAATAATTATATTAAAAGCAAAGGTTTTGGATTTATCAAAAACTCGGAAAAAAATAAAGAATTTTATTTTAACCATTATAATTTAAGATATAAAGAACAAGTAGACAAAATAAGGGAAGGAGAAAAAGTTCTTTTTTTACCTAATATAAAGTTAAATAAAGATAGAAGAAAAAAAGAAAAATTTTTGTTTAATGCTGAACATGTTGAGTTAATTTAGTATTGATTTTTCTTAAAGTGCATTCAAATGTTTATTAAAACAATTTTATTATTCTTATAACAAATCTGTCGACTCCCACCGTTTTTTAACTTATAGGGAGGTCGACAGATTTTTTACTTGTAAAATGTTAACGCTCTTGCTAAATATCCTAAAAAATTTAGCATTTCATTTTTTGAATATTTATTTTTTCTTACCTTAACAATGTTTTTCAGCATTTTAAAGGTTTCATCATTTCCTATTAGGCTTTTATCCATTATACTTTCATTTATAGATAAAAAAGAATCTACGTCAAAAATTTTTATGTAAGACATATATTTCTTAACAACATTAATTGTAGTATTTATTTGTTGTTCTGAATTTAATTTTTCTAAAAATTTTTTTGCTACTTCTTCAGCATCTTGTATAATTTCTTTTTTCGATATCATATTTGAAACACACCTTCAGAATCCTTTATTATCTTTTGTAAATTTTCCAGATTTTTTTTGTGCATTTGTGATTTGTATTTGTTAACGCTCTTAAAAATCAACTTTACTAAGTCTTTATCTTTTATTATATTTGGAGACACGTCAAAACTATGTTTAGGAGTAAGTAGTCGTTCTGGAATAAATTTTACCGATCCCATATCTAAGTTTTTACCTCTTCCAATTTTCAGAGCAAATCTATCCTTAGGTGAAAATCCCATAGCTAAAAATAACAAACCAGCTTCTTCATTTTTTAGCCCATTTAATAGTATTTCAAAAGTAAACGCGCTTCCGGGAGGTAAAACCTCAAAATTAACTTTTCTGTCTAATTCTTCATGTTTTTTATGACTATACAATCTGATTTTATTTTCACGAGTTAATTTGTCTGCTTGACTCCATTGTAGTTTTCCAACTATTATTTCGGTTTCAACATCTTTTTCATCTATTATAATATCTTTGAACATTATTCTTGATGTATATCCCATATATCCCGTTATCGAATTAACAAGATCTAATTTGTTTTTATCAATTCTTTCTTCATCGTCATAAGACATACTAAGTGCTTGCATGTATGTTTTAATTGCACCCTTTAGTTGTGAACCTGACAGTACTATTTTTCCAGCTTCCCTGTGTAAAAGATATGTTGGCTTACTATTCACTATTGCCAATAGACTTTGGGTAAAACATAATGGTTTTAAAGCTTGCATTTTTCCAATTAATACTCCAGAGATTAAATTAGGATTTGCATATTTCTCAGAATGATTCAGTATTTCTTTAGTTCCGTTAGTGGGTTCTACTCTGTTAACATAATAATATCCTTTAGGAGATTCTTTATTTTCATAAGATTTATTTACTGAACTACGATATGACATTATTTATCATCCCCTTTAATAAATCCCATTCTAAAATAGGCAGGATAGTCATCTTTCTTTTTTCCTTTTGCTTTATTATTTGGCAGTCCTTCTATTGTTTCATTTAGATATAATACTTCATTTGGTTCGATTCTTTCTAAATCATATATTTCTTCTCCATAATTATGTATATAATCAAAATCTTTAGAAAATACTCTAAAATAGAAATCATTAAAATTGTTGGATTTTAATTCATCATAGATAGTTTTTGCTTCTTCAATAGTTTTATATTCGTATTTAAATACATTATAATCGTTGTATATGATTTCACATTTTTTTGTTTTATCAAAATGATTTAATATTGGATTCATTCTATCACCAGCTTTCTGGCAATTTTGTTAGCATTTGCTGAAAGTAATTTTCTATAGCTGCTTTATCAGTAATAGTAATCTTTTGTCCAATTAGATCTCTTTCTTTAAAGGCATTTTGAAAGTCAAATTGAACATTATTATCTTTAAATTGTCCATCTTCAAATTTAGTAAAGGTAATTGCTTTTTCGCTTTTGGAATTAATAACTAAGGCTTCGATTTGTATATCTAAATTTCCTAATCCTCTTGATTTCTTTCCACCGACTTTTACAAAACCATCTTTAATATTATTTATTGTCTTATATATCAATAAAACTTGCCATATTTCGGGATTTTTTAGTAGGATATTGCCATAAAAACAGCCTCCAGTTATAACTTCATAATCGTATAGGGCGCCTTTTGATGTACTTCCTGTAAACCTATCAATTTTAATACCATTTCTTATCGAAGTGTACTTTTCTATTTCGTCAATGTGTTTGATTTTTTCTTCATCAGATTCATCACTTTTAAAAGGAAAAAAATCTTCAAATCTGACGACAGAAGCCATTTTCATATTCCCAAATGTTTTACAACTCGGGCATACTGAAGGATAAATGTCTTCTGATTTTTCTAAATTGTTATTGTTATTTATATCTTTCCCACAATCTTTATCCTTTCTATCGCCCTTAGCTAATTCACAAACTTCTTTGTTTTGAGATTTTAATAAGGCTTCTGCATCTGATCTAAAAACTCCTTTTAATGAACTTCCAGGAATGTAAACAGTTCTTCCCCAAGGGGTACTTATTCTAACAAACTCTGCATCAGAAGCTATTGGAGTTATATCAGTATCTCCTGCTCCAATATGAAAACCACTTCTTGGTACTATCTTTAATTGAAATTTATGAAAATTACGTATTGTTTTAAACATTTGTTTCACCAACCTTTGCCAATCTTTCTATAGACGCTTTTTTTAAGTTTTCAATTTGATTTTCATTCAATGCTTTTGGTTCAAAAATTCCTTTTGTTATGTCATCAAAATTTAAAGATTTAATGTTAAATTGAAACTTTAATTTTCCTAAGCCAGCTGATTTTTTACCTCCAAATCTTATAAGTCCGTTATTTATCATATCGATTATAAAAAGTATGTAACCAACTTGATAATCTTCAACATTTTCCATTAATAACTCTGTTTTAAAAATTGTTCCTGATGAAACAATTTCATAATCATATTTTGCCTTAATTGCAGCAACTTCTGTGTCTCTACGAATCTTTACTCCATCTCTATAGTTTATATTTTGTTGTTTTTTATCTGCCATAGCATCGCTAAAAAATACCCTAGAAGAAAAGGAGTTAGAACCAAATAGATTGCATACTTCACATATGTTTTTTTCAATATGAGAAAACCAGCTATCTTCATTATCAAACTTTTTTCTATCTTTTGAATTTATGCAAGGATTGCCTCCAACTTCATCACATATTTTTACATTTTTCCCTCTTAGTATTTGTTCTAAATTAGATCTAAATACACCTTTTAATGAAGAACCTGGTATGATGGTATTACCTTCTGAATCTTTTAATACAGAGCTGTCTATATCTAATGGCGATAACCCTTCTTCCCCAGATCCTATATGTATTGGAGTTTCTGCGGTGATATATATATCAAAAAAATATTTGTTCTTAAATGTGTCAAAAGGAATCATTAATATTGCCTCCTTTTACCTTTTTCTCCTTGAGCATCGTCACTTTTATCTACAAATTTTTTGTATCTTGCCATATAACCAAAAAAATATGCCAAAGCTTCAAGATACTTTTCTTCATCACTAAATTTATTTTCCATTTTTGTTATTTCGTCTAAAACACTTCTCAAAAAGTTTTTTTCATGACCTGGTGCTCTACCAATTTGATAATGTAAATAGTTAAAAAATTCTTCTTTACAATCTGCTTGGCTTGCCATAGATGCGTATTTCCTAATTTGGGTATCGTTAATTATTTTTCCACGTGATGTGTCTATCAAAGATTGCATTCTATTAATTATATATTTTTTCTCATCACCAGTTAAAGCCATTTTGCACCTCCTGATTAATTTTTTTACTCGAGTTTTAGAAATATGGTTTTTAAAGTGTTTTAATTTTTGAAAAATCAACTACTAAAAAACTTCCAAAACCACTTCCAGTTCTATGGCCTAAACCATCCAAAAACATTTGCCAAACTTTATCCACGCAATTAATATCTTCGGATTCTAAGATAATAACAGCTCCCGATTTTATAGTTTCATATGCGGTTTTTATATTATTTGTTCTGACATTCCATGAAGTAAATTTATCTTTTCTGTATATTTGTTGATTTATTTTAAAACCCTTATCCTCAAATATTTCATCTAAAGTTTTGTTGACAGGGATTATAAGATCAGAGGTAAGTAATAATGGTATATAAACTTTTTCTGGTTTAATATAACTATTAACTACGCATGTAAAACTGTTAATATTTTCTTTGAATTTTTCTTTTAGATCATCCAGAGGCAATATTCTTGCCTTCATTTTTCCAAAACCTCTTGTTTTTGAGTTCCCTATGGTTATATAATCAATTTCTGATAGTGCTTCAAAATACTCTTTTTTTGTTGATCTGATAATTCCTACCATTTTATCGTAATATTCTGTAATATAACTTCTCATTTCACCTGACTTTGTAGCCCTTGTCTTACGAGAAACGGCTGTTTGTGTATATTGCTTTGTGTCAGATTCTACAGAAATTATTTTATGGTTAAAATAATCGAGATAACCCGAGGCATTCTCTAGTCTTTCTCCTGTTAATGAAATATCTTCTAATGATATTCTTAATTGTTCTTTGTTTATTTCTTTTTCGATTATTTTTGGTATTGTTAAATCAAACAATTCTTCTGGATTATCTCGATATTTCTCTTTCATAGTGGTAAATGGAGTAGGAGCAACAACTATTTCTTCTTTGCTAGGAAAAAGAGTAGGGAATTTTACTTCTTCATTAAAAATTATATTTTTAAAATATGGATTCTTAGCTAATTTATTTGCATACGCACCTCTAACTGTTTCACCGTTGATAATTTTTGATGATTTATACATATATTTTTTCGATCGTTCCTTTACTGTTAAAAATGGTTCTAAGGGTTCTAGAACTAATAATGCATAATTATCGTATATCTTTTTGTTCGTTTCTTGATTAACTTGATTATTATCTTCATATTCAAAGAATATATCAACGGAGCCATAACCAGCTGATTTCATTCCTCCAATTTTTTTTACCAATGATGTTAATAATTCCAATAGTTCTTTTTCTCTGTCTGTTAATTGTTCATCAAAATATATGTACCCCTCTAAAACATTGCCACTAGATAAGGCATTTGTACTGTATAGTCTTTGATATGAACTTGTTCTGGTTTTTCTATCAATAACTACATGTGTTTTTTCTACATAAGATGGATTATAGCAAACTAATTTTGAAAATTGCAATTTTCCCATTTTTGTGTGAGATTCTCCAAATAAATCTGAAACTTCTTTCTTATAATTTGGCAATGTATCTGCAGTTTCTCGAAACGCACCTTTTAAAGCAGAACCTGGAATGTATGAAGTTCCATTTTTGTCTCTTTTTTGCGATTTATTCCAAATTCTAGAAAATTCCTCTGAAACTAACAAAGGGGATTTGGTTTCTATCTTTACTTTAATCTTCATTGTTTAGCCCCCTTATCAATAAATTTTAAGAGATCTATAGAGCTTAATACTCTTGTTCTACCTTCTTCTGGGAAAAATACTGAATTATATAATTCTTCATAATTACTCAAATTTTTGATGTTTTTTGTAAAAAAATAATTTACGTTCAACTTTGCAACAGGAGCTATTTCATTCATTAGTTTGGCTGCTTTTTGTAAGAATGTAACTTCTTCATTGCTTAATCTTTTTAGTAGATTATAGTAGCGTTTGAATTCTTCAAACTCCATTGCTTCTCCAATTATTTCTTTAATTTCTTTGTTAGTGCCAAAATACTCAGTAGTTTTTACTTCAGTACTGTTACCCCAAAGTACTCTCGTAGCAATATAATTTTTTTCTTTTTCACCTTTTTGAAAATTATTATAATATGCAGATTTTGCTTCTTTAAGTAAAGAATTTGAAGCTTCAAATATAATCTTTAAAGGCATTGTTTTTTTACAAAACAATATAGAACCACAGTAACTTATCCCATTTCCCTTTCCATCAATGTTCCTAAATTCTTTTGTCAGAATCTCGTCCAATTTAAAATAAATATCTATTGCTAATCTTGAAGGAACAAACAACATAATGTCATCTCCACCTAAAATTGGTGAAGCATATTTATCCTTTAATTTCATTTGTTCTATTACCTGATTAACTGCGTTTATTGACGCTCTTTCAATATTTTCAGAAACTTTTATATATTCTTGATCTGTTTGTATTCTTGAATACAATTTCCCTAAATTATTACCATCTATGTATATTACCCCAAGCCAATCTGATAACTGTTCTTCATCCGCTTTTGTATCAATTTTTAAAAGCGATGATGCAAAATGATCTTTTTTAATTTTTTCTTCCCCAACTTCTATCTTCTTTTTACAAGCTTCACAAATTCTAATTTCTCCAGGTTCATTGATATCAGCAGCCACTGGTAAAGTGTAAAAAGCCGGATAGGTATTGCAAGATTCACATATATGAAATTCTGGCGTGATTCTCTTCATTTCTATTTGTTTTGAGTTCTTTTTTTCCCTCATTTTTGAAGCTAATAAAGAGAAGAGTCTATAAAAACTTGGTTCCTTAGTAAGGTTGTTGAACTTAATGCCAAACTGTTGTTCTAATTTTTCTTCTTCTAATTCTTCTTTTTTTAGTCCATAAATTAATTCCGAAGGATAAAAATCTACAGAAGAAGTAGTTAAAAAACCTCCAGGCACATTTTCTTCAAATGCTTTTATTAATTCTTGCTCTATCCTATGTAATTCTTCACTTAAAACAATTGCTAATCCTGTTCCGCCTACTGCATGTATAACATAGGAATTCTCATTTTCTAGGAAATTATTGGCTATGACGTCAAAGTCTGAAACTAACTTACTGGCACCTATGATAGCCTTAAACTCAGAAGAACTAAATACATAATTCTTTATACTGTCTACATCGTAAGAAAAAACACTTAAAGGTTTTCTTGGAAAGTATCTATCATTTTCAGCCCAATCTGCTGGAAGATCGGGATAACGTTTTTTCAATATTTTACAAATTTTTTCTTTACTAAAAATCTCAGGCATAGTTCACCTCCTTAATTTTTTAATTTATACCCACTTTAGAAATTCCAAAATCCTTATTATATGTATATTTTAGCGTTGATTCTTTTACAAAATATCTCCCTGCTTCTAGTCCTTACTAATTACTAATTTCTAATTTCTTTACCTTTTTCGGTACTTGTACCGAAGGAGATGGGGAGGGCTCCGCCCTGGACCCAATTTAAATTCAAAAGCTTATTTTTAGAAAAATCTTCGTTTCTAAAGTGAGTACAAATTAATCTCAAAAACTACTGTTTACAAAATCGTATATTATTTCTTTGGCCAGTATCATTTCTTCATTGTTCCGTGCAGTTACTTGTATTCCAAGATCAAGTATACCGTCATTTGTACATATAGAAGCTTTTATTTCATTTCCTAATATTTTAACTTTGCTTTTCTTGCCTGAACGTTCAGCAGTGCTACTGCCTTTTACGTATACTTTTTCTACAAAAGGTAACTGTTCAAATTTTTTGTTTATGTTATATTTAGCAATAATTTCTTGTGAATGTGCTTCTACCTTTGATCCTTGAAAGATTAATTCTTTACTTCTTGGCAGTAAAGAAATTTGTTCTTTTTTTGATATATTAAAATAGTGTTTTGCAGATTCAACAAATACTTGTCCCATAGGATTTAATTCGATATATTTTTTTCTGTCTATGGATTGTATGTCAAATAAAGGTATTAATTTTTCATCAATTGTTTTATATTGATTTTTAACATCTTCGTTAAATTCAATAAAACCTTCTTCATCAAATTGATCTATAAAGTATATGTAATCTATGTATAGTAGATAGTCAAGACTAAGGGGTAATGGTGGAAGTTTTATAACAGCAGGAAATCTTTCAAAGAGATAATAAACTGGGATATTCATTCCTTGACCTAAGGCAAGAGCAAAAGCAATTTGAGCTTTGTAACCTCCTGTTGCATTAATTATTGTTGAAAATCCATGTTTTTTAAGTATCTCAGCCATATTTCTAACTAAGTTTCTTAAACCATACCTTGTAAATTCTTCTTTTCTTTGATCATCTAATTTTTCAGTTACTTTTACTGTCACTCGCTCAAAAGAATTATTTTTTGAATTTTCAAAATAATATTTTAAGATTTTTCCTATCTTCCTACCGGTCTCGGTGTCAGATACTAAAAGATATAGATTTTTCATTTCATCAATGTAACCTTCTTTAATTATACTTTCTATAGAATTTATCTCTGCTCCTAATAATCTCTCATCTTCCTGTATTATTTTTGGATTTAATAACATCATAGCTAAATCCTCAAGTCTATTTGAATCATATAATGATTTATATTCTCCTTGCTTCTTATTAATATTATTTTCTAAACTCGCTCCAACAGTTGAGATCAAAGTATCTTTCAATTTATTAAGCCCCCTTTTCTAATATTTTTTATTGTTAAATTTTTTATAAAATACGCTATAATTATAATCCATACTAACAGTGAATTTTTTGACTTTTTCGCTACGTTTTGCAAAAGAGTGGCCTCTGCCCTGTGCCTACTTTAAATTCAAAAGTTTATATCCTTTACACTCTTTTAAAAAAAGCTTTATAAACTTCGATTTACTTAATTATATAGGAAAGAAATTCTGTATATTTTTTCTTTTTTTGAAGATAACGCCAAATGTTTTCACGAGCAAAAACTGACCATTTTTTTAAAAAAATATTAATGTACTTTGGTAGCTAAACGAAAAAACATGAAAAACCCATCTTGAAATATTTAAATTTTTTTAAAAGACTAGAATTTTAAACAAATGTTTAATATATATTATCATATTTATTAATAAATTACAATTATTACTTTTTTATTTTTTGTTATAATTTCTTTGAGGTGATATAATGAGACTTTTTATTAAATTAAAATTCGACAGATTAACATTACCCGTTTATTATAATCACATTCAACAGGCATTAGTATATAATTGGATAAATGATACAAATTATCAATCATTTTTGCATGATAGAGGTTTTACGACAGATAAGTCTGCCTTTAAGATGTTTACTTTTTCTAAATTCTACGGAAACTATGAGTACAATAATGAATCAAAATCAATTACGTTTAAAAATCATGTATGGTTTACTCTTTCATCTCATGATGATAAATTTCTGGAATACATAATTGATAAAATATTGTTTACCGAACATTACTCATTACTCGACCAAGAAGTTAGAGTAAGTAACATAAAGTATGATAAATTTTCTCCAAATGGTGGACTAAAAGTAATTACTAAATCTCCAATAACAGCTCATGTTTCATTTAAAATTGGAAATAAGACAAAAACTCATTACTTGTCTCCTTTTGAAGAAGAATTTAACAATAATATCCGAATAAATCTGATAAAAAAATATAAAGCTTTTTATGGAGTTGAGCCAGAAGATAATAATTTTTTTATTACACCTATAAATAACAATGTTAGAATGGTAATTTCAAAATATAAAGGTTTTGTCATCAAAGGTTGGGATGGTGAATTTTATATTTCTGGTTCTGATGAATTATTAAAAATAGGTTATGACGCAGGAGTAGGAGCTAGAAATTCAATAGGGTTTGGTTTAGTAGAACGATACAACCCTCGTTAAAATTTATTTATATAATTATAATCCTAATTCAATTCCCTTAAACATCAATTTCATCAATTATTTTTTCAAACATTTTTATTTTTGCGTCGGAAGTTAACGATTCTTCTTTTATAATACATTCTAATACTTTCATTTTTCTATCGAACATTTTAGATTTTTCTTTGTTGTACTGTGTTTCTTGTTTAATTTTTTCTAAATATACCTTTGTCTCACTATTAATTCTTTCAATCACAACTTTCGAATTTTGTACACATTTAATGCGCTCAGTTTCTAATTTCTCTCTAATTACTTTGCTTTGATACTTAACTTTCTCTTTTTCATAACTATATTTTAATCCTAGTTCTATTGTAGATAAAGTTGATTTAATTATCCCTAAATTGCCTATAACTTTGCTTGTAGCATTTTCATAAACTTCCATACTATTGGTTTTGTCTTCAACAATAATGTATTCAGGTTTATTTTTCACTTGAACACCTCCTTTCCTAAAATTCATTATGTACTCTAAAAATCTTAAAATTTTCAATTTAAATTTTAGGCTATTATCTATTTCTTTTATTTTTTGGTATTTATTATTTATACCAAAGAATAGGAATGAAGATTTGACTTTGCCATGTTATAAATCAAAGTCTTTATTTCTAAAGTCCCTATACTACTCATGTTATTATTAGGCAGTTATTATTTTCTTCCCTTAGCTATGTAATTTCGATAATACCAATCAATGCCTTTTTCTCCACAAGTATTTTTAATTAAATACTTTAATTCTGATGTGTTTATATTATTTTGAGTTAGATAATCATAATATTGATTTTTAATTTCATAATATTTGTAAATTTGGTTTTTAGTTTTCTTATACATTTCTATTAAAGTCCTTTTTTTATCTCTTAATTCTCTATCAAAATAACTGATAGAATCAATTTTTCTATTTATTTCATTAATTTCTTCAGATATATTTTCTTCTAATTCTTTTAAACTTTCAATTTTATTTTTACATTGTTCTTTTTGATCCCAAAAAAAGTTCGATGCTATTACTGATTGAAAATGTAAATTAATTAATTTTTTAAAATAAATTTCATTGTTTATATTTCCCTTTAATCTCTCTATTTCTTTACTTGCATCTTCAACTTTATGATATTCTCTTTTCACTGTTTCAATGTAGTTATCTTCAAGTACTTCCTGTATGAATAGATTTGCAAATATTGATGCAGCTACAATCATACCAAAAGCTAATATTGTCATTAGAATCCTCCTTTCTATTTTACTAATACTCACGTTAAAAATCATAAAATTCATATTCTATAATAATTCTCTTTATTACTGGCAAGAAAGGAAAAAGTTATAAAATCAACCTGTTATGAATTTCAAAGTCATACGTTTCCTTTTTATTTAATCATCATCAAAATCTAAAATGCCTCTAATAGCTACTAAACCTGCAATTAAATCATCTGCATGCCCTAGTACAGGTATAAAATCGGGGATTACATCAATTGGACTTAATATGAATAGTACAATAAAAAACAATACAATAATTTTTACTATTTTCTTTAAATTGATATTTCATCTTCTCCTTTCTCTTTATATTTTAAATGGAATTATTGATTTAGATGAATTATTCAAAAGAGTAAAAATTTTCCAACCTTGTAAAATACTTATTCAAAACATACTTGTTTATATTCAAGTTATTAGCAGGCAGTTATTGTTTTAAAATCATCCCAAATCCCCTTAAAGAAAACTTACAGAAAAGCTAATCCTAAAGAATTCATAATCAGAACAGATAACGGACCTCAATTTAAATCAAAAGCAACTGAAGCTTTCGTAAATGAGATAGTTCTTTGAATTATATGGCACTAGGTGAATTTAATAAGATGTTTGAAAACAATTCAGATACTTACATTAATTCAAAAACTATTTTTGGAAAAAATGAGATTTTCTTATTTATTCTCCAATAACCGGGCGTCAGTCCATATATTTCTTTACAATATTATTTACATTTGTAGCAATAATTAATAGCTTAATGTGATAAAATATTCATATCCAGTTAAAAATTAAGGAGTGAATTTGTTGAATAACGAAAAAGAATTTAAATACCTTCTTGACAAAAACACTTTTGGCAAAATTATAGAATCACATAAATATTCTAAGGTAGGAATTATTCAATGGTATGTAGAAGAAGAAATGGATATTAGATACAGATTAACTTTAAAAAAACTACCCACTGGTTTTTTTCAAGAATGGACAATTACGGAAAAAAGTAACACAAATGACAAAACGGTAAGAAAAGAAAATGAAAGATCAGTTTCTCCAGAGGAAATATCAAAAAAATTTTATTATTTTGAAACTTTTAAGACCATTGCCAAAGTAAGATACATTTTTAATGATGACCCTGAAATCATTATAGACGAGTTTTTAACCCCATTCGAAAATATAAACAACAAACCCTTGATTGATTATCTTATGGAAATAGAAGAAAAAGAAATAGTCAAAAATGATAATTTTGATAATTATTTAGAAAGCAATAATTATCCTCTAAATAATCTTGTAAAAATAATAGACAGTTATGAAGATTTCAAAAATAAAAATTTAGCTAAAATCATTGAGTGGCAAGAATATAATTCTAAATCAAAAAATACAAAGAGCATTTTTGATTTGATAAATTTTGTGAAAAATAAATTAAAGGGAAATATAACTTTAGTTATGACTCAAGGAATATCTATTAAAAATCAAGGAGAATTTAAGAGTCAATATGAATCAATAGTTTCAAAATTTAAAGAAAGCAAATTTGATCAGATAAAATCACTAGACATTAGTCCTGATATATGTGCAGAAATAGACACTTACAATCTACTATTAAAAAACGGATACAATATTAAAAACCTCTATCTTCTAACCCCTGGTCCTTTTCTTTCAAAAGATAACTCCTGTCTAGAAACCAACCATCCCTATTTCCAATCAGATATTTCTTTTGTCGGTGCTCTTTTAAAATGTATTTTTGAAAAAAAATATGGTTTAAATGTTAAAACCTATCCAATAGAAAGTAGTTCTTCACAATACCTTTTTGAAAATACATGGGATATACTCGATGAAATTTTAAAGAATAAGGCAAAAGATGAGGTAATAGTAGATGTTACCGGGGGATATAAAAATTTGGGTTTAGTTACGGCTATTTATTCAATGTTTAAAAATATTCCATTTTATTATAAATATCAAGAAGGAAATATTGAGGAATTTCCAGCGTTTGGATTGGATTGGGATTATGACTATTTTGATAGAATATACTCAATAATAAACGCCTTAGAATTTAATAATGAAGATAAAAACAATTTAGATATTTCTCAATATTTAACATTAAATTATGATATTTCTGCACTTTTTATATATGATCCTGAAAAAAAGGGTTTAAAACCTTTTTACCCATTAAATAGAATATTAAACGATTATGAAGATAAAAGAGAAATACCTTTTGGATTTGGAGAAAATCTTCTGAGTATTTTTGACATTAAAGACAATGAGAAATCTCAAGATAATCAACTAATTAATATGAAAAATTATATTGAATACATGATTAAAACAAAATGGTCTAAGCAATGGATAGGTGATCTAATACCCGAGACCGTCGAACACTCTCAACGACATAGCAAAAGGCTCATGGATTTTACTGCGAGTTTGATAAATATCATTGGTGAAGATAATTTTCTACCTGAAGAAATAAAAGACAAATATTACTCTGATACAAATATTACTTACAAATACATTTATTATTTTATTTTGATTGTTTCGATAAATATTCATGATCTTGGGCACACATACTCCAAATATAGACTTAAAGATGGAAATTATATATATTTAGATAATTTCCCTTCTATGATTAGAGATCTACACAACGAATTAACTGTACAATTAATAGAAGAAGAACAAAATAACAAAAATATGTTTGGAATTTTAGAAACTAACAAAAAAAACGATAAAATTAGATACGATTTAGATAATATTTTTGGAAACAATAAAAAAGAAATAATCGAGGCAATCAAACTTGTTTGTAAATACCATCGAGGTTATTTGCCTATTGATAATACTGATAAAGGCCATAATTCCCAAAAATTATTTGTAGAAACCTTTAAAATTGATACAATCCCTTTAGAAGCTCTTCTGTATTCTACACATTCTCCTATTAACGACGATCTCTTAAAGAAAGTTATCATTCATGCTGCAAGATGGCTAAAATTTATTGATGGAACAGACGTTCAAGCTGATAGAATAATTACAGATGCACATCATAGAGCTCGACTTAATCGAACAAAATTTGAAGCATTAACTTTAATCGATAAATACAAAAATAATTATTGTAATGCAGTGTTCTTACAAGAATTACAAAAGTTAAAAAATGAAATAGAGCTAATTGATGTCGAATCATTAACTTCAGAAAACTTAGAAAAACAAAAAGAGTTATATATTAAAATAGAAAGCATCTGCAAAAATTTAGAATCAGAAGTCTATAATTTTGTAAAAGCAAAATTATTAAAACCCGAAATAGAGTACAATATTAACTCTTCTGAAATGGAACTATTAGATACTATTGCTTTTAAAGCAAGTCAGTTTACTCATTTTGAGAAACATAGAAGTGTAGCTGCTATATACCCTACTTGGTTAGAGTGGGATAATCAAAATATGTTCGATATAAAATTACACCTAAAAATTATAAAAAATAAGATGAATAATGCAAACTTTGAGATTCACGAAAAAGTTATTGAAGATATAAAAAACGATATAAACAAGGAACTGGAAGGTGCAAATATTTCTTTTGGTGGTAAAAAATTGAAACTAATTTTTGATGAAGATGAGGGACAAAATGATAAAACAATATTATGAACATTTTATGATGGATGATTGGTCAATAATTGTAAATAATTATCTAAATTATATTATCACTAATTTAGAAAAAAACAAAAAGATTTTGAAATTAAACAATAATACAATAAATACCCTAAAAAACATAAAAATTGCAAATTTTAAAAAAACTGCTGAAACTCTTGAAGATAGTGCAACAAGATCTGGACTATATGATATAGAAATAGAGATAAACAACGTAACATTATGGGCTAACAATATACAAATATTATATCCCGATGAAGATGGATATTTCAAACATCAGAATAGAAAAATATATACACCCTGGGTAATTTTCGATGGCTACGAAATTGAGGAATTAGTCAAAGAGTATGAAGATGATGAAGAAATCCAAAGTATTACTGATAAAAATCTGGATTTAAATACCAAACTAATCATTCCTGGATATTACTTAGCTATTTTAAGCACTATTTTTGGAAATTTAACAGAGAAAAAAACAAAAAGTTCAGATAAAAATGAAATTAGATTTTACCTAATAAATAAACTAGCTGGAAAGATTGGAGTTACAACATACCGGTACTATAAAATAAGTAAGAACAAATTTATGTATAAAAAAATACCTCTTTTTTTTATACCTGACAAACTAAACTACATAGAATATTATTCTAACCCCAGAAAAGTTGTGTACCCTAGTGAAAAAGTCAGCGAAAGTATGAGATTGCCTCATTCATCTCATAGAGGTATCGTTGATTTTCTTGAAACACCTGAATCCGAAAAAATCGGTCTTACGTTAAGCCTTGTCGATTCTGATAACCTACAATACGATATTAATAAATTCCAATTTTTTAACAATTCAGACAAAACCAATGCTGAAGATATACTGTCTTTTGCTACTTACCAAATCCCTTTTATATTACATTCTGATGGTGCTAGAATTTTAATGGGTTCTAAAAATTTAAAACAAGCATTAACACTTAATAAGGCCGAAAAACCTTACATAAAAACTGGAAAAGAAAAAGAAAATATTGGAGTGAATGCACTTATAGCTTATGGTCTTTTTGAAGGATACAACTTTGAAGATGGAATTGTAGTTTCAGAAAGTTTTGCAAAAAGGATGGAAACGATTGTTCGTGAGACAGAAAAATTTAGAGTTAAAGTTACTCCAGCTAAATTTGCAGAAAACGAACTCAATCAATGGACATATAAATTAAAAGATAATATTACTGTAATTTATTGGAAAGTCAAAGAAGGCGATCAAGTTAAATATGGAGATACATTGTTTGAAGTAAAAGGAGAATATTACAATAAAATAAGAAAATTCAATTATACAGGAAAATATACAGCTAAAATCAATAAACTTCCTAAAACACCTGAAAGGCCTTTTAAATGTTTTAATATTAATGATGAACCTTCAACTGAAATTGAAATTTCCATTGAATTTGAAGTAACTAAACCCTTGGAAATAGGAGATAAAATTATGGGAAGGCACGGAAATAAAGGAACAATAGCAAAAATTCTAAATGATAACGAAATGCCAACGACTTATGTAAATGGAACAGAACGAACTTTAGAGATGATTTTATCTCCTTTAGGGATAGTTTCAAGAATGAATCTTGGGCAACTCTATGAGGTCCATTCCTCAATAGCACAACAATTTTCAGACTTTCAAGATTATGTAAATGGAGTCTCCCCTTTTGAAAATGGATATAAAAAGAAGGATAAAATATTAGAATCTTTGCAAAAAATAGGTTCTGACAATTATGGAAGATTTCTAGTAAAATATAAAGATAAAAACTGGTATTTGACGGTTGGGTTTCAATATTTTGTGAGATTAGATCATTGTGTAAGAGACAAAATTCACTTTACACACAAAGCTTCAGAAGGGATAGTGAATAAACAACCTTTAAAAGGCAAGTCAAACAACGGAGGACAAAAAATAGGTGAAATGGAGTTTTGGTGTTTGTTTAGTTATAATAACCTTAATATTATCAACACCTTTGTTAAGGATAAAAACATCGATAAAAATGAACTCGATAAAAAAGATTCTCCTGTAGATTTTTTTTACAAACTAATGAATTATTTTGGTTATATAATAACGCACGATGAATATATGAAATCTAAATTTGAAAACGAAATACCAAACATAATAGATTTTGAAACTGATATGATTATGTTTCTTTCTCAAAAACTTTCAACAAAAACAGAATATATACAAAATCCTTTATTTCTCTATAGTATCCTATATAACAACAATTTTTTTAATGGTGAAGAATCAGAAAAACAACTAAAAAAAATAGTTGAAGATTTTGATGAAATAAAACTATCATGGAAAAAAATTGAACCATTTATTCAAAAAAGGAAAAAATATAGTGTTAAAGAATGCAAAAACGAATATCCGGATTTTTACGATAAGTTTAAACACTACTTAGAAAGCAATTTTAAAAACTACGTAAATAAAATAAATAATGACGAAGAAAGTATTAAAAAAATTTACGACTCAATCAATGAATTAATCTCTTTTATTTCGAACAGTAAAAATACTGGTATTTACAAAAGACTTCTCAAATCAATCAAAAATCTTCTATTATCTAAAGACGGATATATACGATCCCACATGGTTGCTAGACGAATTCACAATTCTGGAAGAACCGTTATTACACCACAACCAAAAGATAATTTGAAATATTATTTAGGTCAAAATATACCTCTTGACATTGATAGCGTGATTTTACCAATTGAGTTTGGACTAGAAATGATTAAAAATCATTCAAGTGATCAACTAAATTTAAAAGATATATTCAAAGCATTACAAGGAGACTATAATAAAAGAATAGAAGTAGCTAAGGCTCTAAATAAACTATACTATAATGGAAATTTAAAAGAAAAATATGTAATCCTAAACAGACAACCTTCTTTACACAGGCACTCAATGCAATCTTTTAAACCCCTATTTTGGCAACATTACACAATCGGCCTTCCAATAAATATATGCGAAGGATTGGGTGCTGATTTTGATGGAGATACTATGGCAGTATACTATCCGTATAACCAAAACGAGGTAATAAAAGAAGAGTTAGAAAAAATGCTTCCTACGAATAATCCTTTTAAACTAGGCAATGGAAGCATAAATTATTCAATAGACCAAGATATGGTCTTTGGTTATTACTATAAAAACAAAGAAAACAAAAAAAATATGCAAAAGGCTTTTTCTATTGAAATCAAAAACATAATAAAAAATTCAAAAAATGACCAGATAGCAACTCTAATTAATAAAAAAATAATTAATGGTTATTTAAAAGATTCCATGGAAACCAATCTAACACTATCAATATATGAAATAGAAAAATACGAAGAAGAAAACAGCATGAAGTATATAACTCAATCAAAATGCAGAGGAAACATAGATCAATACCAACAACTTTACAATAAAATTTCTGATGTTTCTGAAGATTGCTTCCTAAGAGGGGTAAATCTGAAAGATTACTTTAAAGTTGAGCCAAATCAAAAAGGTATAGCTTCAAGAGCTAGACAAACACTCATCGATAAAAAGTTGCACGTTGCTGAAGCAGGATACTTCACTAGAAAATTAGTTGAGTTATTAGGAAGCATATTCACCGCTGATTTTGATGATTATATTGAAACAACGTTTACTAGAACAATTTTAAAAACACTATCTGATACCAGCTCAAAAGAAAATGAAGATAACTCAAAACACAAATTTGAATTAACAGAATTTATTAGTAGATATTATAAATATAAAGGCTCAATCTATTTAATTACAGAAGAGAATTTAGAAGAGGTAACAAAAATATTTGAAAAAGAAAAGAAGATAACAATCTTATCCCCAAAAATAATTGAAAAAAATGGCAAGTTTTTACTCTCTAAAAAATATTTAGGTAACAACATTTCAACTCTTAAAGAATTTGAAAACAGTGAATATATTGGATTATCAGCAGGCCATGTCATTGGAGAAAGAGGCACCCAACTCTCTATGCAAACTTTTCATACTGGAAAAAAAGGTATGAATATGAACACAATAAGTTCCAAGATATTTGACTTTGCCTTTAAAAAAGATAATTTTGAGAATTTTATTAATAGTCTCCATACAGACGAAGCTCTCAAACAATTCAATGTATTAACTAATATAAAATTGAATCCTATATATTTTGAAATCTTATACTTATTTGCACAACTATTAATAGAAAAAAATATAGATAATGTCAAATCATATTTTAATGATTTCACTTTAAGAGGTCCTTTGACTGTAATATCTTTTGAAAATGGTATGAAAGTACTAAAAAATATTGAACTATCTAAAATATATCTTGAAACACATCCAAGAGCTAGCTATGCCTTCTATGAAGAGGTGAAAAAAAGTGATCAATAAATATCAAAAAAAAGATAAAATGAAAACAAAAGATAAATTTTTTTACAAAAACTTAAAAGATGAACCTGAATTAAATAATTTCGATGTAGATGAAGTTTATTTCGATGAAATTATAGACGAAGAAGATCAATCTACTACACAGAAAATTAGGAATGAAAAAAACGATTATTCTTTTGACACTCCTTACATAGCACCTCGAACGATAAAATATGAAATTTTAAAAACAAACAAAGGTTATAGGCTTATTCATTATACTAATAGTAATAAGGTTCCCCAACAAATACAAAAATATTTGGATAGTTTTCCAATCTTTATCCAAATAACAAAAGAACGAATTGAAGCTATGTTTGTTAGTGATAGAAATCAGCAAGATTTCTTTGTTGTGGATAAAAACTTAAATTCGTATCATAATCTAATGCTTCCAAATGGTGAAGTGATTCCTCTTACAAACTTATTAAAAGAAGGTGGGGGGCCAATTCCAAAAGAAATAAAATTATACAGAGAATATAGAAAAATTATGTATGAATCAAGAAATCATTTTAATGAATTTGAAAGATATTTTGATTTACACAAAAGCGATTTAGAACAACACAAAAGCCATGAATTCATTAAATTATTTATAATGTTCAAAATCTTAAAAAAAAATAATAAGAGCAATGAATACATAAAAGAATTTTATAACTCAATCAAAAATTCAAATTTATTTTTACAAGAGTTAGAAGAAATTTTAAAATATATCTTGGAGGCTGCCAAATGATCTATATACAAAATTTAGATTATATAAAAGATATTATTTCATCACTAAAAATACAATTTAAAGAAAAACATGAAAATATAAATGTAGATAAATTATTTACAAATGAACTTAACTCAAAATCAAAAATATGCATAGTTGAACAAGATTTTTTTAACCAATCAATCAATGAAAACAATGATCCATTTTCCGATTTTTTGGAGTGTGTGAGTGAGTCAACACCACCAAAAAAAGAATCCTCAACCAAATCAAGTTCAAACATAAATTTAGAGCAATATAAATACATACTATTAATAGAAAATCATGTTGAACCAAATATATTTGATCTGTTCCTAAAATATGAAATTATTGGTATCTTTAGAAAATCACGTTTGAAATACGATTTAGAAGAAAAAGGAAAACTTGAAAAAATGTTGAAAGAAGAATTGCGAAAGTTAAATAATGGTATTGAAGAAAATCCTAGAAATTTTGAAATTTTGAAAAAAATACCATATAAAAATATAACATCCTGGAAATTTAATCCGAAAGTTAAATCAAAAGAAGAATTAGAAGATTTATATAAGGAAAAAAAATATATCAGTATTTTCTTAGATCCAAGTATGAAAAAATTTTATCATCAATTACATATTATTACAAAAGATTTTGCCAACTCATTCAAACGTTACTTTAATAATCTAAAAATAAGTGAATTTAGAGCTTTTGACTTAAAAAAAACCCAAGAATTAATTCAAAAGGAATTAAAAGAAAACTATAAATTACCATCTATTTTGATAGAAGGTGAAACAGGTACTGGGAAATCTTTAATTGCTAATATCATATACAAAACTGTAAAAGAATTAACAAAAAATGACAATTTAACATTATATCGATTTTCACTAGTTAATATAAATGAAAACCTTATCGATTCAGAAATCTTTGGTTCAAGAATTGGGGCCTTTTCAGGAGCTAATGATAGAAAAGGAAGGTTAATGGAAAACATTTTTGGAATAGTATTTTTTGATGAAATAGCAGAATTACCCACCTCAATACAAGCAAAACTGTTACTATATTTAGACGATTACAAAATAACCCCAGAAGGATATGACGGAGAGCCTTTAACTGTACCAACGTTTGTAATTTCTGCAACTAATAAAAATATAAAACAAGAGATTATGAAAGGAACATTTAGAAGTGATTTATATTATAGATTTAAATACAAACTTTATGTACCATCATTAATAGAAAGAAAAGAAGATTTAAGATTTTTGATTAGTTTTATACTACAAAGCCCTTTTATAAACGAAGTCAGCGACAATTTAAATTATTCAGTTGACAAAATATCTTTTGAAGCAATAGAAAAATTAGAAGGCTATACCTATCCTGGTAATTTTAGGGAGCTTGAAGAAATCTTAAAAAATGCCGTTAATGAATGCATTTTAAATAATCAAACAATAATATTACCTGAAAACATAAAATTTGAAAATCTATAAAAAGTTTCAACTTAAGTCCGAATTAAGTTTCTACCATAACTTAAAATTTGCTATTGTATCTAATATGTTAAATTCAGTGAACTTACCCTTAAACTCAATTAGATAATGTATTATAAATTCTTTGACAAATTTATAACAAGACTTCAATAGAACAGTTTAATAATCGGAATACAAATAATTACCTAGTCCTAAAAACGTGCTTTGCACTTAAAAATAAAACCAAAGACGCTGAGATAGAGCGTCTTTTTTTTGTTTTCAAATAATGATCAAAACCTTGGAAACGACCATATAGGGCGTCTCTACAAAAACATGTTATAACCATTGTTAATTTTTAAGTTGTAGAGAAGTGCTATACGCGCGTCTGTTTCATTATAACCAACATTAATTATTAATTGTAGAGACGTGCTATATGCGCGTCTCATTTTTAATTTTCAAATAATGTTAAAACCTTGGAGACGCCCATATAGGGCGTCTCTACAAAAACATGTTATAACCATCGTTAATTATTAAGTTGTAGAGACGTGCTATACGCGCGTCTCTTTGTTTTTTATTCCTCATAGGTAGGATAAGAACTTCTCATACACACCCTTTGTGTATGAGTAGACTTTGGTTTCCATTCCTCATAGGTAGGATAAGAACTTCTCATACACACCCTTTGTGTATGAGTAGACTTTGGTTTCCATTCCTCATAGGTAGGATAAGAACGCTGACAAGTGGCTTGAAACACTAAATAGGTATGCTGAGTTTCCATTCCTCATAGGTAGGATAAGAACGTGAATGTAGAATATATATTGACTAATTGTCAAGTCGTTTCCATTCCTCATAGGTAGGATAAGAACGTGAATGTAGAATATATATTGACTAATTGTCAAGTCGTTTCCATTCCTCATAGGTAGGATAAGAACCAATATCAAAGAAAGTTGGCAAATGGGTAATAGGATGTTTCCATTCCTCATAGGTAGGATAAGAACATAAATCTCCAATAACAGCCCATCTGTCTTATAAAGTAGCAGATAAAACAAAAACTTTGTATTTATCCCCTTTAGATAAAGAGTTTAATGAAATTATTAG
>JALNZW010000034.1 GCA_023229115.1 Patescibacteria group bacterium
TTAGTTCTAACTTCAACAGTAGGAGCTCCAATATTTTCAGCGACTTTTTCAAAAGATTTTTTGTCAAGGGAAAGAAACATTTTTTTATCGAGAGCCCATTCAAAAACTTTTTCTTCGTCATAATTAATTACTTTTCTTTCTTGAACTCCAACACCGCCTTCGTGCTTCTTTTCTTTAGTTTCCTTATATTTTTCCAAAACATAACTTTCGACCGTTTCTTTTAAAGGCAATAGTTTGCTTTTCAAAGCTTCAATTTTAACTTTATTGGATTCAATACTTTCTTCAAACTTTTCTTTTTCTTTCTTAATTACTTTTTCGAGCTCTTCAATTTCGTTTTGAATATAAACAATTTCTTTTAGTTCTTCTTTCATGGTATCATCCTTTTCAATTGATTTGTAACTTTAATTTCCAACACGGGAAAATCATAAACGTTTGTAATGTCTTCAACAATGGGTTCTATATGATGTTCGTTTATATAAAAATTCTTTACTTTTTCAATAGAATCTGAAACGCATATTCCATAATTAACGCAACCAAGCTTTATAAGAAAGATTTTCATTCTTCTCTCCTTGTTCTAGTTTTTGGCTTTATTGAATAATCACGGTCAACACAAAGACTTTTTAGTTCGCTCACCATATTGGAATTCAAGATTTGTAATACAAATTGAAAACTGTCCCAATCCGATTTCAACATTTTAATAAAATCATATTTGTCTTCAGCTTCCTGCAAATCTTCCTGCCATTTGTTATACTCAACAGAATTATCTTCTTGAGCCTTAATAGAATATTCCTTCAATGCTGGAAACTTACCGGCGGGCATTGTCGATAGTAACTCAGACCGGGCTTTTGAAACTTTATCATTCCACCAATTATTATAGTTTCTTTTACAAGTTCGCAAAACACGCATTCTTCGATTAAGTTCAAGAAGTATTCCAAATTTTACAGATTGATAATTAGCCAATGCATTCTGAACATCCTCTGGAAAAACCTCATGTTCATCACGAGTAAGTTTATCAGAATACTTTTTATAGTTGTTTATTGTATCTATTACATATTTAATATATTCATCTTCAGTTTCCATTTTTGTAAATTATCACCTCGTTTTTTTCAGATAATATATTTTCATCAACTCCATAATTGAGAACTTGAATATTTCTTTCTTTTAAATCTGCTATTGTAAATGTTTGCTTGTTTTTACAACAACAGGGATTAATATACATATATTTCCATCTGGGAAACTTTTCAACTACTTCTCTGACATTAACATGAGAATGAACAAGTGCGATATTATAGTAATCAAAATTTTGGTTTAAATAATCAATGTATACTGTTTTTTGAAATAGACTTTTATCGTAGGTAAAATGCTTTAGTTTAATTTCTTCTCTAAATTTATCTACTTTATTCGTGTTGATTAGTGGATCAATGCTTATTGACCAATTTTTAGTTAAAAAACTAAACAATATACCAGTCATGCAAAGACTTCCGTCACCAATAAAAAGATTTACAACATTGCTTGAATTTTCCAAATAAGGAGCTAAATGTTTGTAAGCTCCATACGACTCTGAGATTTCTTTTAGTGGTTTTTTGCTTTGACTGAATAATTTTTGCAAATCAACAGAACATTGCTTGGAAAGATAGGAATTCACATATTTCATATTTACCTCAAATAGTATAATACAAACAAAAGCTTATTTTGTCAAAATTTCAATAAGCTCTGATTTTGATTTTTTATCATAATTAATATCTTTTTCTTTACAAATTTTAACAAGTTCTTTTTTAGATAATTTTGAATAATCTATTTTTTCTTCAAATACTGGAACTTCACTGGGTAATAATTCAACAGTGTTTTCATCTTCAAAAATAACCCATTTTTTAATTGGCATATAGTTTACTTCTTCTTTAGTCCATTTGGTTTTTTTAATTACTGTACCATTTATAGTAACTTCATTCCAAGGAGCTTCCTTTTTTAATTTAATCATCTTAATATATTCTCCAACTCTTCTTGCGTTTTTGGATAATGATGTCTAAACACGTAGACAAACCCATTTTGATTTTTTATTAAATTGATAATTTCGTTATATGTTATTCCCCTATAAGATCTCGGTGTTTTTGTTTCATCTGCTATTTTACATCTACGCAAAAAATTCTTCAACATAAAGTCATCTGCTTTAAAGACAAATTCTTTTGCGCCATAATTTATTGAATCAGCGTCTGGTTTTAGTCTATAAAAATTATCATCGTCCGTTTCTATAGTTATTTTATATAATTTTCTCATACGAAAATTAAGCTCCCAACTTCGCACACTTTTTTAACGTCTTCTTTTGTAAATTTGGTTTTATTGTAGCCGCAATCAAAATAACCACCAACTTTTTGGGGAGCACCTTTTAGAGAGGTTAAATTATTGTAGCTGCAATCAAAACTTTCATCAACTTTTTGAGGAGCACCTTTTAGAGAGGTTAAATTATTGTGGTTGCAATCAAAATAACCATCAACTTTTTGAGGAGCGCCCTCTAGAGAGGTTAAATTATTGTAGCTGCAATCAAAATAATCATCAACTTTTTGAGGAGCGCCCTCTAGAGAGGTTAAATTATTGTAGCTGCAATCAAAATAACCATCAACTTTTTGGGGAGCACCTTTTAGAGAGGTTAAATTATTGTAGCTGCAATCAAAATAACCATCAACTTTTCCAAATTTAAAAGGAATTTTATTCAATTTCATTGCGGATATTCTAACATAACTAAATACATTTAAAAATCCGTTTTCATCAAACTCATAGTTTGTAATTCCAAAATCTTCGGGCTTTACTAATAAATCTGGAATAAATCTAGACTTAACCTTCGCAACTTTTTTTAAATAGTCTTTATTTTTTTCGACTTTTTCCCAAGTTTTTCCGTTATTTGTCGAATATGAGAGTGGAAAGATTAATTTTGTATTGTATGAAACTAAAACCTTTCCGTCTCTCGAACCTGTAAAAACTATACCCTCACAAAGTTTTTTAAAGTTTGGTATATTTTTTGTACACCAAAGAGCAGTTTCGGAAGTGTAACTTTGTTTTTTCGAAAAATCAAAATTTGAATAATCCATCTTAAAAAATTCAAATTGAGCTTTTAAAAAATTTTTTTCGTTTGGTTTTCCAAGCTTGTTGAAGTTTGGCGATTTTTTAAACTCTTCATAATCAAAAACAAAAAACGTAGAAATTGGACAAGCGAACTTTACAATTATTGGTCCATACGTATCAGACATATTTGCCCTAAGTTGACTTTCCAATTCGTATGTTGAATAAAAACCTTTTCCATACATATCGCCGTTTCCAGGTTTAAACCCAGAATCAAAAACTTTGTTTACTAAATCTGAAACTGAGGTTCTGTGAAAAACCGTTGCCATATTTCCATAAACTGCTTCTTTTATAATATACATTATTGTCCACCTACAAAATAAAAAACTTTTTTAAATGTTTCATTATTAACTAATTCACACGGTAACTGTTTAATGCCAGTTTTTTGTTTAAACTCATTTAAATCTTTTGGAGAAAAAACTTCATACGTTAGTGTATCGCCTTTTCTATAATTTTTTCCTCTTCCTATTGAAAAAGGCTTTAAAAATTCTAAAATAATATACCCATCAATCATTTTAAGTTTTGCCATTTTTTCAGCAAATAAATCATTGAAAGGATTTGTTTCTTTAATTATCACCATAATTCTACAGGCTCCAATTTATATTGTTCTATTAATGTTTTTATTTCTGGATATTCATTTATATTAAAAGTATATGGTGCTAGTGTAAACTCAGTATAAAGAATAGTTGTTGAACCTTTTTGCACAGGATTAGCAACTTTAAAAATTTGAAGCTGTGGATTTTGTTCTTCCTCATCATAAGGATTTAGTAAATATTTAAAAATAATTATATCATCTTTGTTAAGCTTTGAGTCATTTGTTGGATATGCTGTTATAGGTATGAACGAATAAACAGAAAGTCCTGAATTATAAAAATCATTATTTGAACCTCTCTGTCCTTGGAATGATTGAAATGATTGTCCAGGAAGATCAATAACAATATCCACTATACCATGATCGATTAATTCAAAATCTTTGTTTCCAAACCTATCCTCAGTGACTTCTAATCGCAAAGCTCTGACATCTAAACTTTTTTTACGTATACCATTATCATAAAGCTTTCGTTTTAGGCGAGCCGTTGCGTATTGAAATCGAGATTGAATGTTCATAAATAAATAGTTAAATTACTTCTTTTTTATAGAAATGTAATTTGCTCTGTTTTTGTCCATATCGCTAATTATTACAACGTCAGCCTCTTCTGATTTTACAAAAGAATAAAGTAATTTTTCTTTCGTATTATCAAAAACTTGTTCATGAACTTCATAAACTGTAAAATCTTTAAGAAGATCATTAACTGAATTATTTGTACAGCCAGCCAGAAAAACAATGAAACAAAATAAAAACTTTTTCATGCGATCTCTCCTCGCACAACGGTTTTAGTATCAACTTGTTTATTTAAAGATATTTTATTGCCCGCCAAGTTTCCCAAAATAATTGATCTTTCATCAGAGAAGTTTATAGAAACTTCCTTTATGTTTGGGTTTTCTTCAATCATTTTATCTTTAGCTTCTTTAGAAACAGGAACAAGAGCCGCGCATTCTTCTACGTTCAATAGTCTTTCTCTTAAATTTTCAACAACGCCAATCTTAAATGAGTTTATATTGAAACGTTTATCAATCTTTCTTGCATCTTTTGTAACCCTTTCAACTGCCTCACAAAGATATTCGTACATAACTCTTGTTGTTGCTATATTTTCTTCTCTTCCATATATTGTATTTTTAAAATAAGAATCATTTAAAAAATTACCTCTTCTTTTACTCGTTATGAAAGAACAATAATTGGCTTCAGCAATCGAATTAAGCAAAAGAGATTTCCACCCTCTTTCTCTTTTTCCTTCGTCAACAATCTCGGAAATTATTTCCGGTTTTTCTTTTATATCCTCGATATGAAGATTATAATCTCTCAACAGTTTGTGGGCTTTTTCATAGGCGGCGGTCGCTTCTTCAATGTTTGGGGATTCAGAAAGTTTTAGAAGTTTGTTTATTTTGTTAAGTATTTTTTCCATAACTAACTCCTTCATTTTCCCACTCTTCGTAATGGTTAAGGCTTGTCAAATGATAAGCATTACACTCTTTGCAAAAATAATATCTTGCTGGTATTTTTGAAGACCAATAGGATTTACGATTATTATCCCTTCTTCTTTTGTGGAGAGAATTTACAACCCTCCCAGCTTCTTTTTGAGAATAGCAAACTTTGTCGCACATATTAACCTCCATATAGAAGTATAATACAACAATATTAACTAATTGTCAAAAACAAAATATAGAAGGGTCGGAATCCAAACAATCTGTGAAAGTTATATCATTGAAGGTTTCTATATAATCAACTCGAGTATGCCCAACTATTTGTTTATAATTATCTAATTTGTCTTTATGTAAGGAAATTGGCCTAACCCAAATACAACTTTGAGTAATGTCATCGCCGTACCTATTCACTCCATTAAATTCTAAACAAGTTCTATTTTCTTCAAAACGAGTATTAATATCTAGTGGATTTTCTAACTTCAAGACACTATATAAAAAGGTTTTTGTTATTCCTGCGTGAGAAATTAAGTAGTCA
>JALNZW010000002.1 GCA_023229115.1 Patescibacteria group bacterium
GTAAAATTAATTGAATGGATTGATTGGTATAATTCAAAACGTTTTCACTGGAGTCTTAATTTAATGACTCCCGTAGATTATTTATTAACTAATGGCTATCCAGTCCAATATGTGGTGAACTAATACAAACTATTGATTTTTTTTACAAAACAAGATACAATCACTGGTTGTAAAAACAAAATAATTAAAAAAAATAAATAGAGTTTATTGTTTTATAAAAATTATCTATTTTTTTTAATTATGAACCTTAAAAATATGAATCATGAAAAATGTACTAATCATTACTTTTTTAATTAGCTTGTCTATAAATTTAAAATGTCAACTAATCAAAGAACATCGGATATTATTAAACGACTCCATTCAAAGCCTTAAGTTAAAAAAAGAAATTTCTAACCTAGAAGACATAGAAGTTTTTTTGACAAACAGACAATTAAAAAATAATAGAATTTTTTGGGAAAAAAGCATTGAGGCTATTTACAAATCAATTGAGTATTCCAGCTCAGCAACAAAAGACAACAGAGCAAAAATGAGACTAGCATATGAAATACTAATCAAAAAAGCCAAAAAAATGCCAGACAAAAAAAGAAAAAAAATAAACAAGCATTACCTTGAAATTAGAAATGTTTATATAAAAAATAAGCTAAAAGAAGAAAAACTCAAGGGAAAACTGGAGATTGATGAATACGATTTTATTTATTTTCTTTTTTCTACTGAGATACCAGAAGTTGACGATTTAAAATCTGCTAGAATTATAACTTTCAAGATTGTAGGCTTACTTGACAAAGGTCAACAATGGGAAAACCCTCAAAAAATAGAATCACAAGGAGTTGACAGATTGATAAGATTGGTAAAAATGGGATTAAACAAATCTCTAGTTTTGAATGATTTTAGATATTTATTAAGGATTTATAGGGATAGCCACCCAATAAATGGGTATAGTTGGAGCGGAGGATCTCGAGACTTAACAAGCGAAAGAGATAAAAAAGTTAACGATTTAAGAAAAAAAATAAACAAAGAAACTAACCTTGGTGTAAATATAGAGCCAAAAGAAATGGAGAAATATAGGTAAAAAAATCAAAGACTCTTAAAAAATAAGAGTCTTTTTTTACACATTCTAATCAATAACCTGAAAACATTTAACTGAAGCTTTAAACCACAGGCCAAAAAGAATTTAGAAAAAACTCACTTAGAATAAAAAAGGCCTACAAAAAGTAGACCTAAGATTAATAATTTTCAACAACTTGATTTTTGTTGTTATACAGCAAAGAAATCTTTAAAAAAGCTAAAGTTAAAATTCCTAAACCAATAACAACAAAAAGTTTTATTGGACACTCAATAAAACCCAAATAAGAAAAAAAATACTGAATTGTTGCCACTAAGGATCCAAAAAATCCAATGAAAACAAAATTATTAATTTTCTTTTTATGTTCTGTGGGATTTTCGATAAAAACACCAAAACCACAAAATACAAACCCGAAAACAGAGGCAAAGAAAGAACCTATTAAAATAATTTTCTCAATCTGACCTTCTGGCTCCCAAATAGAATACATAATAGCAATAGAAATTAAAGAAAAAAATACTTGTCTCATTTTTAATCCTCCTATTAATTTGGTTTTTAAAGAATAGATAATTTTATAAATAAACTAATATTTTGTCAATCAGTAAAAAATTAATAATAAATATTTAATTTAATCTAATAAAATTCTTCTCTACCGCTCCTCTCCTGTTTTATTACAAAAAAACATAATATTTGCAAACATATTGGTACAAATCATTGACTTTTAGCAAATAATGTGTTATAATTGAAAAATGAACGTTAACAAATAAATTTAAAACTAAAAAAGCAATGAGAACACTCGGAACTATTTTTTTATTGGTTTGTGCCCTTGTGAGCAAAGGACAAGAAATTGAAATTTTTACGAAAAGCACTTGTTTTTCTGATTCGGTAAAAATCCAGCTTAGCACTAAAGAACTGAAGAAAAAAAATGTCGAAGAAATTAAAACAGAAAAAACTTTCTACAAACTAAAAGACAGCCTTTCCAGCACTATTGCAAGTGAAAAAAAAGATCTTATAATCAAAAACCTGGAAAAAACAAAATGTTATTTCATGGAAAATTTTCCTAAAATCAAGAACAAAAAAATAAAAGAAAGGTTCTTGCAAAACTGGCTGGAAATAAAAAAAATAACAAACGATTTTGCCAAAAAGAATGAAAGAAAAACAGAAATAAGCTTAATTCACTTCCTGGAAACAACGGGCGTAAAAGAAGCTGACAATTTGTTCTTGGCCAGAAACAACGCTTTAGAATATATAAAAATGCATAAAACAGAGGATCGACCATATGGCTGGGAAGGTATTAGAAGAGTGGGAGATGATAAATCTCAAAAAGCAATAGAAATTGGCCTATTTATGCTAATTGAAATTTACCAAATAGGCTTCCCGATGGAAACCGGACTAAGAGATTTTGAATACGGCTTAAAAGAGCTTCTCAATTGCGTCCCAGAAAGCTACGAACAACAAGTTCGTAGAAAATGGAAAAAAATAATAGGAGAAGAAGCTGGAATCTATTTACAATAGATTTCAACTTTTATCAAAAAACTCGCCCGAAACTTATGTTTCGGGTTTTTATTTACTAAAACAGAAAAATATATTATAATAATCAAGCATATTTAATATAAATAATATAAAAAATAAATGAAAAAAATATTTACCCTATACTTGTTTTTATTAATTTTTTTACCAAAAATTAGTTTAGCACAGGCTGAATTTAACCCAGGAAGAATAATTGAAGACTATGAACTTTTGGATTTTAATTCAATGACAATTTCCGAAATTCAATCATTTTTAGAAGAAAAAAATAGTTATTTAGCTAATTTAAAAGTTTTAGATACTTACGGCAAAGAAAAAAAAGCCTCGGAAATAATATATAATGCAGCCGTTAACAATTATGACTGTGACGGAATTACTTTAAGCGACAGCCCTACAGAGGAAGAAAGAGCTCAAAAATGTAAAAAAATAGGGACTGTCAGCCCTAAATTTTTATTAGTGCTACTTCAAAAAGAGCAAAGCTTAATTGAAGAACAGAGCCCTAAACAAAGCCAACTAGATTGGGCTACTGGTTATGGCTGTCCAGATAGTATGGCCTGCAATCCCTACTTTAAAGGTTTTGGCAAACAAGTTAATAGTGCTGCTCTTCAATTTAGATGGTATATGATAAACCCTAATCCTGGAAAAACATGGTTCAAAGAAGGAGAAACTTATACTTTTAAAAATCAATACGGAACAATAAGTAATGAAGAAATTGAAGTCTTAATAGAAAACAAAGCTACTGCAGCTCTATACATTTACACCCCTCATGTTTATAACGGAAACTATAATTTCTGGAAAATTTGGAATAGATATTTCCCACCTCAAGGTTATCCAGATGGAACAATTTTAAAAGTAGGAGAAGATTATTGGTTAATTCAAAATAATCAAAAAAGAAAATTTAATAGTATCAGTGTCTTAGCCTCTCGTTATAACCCAGAAAGAGCTGTTATTGTAGGAGCTTCAGAATTAAGTGCTTACGAAGAAGGTGCTCCAATTAGATTCCCAAATTATTCAGTCATTATGTCCCCTGATGGAAAACTCTATTTACTGGTTGATGATAAAAAACGATTATTTTCTAGCACTGAATCTTTCCGTAAAATCGGTTATAATATCGAAGAAATAATCAATGCCTCTTGGCAAGATATTAATTCCTATAAAGACGGAAAAGAAATAAACATTTTGTCCGCCTATCCAATGGGCGCTTTACTACAAGACAAAAAAACGGGCGGGGTTTATTGGGTAGAAGAAGAAACAAAGGCCCCTTTAGTAGATAAAATATTTTTACAAACAAAATTTAAAGGAAAACAAATAATCCCAGTAGAACAAAGTGAATTAAATTTATACCAAACAGTTTCACCTTATCTTTTTAAAGATGGAGAAATTCTTAAAGCTGACAACTCACCAGCCGTTTATCTAATTGAGGAAGGCAAAAAGAGAGCTTTCTCTTCTGGTGAAATATTTGAAAAACTTGGTTATCAATGGAAAAGCATAATAATCGTTCCCGAGAAAATTATTAATATGTATAATAACGGAGAACCAATAAGTGAAAAATAAAAATGATAGTTGCTTCTTACATCACACCTCACTCACCAATACTAATTCCTAATATTGGCAAAAAAAACCACAGTATTTTAAACAAAACAACTGAGGCTTTTTTAGAAATTAAAAACAAAATTAAAGAAGAAAAAATTGACACTATAATTATTTTTTCCCCACACAGTAAAAACAAAAGTTCTGAAATAGAGATTAATAGTCACTTTCAACAAGATTTAAAATTTGAATACTTTGGTGATTACTTTAGCAAACTTAGTTTTTCTGGTGATATGTCTTTAGCCTACAAATTAAAAGAAGCTTGCGAAAATGACATCAAAGTCAATCTTTATGCTGATTTTAAAGTAGATTACGGAGCTGCTATTCCGCTTTACTTATTACTAAGCGAAGAAAATCGCAAAATAAGCTCTTTTAAAGGTAAAATTTTAGTTGTTAATTCAACTGTTTTAAAAGACAATCAACATCATTTTGACTTTGGACAAAAAATTGGAGAATACTTGGAAAAAGAAAATAAAAGAATTATTTTAATAGCCTCGGCTGAACTTTCTCATTGTTTAAACCATCGTTCTCCTGGTGGTTTTTACCAAAAAGCAGAAGCTTTTGATAATAAAGTAATTGAATTAATTAAGAAAAAACAAGAAGGAGCACAAAACCTATTTACTTTAAACGAAAAAACAATCAAAGAATCAAAAGAATGCGGCTTAAGACCAATATCAATGTTGCTAGGAGCCATAAATCATCGAAGCTATGAACCAGAAACATTGGCCTACCAAAAAGATTTAGGTATTGGCTATTTAAGCATGAACATGAACTTAAAATAATAAAAATATGGACGACATCAAAAACATACTACAAAACAGAAATCTTAAAAAACCTCCAGCTTATCAGTGGCAAGATTTAGCCTTAAACGTAATTAGAGAGCTCTCAATACCTAATTTCAAAAGAGCGGCTACCTTTAAAGTTTGTAAAGAAAAAAACGAAGCTATTATCAAGCAAGCTTTAATTGACACTAAAGAGTTGTGTCATGATGGAGAAAAATGGAAATATTTTTTCAAAATCCTTGGACCAAAAAATAATAAAAAATAAAAATATGGCAAAATTATTAGAAATAGTAAAACATCCCAACGAAATACTGCGAAAAGTTTCTCGAGAAATTAGTTTGGAGGAAATAAAAAAACCTGAATTCATTGAATTAATGAAAGACATGGAGAAAACCATGATAGAAAAAGACGGTGCCGGTTTAGCAGCGCCTCAAATTGGCAAAAATATCAGACTGATAGTTTTAAATCATGAAGGAAAAAACATAATAATGATAAATCCTCAAATAACTAAAAAATCCTGGGCTAAAAAAATAGAATTAGAGGGATGTTTATCAGTGGTTGATGATCAGGGAGAAATTTATTATGAAAAGGTAGCTCGACACAAAAAAGTCTCTTGTATGTACTTTGATAAGGAGGGAAATAAAAAAAAGATAGAAGCTGAAAACTTGTTATCTCGAGCCATTCAACATGAGATAGATCATTTAGATGGAATATTATTTATAGATAAAATAGAAGGAAAAAGCAATTAAATGGAAAATAAAATAAAAACAATCTTCATGGGCACTCCCGAATTGGCCGCCGTTGGCTTGCAAGCCTTAATTGACGACGGTCATTTTGATGTTAAATTAGTTATTACCCAGGCCGACAAAGCTGTTGGTAGAAATTTAAAAATAAATAAACCAGCAGTTAAAATATTGGCTGAAAAAAATAATATTAAAGTTATCCAACCCTTAAAAATAAAAGAAGTAACAGAAATTATAGAAGAAATAGCGCCTGATTTAATAGTGGTAATTGCTTATGGTAAAATAATACCTAAAAATATCCTAGAAAGCCCAAAATATGGCTGTATTAACGTTCACGGCTCATTATTGCCTAAATATAGAGGATCGGCCTGTATTCAAGCCACAATCCTAAATGGAGACTCTCAAGGCGGTATAACTATCATGAAAATGGACGAAACTATGGACACCGGCGATATAATTAAAAAAATAAGCGTTAACCTAGAGAAAGAAGAGACTAGTTACAGCTTGATGGAAAAAATAAAAAAAATAAGTCAAGAAAATTTAACTCAAACTATTTTAGATTTTATTGAAGGAAAAATTAAAAGTGAAAAACAAAATAACTCCTTAGCTACTTATGTCAAAATGATCAAAAAAGAAGATGGTCATCTTAAGTTTGATGAGTCAGCTGAAATCATTGAGAGAAAAATTAGAGCTTATTTCCCTTGGCCAGGAACTTTTGCCTTTATCGAAAAAGAGGCCTTGCCAAAAAAAGAAATATTATTTAAAATACTAAAAGCTGGTGAAATTGTTGATAAAAATGAAAAATTAGAAAACGGACAACTTGTCAAAATAGATAAAAAAATAGGAATAAGTTGTCAAGACAAAATATTAATAATAGAACAATTGCAATTAGAAGGGAAAAAAGCAAGTAGCTCGGAAGATTTTTTGAAAGGAAATTCTTGGGTTTTGGGAAAAGTATTAAAATAAGGGCCTCTTCGTCTAACGGTTAGGACATCAGGTTCTCAACCTGGTAACACGGGTTCGATTCCCGTAGAGGTCACAAAAAAACGAGAATATATTTCTCGTTTTTTTTATTTTATCATAATGTAAAAACTACTCCTTAACACACCGAACATATTCACCGGCATTCATATTAGCGCTACTTAAAGAGTGACTGGGCCCCAAATACAATCTAAAATATTTTAAATTCTGAGTAGCAAAATAAGAATAAGTTCCAAAGCCATTCCACAAAGAATTATTTCCACCCCAAATACGTCCTCCAGGAACAGCTGAAAATCCATAATGATCATCTCCTTGAATAGACAAATTGGTTGACCAATAAGGATGAATATTAGTAGAACAACTTGGGTTGCTAGGATGATCTAGCATTGAACACGAAGTAAGGCTTAAAGGAGTTCGAGGTGAAATATAATTAACTAAAGTTAAAAAATCGCTCTCTGTTGGCACTTTCCAGCCAGGAGGACAAATTCCCCTAGGGTCAAGTATGGCATAATAGGAATACAAATTTCCGTAAGCAGATTGGTAAGTTGAATTATCTTGATAAGAAGTATAGGCTATATCAGTTAAAGTTCTCCAAGGAAGGCTACCGCCTAAAACAAGTGGGATAGGGTCATTATTGGAAAATTTATCTGTTTTTAAATTCTCTTTAAACCAACATTGAGTTCCAATGCCAACCGTAGAGTAAGTGTGACCGTTATAGGTGACAGCTTGACCGCATTCAAAAGTATCAACTATACAAGAACCACTCTGACAAATATAACCAGCTTGACAGTTTGGGTAACAAGCAGTAGATTCACTACCTCCGGTTTCACTGCCTGAACAATCATCGTTTAGTATTCCTCCAGGAGTAGCACATTTTAATCCTTCCTCTAAATTGGAGATGTCATTTCCTAAACAGAATGATAATGTATAAGTAGAATAATCTTCACTTACTTGATAATAGAAGTCATTTTGACTAGCATCACAGACACCATCAGCTGGATAAGGAGCAGAAGGAATATCAATCATTAACATTTCTCCACTAGAAGTAATTAAAGTGCCACTATTCCATTCTTCTACAGTAGGATAACGGCCTTGTTCATTAAAGAATAGTTCTAGGGCAGTTTGGGTTTGTTTAACGTCAGCTACACGTTTAGAATCACGAGCACGAGAACGAGCTTGTTGTAGAGCTACAACAGCTAGAGTAGCCAATATGCCAATAATAGCTATTACTACCAGGAGTTCGATGAGAGTGAAGGCTTTTCTATTTCTTAACATAAATTTATTGTTGATTGCGGACCATCAAAAAAACAAATAAAAATCATTTATATTTCATTATAACAAAATCAATAGAAAAACAAAAACGGAGGTTTTCCTCCGTTGTTTTTTTAAAAAAATTTTTTTATGCCTCTACTGGGCAAAGATTTGCTGGTTGGGCTTCAAGAATTTCTTGATTTTCTCTAACAGGAGAATCGAAAAAAGAATTCCAGTCGCAAACAAACTTCTGAAGACTTACGTCCCATAACCTTCTTTTTTCTTTTTTACCGATAAGGATTATATCCTTATTGTTAGTAATAACTCGCCAACCTTTCATGGTCTCTTCTTTTACCTGGTAAGGTAATCTGTTGCTTTTCTTTGCCATAATAAAAAATTTAGAGGTTTATATTTTAATTTACTAAGTATATAAAAACACTATAATAATCAGAGAAAAAAGTCAAGTAAATAAAAGAACGGCCCCGCAAGGGGTTGTTCTTTTATTTTGTTTTTACTTTTTGTTTAGATTGTTTTTAAGACTTGCTTGTTATAATAAATAAATTATATTTAAATAATTATTTATGAAAATAAAATCTTTAAAAATAAGCTTTAATATAAATGAATTTAAAAAACTAAAAAAATATACAGAAGAGGAATATAAAAAAATTGGGAATGTAAACAACCCAGCTTTAAAGGCGCAAATATTCTTTAACTCAAATGGACTACATCATCTAAAATACGACAATAATCGATCAGAAAGAAATAAAGTAGTTCAAAAAAATAAATTAATGTTTTTTAATGACGCTATAAATATTATAAAAAAATCATCTACGATTCAAGAGTATAGAAGAAGTATTTACACTTCAGATGAAACAAAAAAAATAAAAATAATTGAGTTTTTTGCTTTCTGGGCAATAATAAGTTTTAATAAAAAAACAAGAATTAAAGTAATTATTAGAAGAGTTGGGGGAGAAAATGGAAAATTCCATTTTTGGAGTGTTATGCCCTTTTGGCAATTAAGTAAAAATAAGAGAATAACAAGTTCTAAAAATATTGAAAATGAGTAACAAAAAAACTCTTCGAAAAGAGTTCTTTTGTTGTGCCTGCTTTCGGCTTATAGCTCTAAAAGAGTTTAGCCGAACGGAGTTCTCACTCACAAGCACTGTATGCATTATAGCAAATTTTTCAGAAAAAAGCAAGCACGTAAAAAACCCTACATGTAAAGCACGATAGGGGTTCACGTGGCGCGGAAAATCATAGTCCATGCAATAAAAAGAACGACTCCTGAAAAGATCATTCTTTTATTTTATTTTATTTTTATTTTTTATTGTCTAAACTATTAAATCTATAAAAACTAATAATTTTTTATTCGTTAGCTGTTTTTTCATTTTTTTCAAAATTATTTGACTCTTTGACTTTAGATATTTCAGTTGTACGATTTTTTCGTACACCTGACTGCTGTCATTTTTTAATTAATTCTTAAGGTCACTCCAATATCTTTTGGAAATAGAGCTACCGGTAAGAACGGCAACAGAAGATAAAATAAAGATATTTAGGATTATTAGGGCTATTAGGATTGTTGTTAATATTTTTCCTAAATATCTTAAAAGCATAAACATCCTACTTCTTAAATATATTAATAACTTTTTCCATGTCTTTTATCTTTACTTTTTGTTTAGATTATTTTTAAGAATTGCTTGTTATAATAAATAAATTATATTTAAATAATTATTTATGCTATTTATAGAAGAAAATAATTTCTCAAAGATAAAAAGCGAAGCTGATAGTTTTTATAAAAACATAGGGGATATCTATTGCCCATATTTAAAAACTAAAGTCAGTTTTAACGCCAAGGGACTGGCTCATATAAAAATGAAATCATGGAACAAGACTAGATCAAAAAATGATCAATATATAAGATTAAAATTTATAAAATTTGCCCCTCTAATAATAAAAGATTCACATACCTTACAAGAACTTCAAGAACAAAAAAACATCGAAAAAATAAAAATATCAGGTACTTGGATAAAAAAACATCAATCAATTACCTATTTTGCTTTTGTGGCTATCATAAACAAACTAAGACTGAAGATAATAATCAAAAAAATAGGTCATAACAAACCTTATTTCTGGAGCATTATTCCGTTCTGGAAAAAAAGAATTTGCCCAATATCAAGAAAAACAAAAAAAGTCTTCCACGAAGGAGACTTAAAATACGAATAAAAAACTTCTTTTGTATGATATTTGTCTGCGGTTTTAAATTGACCGCGAGAGAACAAATGTCCTCACAAATACCACTATACACATTATAGCAAATTTTTTGGAAAAAAGCAAGAGCATGGCGCAGTATACTGGAATTTCCAGCATATTAAATCTTCATTAAGCTCAACTTTAGCCAATATATTTCCGATATGTTCTATTATTATTACTTTTTATTATCTAAACCATTAAACCTATAAAAGCTAATAACTTTTTTATTTATTTTTTCTTCAATTTTTTGCCTAGCATCACCAGCTATTTTACCGCCTTCATTCGCTATTTTTTTATTTTTTTCAAAATCATTTGGTTCTTTAACTTTAGAAATTTCAGTTGTAGTAGTTTCAGCTAACATATTTAACACTAACTCTAAATTAGTCATATTATCACGCAAGTTTTCTTTCTTTAAGTTTTTAAATTTTTTATATTCTTTGACTGATAACTCAGACTAAGCTTTTACTATTTCATTGGTTAAAATGGCAAAATCTTTTTTATTTTTTATGCCCCTATTTTGCCATTCATCAGTCAATGCTTTTCTAATTTCAATACTCTTTAATCTCTGATTAACCCAATCTTTGCTATAACCCTTTTTTAAATAAGTTGATAGACCACGATTTATAGATAATTCTGGGTCACTAATTTCTTCAATTCTTTCATAGCCGACACGAGCTAACCATAATTTAAAAGGCTCGACCTTGGGGGATGGAATCGATTGGATTAATCTTAATAAAGACTCAGTATTGGCACAGTCACTTTCCCTATTTTTTCCATCAGGAGCAATAATTTTCAAAGGTACGATTTTATCGTACACTTCACTGCCCTCATCTTTTAAACGACTCTTAAGATCGCTCCAATATCTTTTGGGGATAGAACTTCCAGTAAGGATAGCTATTATATCAATAACCGAAAAATACCATAATTCTTTTTCTTCTAACCAAACTCTACGAATTTTTTCATTATTAAAAATAATTATCTCTCCATTTTTATCCATAATGCTTCTATTAATTTTTATTAATAAAAACATTAGCACAAAGCACCTAAAATAAACTTAAATTGTAAATAAAAGGAAAATTGAGCCACGTAAAATCAAACACTTAGAATGCTTGACTACGCGATTAGATGAAATAATTTAGGATAATTCTTTAATTTTATTATTATAAAACTTTAATTCCTGTCTAACCTTATCTTCCATTGCCAAACAAGAAATAAGTCCTGAATTTTTTAATATTTTTTTATCATTTAAAACAATAAACTCATCTAATTTCCTAAGCCAATCTTTCATATACATAAATTCTTTTTCAACACTTTTTAATTCAGCAAAAGATAAAAACTACTCAACTAGTAAAGACAATTTCTTTAACTCTAATTCTTTTAAATAATTTTTAGCGATTTTTGCATCTTTGCTATTTACTATTTTGCCCTTCCAATTTGTTAATCCCAAATTTTCTTTATTTTTATTAATTCTACTATTAATAATTTCATTAGCGGTCAGCCCTGTAATTGCAAAATGAAACTTGTTTTGAACTATAGAAAAAAATTTTCTAACATAATCTGACTTAGAGTTATAATCAATACTGCTTACAAAAATATCTTTTACTTTTTGATAAAAATTAGCCTCTGATAATCTTATTTTTCTAATTCTATATTCTAATTCTTTAAAATAATTACTAAAAACCTTTTCACCAGACAAACGATCATCATCCATTGAAAAGCCCTTAATAATATATTCTCTTAATCTCTGAGTGGCCCAAATACGGAATTGAGTGCCTCGTATTGATTTTACTCTATAACCAACAGAAATTATAACATCAAGATTATAATATTTTATATTACGAAAAACATTGCGACTACCTTCTTTTTCAACTATCCGGAAATTCCGGATAGTTAACTCTCTTTCTAGCTCTTTATCTTTAAAAGTGTTTTGAATATGCTCATTTATAGTTCTGACATCTTTATTAAACAAGATAGCCATTTGTTTTTGGCTCAACCAAACAGTTTCATCCTGAAGATTTACTTCAATTTTTATTTGATTATCCTCTGTATTATAAATAATTATTTCTCCATTTTTATCCATAATGTTTCTATTAATTTTGATTAATAAAAACATTAGCACAAAGCGTATAAAATAAACGTAAACGGAAAATAAAGATTAGAACTATTAGGATGGTTAGGATAATTGGGATATTTAAGATTATTAGGAGCTTTAGGAAAATCAGGATAATTAGGATGTAAAAACATTATTATCAGATATCCTAAAAATCCTAAATATCTTAACAATCCCAAAAGTCCTACCTCTTAAATATCCTAATAGTCCTATATATATTATTTTTACTTTTTGTTTATTACAGCTTTATGCACTACTTGTTATAATAAACAAATTATATTTAATAAATTAATTATGAGGGAAAATAATTTATGTTTTATTGATGGTCAAAATTTATATATTGGGACTAAGTTAGAAGAAGTTCCTTGGAACGTTAATCTAAGTAAATTTAGAAAATACTTATTTAAAAAATATAGAGTTAAATTTGCTTATTATTACTTAGGCTTTAAAATTAAAGAAAAGCAAAGTTTATATAAAGAAATAGAACTAGCTGAGTTTATATTAATTTTTAGAAATCATAATTTATTTATGAATGGTCAAAAAAAGGGAAATGTTGACTCTGATATTATTTTTAACATCATGAAAAAAATATATAAAAAAGAAAATTTTAACAAAATTATTCTAGTTTCTGGAGATGGAGACTTTAAAATATTGGTTGATTTTTTAATAGAAGAAAATAAATTTGAAAAAATCTTATTTCCCAATAAAAAATATGCTTCTTCACTGTATAAAAAACTGGCAACCAAATACTTTGATTATTTAATAAATATTAAAAATATTATTAAAAAATAAAAACCACTAGAAAAAACTAGTGGCTTTTATTAAAGGGTCTCCTTGGGTAGTTAGCCGTTTGGATATCCCTTCGTCTGTATATATATATTATAGCAAATTTTTTGAAAAAAAGCAATACTCCTTGTCATTCCAGCGAAAGCTGGAATCCAGATTGGTTCGTAGAAATAATACTCCTTGTCATTCCAGCGAAAGCTGGAATCCAGATTGGTTCGTAAAAATAATACTCCTTGTCATTCCAGCGAAAGCTGGAATCCAGATTGGTTCGTAAAAATAATTGTATTATATATCATTAAATTAATTTATTTAAATTATATCTATTAATTCTTTTATTAAACAATAGAGCATTAGGTATCCACCCTAGACCCCAGCTTTCGTCGCTTATAGTTCGCTTCGCTCGCACGCGACTCGCTGGGGTGACAAGGGGGAGTGGAAAACCCTATCGCAAATCTAATCATCTGTGAATCAGCCCCACGTAAAAAACCCTGCGTGCAAAGCACGGCAGGGTTTCACGTGGCGCGGAAAATCACAGTCCAGAGACCAGACAAAAAAACAAGCCCCGAAGGGCTTGTTTTTTTATTTATTTTACCAATCTTTTGGCTTATGAAAATAGCCTTGATTATCCTTTAAAAATTCCGGGAATTGAGAAATTGCCAATACTGATTTTCTTATTTTTTTTACATTTCCAGAAACAGCATCTAATAATTTCAAATTGGTTTTTTGATAGGGATTAAGTAATCTTATCGATTTATGGTTTTTATTATTTAATATTTTAATAGCTTCTGCCAAATCAGAATCATTAGAAACAACAATTGCTACATCAAATTTATTTTCATAAAAATCCATCGTTAAGTGACTAGCAATATTAACATCAGACCCCTTTTCCTCTGTTTTTTTAATAAAAAAATAATTGTTACCCAATAACGGCAATATTGTCTTATTTTTATCTAATTCTACGCTAGCATTTTGCCTAACTTTATTTTTATTTCTATCAGGTACAAATACTTTTATTTCATTTTCTAAAAAAGTACCCAAAATAATATCCAAATTTTTCAGAGTTTTTAAAGCTCTTAAGTATGTTATTTGTTTGGCTGGCTTATTTAAATCATTTTTTCTCGCATTAACAATAGCTGTAAAATATTTTATTTTTTCAATTTTATATTTTGGAAAATAAAAAAGCAAAAGCTTATTTAAATCTAGTCATTTGTAATTACTTTTCTTTAAGCAACCATAAAATAAATTAAAACCATCAACATAAACATAAGCTTTTTTCATAATACTCATATTTCATTAAAAAAAGCAGAGGCCACCCTAAAAAGAATGGCCTCGCGTCCTGCCACCGAAGCGACAGGAGGAATATATAAAAATATTATATATTAAAAATATAATAATGTAAACACCGGAAAAGACCAAAAAAATTAATAAAATATTTTTAATAAACTAATATTATTTTTTATAGCACAAAGCACATAAAATAAACTTAAACGAAAAATAAAAAGAACGACCCCTTGCGAGGCCGTTCTTTTATTTTACAATTTATATTAAAGAAAAATTGAGAAAAACTTTGGATATACTAGAGAACTAGTATTTCATTGAACCGAAATCTAAAGGTAATTCTTGTACATAAAGACTATTATTTGTTTTAAAGCCTGTTACGAAGTATTCACCCCAAGCAATTTTATTTGTTTCAGCAACGTTACTCAATGAAAATCCGAATGTAGAGTCTGCTCCAACTGGAATGGTGTTGGCTGTTACTCTATATGTTTTTTCAGTTCCCTTATTAATGATAGTTTCGAATCCAGAAAAATCAGCTGTAGCACTTGTAGCCAATTCTTTTGGGTTGCCAACTTCATATAACACATAACCATTAGCAACTCCTCCAGTGGTAGCAGGAGTAAAGGCAATAGCAGTTAGATTTACATCTTCATTAGCATCAGCAGCAACTTTAAATCTAGCTACTTCTTGAGCAGATGAAGCACTTCCAATAATACCATTAACTTTTGAGAAGGTTGGCTTTGTTTTTCTAACAAACATATGGTTAGAAACAGAAATATTTTCTCCAGAAATATTAGCTTGAGCTAACTCAGAACCACTAGATGATTTTGCGACTATAGATCCATCTTGTACAATTAAAGCTAATTCTTTGTTTGTATCAGTATCAACTTCAATTGTGTTAAAGACAGCTTTCAATGTAACAGTTTCACTTCCATTTGCTGGAACAATTAATTTGTTTCCAGTAATAGAGAATGTAGCTACACCTAAAATTGGATTAGTAGTGTCCAATAATGTAGTACCCTTATACAGGCTATAGTGAGAAATTCTAGAATCAGCATTAGTTACAACAGTGGTTGTAGATGTTGGATCAACATTAACAAGCTTCAATTCTGTGATATTAGCACTATCATCAACTGCAGTTAGTCTAAATTGAGCAATTTCTTGTTCAACTCCAGATTTAGCAATTAAAATGTTTGAGTAAGGAGTGCTAGCACCCTTAGCAATTGTTAATGTTCCGCCAGCTGTAACAACAAAGTTAACAGTATCATCAAACTTAGCATCAATAGTTTTACCTAAAGAATCTTGAGCATTAACTGTCATTCTTGTTTGGAATTCTGTTCCAGTAACACCAGCAGCTTCACTAGTAAGAGATCCTTTTAATTCAATAGATTTTATTGTATTTTTTGCAATAGAATAATTCAATGAAGAAAAAGTAGCCCCAGCAGAAGTAAAGTTTCTAGTTGATCCAACTTGAACACCATCAATAAACAACTTCATATCATAAATATGAGAAGGAGATGTTGTAGCAGTTCCTGTTGAAATATTTCCACCTAATGAAATGCTTGTTAACTTTATAGCATCATCTGTGGCTTTGATATTAAATTTACCCAAAGAAACATCAGTTGTTCCTTGAACAATCTTTCTATCAGGAGCATAACCATCATTTCTAACGAAAGTCATACCTCCTCCAGAAACTGTGACATATTCACCTGAAGCTGTTCCATTAATATCAGTAACAGCAAGACCATTACTTGCGTATTCTGGAACACCAGCAGTTAGTAAGTTTGTGTCATTTAAAGAAGCTTTAAACTGTCTGTCAATAATAGCATTTGTTTTAACATCAACAGTTACTTTAACTTCGTTGTTACCTTTGTTAAGTGTTAAAGATGAATCAATTAATTCAAACTGAGTAGTTGTAGATGCTTTTAAGTCAAATGAACCTAATAATGAGTTGTTCAAATAAACTTTTGCATTTTGAAATGAATTTTCATCACCTTCATAGTTAACTCTTAAAGAATCAGCACTAATAACTTCATCAGCCTTTACATTGGCTAACAAAACTACAACATCTTTAGCACCTTTAATCACGTCTTGAGCTGCTGGTGAAGTTGATTTTTTAGAAATATCAACTGAACCAGACTCAATTTTAATAGTATCAAAATCGATACCATCATTGTAATCATAAGTAATACCAAAACCTGTAGCTTTTTCATAAGCATAAAGCTCATCTTTTTTGTTTAATCTTAGTTCAATGCTATTATTTCCACTATTATCTTTTCCAATGATATCAGCTTTAACAATAAAATCATAGTTATTATCATCTCTTAAAAGATCCATTCCGTTACCTTTTAATACAAAAGTAGCATAACGACCATTGAAAGTGGCATTTTCAGAGACTTTTTCTCCAGCACTTTCTAAGTGCATGTTCATAACTGTGTTTGCTAAATCCTCAACACCATTATTTCTTAATGTTAAAGTTTTGAAAATAACATCACGAGTAGTTGTCCCTGTTAATTGAAGATTAAATTTAGCTAATTCTGCATCTTCATCTCCAACCTTTAAAGTAAGGCTAGAAACTGAAGAGGTTGCCATTTTTAATCCAGTAACATCATAAGTTGTGAAACTCATTAAATTACCAACGACTGGGAATGAACCAGAAACTGTAGCACCACTTGCTGAAACAGCAGAAGCAGAAACAATTCCCAAAGCACCATTTCCAGAAACACCTTCAACCTCGGCTAAGATTTCTAAAGTAACTGTTTGACCAGCTGCAATAGTTAAAGCAGGTGCGAAAGTTAAAACAGCATCATCGTTAGATGTTAATGTTCTTTTTGAAGTAATTGTTACTCCATCTTTTTCAGCCCAAACTTTAAAAGTTGTTCCGTAGGTAGTTAATCCAGTTCTTTTAACAGTAATTGACTCTAGATGAGTAGCACCATCAGTAGAAGCTGTGAAGTTAACTTTTGTAAAAGGAATTCTTCCTACAGTTGATGGAACTGATTGAGAAGCAGGAGTCATTGAGTTTAAAGCAACTGTAACACCTGTTCCTTGACCTGGTTTCCAACCTGTAGCTTGTCCAGATTGTGAAGTCTTAACGATAGTAGCTTCAGCACCTGTGATAGTTGCACCACTTGGAGTAAAGTTATTTAAAGTTAAAACGTTAGCATTTTGGAATCTGTTAGCTAAGAAAGCAACTTCATCCTCAATTAAACGATAGTTTGTACCATCGTAGTAATAAATACTATTTTCACCAGATTTCTTTACTAAAGAACCTACTGGAGTTTCGTTAGAAGCCAAAGGAGTTCCGATAGTATAGTTGGTGAAAAAAGAATCAGCTACGTCAATTACTCTTTGTGCCCAGTTAGCACCGTATAAAGCAATAGCGTCAGCTTCTGTTTGTACCCATCTTAATGTGCCATTTGGTTCAACAGCATATACTTTTGGGTCTGTTGTAATTTTTACTAATTTTGTTCCAGGGCGAACTACAACGTTAGCTCCCAATGGGTAGCTAGCTAATTCATCAGCAGAAACAGTAACAACGCTCGAGAAGTCACTGTACCATGATTTAAATGTAGATTCGTTTGGAAATACGTATCTCTTTCCATCTTCACCTAGGTAGTAAACAGCTGAAAGACCATCTTTTTTGATTAAGTCACCAGCTTGTGCAGCAGCGTTAGCAACTGGAGCAACTAAAGCTCCACTCATAACAGCCACTGTCATTACCATAACGGCAGATGTAAAGATTTTTTTCAATCTTTTCATAACAATTTTGTAACATATTTCTAAATTTGTATATAAAGATACAATTATTTAGAAACAATTTTTAGTATTTCCACAAGAATTTTTATTACCTGAAATTTTTGACCTCTAAAGATCAAATGAATAAATCGATCAGGATCCCGCTCCCCCGCACACTCATAAAAACAAGTGAGATGTAGGGAAAAATTAATTTGCTATAAGCATGAAACAGCAGGATAATTTTTCACAACTCCGACGCTAATTTTCATAAGCGTGCGGAGAAAAGCTTAACCGATCTATATAATTTAGATTTTGTCGGCTAAATTTTTCAAGCTTTTTTTCTTCTTGCAGAAATATTTGGTTTTTAACATCCGCACCTTCCCCCTCGGGAATCGACCTTGCTGGCCACGGCGAATCTCTACTAATAAATTAATAGGGATTGAAAGAAAGATAAAACTTACACTCCTCTCAATCGCTACTAAAACTATTTAATCTCTTGTAATTTTAAAACAACCTCACTATATCTACCTTCATTAAATAATCTTTCAATTTCTTCAATTAAATCTTTTTTGTCTTTTTGTACTTCTTGATTATTTTCTAAATTTATCTGTTCACTCAATTCTTCAATTTGATCACCCAAGCTTTCAATTTCTAAACTTGTACTAGCAACATAATCCGTAGCTTCAACTGAAGTACTAGAAACAGAATCAGTCTCATCAATTAAACTAGTGCTATTTAAAAAATTTTCTTCAGGAATACTAATATCAATTCCATTTTCATCTTTTAAATTACTAGCACTAAAAACTAAAGTGTCTTTTTGCTCTTCTATCTGTTTTTCCATTTCAGCTGTTTCTGTTTTTTTAACATTAACCCTCACCTTCTCAATCTCGCTTCTAAAGCTGGCCGACAACTTAGCAACCTCTTCTTTATTTTCTTCATTATTAAATTCAGGGTCCATCAATAAAGTAGCAATATCCTCGGCGTGTTTACTAGCGAACTCCATCTCTAATTTTTCTCTTTCAATATTATTAAAAACTGTATTCAGTCTAGCTCTCTCGCTAATAACTCTGGCAATATACAAAGAGTCATTTGGTTTAGAATCTTTGTAGAAATCGTTTCCTAAAAACAAAGAAGTCACTACAAATAAAAAAACACCGGATAAAACCATGGCCGGCTTAGAACTCATTGATAAGATATTTCTAAAATAAAAGAAAAAATTATTAAAAGACTTAACTTCAAAATTATCTGAAATAGTATTAGAAATCTGAGTCATCAAAACTCTTTTGTTTGACTCTTTTAATTCTGAATCCATTTTAATCGACTTCAGGGAATTAAGTTGTTTTAACAATTCTTTGTCAGTCATAAAATATATAAGGTTTTGTTTATTTTTAGCCTTACACTATAGTATACGTTTGAAAGTAGAAAAAGTTACAGTTAATATTCATATTGTTACTATTAATATTGCTCTTAATCAACTTAAGTCCAGAAAATTCTGGACTTAAGTAGTGATAAGACTACCACAGTAATAAGAATACAGCTACAATAAAAAAATAACAAGACAAACTAAAACAAATAAACATTCTAACAAAAAAGAGAGGAATAAATCCTCTCTTTTTTCGTATGAGATAAAACTATTCAGCAACGTGAATAATTCCTCCTGGGGTTGCTTGCTTAAGACCAGCTTCTAAACCACCAGTTTGACCACCTAAACAAAAGTTGATTACATAAGATCCGTATCCAGAAGTACCAACTTGAGTTCCAGTTGCAACATAAGTATAGTTATTTTTAGTTCCGTCACAAACACCATCAGCTGGAGTTGGAGCAGTTGGAACAATGTTCATGTAAGTGATTCCATTGGTAGCAATAGTTCCTCCGGCTGTTACATTAGTTGTAAGAGGGTAGTATTGATTGTCATTAAAGTACAATTCCAATGCTGTTTGCATTTGACGAACGTCAGCGATTCTTTTTGCATCTCTAGCATTCTTTCTAGCTTGTTGTAAAGCAACAACAGCCAAAGTTGCCAAGATACCGATGATGGCAATAACCACCAATAACTCGATCAAGGTAAAACCTTTTTTCTTTGTGTTCATAATTTTTTAAAAGTTTCATTTGTTATAAATTGCAAATACAAGTTATAATAAATGTTTAAATTATTTAAATTAAATTTTTAATAAACATCTACTTATATTAACAATCTAGCATAAATATTTAAAAGACACAAGAACAATAAAAATTATTTATTGTCCATCACATCTTTTAAAGCTTTTAAAGCTCGATGTAACAAAACTCTAATATTCATTTTCTTTTTTCCGGTAATTTCAGCTATTTCATCTAAACTCAATTCATTAACATATCTCATAACAACAATTTCCCGATATTCATTTTTAATTTCCATCATTTTTTTTGATAAAATTTCATAATCTATTTGAGTAGAAATTTCCAACTCAATATCAATGCTATCATCAACTACGTCTATTTTATTTTCCTCATCATCTAAAGAAACATTTTCCTGTCGGCTACTTCGATAGTGATCAATAATAACATTCCTAGTTATTTTATAAAGTAAAGCCCTAAGAGTTTCTTTGTTGGACAAAGAATTCTTTTGAATATATTCCCAAGTCTTCAAGAAAGACAAAGAACAAAGATCGTTAGCATCTTCTTTTTTACCAGTTTTAAAAAAAATAAAACGATAAATATCATCGGCATTTTTATCATATAATTCTTCAAAAGCCTTTTGATCTTTATTTTTAATTCTTTCTTTTAACTTCTTATCTTGAAAATTTTCTATTATACTTAAGCTCATTTCGTCTTTATCTCAATAATAAATTAAACAAAAACATAGAGATTTAACCTCTTTTCTACCATGTTAGCATAGCATAAAGAGCAAAAAAATACAAACCACAAAAGTGATTTGTATTAAATATTTAATATTTCTCTATTTCTTATAAATAATATCAGAATCTTCAAAATAATTACGGTTATTGAAATATTCGTTAGTCTTATTTATAACCTTGGTCATAATTTTAACAGCATCTATTGGGAAAAGGCCAGCGGCTGTTTCATCGGAAAGCATCAAAGCGTCAGCTCCATCAAAGATAGCATTGGCTACATCGCTAACCTCGGCTCTAGTTGGTCGATAATGGTCAACCATAGAGGCTAACATTTGAGTAGCTACAATAGCTGGCTTATTGTGCCAATGAGAATGTCTAATTAAATTTTTCTGAATTATTGGTAAATCTTCCATGGGCATCTCTATTCCCAAGTCACCACGAGCAATCATGATAGCATCTGATTTTCTGATTATATTATCAATATCATCTAAGGCCACAGCTCTTTCTATTTTAGGAACTATTTTAATCTCATCATTTCCTAATATTTTTTTTAATTCATCAATATCACTACTGTTTTGCACAAAAGAAATAGCTAAATAATCAGGTTTTACTTTTTTGGCAAATTCAATATCAAGCAAATCTTTGGCTGTTAAAATTGGACGATTTAAAACTGTCTGAGGAACATTCATTCCTTTTCTAGATAAAAGAAGACCCCCTCTTTCTACCTTAGCTAAAAATTTACCATTAATCAGATCTAATTCTTTCACGGTTAATTCAATTGAGCCACTATCTAAATAAATTGGATGGCCTATTTTTAAATCTTGAATAAGCTCAGCATCATCAATAGGCACCTCCATATTGTCAATATTTCCTTTTTGAAACATAAAAGCATATGTCTCTCCCTCAACCATAGTAATTTCGTGATCTAATTTGCCAACTCTAATTCTTGGTCCTTGTAAATCAAATAAAATCTTAACATCTATGCCCGTTTCTTCTCTAATTTTATCGATGGAGCCTTTTACTCGATAATACTGATCATAGCTAGCATGAGAAAAATTCAAACGAACCATATTGGCCCCAGCCAAAACCATGGCCTTCAAGATGCTATAATCCTCCGACTTTGGACCAACAGTAATAATTATTTTTGTATTCATATTTTTTATTTAAAATTAGTTTTTAATTTTTAAATCTTCATTTCACGCAAAGCTTCAATTCTTTCTTCAACTGGAGGGTGAGTCATAAAAGCTTTAGCTAAAAATCCTTTTTTCTTTTCTTTTAAAGGTGAAGAAATATATAAATGAGCTGTAGCCTTATTAACCGCCCTTAATTGATTGGGGTCATGTGCTATTTTTTCTAAGGCACTAGCCAAGCCCTCAGGATATCTAGTAATCAAAGCCCCATCGGCATCGGCCAAAAATTCTCTTTTGCGAGAAATAGCAAATTGCATTAAGTAGGCAAAAAGAGGAGCTAAAATCGATATCAAAACTGCCAATAAAACAAAAACTAAATTTGCATTTTTATTATCACTATTTCTAGAGCTATTTCTATACAAAAAAGATCTGCTAAGCATGTCAGATATAATAACTATTGTTCCCACTAAAATAGTGGTTAAAGTAGCTATTAATATGTCATAGTTTTTAATATGAGAAAGTTCGTGAGCAATAACACCTTCTAACTCACTTTTTTCTAATTTTTGAATTAAACCAGTAGTTAGGGCTATAACTGCTTTTTCAGGGTTTCTGCCGGTAGCAAAAGCATTGGGAGCAAGATCGTTGATTATATATATCTTAGGAAGAGGCATACCAACACTAATACAAAGATTTTCTACTAAACGATATATTTCTTTATTATCTTCAAATTTCAATTCATGAGCGTTGCTCATTGATAAAACAATTTTATCGCTAAACCAATAACTAAAAATAGCTGAAAAAAAACTAATAAAAGCAGCAATATACAAAATAATTGGATCTTCAAAAAATACCGACAAAACATATCCAACGCCTATTACAAAAATTAAAAAAGCTGATAATAAAAACCAGGTCTTTCTTTTGTTGCTGTCACTATGATTGTATAAAGTCATAAATTGGCTTAAAAATTATTAAAGCCTTGAAAGCTCTAAGCAACAAGGCATAATAATCTATAAATTTTAACGCCAAGCAAAAAGCTTAGTCAAAAAAAGTTTTATAAGCAAAAAGGCCAGCAATACCAGCCACCACTAAAATGCCAGCTACAATCCAAAACAAAGTCATACTATCGCTCCCACCTGTCATACTAGCTTGAGGAGCAAATTCAGTTCCTAAACCAGCAGCTGACGCTTCTTTAATGATAAAACTAAACATATTTATATATAAAATTATAAATCTTAAAATTTTACTTGAACATTTTGTCTTTCAACTGCTTCTTCTATCTCAAAAAACTTTCGAGATGTAAAACCTAATTGTTTAGCAATTAAATTTGTTGGAAATACTTGTAATTTAGTATTGAAGTCTCGAACATTTGTATTGTAAAATCTTCTTGATGCTTGAATCTTGTTTTCAGTATCAGATAACTCTCTTTGTAATTCCAAAAAGTTCTGGTTAGCTTTTAAATCTGGATAATTTTCACTTAAAGCAAAGATTGATTTTAAGGTAGATGATAAAGCATTTTCAGCTTTTAATTTCTCTTCAACATTGTCTGTGTTTTGTAAAGACATAGCAGCTGATCTAGCTTGAACCACTTTTTCAAAGGTTTCTTTCTCATGAGCAGCATAACCCTTGACTGTTTCTATTAAATTAGGAATTAAATCATATCTTCTTTTTAGTTGAACATCAATATCACTCCAAGCTTCTTCAACTCTATTTTTAAGGCGAATTAAGCCATTATACATTGAAATAAGAGCTAAAATTAAAATAGCTAAAATACCTAAAACTATCCACAAAGCAGTCATAAATTTGAAAACTTTAATTTTTTTAAAAAAATTAAAAATTTATTAATTATCAATTCACTAAAAATAGTATAGCAAAAAATGAAGAAAAAAACAAGAACTATTTCTTAGTTATTCTCACCTGTTTTATAACTTTATTCTCAAGTTTTTCTACCACACAAACAAACCTGTCATTTTCGATGGTTGTTCCTTCGGTTGGAATTTTTTTTATAGTCTCTAAAACAAAGTCAGCCACTGTTTCTAGATCATCTTCTGATAAAGTAATGTTTAAAAAACGATTAATATCACGACACTCAACCGCCCCAGAAACAACTATTTCATTTTTACCAATTCTTTTTATAAAATTATCATCAATATCATGCTCATCAACTATTTCACCCACCAACTCTTCGATAATATCTTCTAGGGTTATAATACCCTCTGTTCCGCCATATTCATCCATCACAACAGCAATATGTATTTTTCTTTTTTGAAATTCTTTTAAAACACTATTAATTAACATCTGTTTCGGTACAAATATTATTGGTCGAATTAATGACTTAACCATCTCGCCCTCTTTATTATTCCTGAAGGCCAACAGAACATCTTGAGCATGCACAAAACCCAAAACCTTATCAATAGATTCTTCGATAACCAAACAACGAGTTATACCATATTTTTCAATTTCAATAGCCGTTTTTTCAATAGAATCAACCTCCTTAACATAAACAACCTCGACCCGAGGAGTCATAATATCTTCAGCTGAAATATCGTTAAATTTAAAAAGTTTTTCAATCATCAAACCTTCATTTTTTTCAATTGTTCCTTGTTGAACTCCAGCCATAGCTAAAGCTTTTAATTCTTCTTCACTAATTTCTTCTATTTTATGACTACCAACTAAAATATTAGTTATTTTTTCCATTAACCAAATGATTGGCAAGAAAAACTTTTTTAAAAAAGAAATAAAAGGAGCAAATTGACGAGACAACCAAGGGGCATGAGAAGAGGCAAAAGACTTGGGTACTATTTCACCAAAAATTAAAATAATTATAGTCATTATACCAGTGGTTAATCCAATAACAGCTGAATCAAAATATTTAGCAAAAATAACAGTAGCCAAAGAAGCGGCGGCAATATTAACAATATTATTACCAATCAAAACTGTTATAAGTAAAGATCTGGGATTTTCTTTCAACTTTTTAACTGTAAGAGCATTTTTCTTCTTAGCTTCAATCATGGCTACAATTTTAGCCTCACTTAAGCTTAAAAAAACAACTTCAGCCGAAGAAAAAAAGGCTGATAAAACTACAAGAATAAGTAAAAACAGAAGATCAGGGTCCATAATATTGGGTTTTAGATTAATACTTTAAAGTATTAAAGATAATAAATAATTATAAAGTCAATTTCTTAAAATTAGCACTTCTTAGGCCCTTTGGCAAGTAAGCTTGCCCTTCATCATTTTCTTCGGGAGTATATTTGTAATCTTTGCCATAGCCAATGTCTTTCATTAATTTTGTTGGTGCATTTCTTAAATAAACTGGAACCGACAAAGAGCCACTTTGATTAATTTCCTCCATGGTTAAATTATAAGCTTTATAAACAGCAATACTTTTTTTAGATTTAGCTAAATAAATAACAGCCTGAGCCAAAGCTAAACTACATTCGGGCAAGCCTATTTTAGCACAAGCTTCAAAGGCTTGATTAGCAATCATTAAAGCACTATTATTGGCTAGTCCAATATCTTCACTGGCAAATCTAATAAGTCTTCTGGCAATATATAAAGGATCTTCACCAGACTCAATCATTCTAACCAGCCAATAAAGAGAAGCCTTGGCATCACTTCCTCTAATTGATTTATGTAAAGCCGAAATTAAATTATAATGTTCTTCACCATTTTTATCATAAAAAAGTTGTGGTTTGTTGGCCAGTTTTTTTATTAAATCTAAATCCACTTTTTCACCTGACTTAAAAACAGCTTCTACGATATTTAAAGCTCGGCGAGCGTCACCAGCGCTTAAATTAGCTATTAGTCTTTTTTCTCGAGCACCCATTTCTAATTTAAGTTCTTTAACGGCTCTATTAATAATTTTTAATAAATGCTCTTCCTCTAGATTTTCTAAAATCAAAACTTTTAATCTAGAGAGTAAAGCGGAATTAACTGAAAAACTAGGATTTTCAGTTGTAGCCCCAATAAGTATTAACAACCCGTTTTCAATATGAGGAAGAAGGGCGTCTTGCTGAGCTTTATTCCAACGATGAATTTCATCAATAAATAATATAGTTTTCTTTTTAAATCTTCTGTTTTCTTCAGCTCTAGTTATTATTTCTTTCAAATCTTTAATACCACTACTGACGGCTGAAAGTGAAATAAATTCTGTTTTGGTTTCTTTGGAAATAATATGAGCCAAAGTCGTCTTGCCGACACCAGGAGGTCCCCAAAAAATCAAAGAAGTCAGTTGATCTTTTTCAATCACTGATTTCAACCAAGTGTTTGGTCCGGCTATTTTTTCTTGGCCAACAAAATCATTTAGTTTTTGAGGGCGAAGGATGTGAGCTAGAGGAATGTCCATATAATATAATTATAGCAAATTTATCAGTCAAAACAAAAAAGACCGAAAAGGTCTTTTTTGAGAAGTAATTAAATATAAAACTTATTTTAAATTAATAGAATCATCAATTGTAGATCTTATCGCTCTGACTTTATTAGAGCTTCCCTTATAATATTCTGGAGGAGTTTCAGATAGAGCCTTAGCTTCATTTATAAATTTAAATCTTTTTGAATAAGAAGGCCTAATACCAGCTACCGCCGAAGAAACATCTAATTCCGTAGAAGACCAATAATAACTATTATAAATACTTAAATTAGTTAAAAGATAGTTCAGTTCATTGCTTGAGGGCAAATACCAGTCACTATAACCTCCACTCTGATAATCACTTGCTATTTGAGCAGCACTAGAATTACCACAAGGAAGAGACAATATATTTGAAGTGTTGCTTGTCCCATCCACAATCGAAAAAGCTTCGGTAAGAACACCATCACAACCCCAAGAAGTTCCAGCACTTTGATCACTTGTTGCCGCTACAAAAATTTTAGCTTCATCAGCAATTGTATACCCTTTATAAAAAACAACTCCCCCTCCGCAAGAATCACCTATTTCATTTAAATCCGTACATTCAGTATCTTGAACAATTGGCTCTTCGCCATCCTCATCTTCAGAGTTAGAAACCAATCTTCTTATAACCAAGGCATTCATATTCTCATTGTCTGGCGATTGATCTTCTAAAAACATTAAATAGATAATATTATTATCTATTAACATTGAAATGCTAGAAAATATTTCACTATAGGAAGCAATCGGTCCAACATTTTCCCAGGAAGAACCATTAAATTTTTTTACCTCCACTAAACCAGGGTCAGTGGCTGGATTAGTAGCTGAGACGTTAACACCATTTTTATAGGCCACATAAGGAACTTCATTATAAATATAAAGAGCTAATTGAGAGGCATGACCAACAGAAAAAACTCCATCATTTGGTCCAAGTGGTTGCCAAGAGGTTCCATTAAATTTTAAAGCTGTACCTCTTTCGCCAACACCTCCGCTTGCAACATCTACACCACCTTGGTAAACAACATATAAATCACCATTATTACTTATTTGAAAATCAGCATGACCAGAGTTTTCTGAATGAAGTATTTCTATTGGACTACCAACTTGATTCCAAGTAGTTCCATCAAATTTTTTAACCACCCATTTAGGTGACCCAGAATCACAATCTCTTCTATACATAGTATAAAGCTCTCCATTATGAATTCTAAGAATTGGCTTGGTTCCTTTTTGACCATTGGAAACAGTTGGCCCAACTTGCTCCCAAGCACCATTTACAAATTTGACTACATAAGTTTCCTCGGTAGAAGCTTTGTCCTTGTAAGCCACATAAGGAACATTATTATAAACAGCTAGAGAAGGGTGGCAAGCTATATCAAAAGAAGTATATTCACCTAAAGACTCCCAACTACCATTTACAAATTTTTTAGTTATAATCATTTGTGAATCATAATTATCTTTATAGGTTATATATGGCACTCCATTGAAAACCTGCATGGAAGATTTTCCTCCACTTTGACTGTGAATTGTTGACCCTAAATTAGCCCAAGAATTACCACTTGATTTAGCCATTTTTAAATAACGACTTTCTGAACTATCTCGATAGGAGGCATAAAGTTCATTATTATAAACATCTAGATTAGAGCTACAACCCCGCTCAGATAAGACTGGAGATCCATAGGTTTGCCAAATACAACTTGATGAATCAGCTAAACAATTATTTTCAGTTGAACCATCATCATCTCCCCCTCCTTCAATTCCGCAATCTTGATTTAAAATGCCTCCTGGAGTCAAACACTTAAGACCAGAATCTAAATTGTTAGAATCTTTTCCTAAACAAAAAGACAAGAGATAAGTACGATCATTATTTTGAGGTTGATAGATATATGAGTTTTGTTCTTCGGTGCAAGCACCATCAGCTACAGCCGGAGCAGCAGGAATATTTTGCATATAAATACCATCAATCCCGGCAATTTGGCCAGAATTCCATTCTTCTTCCGTTGGATAACGATTATTTTCATTAAAAAATAATTCTAAAGCAGTTTGCAGTTGTTTAACATCTGCTAAGCGCTTAGAGTCGCGGGCGCGAGAACGGGCTTGTTGTAGGGCTACTACGGCTAAGGTGGCTAGTATGCCAACGATAGCTATTACTACCAAAAGCTCGATTAGGGTGAAAGCTTTTTGTTTTTGTTTGAACATATTGTTTTATTACTACCAATTGTCATCCCAGCAAGCCACTTCCTGTATGGCAAAATCTTGGACACAGCTTGGTTTGTAAAGATTAAACCGCTTCTGTCATCCCAGCGTAAGCTGGGATCCAGCTTGGTTAGTAAAAATAATTGAATTATATAAAATTACTAAATTAATTTATTTAAATTATACTTATAATCCCTTTGTCAACCAATAGAGTACTTAGGTGTTTATTCTGGATTCCAGCTTTCGCTGGAATGACAGGGAATAATTCTATTATAACAAAAAATATAATTAAAAAATTATTGTCTAAAATCACAGATATCTTTAAAATCACAAAAAGAACAATTAAAAGTTGAAGGCTTTGGTAAAAATTCTTTTTTATTTATTTCCTCAATACTGTTTTTTAACCACTCTAGTGTTTTATCAATATCTTTTTCCTTAGCCTCAAAGCTGAGCTTATTGTTTGCCTCTAAATAATAATAACTCATTTTTTCAACCTCTAAACTTAAAACACTTTCAATCATTATTTTATACAAAAGTAACTGCCGTTTGTCATCTGAACTTAGAGATTCTTTGGCATTACCAGTTTTATAATCAATAATTTCAAACTTACCATTTTCTAGCTTATCAATTCTGTCGATTCTACCAATTATAGTTTGATTATTAAATTTATATCTTAAATCTTTTTCTAAAAAGTATATTTGTGGCAATTTGCCAGAAAGTAAAGATTTGCAAAAATTTTTTAAAATATCCTTACCCTTTAAATTATATTCATTTCTAACTAATTTATCCTCATAACCTTCGTCTTGCCAAAATTGACGATAAAGATCTAAAATTCTTTTTTCATTCAATTCTTTTGTATTTATTTTTTGATCAGAAAATAAATCAGACTGCAAATTATTCCCACCTTGAAGTATTGGCAAAAGAAAATGATAAAGAGTATTGTGAATAACTTTTCCAAAGGTTAAATTATACTTTTCAGTTGGAACTGGAACTTTTAATAAATGAGCATATTTATATTGCAAGGGACATTTATCAAAAGAGGCAAACTGAGAATAAGAAAAATAAGCTGGCAGTTTTAACTCTTCCTTGGTTAGTAAAAACTCTCCAAAATTTTCATCAGAAATTGTTTTTAAATCTTTAAAAAAATCTAAATCATCAAAATTTATTTTTTCAGATATATTTAATTCCAATTTTGATTCTTTTATAAAAATAGAAGGTCTCTTTTCTCTAGCACCACCATAATCCTTAGAACAACTTAGATATAAATTTTCTTTAGCTCTAGTTAAGGCTACATAAAACAAACGTCTTTCTTCTTCGATATGAAAATTGTCAGAATTGCCAACTTTTTCTTTAACCAAAGTTTGAGGAACTGGAATTTTATCCTTTCGATTATCACTAGGAAAACGTCTTTCCACCAAATCCACTAAAAAAACATGTTTAAATTCTAGGCCCTTGGCGGAATGAACGGTCATAACTTTAACGGTATCAACATCAACGAAATCATTTTTCAATCTACCAAAATCACCAGACTCCAATTCAAAATCCAAAACTTCCAGAAAATCTTTCAATCTTAAATTTTCATCATCTTCTTCAAATTTTTTTATTTTTTGATAAAACTGATTAATGTAAGAAAAAATCTCTTTATCTTTTTCATGATTTAAATTTTTTAAAATTTCACTATCATAAACAAATTTAACAAAAACATGACTTGGTTTTTTATCACGAGCTAAAATGCTATGAGTTTCAATTAAATTCAAAAGCTTATTTATTTTAGGTAAAGAGACGGAACTGACTCCTTTTATTTTTTCAGCATTTTGCAAACCCTCAAATAAAGACCAATATTTTTTCTTAGACTCTTTAATTATATTTTGTAAATCAAGATAGCTTATTTTAAATTCTTCCATGTTTAAAACCCGAAACAATGCTGATGATTCTCGATAATCGTCTAATAATCTAAAATAAGAAATTATATCTAAAATTATTGGTTTATAATAAAGACCCTTAAGAGAAACAAAATGATTAGGAATGTTTAAACGACTAAGCTCTTTGGAGTACTTGTCAGCCGAATCGTTAGTTCTAGTTAAAATAGCAAAATCCAACCAATTACACCCTGGATCTTTTTTATAAATTTCAAAAATCTTGGAGCTAACAAAACTCATTTCATCTGATTCATTTAAAAAATTAAAAGCTGATATGGGATTAGATTTTGAATTTTCTGATTCAAAATAAGATTTTAACTTTTTATCAATTCCCAATTTAATCTCTAAACGATTGGGATTATTATGAGAAATAAAATTGTAAGCTAAATCAAGTATTTCCTGACGAGAACGATAATTGCGAGTCAAAACTATTTCTTTAGCCTGAGGATAATCATCTTTAAACTGCATAATATTAGAAATAGAAGCTCCCCTAAATTTATAAATAGACTGATCATCATCACCAACCACCATCAAATTATTTTTTTTACCAGCCAAAATTTTAATTAATTCATATTGAGAAAAATTAGTATCTTGAAACTCATCTAACATCAAATATTTAAATTTTGCTTGATAAACTTTTAAAATATTAGGTCTGGTTTTAAAAAGTTTAATAGTATAATTTATTAAATCAGCAAAATCTAAATTACCGTCCTCAAGCATGATCTTATTATAGACAAAAAAAGCTTCAGCCAATTCCTTGGTTTTTTTCAACTCTAAAGTATCTTCTTCACTAAAATCTTTTATTTTCTTAGATTTTTTCTCAAGTTCTATAGAATAATTTAAATATTCTTCTGCTAGAATATTTTCATCTTTCAAACGAGAAAAATGGTTTAACAGTTCTTTAATAAATTTATTAGGGTTTCCAGCAGGAGCATAATAATCTAGCTTAAAGCTAGCTAAATTCTTTTTTACAAAAATCCACTGAGCTGTCTCATCTAATAATTTAAAATCAGGATTTAAACCAATTTCTAAAGCATGATCACGCAAAACTCTTTCACCAAAGCCATGAAAAGTATTAATCCAGAGATCAATATAACCGTAGGGTAAAATTTTATCAGCTCTCTCAATCATCTCATTAGCAGCTTTTTCGGTAAAAGTAGCTAAAAATATTTCATCTGTTTTCACTCCTTCTTCTAAAATTAAATAGGCCAAACGATTGATTAAAACCGTCGTTTTGCCAGTACCAGCGCCAGCCACTACTAAAAGAGGCCCGTCTTTATGTTTAACAGCCTCTAATTGTTCCTTGTTAAGTTTTTTTAAATCTTCTTTAAACAAATTTAAATCATTTTGTATGTTTTTTTTGTTTTTCATATACTAATATTATACACTATTTCATGCTTTAAAGTAAATAAAGCAACGAAAAAATCCAGTTGTAAAGCAAAAAAACTATGCTATAATAAAATCATGAGTAAATACAAAGAAAAGATAAATATATTTTTAAAAGGCTTCGCTATGGGCGCCGTCGATATAATCCCTGGTATTTCTGGCGGAACCATGGCCTTAATTTTAGGTATTTATGAAAAAATAATACTAGAATTAAAAAAAATAAACTTTAAAAACTTAAAAAATTTATTATCAAAGAAACAAGAAAGTAAAGAAAAAATAGATTTAAACTTCTTGATTTGGCTATTTTTGGGAATAATTACAGCTATAGTATCTTTAGCCAAATTGATACATTATCTTCTGCAAAACTATCCCAATCAACTTTATGGATTTTTCTTGGGATTAATATTGGCCTCTATTTTTCTTCTTTTGCCCAAAAACTTTTATAAAAACAAAAATTATTTCTTTCTAATTCCTGGATTTATAATTGCCTGGCTGATTTCTTCATCAGGTAGCTTAAATTCTTCTAATACTTACTTCAACATCTTTTTAAGTGGTTTTTTGGCAATTTGTGCCATGATACTGCCGGGAATAAGTGGTTCTTTTATACTTTTAATACTGGGAAAGTATGAATTCATGATATCTGTTTTAAAAAATCCTTTTATAAACAATAATCTCTTTTATATTTTAATATTTGCCTTCGGTTGCTTGCTAGGATTATTGTCCTTTGTAAAATTACTTGGCTTTCTGTTCAAAAAACACAAAGAACAATCTTTAGCCGTTTTAATCGGTTTTATGGCTGGAGCTTTAAAAAAAATTTGGCCGTTTCAAGAGCTAATTAATGAAAAAAATTTATTTATAAACATCACACCAATTCTACTTCTTATAATCTTAGGAATAACAGCGGGAGTGCTTATACCAAAAATGGCCAAAACAAAAAACAGGGGTTAAACCCCTGTTTTTTAATTAGATATATTAAGCTGCATTTTTATATTTATTTTCTATTTCAGCTCTACCCATTCGAGCTAATTCCATAATAAGTTCTTTCTTCCTGCGTAAAAGTTCTACTTTTTCGTTTCCTCTATCCATTTTAGATATCTTTTTATTAACATCCATTATTTCACTTAATTTATTTTTCAACTCTGGGGTTTTAGCACCAGCAGAATCAATTCCACTAGAAAAACTAGCGCCTAAATCCATAGAAATGCTAGCAGTATGAGTTAAGCTTCTAATCATCTTTTCTAAACTTTTTAAATCTTCTTCGTATTTTTCTTCTTTAGTTTTTTCTCTACCCTTAAACATTTCACCAATTTTACCAAAAATTGATTTTCTAGCTTTATTAAGCTCCTCACTAGCCTTTAAATCAGCTTCGGCTAAATCTGAAGCAGTAACTTCACTCTTATCCTCAACTACTATTCTTTCATTCTTTTGGTCTTCACCTGTTTTAAGTTCTTCATTCTCGGCTTTTTTATCTAAAGTAGCGTTTTCAAAATTCATATTTTTACAAATAACAGTTTATTTCTTGAAATAAACAATTATTATTAATTAATTTTTAAAATCTTAATTACTATAAGTTAATTATATCACAAAAAACAAAATTAGTCAATAGCTATTTTGTTTAATAAAAAAGCCTTAAAATTACTAAAGGCTTTGTTTTTAATTTAAAAAAGACAACATTGGCACATAACAGCCAGTATAGTCGCTTTTTTTAGGTTTCTTTTTTTTGGAATAATAATACAAAAACAACTCATTCGCAATAATTGAATTATTGTCTATGAAATCATAAAACACTTCTGTAATCTTATTCTGAGACTTAAAATCTTTTTCTATTTTTTTGATTCGCTTGTTAATTTCAGCCTCAGAATCAAAAAGCATAATATGATTTGTAAGTACCCATCTATATTTATCGTCCTTAGTCATCATTTTTATTTTTAAAATACTTCTAAAAACTTTAGCATAAAATTAAAAAAAGTCAAGACCCCGAAAGAGTCTTGACTAAACACAAAAATAAACAAATTTGTTCTAAACTTTAATAACTACCGGCAAAACCATTGGCCTTCTTTTAGTAGCGCCAAATAAAAACTGTCCAATTTCATTTCTAATTTTGTTTTTAATATAATCATCATCAGCTGGGGTTTCTGGGTTTTGATCTCTGACTATTTTTTTAACTCTATCTCTGGTTTTTTCTATTAAATCTCTATTTTCCTTCATGTAAATAAAACCTCGAGAAATTAAGTCAGGACTACCAATTAAAGCGCCAGATTTAGCATCAATAGTGGCAATAACAACAATCATTCCATCTTCGGCCATCATTCTTCTATCACGAAGAACTATACTAGAAACATCTCCAACCCCTAAACCATCAACCATTACATACTCTGTTGGAACTTTTTCTTTAGTTAAAGTTCCAATGACATTATATTTTTTATTAGCAATTATTTTTTCTCCTTTTTTAAATTCTACTACCTGACCATTATCAGCTACAAAAATATTTTCTTTAGGAATACCAATCTGTTCGGCTAAATCTGCATGAGCCTGAAGCATATAATGATTAGCCTCAATTGGCATAAAATACTGTGGTTTAATAAGTCTCATCATTAACTTTAAATCTTCTTGCTTGGCGTGACCTCCAGCATGAATGTCCATCATCTTATAATGAATTATTTTAGCTCCTTGTCTAACCACCATATCCATTAAATTTTGAATACTTCTTTCGTTCCCAGGAATGACTGAAGAAGAAAAGATGACAGTATCTCCCTGTTTTAAACTAATAGAACGATGTTCTCCATTTACCACTCTTGATAAGAAAGCATTACTTTCTCCTTGAGCTCCGGTTCCAATAATAATAATCTTATCGTCTCTCACTCTGTTTAAATCACGATCTTCAACTATAATTTTTGGGTCAAATTTCAAATAACCAATCTGATGTGCCACCTCAACGTTTTCATTCATACTTCTTCCTTGAAGAGATATACGACGACCGTATTTAGTTGCTAAATCAAAAATCTTTTGAACACGACTAAGTTGTGAAGCAAAGGTTCCAATAATAATTCTGCCGGTAATTTTATCAAACAATTTACCCATTTCATCTCCGATGGCTGATTCTGAAACTTGATAACCAGGATGGGTGGCATCAGTTGAATCTGACATTAAAAATAAAATATCATCTGAGCCAATTTGAGCTATACGATTTAAATCAGCTGGTTTATCATTTACTGGTGAAAAATCTATTTTAAAATCACCAGTATGCACTATTTTGCCAAGTGGTGTTGTAATAATAGCTGCAAAACAATCAGGGATAGAATGATTAACTCTAAAAAATTCTATACTCAACTTATCTGATAATTTGATTTTATCATTTTCAGTTATTTCTTTTATTTTAAGAGTTGGCGCATCTCTGAATTCAACTGCTCTTTTTCTAACCAATCCAGCCGTCATTTTACCCATTAACATTGGAGGGTTGCCAATTTTACCCATAATATGAGGAATTCCGCCAATATGATCATAGTGCCCATGAGTTATAAAAACAGCTTTAATCCAATCTTTTTTGTCTTCTAAATAGGAAACATTAGGAATAATATAATCAATACCAGGCATGTCTTCTTCTGGAAACTGCAAACCCATGTCAATAATTATTATTTCTTTTTCATACTCAACCAACATCATATTGCGACCAACCTCTTCCAAGCCACCTAGGGCCATTATTCTTAATTTACCGCTCAAATCTTTAGGCGCTAAATTAACAAATTGATCACGCGAATCATTACCTGAGTTAATCATTTTCTTTCCATTAAATGGAGGTCGACGATTATAATTTGAAGATCTGTTATCTCTTCCTCTAAAACTCCTGCTAGGAGAAAAATCTTTTTTATTTGTTGTGTTTGTCCTTTTAACAAGATGACTACTTGTTTTTTCTGTATTATCTTTCTTTTCCGATGGAGAAGGTAATACTGATTTGTATTTTCTAATCATAAAATTACTAAAAAGCAGATAAAATCTGTTTTTTAAAAAAGTATTAAATTTTTATATATTTTAGAAGTTAATTCTTCGTTTAGTTTTTATATACCAAGAAGCAATATCGCTAAATCTATCAGCTGGATCTGAAATGGCTGAAACGTCAAAACCTTTTATTTTTTTATCTTGAACATAAGTATAGTTAGGGAAATAAAGGAAAACTGCTGGCAAATCATTGTTTAATAATTCTTGAAATTTTTTATATTTTTCAATTCTATCGTTAATATTTAAACTCATTCTAGCTTCTTCTAATAACTTATCAACCTCTTTGTTTTTATAAGAAACAACATTTAAACCATTTTCACCTGATTGAGATGAGTGCCAAAACAAATAAGAATCTGGATCATTGCCGACTACTTGGCTTAAAAGTAAAATTTCAAAATTTTTATTTTTAATTATTTCACTTTGAATTTGATTGGAGTCTATAATTTTTACAAAAGTTTTAACACCAATAGCCTCCCAGTTAGATTTTATAAAATTAGCGACATCAATATTGTCAGATAAATTAACGGTAGTTAATTTCATAAATAAATATTCACTACCCTTAATTCTCCATGATCCACTCATTTCATAATTTTCAGCCTCTACTTCGCTTAATATTTTTTTCTTAATTTGCCAATCATTAATTAACTCTACTTTTTCCCTGCTTGTTTTTAATTTTTCTTCATACTCCAAAACTAAAAGCTCATTACTGTCTGAAGCCTCTAACCCTTCAACTGTCTCCACTGACTCTTCTTCAGAGTTTTCCCCAGAATCGTCTTCAGAATCTTCCTCAGACTTTTCTTTAATTTCAACTTTATTTTTTTCTAAGGTAATAAGATCTCTAATCAAGGAAACCTCCTCTTCACTGATTGTTATTTCTTGCCATTTTAAATCTTCTAATATTTTTTTAGCCTCCTCTGGATTATAATTATATTTTTCAATTTCATTATTATAGGCAAAATTATTAGGAAGAATTGGACCATAAGCTAAACCAGCATTGGCTGAAAAAATATCATTGATTAAAGAATTCTTATCAACAGAAATAGTCAAGGCCTTTCTAATATCTTTATTTTGCAAAATTTGACTATTTTTTTGATTAAAAAACAAAGAAGATATTTGTGGTAGATTCAATCTATGAAAATTCAAAGAATTTTGAGAAATTAAATTATCTTTCAAATTATTGGGCAAATAACTAATACCATCCACCAAATTGTTATTTAAAGAATCTATTAAGCTCTCAAAATAAGGAAAAAATTTGAAATTTAAATTTGTAATATAAGGAACTTGACCATAATACTTATCGTTAGCTACCAAGGTCATTTCTTTTATTTCCCCGAATTTATTTTTAGCTAAAGACTTGAATTTGTAAGGACCAGATCCTATTGGGTTTAAATTAAGTTCAGCTAATAAAGCATTTTTAGGTTCGACGCCAACCCACAAATTTTGAGGCAATATTCCAAAAGTTAACATCTCCAAGAAAGCAGCATAAGGTTCGGCCAAAATAAATTTAAAATTACTTTCATCTATCTTTTCTATTTCAACACCAACAAAAGAAGATCTAAGCGGAGATCCATACTCCTGGTTTTTAATAGCTTCAAAAGTAAAAACAATATCATCAACGCTTAATTTTTCATCATGATGCCAATAAATATTATTTTTAATTTTAAAACTATATTCTTTTCCATCTTCACTTATTTCATATTTATCAACCAAATCATTAATCAGCAAACCATCAATATCTCTTTTAAATAAAGAAGAAAAAATAAGAGAGCTTAAATCACGATCAACATCATTGGCTAGGTCATAAAGTGGATTTATGTTCTTAGGAAATCCAAGAAGAGCTTCAGAGTAAAGACCACCACTTTCTGGCACTATTTCTAGATTTTTTTTATAAAATCTAAAACCTAAAAAAATCAAAGAAAACAAAATTAAAGATAAAGAAACATAAATAAATATTTTTTCTTTAAAGCTTAAAACTTTTTTAGTATATTTCATCTGTCTGAAGCTAGGAATTTTATGAGGCGACAAAGAATAAACCAATTTCTTGTCTAAATCTTCATAATTTTCTTTATAAACATCTTCTCCTTCTTCTTTTTTTCTTCTATTAAAAAAAGAAAAAAGATTAGAAATAAAAAATCGCTTGCTCTTTTTGAGGCCTTCTTTTAGATTTCTTTTTTGATTAAATAAACTCACAAAAAAATATATTAAGATTCACCTAGGAATCAATATAGAAGAACCTATTTACTTAAAAGTAAATTGGCGATTGAATTGGCAAAAAACAAAACTGCCAAAACTATAGTTAAAACAAAAAGCTTTTTTTCAATACCTCTTTTAGTTAAAAAGACGGCGCTATTTCCACCAAAAACACTACCTAAGGCCGCTCCTTTGTTTTGAAGTAAAATAACTATTATTAAAAGAATTGATATTACTATTTGACTGATTTTAATCCAAGACATATTTATTTAATGTTTGATTTAACTTTTTCTACTATTAAAGCTAAAACTTTTTTATTATTAACAGCTAAATCGGCTAAAATCTTTCTATCAACGGCAATATTTTCTTTTTTTAAAGCTCCCATGAATTTTGAATAAGAAAGGCCATGGTCTTTTACAAAAGCACCAATTTTAATTTGCCATAAAGCTCTGGCTGTTCTTTTCTTTTTTCGACGATCAACAAAAGCATGAGCGCCAGCTTTAGTTCTAGCTGTTCTAGCTAGTTTTATAAGCTTTTTTCGTCCCCATTTATAACCTTTAACCTGTTTTAATACTTTTTTTCTTCTCTTGGAGTGCATTACTCCTCTTTTTACTCTTGGCATATTATAGAAATGAAACTAAAAACGAAAGTTTTTTAAATTCAAAATTAATAATTAACTGTACGGAGTTAACCTTTTAACGGTTCTCTCTAATGTTTTAGACAAAGTCATATCTCTTCTTTTTTGTCTTGTAACGTTACCTGATTCACGAGAATTAAAGTGATCTTGTCCAGCCTTGCGATGTTTTACCTTGTCCTTAGCTGTCTTTGTAAAACGCTTAGTAGTTGCTTTATGAGTTTTTATTTTCGGCATATTTTTAATTAAAAGCTAAAAAATCAGGCCTAAACCTGTTTTTTTGTCTATTTTACCTTATTAACTAATATTATACTAAAGCCTCCGGGCTGTTTTGTCAAGCCCTGCTCTTCTTCTATGGATAATTCTGGCTTGCCCTTTAAACTAGAACAAAACTCTAGCATAAGTTCTCTAGCCTTATCAGCGTGTTGTTTTTCCCTACCTCGAAGATTTAAATCAATTTTAACCTTATTACCTTTAATTAAAAATTTAGCAGCTTGTTCTACCCTAACATCAAAATCATGTTTACTTATTCTGAAAGTAAGTCTAATATTTTTCATTTCTACTTTTTTCTGTAAAACCTTTTGCTTGTGCCTTTTCTTTTCTTGTTCGTACTTAAATTGACCCAAATCTAATATTTTAGCTACCGGCATATCAGCCTTAGGATTAACTTCTACCAAATCTAAACCAACCTCCTTGGCCATTTCAATGGCTTTGTAGGTTTCTATTATTCCAACATTTTCTCCGTCTTCATCAATCAAAAAAACTTTTTCAGCCTCGATTTTTTCATTAGACTTAAATTGTTTTTGATTTTTATTTTTATCAACCTTGGGGAATCTAAACTTTCTTCTCATTTTTAGTTAAATTTAATTTTAAAATAGAAATTAATTGAGCGGGTAAGGGGAATTGAACCCCTCTCTCGACCTTGGCAAGGTCGCATAATAGCCACTATACGATACCCGCAACGTGCCGCGGGGGAGAATCGAACTCCCACGATATTACTATCACTGGATTTTAAGTCCAGCGCGTCTACCAGTTCCGCCACCACGGCCTAATTTTTTGTTTGTGGAGATGACGGGAATTGAACCCGTGTCCAATAAGTTTTTTCAAATACTTTTACAAGATTATCTCAATTAATTGTTTCACTATTGTTTTTAAAAATTGAGCGAAAAAAAACAATAGCTATCTTTCTTTATTTTCAAGTTTTTGAAGAAAGATACCCAAAAACTCTATCCCTATAAATGACACCGGCGATTGGCTATAAGGAATTACCAGACCGATGGTTGAGCTAATTTATTAAGCTACAACAGGGGCGAAAGCTGGAACTTTCCATGAGAAAGCAGCCTTCTTTAAAGTGTTTTTTGCACTTATTTTTTTGAGCAGGTTAAGCGATGCTCAGCGCTCCTTGAATACTTGAAAATGATCTTAATGTCGAAGCCGATCATCCCCAAAAAATACTACAAACTTGTTTTTAACTTACTTTTTAATAAAGTTTTTATCTGTCGATTTTCATCTCTTTTTTTAATACTTTCCCTCTTGTCATAAGTTTTTTTTCCTCGTCCAACTGCTATCTCTAACTTTATAAAACTGCCTTTAGTATATAACTTAACTGGAATAACTGTCAAGCCCTTTTCTTGTTTTTTAGAAAATAAATGGTCTAATTCTTTTTTCCTCAATAAAAGCTTACGATCTCTTTCAGCATTATAATCATCCATCTGCCCAGCAAATTTATATAAAGAAACATGACAGCCAATTAAATAAGCAGCTATTTTTCCACTTTCATCAGGTTTGAAGGAAATATAAGCCCCCTTTAAATTAACCTGACCAGATCTAATAGATTTAACTTCATGCCCGAACAAAACCAAACCAACATCATAAGTTTCTAAAAACTCATAATCAAAGCTGGCTCTTTTATTTATTGCTAGAATCATCTTTTAATATATTCCACTTTTTTAGAGAATCAATTGTTTTTTGATTAAGCAAGCTATTTTCTAAGTAAGCTTTGTAATGAGGGCTTTCTATGTTCTTGATTGCCTCTGGGCTTTTTTCGTATTTTTTTCTAGTTACTTCAATCTCTTTACTCAACTCAGCTTCAGAAATATTCATTTTCTCCTCCTTGGCGATTTCTTTTAAAATTAAAGCACTCTTAACCCTTTTAGTGGCATTAGGCAATATTTCCAACATTAATTGATCTTGGCTCTTATTAATGCTCTGTAAATAATCAGCAAACTTACCACCCTGAGAAGCGATGCTACTTTCCATTTCTTTCATCATTAAGCTAGCTTCATTTTTAATTAAACTTTCAGGAATATCGCCAAACTTTGAATCGTCTACAATTTTTTCTAAAAGCTTAATTTCCATCTTTTGATCATCCTCTCTTTGTTTCTGAATTTCAACTGTCTTTTGAATATTTTCTTTCAAAGCGGCTACATTTTTAAACTGAAAAATTTTAGCCAAATCATCATTTAATTCTGGCAATTCTCTTCGATAAACCTCTTTAATTTCAACTTTAAAATCAACTAATTTACCAGCTAAATTTTTATTATAATGTTTTTCTGGATAAACCAAATTAAACTCTTTTTTATCACCCTTTTTTAGACCAACAATATTTTTATCAAAGCCATCAACAAAATAATTCTTACCAGTTAAAATTGTAACCTCTGGATTTTGACCATCTTCAACCGGAACATTGTCAATAAACAAATTAACACTGGCGATAACCTTGTCGCCCTTTTCTATGCTCTTATCAGAAATAGTTTCCTTTGCTCTCATTTCCAATAAATCATTAATAATTTTATTGACCTCCTCTTCTTTGACCACAAGTTTTTCTTGCTTTAAACCTAGGTCTTTATATTTACCCAATTTTACTTCAGGTAAAATTGAAACTTTTATTTTATATTCAACCGGATTGTTAGGGGCTAGTTTTGTTATTTCTACTTCAGGCTGACCAACAACTTCTTTGTCCTTAAGATTTTCATCAATAATTTTGTAAATATTTTTATTCAAAGAAATTTTAACAGCCTCTTCCATGATAGCCAGTTCTCCAATTTTTTGTTTTAAAACACTTAAAGGAGCTTTGCCAGGACGAAAACCTTCTATTTTTACTTCCTTAGACAAAGATTCAGCACCTTTTTCCATTAAAGGAGTCATTTCTTCAACGCTTAATTCAACGCTTAATTCAACTTGTCCTTTTTCTAAATCTTTTCTTGTAACATTCATAAATATAAAAAATTAATTAATAATCAGTTTTTTTATTATAACAAAAAAATATAAAAATAAAAGCCTTGTTTCTAAAAAAGCAAGGAAATAGTCCTTGCTTTTTTATATTAGCAAATTTCAGCTAAGATTTACAATAACAATCCAATAATCAACAAAGCTACGATATTAATAATCTTAATCATTGGATTAATCGCTGGCCCAGCGGTGTCCTTATAAGGATCACCAACGGTATCACCAGTTACAGCTGCTTTATGAGCATCTGATCCTTTTCCACCAAAATGACCTGATTCAATGTATTTTTTAGCATTATCCCAAGCACCACCGCCTGAAGTCATAGAAATAGCTACAAAAATACCTGTGATAATTGAACCAATTAATAATCCGCCCAAAGCTTCTACTCCTAATAAAAAGCCAACCAAGATTGGGGCTACAACTGGAATTAAAGCTGGAACAATCATGGCCCTTAAGGCTGATTTAGTTACGATATCTACTGTTCTGCCATAGTCTGGTTTTTGGCTTCCATCCATAATGCCTGGTTTTTCTTTAAATTGAGCTCTAACATCTTCCACTACTGAACCGGCTGATTTACCAACAGCTCTCATGGCCAAAGATCCAAAATAATAAGGAAGTAATCCTCCAATAAATAAGCCAACTAAAACACTAGGATTATCAATAGCAAAAACATATTTTTCTCCAGCTCTATAAGTATAATCAGCAAATAATACTAAAGTAGCCAAGGCAGCACTACCAATGGCATATCCCTTAGTAACAGCCTTGGTTGTGTTACCAACAGCATCTAATGGATCAGTTATGTTTCTAATATCCTCTCCTAATTCAGCCATTTCAGCAATTCCTCCAGCATTATCAGTAATTGGACCGTAAGAATCAATAGCGACTATAATACCAGCCATTGAAAGCATGGCCACCGCAGCAATAGCAATACCGTATAAACCAGCCAAACTATAAGCTCCTAAAATAGCAGAAGCGATTACTAAAATTGGCAACATTGTTGATTCCATAGAAACAGCTAAGCCAGCAATAACGTTTGTTCCATGACCAGTTTTTGAAGCTTCAGCAATATCTTTAACAGGACTAAATTTAGTTGAAGTATAATATTCAGTTATAAATACAATTAAGCCAGTAACCACCAAACCAATTAAAGCACTTAAATAAATATTTAAAAATGGGAAAACAGAATTATCAGCCATAAACCATTTAATAGCTGGGTAAAAAGCAATAGCTGAAATTAAACCAGAAGCTATCAAACCTTTATACAAAGCTTGCATGATGTTTTTATTTTTTCCCAATCTAATAAAGTAAATACCAATAATAGAAGAAATAATTGAAATACCTCCTAGAAATAAAGGTAATAATATTTTGTCGCTAGAATCACCAAAAAATATTAAACCTAACACCATGGCAGCAATTGAAGTAACAGAGTAAGTTTCAAAAAGATCGGCGGCCATACCAGCACAGTCCCCAACATTGTCACCAACATTATCAGCAATAACAGCTGGATTTCTTGGATCATCTTCTGGAATATCAGCCTCAACTTTTCCAACAAGATCAGCCCCAACGTCAGCTGCCTTAGTATAAATACCTCCACCTAAACGGGCGAAAATTGAAATTAAAGACCCTCCAAAACCAAAGCCGATTAAAGCATGTAAATCTCTAGTTATAAAATAAAAACCAGCAGTTCCCAATAAAGCCAAGCCAACAACCAACATACCAGTGATACTACCACCTTTAACGGCCACATCTAAAGCCTTTTTTAGACCTCCACGAGCTGCTTCAGTTGTTCTAACATTAGCTCTAACACTAATGTGCATACCAATGTATCCTGCTAAAGCTGATAAAACAGCACCTGACAAAAAAGCCAAGGCAGTTATAATTCCCAAAGAAGGAACTAAAGCAATAATTACAAATAAAATTAAAGCAACAATCGCAACCGTCTTATATTGACGATTTAAAAAAGCTTTGGCACCAGCCTGAATTGCACTGGCAATTTCTTGCATTTTTTCATTACCTTTAGGAAGTTTTAAAATCGAATTGATCAAAAAAGCCCCAAAGATTATAGCCACTAAAGAACTGGCGATAATAAAGATTTCAATCATAAATTTGATTATCTAAATAAACAAAGATGATTATTTAGATTTTTTTATAATTATTTTTTTAATTTTTTATTTTAATTATTTTTTCTCAATTTTCTTTTTAGACTCTTTTTTAGCTTCTTTTTTAACAGGCTTTTTTTCTGTCTTAGCTTCTTTTTTAGGCTCAACCTCTTTCGTTTTTGCTTTTGTTTTTGTTTTCTTTTCTATCTTTTTTTCTGCTTTTACTTCTGTCTTTTCTTCTACATTTTCTTCTGCTGGCAAATTATTTTCTTGATCTTCCTCAATTTCTTTTACTATCTCTTCTGAACCATTGTCAATCTCTTCTTCTGAATTATATGGTAAAATATCTATTTTCCAACCAGTTAAACGAGCAGCTAGGCGAGCATTTTGACCAGCCTTACCAATAGCCAAAGAAAGTTTTTCAGGATCAACTTTAACTATGGCTCTCTTTAATTTTTCATCAGTTTTAATGCTTAAAATTTTAGCTGGAGCCAAAGCATTGGCAATATATTTGTTTGGATCTTCGTTGTATTCAACAATATCAATTTTTTCACCTCCAAGTTCATTAATTATAGTTTGAATTCTAACTCCCCTTTGACCAACACAAGAACCAACTGGATCAATATTTTCTGAATCAGTGTAAATAGCCACCTTTGATCTAGATCCAGCCTCTCTAGCAATACTTTTTATTTCAATTAAACCATTGGCCAACTCTGGAATTTCCATCATAAAAATTTGACGGACAATCTCTTCTGATTTTCTAGATAAAACTATTTCAGCTCCTCTAACACCAGATCGAACTTCCTTAATATAAACTTTTATTCTTCCACCAACATTATATCGCTCTCCATATATTTGTTCATCCATTGGTAAAATACCGATAGCCTTATCAAGATCAACAAAGACTAAACGACCCTCAACTCTCTGAATAAGTCCATTAACAACACCACCCTCCTGATCTTTAAATTCATTAAAAATTGTTTCTTTTTCTATTTCTCTGATTTTTTGAACAATAACTTGCTTGGCTGTTTGAGCAGCCATACGCCCATAACCTTCTGGCTCTTCTAAGTCAAAAACAATTTCATCACCAATCTTAGCATCTTTTTTAATTAATAAAGCATCTTTTAACTGAATTTCTGTTTTAGGATTAAATTTTCTTTCTTCTTCTCCAATTAAAGTTTCCTCTTCTTTATTTTCCATTAAATCGGCTCTTGGCTCTCTTTCTTTTCTGTTTATTTTTTGTTTTTTCAATTCTTCTATTTTTTGAAGCAAAGCTTCTTCTTCTTTTTCCGTCAAATCTTCAACCACAGTTTTAACATCAGAAATTTTTGATTGAGATGTCTCTGGGTTAAAAACAACTTTAATATTTTGCAGTTTATTACCGTAATCTTTACGATAAGCTGCGGCTAAAGCTGATTCGATAGCTGAAACGACTAAATCATAATTGATTTTTTTTTCTTCACAAACCTGCTTAATAGCATTTATTAACTCCGACATATTTTTGAATCTATTACTAAATTAATAAAATAGTAATAAAAAATTTATTAATACCTAAAATTAAAGCTAATTGATATCAATTAGCTTTATAACTTCATTATAACAAAAATTTAAAAAAAGACAATACTTAAACAGAATTTATTCCCACTGATAATAACCAGCATTTCCATCTTCTATATATTTTTTATCTAATCTTCTTAAAACAAAAAGGGTGATAGACCAAGCAAAACTTATTATAACCAAACCAATAATAGCATTTTTTAAAATAGCTTTAGAACTAGAAATAGAGTCTTCGTTGCCAGCCGAGGTCATCCATCTAAATCCAGCATAAATCATTAAAATAACAGTAATAATACCCAATAAACCCAAAATAACGTTTATTATTTTAACAATTTGATATCTTATATCAGTTGGAGAACTTTTACTCTCTCCAAAAGCGGATTCTACCCCACCATCTAGTAAATCCTGTTGATCCCAAAGATTGGAAGCATGAGCGCCATTTGAGAAAGAAAATACTAACAATAAAGAAACAATTAAAACATTTAAAAAATTTTTAGCTTTTTTCATAAAATTATGATAATATTTTTGTGAGCTCTTGGAGCACCAATTAATTTGATTATAATAATATTATATATTATTTATTCTAAAAAAACAATAAAATGGAATTAAAAAGAAAAATAGCCAAAAACACCTTAGTTCAAATAATCGGAAAAGTGCTTTCTACTATCTTGGGTATAATGTCTTTGGCGATAATGGCTAGATATTTAGGTACTAGTGGATTTGGAAAATACTCAACCATTATTACTTTTGTTTCTTTTTTTGCTATGTCAGCTGACTTGGGCCTAACTTTAATTAGTGCTCAAATAATAAGTCGCCCCGATGAAAACCAAAATAAAGCTTTAAGCAATTTATTTACTTTAAGACTAATATCAGCCCTAATTATTATTGGGCTAGCTCCCTTAAGTATTCTTTTTTTTCCTTATGCGCCTGAAATAAGAATGGGTGTTTTAATTTCAACTCTAATCTTTTTATTTCCAGCCTTAAATCAAATTCCAACCGCTCTATTTCAAAAAAATCTAAAAATGGAAAAAGTGATGGCTTCAGAAGTTTTATCTAAAACCTTATTGGTTTTTCTTATTTTTTTAGCAGCTAAATTAGACAAGGGATTAAATGGAATGTTGTGGGCCTCTGTCTTTGGTTCTTTGTTTGGTTTTATGCTTCTCTGGTTCTATAGTAAAAAAACATCTAAAATTACCCTAGAATTTGATTTTACTTTCTGGAAAAAAATAATTACAAAAAGTTGGCCACTGGCAATTACTATTATTTTGAATCTACTCTATCTTAAAGGTGATATTTTAATTTTATCTCTTTTTAAAAGCGAACAGGAAGTAGGAATATATGGAGCATCATATCGAGCCATTGAAGTTATTGGTACAATTCCCTATATGTTTGCTGGTATTATGCTTCCTATTTTTACCAAAAATTGGTTTTCCCAAAAAACTGATTTTTTAAAAAAACTCATGCAGAAATCTTTTGATTTTATGATTATTTTAGCCTTACCGCTAGCTATTGGCACTCAGTTTATAGCCACCAAAGTGATGACTGTAATAGCTGGACAAGATTTTAATGCTAGTGGAAGACCTTTACAAATATTAATATTATCAACTTCCATTTTATTTATTAGCTCTGTTTTTTCTCATATTATAATCGCTATCGAAAAACAAAAAAAAGTTATTGGACTCTATATTTTTACAGCTATCAGCTCTCTAATTCTTTACTTATTTTTAATTCCTAAGTATTCTTACCTAGGAGGAGCAATAGTTACTATCTATAGCAATTTAGTAATTTTAATAGGAACTATCTGGGTAGTTAAAAAATATACAAATTTTCTGCCAAAAATACAAATATTATCTAAAACTTTTTTAGCGTCTTTAGGGATGGCTGCTTTGATGTTTTTAATTCCTCCTAGTTATTATCAAAACAATTTCTTGCTATTAATAAGTGTTTTTTTAGCAGCTATTTTTTATTTTTCTCTACTATACATTTTAGGCGGAATAAGTAAGGAAGATCTAAAAACATTTATGCCTCAAACAAAAAATTAATTTTAAAAATATGAATATTCAAATAATATCCGATCAAAAAGATTACCTAATAATAAATAAACCAGCTGGCTTAATTGCTCACGGTGGTAAGGGTATAAAAGAAAAAACACTAAGTGATTGGCTAATAGAAAATTATCCAGAAATTGCCAAAGTTGGCGATGACCCAGAAAGACCGGGCATAGTTCATCGCCTAGACAAAGAGGCTAGTGGTTTAATGCTTATACCAAAAAATAATGAAGCTTTTGAATTTTTTAAAAATCAGTTTAAAAATAGAAAAATAAAAAAAGAATATCTAGCTTTAGTTTATGGAAAAATAGAAAAAGAATATGGAGTTATAGATTTTCCAATAAAAAGATCTTCTCAGGGGTTTAAAATGGCCGCCATCCCTTCTCCTAAAAATGAAAATGAATTAGAGCTACTAAGAAGTGGGAGAGGAGAATATGCTAATTATTTAGAAGAATACAATAAAATAAACCAAGAAGGTGAAACAAAAAACGAAGAAGAGGCAGAGATTAATAAAGAAAATAAAACAGAAAAAGAAACAGAAGGGGCACAAGGTGATGTAGGAGAAAAAACAGAAGAAAAAAAAATGAACAATAGAGCTAGGGGCGGACTAAAAGCTCTGGAAAAATCCAGACAAGCAATTACTGAATTTAAAGTTGTTAAAAAATTTATTAATTTTACTTTAGTTAGAGCTATAATTAAAACCGGCCGAACCCATCAAATTCGTGTTCATTTTTTTGCTTATGGTCATCCACTTTTGGGAGATAATTTATACAGTAATAAAAAATCAAAAATTAAAAATCAAAAAATAAAACCAGGGAGAATATTTTTGATAGCTGACACTTTAGGCTTTAAGGATTTAAATGGAGATTGGCAAGAATTTAAAATTGAGATGGATGAAAATTTGGAAGGTATTTTGGATAGAATTAAATAATTTTTAAAATAAGCTCAAAGAAAAAAAACCGCGAAAAGCGGTTTTTTTATTTTATAAAACAATCTATTAAAATCAGAAAATTAAAATCAGAAAATTTTAATAATTAATTATTTTTAGTTTAAGAAATTTTTATCTCTTATCTTTTATAATTATTCCATGAAAAAAGTAATTATAAAAAAAATAATTTTATTATTTTTAATTTTATTTCCTAAAATATCTTTAGCTCAAGACCTGCCAATTATTATTAATCAAGTTTTGATTGGTCAAAACGAAGAAGTAAAAAATGAATTTATAGAATTATATAATCCCAACGACTCTCCATTAAACTTAGAAGGTTATAGCCTAAAAAAGAAAACTGCTGGCGGCACAGAATCCAATTTAGTTTCAACAAAAAATTTTCTAGGAATTATTCCGGCCAAAGGATTTTTTTTAATATCTAGCTTGGAATTTAAAGAAATAAAAGCAGATTTAAGTTATTCTAGCACCGCCTCTCTTTCCATTAATAATTCTCTTCTTTTATATAACCAAAATAAAGAAGTAATTGATAAAATTGGATGGGGAGGCTCTTCAGACTTTTATCAAAAACCAATAATTAACCCCGAAAAAAATGAATCAATAAAAAGAATTAAATTTAATTATGACAAACCCAATAACGCCGAAGACTTTATAATAAATTCAGATTTAATTGAAATTAGAAATTCTAAAAATGAAATAATTACAATTAAAAATTATTTGGAAAATGCAGATAACATTGAAAAAGAAAGCACTAAAAAAGAAAATAATATTTATAAACTAAAAATAAGTGAAATAAAAAAAGCAAAAAATAGAACAAAAATAAAAACCGAAGGAATAGTCATTAATCTTCCAGGAGAATTTGGCTCACAATATTTTTACATTTTAGAAGAGACTGAAAATCAAAAAAATTATCTTGAGTGCATGCAAATATATAATTATTATAAAAAATTTCCCGATTTAAAAATTGGAGACAAAATAAAGGTCACGGGAGAACTGTCTATAAATGAGTCAGTAATTAAAATAAAAACAAAGGAAGCTCAAGATATAATAATATTGTCTTCTAATAATGATTGGCCAGAAATGAAAGAAACTCCAATATCATCTTTAAACGAATTACCAAATGATAGTTTGGTTAAAATCAAAGGAGAAATAAACCAAAACAGAGCTAACATGATCTATATAGATGACGGAGAAAAAGAAATAATAATAGAAATTAAAAAAGGAACTAAAATTAATAAAAAAACATTAGAAGAAGGTAACTTTTATACAATCGAAGGATTGTTAGTTAAAAAAGAAAATGAAATAGAAATATTACCACTTTCAGAAAAATCAATTAAAAATTTAAACCAAGTCGACAAAGAAAGTATTGGAGAAATAATAAAAGAAAATCCTTTAGTACTTAAATCAGAAAAAAGGACAAAAGAAAAAATAATAATAAAATATTTTTTAATAACTACTGGCGGTATTGTTTTTTATTTTTTATTAGAGAAAAAAATAAAGAAATTTTTAAAATAAAAAAAAGGAGCTAAGTTAGCCTCCCCATGTTTAATATTTTTTTATTGGTTTAAACCAAAAAAATACATTTTTGTCAATATCTTGTTAAAAAACTCAATAATTGCTATTATTTATTTATATTTATCATTAATTTTTTAAATTTAATATAGTTTTTTGTTTTTAAATTTCAAAACAAAAACTCCAAATTCTATGGAAAAACACAAAGAGCATCATGAAAAACATGAAGAAAAAAAAGAAATTAAAACCGAAAAAATAAGTGAAGCAAAAAAACAACAACAAAAGACAGTTTTTGTAATTATTTCAGCTGTCGTTTTAGGTTTATTGGCTCTGTTAATTTTTAAATTCCCTCCAAAAGAGAAAGGAATTTTAAGTATCGAAGAAGCCAAAACTAAAACAGAGACGTTTATTAACGAAAACTTAATGATGCCTGGAACCAAAGCAACTATTACTAACATCGAGGAAGAATATGGACTTTACAAAGTTTCAGTTGATGTTGGCTCTGGGGAGGTCATCGAATCATACATCGACAAAAAAGGAGTTCTTTTTTACCCTCAAGCACTTGAAATAGATAATTATGTTAACCCTTACTTGAGTGAAGAAACAATAAACATAGAAGACCTGGAAATGGCAAGTGGAAGTGAAGAAATTATAGTCGAATAAAAATAAACAAACAAAAAACACCCTTAAAAGGGTGTTTTTTTTATTACCAAAACTTTAAACTTATTTTTTTCTTTGTAAATAAGAAAAAATATCAAAAGCAGCCACAGCACCCTCGCTACAAGCAGTAATAACTTGATTAAAATGATTAGAGTTAGTAGTTAAATCTCCAGCTGCCCAAAGACCTTCAATATTTGTTTTTTGCCCTTGATCAACTTTCAAAAAATTCCTCTTATTTTTCTCTACTCCCAATTGATCGGATAAAAAATTATCAGGATCAGTACCAATTTCGACAAACAAACCATCCAATATTAAAGAAGATAATTCTCCTTTTTTATCTAAATTAATCTCTGTTAACTTTGTTTCGCCTTTCAAATCTTTTACTTGAGTATTAAATAAAACTTCAATTTTTTCATTTTTATTAACTTGATCAATCCAAGCAACCTCCCCATTAAATTTTTCTCCCCTAACCAACAAGTAAACTTTTTGAGCCACTTCGGCCAAATACAAAGCTGCCGTTAATGCGCTGTTTCCACCACCAACAACAGCCACAACCTTGTCTTTAAAGAACATAGCATCACAAGTGGCACAATAAGCCAAACCTTTTCCTAAATACTTATGTTCATTTTCTATATTTAAACTTCTATGCTTAGTTCCAGTGGCAAGCAAAATTGTTTTAGCTTGAAACGTTTTTTGACTTTCAGTTTCAAGCTCAAAAATTTCTCCTTCTTTTTTAATTTTAGCAATTCTTTCCATTGATAATATTTCAGCTCCTAAATGAACAGCATTGTTTTGCATTTTAGTCATCAAATCAAAACCATTTATATCCATTTCAGTCGGAAAATTGCAAATACTATGAGCTTCAGTAATGAGACCCCCAGGTATTTCTCCAACAACCAAATGGTTCAACTTATAACGAGAAGCATAAATAGAAGCCGTTATGCCAGCCGGCCCAGCACCAATAATTATTAAGTCGTAAATCATATAAAATATTTTAGTCCCGTCATTCAAATAAATCACCTTCTAAATGATTCAATAAATCCAATTTACTTAAACTAGATCCCAGCTTTCGTCGCGTAAACTCGCCTTGCTCGTACGCAACTCGCTGGGATGACAGGGAAAGAGTATTAATTACAAATTTCCTCTTAGTTTTTCGGCCTTAATTATTCTTTCTAAAGCAATAATATAAGCCGCTTTTCTAAGATCAATTTTTTTATCTAATTCTAAGTGTTTGTTATAAACGTTATGCCAAGATTTTATCATTCTTTCGTTTAGTAGTCCAGCTAAATAATTTTGATCTAAAATATTACCAGTTCTATTTTGACTCCACTCGAAATAACTAACCAAAACACCACCAGCATTGGCCAAAATATCGGGTACAACAGTTATACCTTTGTCAAATAAAACCTTATCAGCTTCATAGCTAATAGGGCCGTTGGCAATCTCAACCACCTGTTTAGCCTTAATTTTATCAGCATTATTTTCAGTAATCTGATTTTCCAAGGCACTTAAAATCAAGATATCAACATCTAATTCTAAAAGTTCATCATTAGAGATGGCCTTGTAATCAGAAAAAGCGGATACAACCCCAAACTCTTCCTTGAATTTTATCAATTCGTTAATATCGATTCCTTCTTCGTTATGAACTCCTCCTCGACTATCATTGGCAGCCACTATCTTAAAGCCATCAGCATAAAGCATCTTAGCAACATTAAGTCCGGCATTTCCGAAACCTTGGATGGCAACAGTTAATCCTTTTTCTGGAAGCCCTAAAGTTTTAACCATTTCCAAAATTACTAAATAAGCGCCCTTGGCAGTTGAATCACTTCGAAGGGCGATGCCACCTAGCTCAACTGGTTTACCAGTAATCATTCCTGGCTCATGGTGACCAATATTTTTTTCATATTGATCAAGCATCCAAGACATAGTTTGAGGATTGGTATAAACATCGGGAGCTGGAATATCTTTATCTTGACCTAAAACTTTATAAAAAGAGTCTATATATTTACGAGAAACTTTTTCCAAAAATTTAGTATCATGTTCCTTGGGATTAAATTTAACCCCACCTTTAGCACCACCATAAGGAAGATCTAAAAGAGAATTTTTTAAACTCATCCAAAAAGCCAGAGACTTCACCTCGTCTTCACTAACCTCAGGATGAAATCTAATTCCACCCTTACCTGGACCTAAAGCACGATTAGAAATAATTCTCCAGGCAGGAAATTTTTGACCATCAACTTCTAATTCAGCATGAGAAACTAATTTTGGTTCTAATAAATATTTAAGATCTTCATCTTTCAAATTTATTACTTCCTTTAAATCTTCAAAACGTTTAATAACATTATCAAAAACAGACATATATTTATAAAGGATTATTAAGATTATTAGGAAATTTAAGATATTTAGGATAATTAAATCTAAGCTTTAAAAATCTTAATAATCTTAAAAATCATAAAAACCCTAAATATCTTATTTATTTAAGTGTGCATCAATATCATTTTTTAAAGAATCCTTTGACTTCATGCCGATAAACTCAGCAATAACCTTTCCATCTTTAAACAATTTCATATTAGGAATACTTTGAATTTGATATTCAATAGCTAATTCTTGATTAGCTGAATCTTCAGTGTTAACTTTAATAATTTTAACTTTTCCCTCTAAATCACCAGCTAATTCATCTAAAATAGGTGACATCATTTTACAAGGCATACACCATGGTGCCCAAAAATCTACTAAAACTGGAATATTTGATTCTAAAACTTCTTTAGCAAAATCATTTTTGCTCACATCTTGTGCTTTACTCATAATTTTTTTAACTCTTTAAAAATATCTTGGAGATAATCTTTTAAAAGTTTTTATTTATTATTTTTAATTATTTTTTTATAAATTCTGAAACAATTTTTTTTAAATTATCTTTACTGCTTGGACATTGTTTATCAAAACAAAGATTAAATTCTTCTTCTAAAATTTTATCCATCAAAGAAGCAACGCTTGATTTAACAGCTTTCAGTTGGACAACGGAATCAAAGCAAGTTTTGTTTTTTTGATTTAACATCTTCTTTATTCCTTCTAGTTGTCCAATTATGATATTTATTCTTTGTTCTGTGTTTCTCATATTTCTTAAAAAATTGTAAAAATTTATTTATAAATATATTATAGCAAATACCCCTAGGGGGTGTCAAGAGGCCAAGATATTAAGCTTTAAATTATTCTCTTAAAAATAAAAATTAAAAAAGCTTAGTTCAAGGAACTAAGCTTAAGTATAAAAGTTAAAGAGGTTCAAGAGTTAAGAAGCTACAGAACGGGAACGCAAGCCGTCGAAGTAAGAGCCAGAATCGTACAAATGGACAGAGAGCCCATCGTCGTCAGAGTACCAAAAAACGTTAGGAACACCGCCGTCAGAATTCCGCGAACCGGAGCATAGTGTCCAGTTGTCAGTGTCTAGGTGTTTTTTGGTCTCACTAAAATACAAGATCTCCAACAACAAACGCTCTAACAAGGTTATTCCTCTGTGCTCTTTTTTAGCAAGGTCATCCGCCGACACGTTTTTAAACTCTTCGTCGGCTTCAATATTGCGATTAAAAAGAATAAAATAATTTCCATCTTGAGAATTACGGTCATTTTTTGTAACATCAGAATCAAGATCCTCTGTGTATAAATACACTTTGAATCTTTCTCTCATAGCAGAAACAACAGCTTTCATAATAATACCTTTGGCGACTAGCACTAAAAAATGTTTTTGGGGGTCATAATTGTCTGGAACTTTTAATCCAGAAACATTGATTTCCATACTGAACCACTCGTGATAGATTTTTTTCCAGGGAGCAAGATAAATAGCATCAACACTTTCAGGCTGTAGCCTTGCTTTAATAAATTCAATCAATTCTTTGGCTAAATCCTTGTCCCCCTTAATGAGCTCTAAAAAAGACTCAAAGTCCAGGCCCTGTCTTTCAAACTCTTCAATCAAAAAAAAGATTCTCTTAAAATCTATTCCTCGTTTTTTAAGTTCGTCAATAAAAAAAGAAAGATCTTTTTCAAAATTTTTGTCCATTAGTTAATCCTCCATTATTAGTATTTATAATTAATATCAAAGTACAACTGGCTATTCTAGTATATTTGAGTTATTTTGTCAATTAAGCCAAAACAAGTATTCAGAACAAACCAACACTACTCAAAAAAATCAAGAAGTAATTATATTGTTATTTTTAAATAAATAATATAATATAAAGCAAGGTGTTTATATTTCCTAAATATCTCAATAATCTTAATAATCATAATAATCCTAATAAAATAATATGTCGCTATCTATCGGAATTGTTGGTTTGCCTAATGTCGGAAAATCAACCTTATTTAATATATTAACCAAGAAACAAGTAGAGGCTTCTAACTACCCTTTTTGTACTATTGACCCTAATGTAGGGGTGGTAAAAGTACCCGACGAAAGATTAGATAAAATAGCTCAAATTTCTCAACCAATTAAAATTATACCAACCTTTATTGAATTCACTGATATTGCCGGTTTAGTTAAGGGCGCTCATGAAGGCGAGGGTTTAGGTAATCAATTTTTGTCACACATCAGAGAGTGCGATGCTATTTGTGAAGTAGTGCGTGATTTTAAAGATCCCAATGTTATTCATGTTAACGGCGAAATAGATCCAATGGGAGACCAAGAGACAATTAACATGGAATTAATTTTCGCTGATTTAAAAACAGTTGAAAAAAGATTAGAAAAAGTGGCTCGAGAAATAAAAAGTGGCGACAAAGAAATTGCCAAGCAAAAAGAAATATTAGAAAAAATAAAGACTTTATTAGACCAAGGAAAAGCCGCTAGAGAATTAGAGATAAAAGAAGAAGAAAAGGTTTTTATAAAAAGCTTAAGTTTACTGACCATCAAACCAATTATCTACGCCCTTAATTCTGATGACACCGAAAAAAGTACCGATTTTAATTGGGATGGAGAAGCTATTAGAATTAATGTTAAAATGGAAGAAGAAATTGCTAAATTACCAGAAGAAGAGCAAGCTGAATACATGAAAGAACTGGGAATAGAAAAAAGTGGTTTAGATAAATTAATTTCGGCTTCTTACAAACTTTTGGGTTTAGAAACTTTTTTTACTACCGGTAAAGACGAAACCAGGGCTTGGACCATCAAAAAAGGATCTAAAGCTCCCCAAGCTGCAGCTGAAATTCATACTGACTTTGAAAAAGGTTTTGTTAGAGCTGAGGTTATAAATTGGGAAAAATTCATTGAAGCTGGCGGAGAAACAAAAGCTAAAGACTTAGGAATGATTAGAACTGAAGGCAAAGACTATATAGTGCAAGATGGAGATATTTGCAACTTCTTAATCAACAAATAAAAAATAAGTTCCAAAATACTTTTCAATAAATCTCGGGATATAAAAAAAATAGGTCGAAAGACCTATTTTTTATTTGTGACCCCTAGGGGAATCGAACCCCTATTGTCAGGATGAAAACCTGGTGTCCTAACCATTAGACGAAGGGGCCTTATTGTAATTAAAACAAAAAGGCTTTTAGTCTTAGCTAAAAGTATCATTATTTTATATTTTTTAAAAACAATTGTCAAGAAAAGAAAATTATTTTATTTTTTCAAAAAAATATATAAAACCAAAAATAGTGAATATATAATAGAGAACAAAAAAGTCAACAAACAAGGGCAAAAATGAACAAAAACTAATTGTGGATAACCCTATTGACATTTTTTTTATTATATGATACAATACTTGGTTGACAATTGATAAGATAAATTTTCAAAATCGGTTTAGGCGAGAAGGGCACGACAAGCATGGGACTTTCTTTTGGGGTTTCTAGGGCTAAGGCTCTAAAATTTCTAGAAGAGATTTTCTTGCCCGCCTCGCCTAAACTTATTTTTTTCAGAAAACAAGAGTATAATATTATTTCAACAAAAAAGAGACTCCAGAGAGTCTCTTTTTTTTATAACAGAATAATTTAATTTTCTATAAATTATATATTTTCTATACTCCCAGTATTTTCCGTGCTCTCTGTAGTTTCAGTGTTTACTGTGTTTTCTGTGCTTTCCGTGGTTTCTTCTTTTGGCTCTACACCAACTAAACAAACTTCTCTCCAAGGAACATACTTAGAATGAAACCTAGTTTCAACTTTATTTTCTAACTCTGTCCCTGGCTTATAGGTAACAAAATAATCAAAATAAGCCTCTGCTCCCGAATGAGCTCTTTCAGTGCATTTCTTTTCACCTGGTTTTAAGTCGGTTGTCTCTATAATTTGAGTTGGACCTGGTTTAATAATATTATAAATAACTGGATAGGTCGTAGTGGCTAAACGGCCATCAGAAGTTCCCCAAAAATCAAAATACATATCATTAGCCCCCTCAAATCTAGCTTGAATTAATATATTGTGTTCAGTGTCATTTTTAAATTTTAAATCAGGACGAGGACTATAAATAGTAGCATCTGTTCCAGCTGGCTCATAATAAGAAACGCGATAAGAATGATTTCGTCTTTCGGTAATTGGCAAACCACTTCCTAAGGCAGATCTAAACAAAGTTGTAGCCACCTGACAAAGACCACCACCATATTCGGGCACAGTTTTATTACCTTTAATAACTAGCTCTGGTAAATATCCAGCCTCTCTAGTTGTTGGACCAAGAGCTGTTACCAGAGAAAATTCTTCTCCTGGCTTAATTATCAAACCATTTAATTTATCAGCCCCAACTTTAATATTATGTCTTCTATTGACTGATGATCCAGCAAAATTAGAATGACCACTACCGATTAACTCCTTAATTCCCATATCGTTTGTTCCATCAAGGCCATCTGTTTCAGAAACTTCAGTAATTAACAAAACTTGGTTAAAATCTTTCATTATAAAAGAATTCAAAAGATTGTTAAATGTTTTTTCTTTGTTTATTTTTAAACCATTTTGTCCTGGAAAAAATAAAACAACTTTGTCGTCTTTAAATTCAAATTGAGGCTTAATTGGTTCTTTCTCAATTTCTGAAGCTACACTATTGTCCAAGAAAGAAAAAAACTTTTCAGCATCCAAACCGACAAAAACATCTGAAGAATCATTATTCTTTTGCAACTTAAACCAAGTAGAAAAAATCTCTTTACTGATTGCAAAAGTTTTTTCATCTTCATTCTCTTTATAAATTAAATTAAAAGGAGCCAGTTCTAATAATTTATAAGCCTCCTCTTTTATTCCTGAGGCGTCAATAATCTTTATCTCTGGCGGACCATCAACAAGATTTAAATAAATATTATTATTTTTTAATTCAGCCAAATTATTTTTAAACTCAACAAAAAACTGATCATAATTTATTTGCTTTCCATAAACCTCTGGACTTATAGAAAAAATTATTTCTGATTGATTTAGATTGTTATTCTCAAGAGAAATATTTTCATCTTGATTATCAATAATTGTTGAATAATTACTAACAATATCAGCATTTTGAGCCAAAACAAGTGAGTCATCAAAACTATCATATAAATAGTTTTTTATTCTTTCCTCATCTAAAACAAAGGAAAGGGGGATGTTTCTTTTTAAAAAAACAGAAGAAACTTTAAAATAAAAATCATTAAAAATATTGTTGCTTCGACCCAACAAAAAAGCCTCATCTAAGGTTTTATTGACATTAAAGAAAACTGTTTGAGAAACTAAATCAGGATCAAAAGCAAAAATATTCCTTCTCCACAAAAGCTCTTCTTTATCACTTAATATTTTAACACCAGAAGAATCAAAATCTTCTATCTTTTTTTCTAATACCTCTTTAGCCTCTTCAACGGTTAACCCACCCAAATTAGAGCCATTTAGATAAACATTAGGATAAATTTTATTATCAAAGCGCGCCTCAAAAAACAAATAAAAAACTAACAAAAAAATAACCAAGAACAACAAAATATCAGAAACTAAAAATATAGCTTTTTTAAATTTAACACTCATATTTATTCAACATTTAATATTTCATTAAGAATATCCTTGGCCTTTTGTTTTCTTAGAGAATCATCAAAATCTGAAGATGAAATCAAAAAATTTAAATATTCTCCCTCAGAAATTCCTTCGGGTAATTTATCTTGAGGCCATAAAACTTCATGATCACCATTATCCATTTTCAAAACAGCTTGGCCATTTTTAATATTAATAAATTTTAACTTTATTTCCATACTCTAAGATTTTATTTTTACTTTTATTTCTTTACTTTTATAAATTCTATCCAAAGAAATAGTTAAAACTCCATTTTCCAATACAGCATCAATTTTTTTAGAATCTACTTCTTCTGGCAAAATAACTGTTCTAGAAAAAGAACCCCAATAACATTCTTGCATCAAAGGCTCACTTTCATTTAACGAGCGGTCATATTCTCTTCGTCCTTTAATAGTCAACATGTCATGATTTAAAGATATAAATAGGTTTTCTGGTGAAACACCAGCCATAGTTGATTTAACCACTATTTTATCATCAGTTTGATAAACATCTAATAAAAGCTGTCCTTCTGGCAAATTATCATCTAGCCACTCAGGAGAAAAACCATCATCTTCTTCGTGAGTCTCTACTTTGTTCATTTTTTGATGCTTATTTTTAAAAAGATTTATCATAAATTTAAGTTAAATTTTTATTGTTTTTAGCTAAAATAAACAAATATTAGCAATATGATTATATAATATTTTTTAATAATTAACAAACCCTTAGTGGGTTAATCTAAGAAATGACTACAGAGAAAAAAATGGCTATAGCTTTCAACCATTTAATAAACTTTAATAATTTTAAACTTCAAACAATTTTAAAAAATTTTTCTAGCTTAGAAAAGGCTTATTATGCCAGTGATTTAGAGCTCTATAAACTGCCCTGGAGAAAAAAAATTATCGAGACATTCCTAAATAATAGAAAAAAAATAAAGATTGAAAAAATAATAAAAGAAATAGAAGAACAAAAAATAATGGTTTCTTATATCAAAGAAGATTCTTATCCAGAACTATTAAGAAATATCTATGATCCGCCACCAATACTATACTATTGGGGCGACTTGAAAATTGACTGGAATAAATCACTGTCAGTTATTGGCTCTCGTCATCCTAGTTCTTATGGACAAAGAGTTGTCAAAAACATAATAACCGAACTTAGCGATAGTGGACTGAATATAATTAGTGGTCTAGCAATCGGCATTGATTCCTTGGCTCACGAAGAATCTCTTTTAAATAACTTAAAAACTATTGCCGTTTTAGGTTCTGGTTTAGGCCAAGAAGTTATTCATCCCAAATCAAACCGACGATTAGTTAGAGAAATAATTGATAATCAGGGATTGGTTGTATCCGAATTCTCACCCCGAACACCTCCTTGGCCACAAAATTTTCCTCAAAGAAATAGAATAATAGCTGGATTATCAAATAAAACCCTAGTAATAGAGGCTGGTGAAAAATCAGGCTCATTAATAACCAGTAAATTAGCCCTAGAGGAAGGACGTGATGTTTTAACAATAGTCGGTGACATTTTTAGCTTAAACTCTAAAGGCACCAATGAATTAGCCAAAAATGGTGCAATAATTGTAAATCAGGCAGAAGATATTTTAAATTTATTTAATATAGATAGCAAAAAATTATTTCAAAAATCAACAACAAAGATTAAAACAGAAAATAAGATTGAAGAAAAAATTATTGAATTATTAAAAAAAGAAAAGAAAAATATTGAAGAAATAATTGCCGAATTACAAGAAAATATATCAGAAATTCTTACTGCCATAAATTCTTTAGAGATAAAAGGATATATAAAAGATTTGGGAGGAAAAAACTATGTTTTAAGATAAACGTTTGTATTTTTTTCTTTTAAATACTATAATCTTTTTATAAATAAAAAATATGAATCTAATAATTGTTGAGTCCCCAACCAAGGCTAAAACTATCTCTAAGTTTCTAGATAGTAATTATAAGGTCGAATCTTCTTTCGGCCACATTCGTGATTTACCCAAAAGTGAATTGGGTGTTGATTTAGAAAACAATTTCGAACCAAAATATGTTATTCCTAGCAAATCTAAGTCTAGAGTTAGTGAATTAAAAAAATTAGCTCAAAAGGCTGATTGCGTTATTCTAGCAGCTGACGAAGACCGCGAAGGAGAGGCTATTGCTTGGCATTTATTTACAGCCCTTAATCTTGATGAAAGCAAAATCAAAAGAATAGTTTTTCATGAAATAACTAAGGAAGCAATTCTAGAAGCAATTGCTCACCCTCGTCAAATAGACCAAGAAATGGTCGATGCTCAACAAGCTAGAAGAATTTTAGATCGTCTAGTTGGCTATAAACTATCTCCTTTTTTATGGAAAAAAGTAGCTAAGGGCTTATCAGCTGGCAGGGTTCAGAGTGTAGCTGTTAAGTTAATAGTTGAAAGAGAAAAAGAGATAAAAGCTTTTATACCCCAAGAATATTGGGACATTGAAGCTAAACTTTCTAAAAATGATAACTTTTTTTATTCTAAATTACTTAAAATAAACAATAAAAGTGTTGGTAAATTTCAATTTAAAAGCAAAGAAGACACCGAAGAAACAGTTGAATCACTAAAAAAGGGTGGATGGTTAATTAGCAAAATTGAAGGAAAAGAAACAAAGAAAAGCCCCCTACCTCCTTTTATAACCTCTTCTTTACAGCAAACCGCCAATCGTCATTTTGGTTTTAGTGCCAAACAAACAATGACTATTGCTCAGAAATTATATGAAATGGGCCATATCACTTACATGAGAACTGATTCCCTTAACCTTTCCTCTAAATTTAAAGATGAAGCCTCCAAATACTTAGAAGAGACTTATGGAAAAAATTATCTTAAATCAGGAGGAAGGTCTTTTAAGGTTAAAAGTAAAAATGCTCAAGAAGCTCATGAAGCAATCCGTCCAAGTAAAGTTTACAATTCCCCTGAAAAAATAGAATCAAAGTTAGACAAAACTCAATTTAAGCTTTATCAATTAATTTGGCAAAGAGCCTTAGCTTCTCAAATGTCAGAAGCTATGTTAGACACAGTTAGTGTTGATATTATTGCTGGAGAAAAAAAAGAATGCATCTTCAGAGCTAATGGACAAACAGTTAAATTTAAAGGCTATTTGGAAGTATACCCAGAAAAAGTCAGCGAAAATGAACTGCCCCCAATTGAAGAGAATGAAGAATTAAAATTAGAAGATTTAATAAACAAGCAACACTTCACACAACCACCGGCCAGATATTCTGACGCTGGCTTAGTGAAAGAAATGGAAAAACATGGAATTGGCAGACCATCAACTTACGCTCCAACCATTTCCACTATCATTGACAGAAACTATGTTAATCGTGATGAAAAAAAGAGACTATTTCCAACTGACATTGCTTTTATTGTTAATGATCTTTTATCTCAACACTTCAAAGATATTGTTGATTACAAATTTACAGCTGAAATGGAAAACAATTTAGACGAGATATCTCACGGAAAAAAAGAATGGCAACCAGTTATTAAAAATTTCTGGGATCCATTTTATAAAAACTTAGAAGAAAAATATCAAGAACTAGATAAACAAAAATTTTCCCCGGAAGAAGAAAGCGATGAAGTTTGTGATAAATGTGGAGCTAAAATGATTATTAAAACTGGACGCTATGGCAAATTTTTAGCTTGCAGTGCCTTTCCAGAATGTAAAAATATAAAATCATTAAAAAAAGAAGGGGAAGAAATTAGAAAAGAAGATAGCCCAGAAATGTTAGAATTAAAAGAAAAATATAAAGACGAAAAATGCGATAAATGTGGTTCAGACATGATTGTTAGAAATGGAAAATTTGGACCATTCTTGGGTTGTAGTAATTATCCTAAATGTAAAAACCTCAAAAATATAGAAAAAAACGGTGAAAAAGGAATTGAAATTAAATGCCCTAAATGTGAAGAGGGAAAAATAGTCAAAAAATTTAGTCGTCGAGGAGTTTTCTACGCTTGTAGCGCTTATCCTAAATGCAAAAATGCTTATTTTGCCAAACCAACCGGAGAAAAATGCTCTAAATGCGGCAGCTTAATGATTGAAGATAAAAATGGACCTAAATGTTCAAATAAAGACTGTGAATAATAAATATGAATAAAAAAATAAAAGTAGGTATATCTGAATTTAAACCACTAATTATTAATTTGGCAAACAAATATACTGGTTTTGAAATTGAGTTATGGGAAATAATAGCCAATAAGCTAAATATAGACTTTCAATACAAAAAAATTGAATTTAATAATTTACTAGAAGAAACTAGCAAAGGAAACATTGATATAGCTATGGCCGGAATAACCAGGACCAAAAAAAGAGAAGAAAAGGTTAATTTTTCCTATTATACACTTAGGTCAGGCTTATCAATATTAATCTCTAAAAGATCTAAACTCAACATAACAACAACAATAAAAAATATCATAACAGAAAATTATAAGAAATCAATAAAATTTTTATTAATTTTTTCAGGATTTATATTTTTAATTTCTAACTTATTTTGGTTTTACGAAAAAATAAACCCTCAAATAAGTGATAATTACAAACATGGAATTATTGACTCTCTTTGGTGGACGGTAACAATGATGAGCGGGGTTGGTAGTTTTTACCCAGAATCTCCAATGGGTAAAACCATAGGCTTTTTAGTAGTTTTTTTCGGAATAACTATTTTTGCTATATTTATAGCTAAAATAACATCAGTAGCAACAATCAATGAAGCTAAATACAAAATCAATAAACCAGAAGACCTTAGAAACAAGCTAGTGGCTACTAAAGAAAAAACAACAGCGGTTGATGAGCTTGAAAAATTAGGAGCTAAAATAATTACCAAGAAAAAAATAGAAGAAGCTTTTGAAGATTTAAGAAATAAAAAAGTAAACGCAGTAGTGTTTGACCAACCTGTTATCAAAAATTTTATTAAAGATGAAAAACAAGAAGAATTTATATTAACTGGAGAAACATTTGACAGACAAACTTATGGTTTCGCCTTCCCCCACGAAAGTCTTTTGAGAGAAAGAGTTAACAGAGAAATATTAGGATTAATTGAATCTGGAGAATATAATCTTTTATACAAAAAGTGGTTTGAATAAAAAATGAATAAAATAAACATAAAAATCAGCAAAAGAATTATTATTAAAAAGATATTTCAATCTTTATTCTTTATTTTTATTTTTTTCTTATTAGGCTTATTATTCTCCTATATATTTCCCGAAGAAAAAATAATAAGCAAAAATGTAAGGCTACCTTTACAGAAAAGAGTAATGGCTAGTATTGGCGATTACACAATTAATAATCAACAAATAGCCAGATATATTAGCGAAGACAATCTAATAATAGAAGGAAAAAATAATATTTCCCTTAATGATTTAGAAAAATATTTATCAGAATTAAAAACCGGAGATATAATCTTTACTAATAGTGGTAAATATTTAAGCAGTGTATTTATTCCTGGAAAATGGAAACATTCAGCTATTTATATTGGAAGTAAAAATCAACTTTCAGAATTTTTTACAGAAGAATCTGAGATATTTAAAAAGCTAGAAACATATTATCAAAACAATGAACAAAAACTAATAATAGATAGCAGCTCCGACGGCGTTCAAATTAGAGACATAAAAGAATTATCCAATCTTTCTCAATCCTCTTATTTAAAATCCTTTGCAGTTTTTAGAATAAATAAAAACAAAGAAAAAATTATTAATTTTTTGAAAAAAAGCAAAGAGCAAGTTGGAAAAGAATATGACTATGACCTAATAACCGAAGATGAAAAAGAATTATATTGCTCAGAATTAATTTATCACTCTTTAAAAGAAATTGGATTTGAAATAAAAAGAGAAGAGTCTTTCGCTAGAGAAATGATCAGTCCCAATGACTTAGTCAATTACATGATTCGTAGTAATTATTTCTCTTTTATTATTTTTTTAGAAAAAGAAAATTATTCAATCAAAGAATTGAATAAACTAGAATTATTAAAAGAAGTCTCTGCCTATTAAATTATTAGAAAAAGAAACAAAAAAAAGACGAGAAATATTCTCGTCTTTTTATATATATTTTATTTAGAAATAATCAATTCTCATTCCTTTTTTCACTTTTTTTAATATCTCACTCGCTTTAATCCTGGCCCTTTTAGTTCCGTCTTTAACAATCTCCCTTACTAACTCTGGTCTATCTTGATAATATTTTCTCTTCTCTCTAATAGGTTCTAAATATTTTATAATATTTTCACTTAATTCTTTTTTGCATTGAACACATCCCCTTGTCCCAGACTGACATTCATTTTTTATGTTTTCTAAATTATTCTTACTAAACATTTGATGATAATAATAAACCATGCAATCATCAGGATTTCCCTTGTCATCTATTTTTATTTTTTTAATATCAGTTAGAGCTTTTTTTACTTTTTGTTCAATAACTTCTGGTTCATCGGCTAAATAAATAGCGTTATTTAAGCTTTTGCCCATTTTAGAATTACCGTCTAAACCCTTAACTCGACCAATACTACCAATTAAAGCCTCTGGTTCTTTTAAAATATCACCATAAATACTGTTAAATTTTTTAACAATTTCTCTTGTTTGTTCAATCATCGGTAATTGATCTTCTCCAACCGGCACCAAATCAGCCCCAAAAACTGTAATATCGGCTGCTTGGCTCACAGGATAACCCAAAAAACCAAAAGTAACACTATCTTTAAACAACTCTTTTTTTTGTTTAATTTCTTCTTTAACGGTTGGATTTCTTTGAAGACGAGAGACGGTAACTAAATTAGAATAAAAAACTGTTAATTCTGCAATTTCTGGAATCATTGATTGAATAAAAATAGTTGATTTGTTCGGATCAACTCCTACCGCCAAATTATCCAAAACAACTTCAAAGGCATTGTCTCTAACCTTTTGGGGATTATTAAAATTATCGGTTAAAGCTTGGACGTCAGCTACCATAATGTGTGTGTCATATTCTTCTTGCAATTCAACTCGTTTTAAAAGAGAACCAAAAAGATGACCAATATGAAGCTGTCCGGTCGGCCTATCGCCTGTTAAAATTATTTTTTTCATACTTATTATTTAGCCTTCTTAAAATTGCTTTCTTTATTAGTTCTTTCTTTTTTTTCTTTCATTTTTTCTCCAAAATAATCCATAGCTTTATCAGCTAACTTAGAAAAAATAAAAAGATAAGAACCACTTTGCTTAATCTTGCTTTTAATTAAATTCAACAAGTTTTCAGTTTTATTTGCTATTCCTTGAGCCTGAGCTGTAATTTTATAAATTCTTTTAAAACTAATTACTAAATAAAACAACAACCAACTAAGAAAAAAAGCCACTACTAAAACAGCTAAAGAAATCGAAATATTTAAAATATCTCCGCTAGTTTCCATCATAAAAATATTATTAATTATAAAATAATTAGAAATCTCTAACTTGAGCGCCAAATTTATCTTCTAGAATCTTTATTAATTCTTTTTGGGCTACATCAATTTCTTCATTAGTTAATGTTTTTTCCAATGACTGATAGCTAATATGAAAAGCTAAACTTCTTTTATTCTGACCTAAATTTTCACCAGAATAAATATCAAACAATTCTAATCCAACTATCAAAGGATTAAAGTCTTCTATTTCTTTTTTAATATCAATAAATAGAATATTTTGGTCAACTACAAAGGCCAAATCTCTATTTACAGCTGGAAATTTTGGAATTGGCTTGTATTGTTTTAAACCAAAGCTAGAAATAGCCTCTAGTAGCTTTTTTAGACTTATCTCCAAAGAAGAGGTGTCTTTTTTAATTCCATTTTTGGAAAGGATACTACCATCAACCTTGGCTAAAAAACCAATTTCCTCCCCGCCCAACAACAAAAGGCATTTTTGATCTTTGTCTGCCCAAGAAATAATTGATTCTGTCGGTAAAAATTCAATCTCCAAACCGTTAGATAGTTCATAAATAAAATTAAAAACTAAATTCTTCAAAAATTGAAAACTATCTCCATTTGACTTAGCAGAAACGATGGCCAGTTTTTTCTCTTGGTAAGGTAGGCTTTCCAAAAAAGTATCATCCTTGTTTAAGCCTCCGGGAATGTTTAAGAAAATATTGCCTATTTCAAAAATATCAATGTTCTCATATTTAGATTGATTGTTTTTTATATTTGCCAATAAATTAGTACACAATGTTTGACGAAGAAGAGCGTATTGGCTGGACAAAGGATTTAATAGTTTAATATAAGCACTGTAATCTAAATTTAATTTTAAAAGTTGATCTTCACTAACAAAAGAATAATTATAAACCTCAGTTAATTTATAGCTAAGGGCTAAAATATTTTTAATTTTTTTCTCCATTTCCAATTCATAACTTTTTTCAGGAGGATTAATAGCAACTTCTGGTAAAGAAGCTTTAATGTTGTCATAACCAAAAATTCTAATTATTTCTTCTATAACATCTTCCTTAATTTTTAAATCCTTCATCCTCCAAGAAGGAATAACTAGGCTCCAAACATTTTCGTTATTATTTTTTATCTTTATTCCCAAATTTTCTAATATTTTTTTTATTTCTTTATCTTCTATTTTTTGACCAATTATTTTTTCAGCCCAAAGCAAATCTAGTTCTATTACTCTTTCTTCATTTTCAAAATCACCTTCAGAAACTAAAGGCAAATTAAAAGTGACTGTAGGGCAAACCTCTTTAATGATTTCAGCAACGCGATTTATGGCCAATAAACATAAATTAGGATCTAAGCCCTTCTCAAAGCGCATAGCAGCATCGGTTCTAGAATTAAGTCTTTGAGCTGTTTTCCTGACAGAAACGGCTTCAAAATTAGCAGATTCAACTATTATACTAGAAGTTGTATTGTTTATTTCACTATTTTTACCACCCATTACACCGGCTATAGCAATGGCTTCTTTGTTGTTGCAAATAAGTAAATCACTTTCATTTAAATTTTTCTCGATATCATCTAGAGTTATTATTTTTTCTCCCTTTTCGGCTGTTCTAACAATAATTTTATCAACCGAGTCGGCATCAAAAGCATGAAGTGGCTGTCCCAACTCAAGCATTACATAATTGGTGGCATCAACAATATTATTAATTGATTTAGAACCTAGCGCCAAGAGTCTTTGTTTCAACCATTTTGGTGATTCTGAAATTTTAATATTATCTATTTTTAAACCTATGTACTTAGAACAAAGTTTTTTATTTTTTATTTCAATTTCAATATTTTTAAGGGCTTCTTTTGATTTTTTAATTTTAATTTCTCTTGGTTTGTATTCTTTTAATTTAGAGCCAAATAAAACACTCAACTCTCTAGCTATTCCATAATGCCCCCAAAGATCTGGTCTGTTTGATATTGATTTATTGTCTATCTCTAAAATAGTATCGGTTAAATCTAAATAATCGGAAAACTTTTGACCAATTTTAGCGCTTTTATCTAAAATCATTATACCGTCATGATTACTGCCCAAGCCTAGTTCATCTTCAGCACAAAGCATGCCGTTAGACTCTTCTCCTCTTATCTCAGCTTTTTTTATTTCTAAACCATTAGGTAAAATTGCTCCGATTTTAGCCAAGGGGACAAGCTGTCCGGCTTCAATATTGGGAGCGCCACAAACTATTTTAAGATTTTTTTCTTCACCATCATCAACCATAGCAATTTGAAGTCTATCAGCCTTAGGGTGTCTCTGAACTTCTAAAATTTTAGCTATAACCACATTTCTAAATTTATCTCCTTGTTTAATTATTTGCTCAACCTCGACTGTATGCTTTGTTAATTTATCTTTGACATCTTCAACTTTCACGCCCGATAAACTTACAAAATCTTTTAACCAATTTAAAGATATATTCATATTTTTAGTATTAAAATTGCTTCAAAAATCTAAGATCGCCGCTATTAAACAGGCGAGTATCGTCTATATTATATTTAAGCATTACCAAGCGATCAAAACCGAAGCCAAAGGCAAAACCAGAATATTTTTTAGGATCTATGCCTCCGTTTTTTAAAACATCAGGATGAATCATCCCACAACCTAAAATTTCTAGCCAACCAGTATATTTACAAACTCGACAACCCTTGCCCGAACACAAAAAACAAGTATACTCACCATTGCTTCCTGGTTCTACAAAAGGATAATATTTTGGTCTCATTCTTAGTTTAGTATTGGGACCATAAAGCTTTTTACCAACAGTTTCCAAAACACCTTTAAGATGTGAAAAATTAATACCCTTATCAATTACAATGCCTTCTAGCTGATAGAAAGTGTGTTCGTGACGAGCGTCAGTAGCCTCATTTCTAAAACATCTTCCAGGGACAATAGCCCTAAGAGGAGCTCCATATTTTTTCATAGCCCTAATCTGAACCGGAGAAGTATGAGTTCTCATAATCATGTCATACTGTTCATCTTTATTTTTCAAGTCAACAAAAAAAGTATCTTGCATTTCTCTAGCAGGATGATGTGGGGCAAAATTTAAAGCAGTAAAATTATGGTAATCACTTTCCAATTCTGGGCCATCAATTACAGCAAACCCCATAGAATGAAAGAGGTCTTCTATCTCATTTCTAATTTGAGTTAAAGGATGAAGATGTCCTGTTTCTTGTTTTTGAGCTGGCAAGCTAGGATCAAACTTTTCTTTAGAAACTCTCTGTTTTTCTATGCTATTTTTAGCTTCTTGCAAGCTCAAAGTTAACTCTTGCTTAATACTGTTAGCTAATTGCCCAATATCTTTTTTTAAATCATCGCTCAAATCTTTAATTCCCTTAAGAATAATATTAAACTCACTCTTACGATTAAAATACTTCTCCTCCAAATCTTTAAGGCCAGCAAGATCTTTGACTTCTAATAATTTATTGCTTATTTCTTCTTTTAGTTTTAAAAGTTTTTCTTTCATATTTTAAATTTATTTTTCTGATATAAAAATATATTCTACAATCGACAAAATTAATATAACAATTATAATATTAAGCCAAGAAAAAATATTTTCAGCTAACATTACTAAAATAGCAATCAACAAGAAGGACAATAAAAAAGATTGTCTAAAGGATGAACGAACTGAATTAAATAAAAGATTCTTTTTAGAAAATATTAATCTCAAAATAAAACCAAAAATAGTCAAAGTACTGCTTAAAGCAAAAAACAAGGTAATATAAAACAAAAAAAATCCAAGCCAATTAGTGATTTCTGGATCAACAGAGTTAGCTATAAAAACAAAAACAGCCCAAAGCAGAAGGCTTAAAACGCTCATTGAAATAAGATATTTTCTAAGAGTCATATGATTTTATATATTTTATACTAACAAAATTGACCTTTTTGGTCAAATAAAAGCCTTAAAACCGGGTTGACTAGCCTTAAAAATAAATATATAATAGTAAGTTAGTTTAATTTTATGTTACCAACAAGTAGCCAATTTTTTAATTTAATAGAAAAATCAAAGAATATTTTGATTAGCTTTCCAATTGACTGGAATGGAGATGCCATTGCCAGCTCTTTGGCTATGTATCTATATCTAAAGAAATTAGGCAAAAACGTTGAAATCGGTGCAGAAAAAATGCAAAAAAATGACAATTTTAAAATGCCAGTCGAATCCTTTCGTTTTTTACCAGCATTTACTGAAATTAAAAGTTCTTTAGAAAATTTAATGAAATTTGTAGTTTCTCTTGATTTAAGTAACACTAAAGTTAGTCATGTTAAGTACACAATCGAAGACAATAAGTTAAATTTTATAATATCCCCCAAAGATGGTTTTTTTACAAACAAAGACATTAAGTTCAGTATGTCTGGTTTTAAGTATGATTTAATAATAACTTTAAATACACACGACCTAGAATCCCTGGGAAGAATTTATGATAATAATATTGACTTCTTCTACAAAACAAACATTATAAATATTGACCATAGTCCAGAAAACGAAGAATTTGGTCAATTAAACATCATTGATCTCAATGCTGTTTCCGCCAGTGAAATTGTTTATAAAATTTTCTCTGACCATAAAAAAGAATTAATTGATGAGCAAATAGCCACTTGTTTATTAACTGGAATAATTTTTAAAACAAAAAGTTTCAAAACTAATAATTTGACCCCCCAAACACTGAAAACCAGTTCTGATTTAATAGAAATAGGAGCAAAAAGAGAAGAAATTGTTTCTAGCCTTTATCGCTCACGAAGCTTAAATACCTTAAAGCTGTGGGGTAGGGTTTTAAATAATTTAATGTCAACCGAAAGAAATAGTGTAGTTTGGGCCACTCTTTTTAAAAATGATTTTAGAGAAACTAAAGCTAATGAAGAAAACTTACAAGATATTATTGATGAATTAATAGTTAGTATTCCTAGCGCCAAAATAATAGCTATTTTCTATTCTATGTCTGAGCTTTCTATTTTAGATAATAATTATATTAGCGAAGAAGACAAAGAAGATTTTAATGATAAAACAATAATAGTCCACGACGAACAAAATAGTGAAATATTTCAAACAAAAGTTATAATTTATTCTGTTAAAAATATAAGTTCGATTGAAATTTTAAAGGAATATTTTCCCGAAGGAACTAAAAAAATAGCCCAGGCCAATATTAAAAAACCAATAAAAGAAGTAGAAAAAATAATAATAAACAAGGTTAAAAAACGTCTTGAAAAAATATTTTAATAGTGTTAAAATTATTTCAGCTAGAATAAATCTAGTTTTTTTTCTTTACGTTTTAGGGCGTATAGCTCAGTTGGTTAGAGCGTTACGTTGACATCGTAAAGGTCTCCCGTTCGAGTCGGGATACGCCCACTCTGAGGACATATAGCTCAGTTGGTTAGAGCACCGCCCTTATAAGGCGGGGGTCGATGGTTCAAGTCCATCTATGTCCACACAAAAAAAAGACGGAAATTTTCCGTCTTTTTTTATTTAATATTGTTTTATTCAGTTCTCAGGCAACGAACAAAAAAACCTAAGGTCTTAGAGTTATTAACACGACTAATTGCAGAATGAGAAGAGCTCAAATAACGAGACCAAGCACCAGCAGAATAAATAGAAGATGACCAAGACCAAGTAACACTACCAATATTTGAAAAAGAGCCATCTCCGATTCGGCAGCCAGACGGTAAGGCTGAAAAATAGCTTTCTTCACAACCTAAGACATCGTTGCACCAAGCATGAGTACTTTCACTTTTTAAAGCGTCGCCCTCATTTGTCCCTGTATAGCCCACTGTTACGATGTCTTTCGGAAATTTTGTTTCACAATCAATATTTCCTAATAATACACAAACTGATCTTTCTAAGTCAGTGAATTCGTCATGAGTTGGTACATGCCAACCTGTTGGGCAAATATATCCTTGATCTACCGCATACCAATTATATAGCACACCATAAGTAGAATAATTAGCTTGAGTTTTAGCCGTATTTACATCACTGCCATTATAATCATAAACACCATAACCTGGTAGTGAATTAATTCCTTGGGTTTCGAACTCTGTATTACTATGAACAGCTGGAAGATAGGCTAGGTTTTTGGCAAACCAACATTGTGTTCCTATTTGAACTGTTGGGTAAATATTACCATCTCTGGTGTCTGTAAAGTCATCTCCACAGGTCCAAACTGGAGTTTCTTCTCCGCCTAACTCACTACTACCAAAAATTATTCCACCTGGCGTCATTTGTTTAGCTCCTTCAGGTAGGTCTGATACTTGTTTGCCAGTACAGAAATTAATAGTGTAAGTAGCTCCATTATTTTGAGGAATATAAATATAAGTATTAGAAGAATCCAAACAATCACCATCAGCTGGAGTAGGGGCGCTTGGAATATTCTGCATAAAAATTATATTTTCAGTAGAAGAGCCAATAAAGCCTTGATTCCACTCTTCTGTTGTGGGATATCTCCCATACTTATTAGCAAATAATTCCAGAGCTGTATGTAATTGTTTCATATCAGCCATTCTTTTAGAGTCTCTAGCGTTTTGTCTGACTTGTTGTAAAGACACAACGGCTAGAGTTGCAAGGATACCAATAATGGCTATTACCACCAAGAGTTAAATAAGAGTGAAAGCTTTCTTTTTTTGTTTAAACATAGGTTTTTATTTGTTTTTTAAATGTCAGCGCAACGAGCGAAAACTAACTCAACTGTCATCCCAGCGAGCCACATTTTACGTGGCGAAAGCTGGGATCCAGCTTAGTTAGTAAAAAATAATCTCCTCTGTCATTCCAGCGCCATGCCTAAGGCAGGCAAGCAAGCTGGGACCCAGCTTAGTTGATAAAAATAAATATACTGTATAATGATTATTAAATTAATCTATTTTAATTATATCTATAATTCTTTTTTTAAACAATACAGTGCTTAGGTATTTATTCTGGATTCCAGCTTTCGCTGGAATACAAGGGGCGTGGAGGCCAGCTTACGCTGGAATGATAGATAGCAATAAGATAATTCTATTATATAGAAAAAAATTGACTCATTTAATCCATGTGTATAATTTCATCGGGATTATATTTTTGCTTTTTGCCAAAAACCGCTATACCATAATTAAAAAATTTATTATTTTTTTCTTTTGCGTGCCATCTGATTTCAAGCTCTTCATTTTCTAAAAAAGTTCTTTGGAGAGAATAGGGATCCTCAAAAATAATTTTATTAGAATCATAGCCAATAACGACCACCCAATGGCCATCATTAAAATCATTTTTATATTTAATTTCTTTTGAATCTTTCCAGGCCTGTAAAAGAATAATAACTGGAATCTCTCTATCAATATAGTCTTTCAAAATATTAATTGTCATTTCCTTAGCTTCAAATTTTAGCTCAAACTTATTTAAAACATCCTGTATTTTTTTTATTGATGTCCCTTCCTTTGAATTATTTTTTGCATATTTGATTAAAAGCTCTTCGCTAATTTCCACTCCATAATATTTTAAAACCGCCTGAAGAGATTTGGCTCCACAATCCCACTCATATGTTTGTCTTAATTCGGGAAATTCTAATTGCTTCATAATTATTTATAAATAAAATTATACTTTTATCTCTTTAAAAATATTATTCAATTCTAATAATTCTTTTTCAGAAAATTTTTGTAAAACAAATTTATCTCCAGGAATATGTTTTCTAGCCTCATTGTTTATGCCTATTCTTATTCTCTTAAAATTTTTGGTTTTTAAATGATTAATTATTGATTGCACTCCATTATGACCGGCACTAGAAGCATTTACTGAAACCTTATGTTTACCAAAATCAATATCCAGATCATCATGAACAACAGTTAAATCTTCGGACAAATCAACATCTTTTATAGCAAATAAGCCCATTTTTTTAGGCAATAACTTATAATAATCCATAAAAGATCTTAGAGATAAGCCAGAATTGTTCATATAAGTTTTTGGCTTTATAAACCAAATACTATTACAAAAACAAATATCAGCATTAAATTTTTTATTAAACTCCCAAGGAATATCTTGGCCCAATAAAAAATCTAAAAAAAGCCAAGCCACATTATGCCTGGTTTTTTCGTATTCTTTTCCTGGATTACCTAGCGCTATTATTATCTTCATAATAAAATTATAACAAAAATAAACAAAAAAGACGAGAATTTTATTTCCCGTCTTTTTTATGAAGTTTTTGACGAAAAAATTCGCCAAATATAAAATTATTTATATATTTCTCTAGCCTTTTTACCCTTATATCCTGTTCCAGCTGGAATCAAACAACCAATAATAACATTTTCCTTCAAACCTTCTAAATAATCTATTTTTCCACTTAAAGCAGCTTCTATTAGGACTCTTGGAGTCTCTTGGAAAGAAGCAGCTGACAAGAAGCTATCAGTTGTTAAAGATGTTTTAGTGATACCTAAAAGTAATTTTTCTCCTTTAGCCTTATTTTTGCTATCCTTGTTAGCTTGATATAATACCTCCTCTTCAACGGTCTCTCCTGGTAATAAATTACCATCTCCAGAATCTTTAACCATATAACGAGAAAACATCTGTCTAGCAATAATTTCAATGTGTTTATCGTTTAAAGGTTGACCTTGAGAAGAATAAACATATTGAATCTCCTTAATAATATATTTCTGAGTTTCTAGTTGACCCCTTAGTTTGTATAATTCTTTCAAGTCAAAACTACCTTCTGTTAAACGATCACCGGGCTTAACCACGTCACCGTCTTTAACCCAAATCATAACTCCCTTAGGAATAGTAAATTCCTGAATCTTATCCACCTCAGAAGAAATACTAATAAACTTATCACTAATTTTAACAATGCCTGAATCTTTAGCTTTAACATTTTTATTGGAAATAGAATAAAGCTCTGCCCCCTTAGAAACCTTGTCGCCATCCTTAACTTTGATTTTCGGAGCTGAATCTTTCTTAGCAATTTTTTCACCAGATAATTTAATTTCATTAACTAACTCTTTAAAGTAATATTTTTCACTATCTCTTCCTTTGTAAACTACTTTTAAAATCTTTTCTTGAGGATTATTAACTGTGATATCTTTTCCATCTTTATCCTTAATTGTTCTTTGACCAAACTCTATTTTAATTTTACCATCTACTTCGGCCATTAAAGCTTTTTTCTTTGGAGTTCTATTTTCAAAAATTTCCTCTACTCTAGGTAAACCTTGAGTAATATCGTCAGCACCAACTACACCTCCAGTATGGAAAGTTCTCATAGTTAGCTGTGTTCCGGGTTCTCCAATAGATTGAGCAGCAATAATACCAACTGTAGTGCCTATCTTAACTTCTTTGTTATAAGCCAAATCAACTCCATAACATTTAGCACAAACACCTTTGTGCAACTTACAAGTTAATACAGAACGAACCCAAGCTTCTTCAATATCTTTATTTTTTATTTCCTTTACAAAATCTTCAGTTAATAAATTACCAGCTTCTAACAAAACCTTTCCTTTTTTGTCTGTTAAATCCTTAGCTAAATATCTACCAGAAATCTTTCGGAAGAAATCATCATTGTCTTTTTCTATTTCAGCTCGATTTATTAATAATCCCTCTTTTTCACCACAATCTTCGTCCACTACTATTACATCCTGAGCTACATCAACTAAGCGACGAGTTAAATAACCAGCGTTAGCTGTTCTTAAGGCCGTGTCAGATAAACCTTTTCTGGTGGCATGGGTAGCTATAAAGTATTCTAATACCGAGAAACCTTTTTTCAAGTTTCCTTTAATAGGCAATTCGATAATAGCACCAGAAGGAGATGTAACCAAACCTTTCATACCAATAATTTGAACCGGTTGAGCCCAAGAACCTCTAGCACCTGAATCAATCATAGAATAAACAGGTAAAGACTTTTTCAAGCCCTCCTTACATAATTCAGCAATTTTTTCTTTAGTGCTTGTCCAGGTTTCAATAACCTTGGTATATCTTTCGCTGTCGGTTAAAAGACCTTCCTCAAATTGCTCCCTGATTTGTTCCACCTGCTTATTAGCCTCATCAATTAACCTATCTTTTTCTGGTAATTCTGGAAGATCACCAAAGCTCCAAGATAAACCACTCTTAGTAATGTATTTGAAACTTAAATTTTTCAAATTATCAATAAATTTAACAGTCTCATTTTCTCCGTAAATGCTTAAACAATCTTTAATAATGTTTTTTATTTTATTTTTGCCTAGAACTTCATTTACATAAGCAATTTTGTCTGGCAATATTTTATTAAAAATTATTCGACCAACGGTAGTAGTCATCATTTCTTTTCCCAGTCTAACTCTTATTATTTCATGTAAATCAATCAATTTATATTCATAAGCCATTAAAGCTTCTTGACCATCAGAAAAATATCTATAATCTTCATCTTTTTCTTTTTCTCCATTTGGAAATTCCAATGTTAAATAATAAGCTCCCCAAACGATATCTTGATTAGGGGCAACGATTGGGTCTCCAGTGGCTGGTTTTAATAAGTTGTGAGTTGAAAGCATTATATCTCTAGCCTCAGCCACAGCCTCCTTAGTTAAAGGAACATGAACAGCCATTTGATCTCCATCAAAGTCAGCATTAAAAGCTGTACAAACCAGAGGATGAATTTGAATAGCCTTACCTTCGATAAGGATTGGTCTAAAAGCTTGAATACCAAGACGATGCAGGGTAGGGGCTCTATTCAACATCACATAAGCTTCTCTAATAATGTTCTCCAAAATATCCCAAACTTCATCATTTCCCATTTCTATATATCTAGAAGCACTACGAACATTATGAACTAATTCTCTCTTAATTAATTCAGCAATAATAAAAGGCTTAAATAATTCTAAAGCCATGATTTTAGGTAAACCACATTGATCTAAATTTAATTTTGGATTAACCACGATAACGCTACGACCAGAATAATCAACTCTTTTACCTAATAAATTTTGACGGAAACGTCCCTGCTTTCCTTTTAAAGCATCAGCCAAAGATTTTAACTGTCTTTTTTGCCCGGTAGAAGCAGTAACCATTTTACTGTTTCTAGCTGAGTTATCAATCAAAGAATCAACAGCCTCCTGCAACATTCTTTTTTCATTACGACAAATAACTTCTGGGGCATTAAGTTCTACTAATTGCTTTAAACGATTATTTCTATTAATCACTCTTCGATATAAATCGTTTAAATCCGATGAAGCAAAACGTCCACCATCTAAGGCCACCATTGGTCTTAAGTCTGGAGGAATTACTGGGATAATATCTAAAATCATCCATTCCGGACGCATTCCATTATTTTTAAGATTCTTTAAAACTTTTAATCTTTTAATCATCTTCTCTTTTTTAGCGTCAACTGCATCCACCAACTTCTCTTCAATGTTCTTGATGGTTTTTTCCAAATTTATTCTTCTTAAAAGAGTTTGAACAGCCCCAGCGCCAATTTCAGCTTCAAATAAATGACCAAATTTTAAACTCAAATTTTGATATTCTTGTTCAGTGAGAATTAATAAAGGTTTTAGTTCTTTTAATTCTTTTTTTACTTTTTCATAATCATCTAAAAGCTTTTCTAGTTTTTCTTCTTTTTCTTTTTCTATATTTTCAATCTTAACAGCCAAATCCTTGTCTTTTTCTTCGGCACTTTTAAGTTGGCTAACTCTGTTTTGAGTATCAGATTCAATGCTTTTAACTTTTCCTTTATATTCTTTTTTAATTATCTCTAAAGTTTCATTTTTAAGCTTTTCATCAACTTCAGTAACTATAAAATTAGCAAAATAAACAACCTTTTCTAAAGATTGAATGCTTAAATTTAAAATAAGACCAATCTTAGAAGAAAGACCTTTTAAAAACCAAATATGGGAACAAGGGACTTGAAGCTTTATATGGCCCATTCTCTCTCTTCTAACAACACTTCTAGTAACTTCAACTCCACACTTATCACAAACAACTCCTTTGTATCTAATTTTTTTATACTTACCGCAAGAACACTCCCAGTCTTTAACTGGACCAAAGATCTTCTCGCAAAACAGACCATCTTTCTCTGGTTTTTGGGTGCGGTAGTTAATTGTTTCTGGCCTAACAACTTCGCCATTGGACCACTCCAAAATATCTGCAGGAGATGCCAATTTTAGTCTAATGGCATCAAAATCGCTTGTTTTTATGGGGTTTAACATATATGTATATAATTTAATTTATATTTATTCTTTATTTTCGATCACAGGAAGAGAGCCTTCATTATAAATTTGCTCATCAGCATTATTTATTTTTTCAATATCATTATTATTTTTTACTTCTTCTTCTGGATCTTCTTCTATTTTTTGCCCCCCTAAAAGATCAACATTTAATCCCAAGCCTTTTAATTCTCTAATTAAAACATTAAATGATTCTGGCACGTTTAACTTCTGAATTTCTTCTCCTTTAATAATTGATTCATAAGCTTTACTTCTGCCAGTAACATCGTCCGATTTAATAGTTAACATTTCTTGTAAAGTATGAGAAGCACCATAGCCTTCCAGCGCCCAAACTTCCATTTCTCCAAATCTTTGTCCACCAAACTGAGCCTTACCACCCAAAGGTTGTTGAGTAATTAAGGAATATGGACCAATAGATCTTTGATGAATCTTATCTTCAACCATGTGATTAAGCTTCAACATATATTTATAACCAACAGTAACTCTATTTTCGTAAGACTCTCCTGTTCGTCCATCATATAAAGTCACCTTGCCATCTTCGGCAAAGCCAGCTTTTTTTAATTCTTGTTTAATTTGTTCTTCGGTAATACCATTAAGAGCTGGAGTAGCAACATTATATCCCAATGTCTTGGCAGCTAGACCCATATGAGTTTCAAGCAATTGCCCGAAGTTCATACGAGAAATAATTCCTAAAGGAGATAGAATAATATCAATTGGAGTTCCATCCTCCATATGAGGCATATCTTCAACTGGAACAATTTTAGAAATAACGCCTTTGTTTCCATGACGACCAGACATTTTATCTCCAACTTGGATTTTCCTTAAATTAGCAATAGATACTTGAACTGATTTTAAAACACCAGCCTCCAGTCTATCACCAGCATCACGTGAAAAAACTTTAACATCAATAACCTTCCCATGTTCGCCATGCTCCAAATAAAGAGATGAGTCTCTAACATCTTTAGCTTTGTCACCAAAAATAGCTCGAAGCAATCTTTCTTCGGCACTTAATTTGGTTTCACCTTTAGGTGTAATTTTACCAACCAAAATATCGCCACTAGAAACTTCGGCTCCAATTCTAATAACACCATCTTCGTCTAAATTCTTTAATTTTTCTTCAGAAATGTTAGGTATATCATTAGTAATAACCTCTGAACCAAGTTTAGTATCACGAACATCAATCTTATAATTTTCAATTTGAATAGAAGAATAAACATCTTCCTTTACTAATCTCTCAGAAATAATAACAGCGTCTTCATAGTTATAACCATCCCAAGTCATAAAAGCTACCAAAACATTTTTACCCAAGGCTAATTCACCATTACTAATGGCTGGACCATCAGTTAAAACTTGCCCTTTTTTTACTTTTTCACCTAAATCAACAATTGGTTTTTGGTTAATACAAGTTAGGAAGTTAGATCTTAAAAACTTAGTTAAATTATATTTTTTTATTTTTCCTTTACTATTTTTAACTTCAATATTTAAAGAATCAACTTTTTCTATAACACCATCTTCTTCGGCAATGATAACGTGACCAGAATCAATAGCAGCTCGACGCTCAATGCCAGTACCAACAACTGGAGCTTCTGTTTTAACCAAAGGAACAGCTTGACGTTGCATGTTTGTTCCCATTAAAGATCTTTGTCCATCGTTATGTTCCATAAAAGGAATAAGTGATGTCGCGATAGAAACAATCTGGTTAGGGGCAACACCAACAAAGTCAATTTCTTTCATGGTAACAGTTTCTGGTTTTCCGCCTCTTCTACCAGGATAAGTTTCAATTAAAAATTTATTATTATTATCAAGAGGAATGGTGGCATCAACTACAACATATTTTTCTTCTTCAAAAGAATCCAAATAAACTATTTCGTCACTAACCACTGGGCCTTTTTTATCCTTAATAACTTTTTTATATGGAGCCTCTAAAAAGCCATAATTATTTAATCTAGCATAGCTAGCCAAATGACCAACTAATCCAATGTTTGGACCCTCTGGAGTAGCAATAGGGCAAATACGACCATAGTGAGTAGTGTGCACATCTCTAACATCAAAACCAGCCCTTTCCCTGGTTAAACCTCCAGGACCCATAGCCGATAATCTTCTCTTATGTTCCAACTCAGCCAAAGGATTTGTTTGATCCATAAACTGTGACAATTGAGATGACATAAAGAACTCTCTTACCACGGCAATAACTGGTCTAGCGTTTATAAGCTTGTTAGGGTTTAAAGTTTCAATATCAGCGATACTCATTTTGTCTTTGATAATTCTTTCCATTCTAGCAAAACCAACCCTCAATCTATTTTGAACCAAGCCACCAACAGCCCTCACCCTTCTGTTTCCAAGATGATCAATATCATCTTCTGGTTCTTTAGTTATATTTAATCTAATTATTTCTTTAACAATATTTAACAAATCTTCTTTTCTTAAAATTCTATTTTCTTTATTAATAGGTAAGTTTTCATCAAACCTCCTATTTAATTTATAACGACCGACTCTACCAAAATCATAACGATCGAAGCGAAAAAACATGTTTTCAATTAACTGTTTAACATTTTTATCATCAGCCAAATCACCTGGTCTTACTCTTCTGTAAACTTCTTGCAAGCCTTCAACTTGATTTTTAGCTAAGTCTTTTTTGATAGTAGCTTCTATATAACCAACTTCATCTTCACTTTTTACAAGATCAACGTCTTTAAAAATTTTTAACAATTCTTCATCAGTTTCATAACCAAAAGCTCGAAGCAAAGAAGTAACCGCCACTTTTCTTTTCCTATCTATTCTAACCCAAAGAACCTTATTTGCATCAGTCTCAATTTCTAACCAAGCACCTCTATTTGGAATTATTTTTGCACCATAGTATTTTTTACCCTTAATATACTCAGAGGTAAACATAACTCCAGCACTCCTAATTAACTGAGAAACTACAACCCTTTCAATTCCGTTAATTATAAAAGTTCCCCTATTAGTCATTAAAGGAAAATCACCCAAATAAACTTCTTGAGATATTTCTTTATTATTTTTTTTGTTTTTTAAAATGGCCTTTACTCTAAGAGGGGCTTCATAGGTAATGTTTTTATCACGACTTTCAATTTCATCAAATTTTGGCTTATCTAAATAATAGTCTCCAAAATAAAGCTCTAATTCACGATTATTAAAATCAATAATTGGTGAAATTTCATCAAGTAGTTCAGTTAAACCCTCTTTTAAAAACCAATTATAAGAATCTTTTTGAGATTCAATTAAGTCCGGAATTGGCATTGATTCCGTAAAGTCAGTAAAAAAAATTCGGTCTTTATTTTTGGTGGTCAAATTACTAGGCATAAAGATAGATTATATAAATAAATAATATTTTAAAAAAATAAAAAATAGTCTTTAAAAAAGATTTTCAACAAAAAAATGCCAATGCCAGAAAAGCTTGGTTTTGAAAGCCTAAATAGGATTTAATTAATATAAATTTTCACTTTATATTAACAAATTAAGTATAGATTGTCCGTGATACTTATAATATAACAAGTAGAACAATCTGTCAATTATAAAGCGACCCTAGGATATTAACACTTTTTCCATAATTTATCAACAGTTGTTTATTTCTCGATGTAAGAAAAGGCTGGGCCAACAGCCATATAATTAGCGCCCCCTCTTCTAAAAATAACTACTATTAGTTTTGGATTCGAAATGTCATAAGAGATTCTTTTGCCATTTTCACCGTCTAGAGCCAAAATTCTAGACTCAACCTTCTCGGTTTTATACTCCCTGGCCAAAATAGACATAAAAGTTAAATCCTCTAAACTAAGCTCTTCCCCTTCGAGCTCTTTAATCATAATCTCTTTTATTCTTTCTAATTTAACTTTTAAATCCTCTAAGTCCATAAAAACACTTCTTAATTCTTCTGTTATTTTTAACAAAGAAAACATCTCATAGACCATTAAGGTGTTGGACAATTGTTCATTTATCAAGTCCAAATTAGGTTCAATATAGTTATGCTTGATAAACTCCAAATCAGAAGAGCTAGAAATTCCTCTTTGATACTTTTGATTGACCAAGAGACTTTCTACTGGTAGTTGCAAATTAACCCAAGAACCAACGGCAGTATAAAGACTTTTTAACTCCCAGACAGGACTTTTATAATAAATTGGCAAACTATCTTTGTCGCTTTCTAAATAATTTTTAGTAATTTTAAGTCCTTGCCAATAATTATTATAATGCCAGACTTGAGGAAACTTTGAAATTTGCTCTTTTAAGCTCTCTAGTTGTTGATCATAATTATTGTAACTCGAATTCTCTTGATAATATTCATTACTCTTTAAATCTTTATTAAAAATTAAACTTACAATATCAAGAGAAAAGCCATTACATCTAACAATCTCTTTATCCACCTTGCAACCAGTAATATTGTTCTTTGCTAATTTTTCCGCCTGATAATCAGAAACTTTAGGATAAGATAATTCGTTAAATATAAAATCATTAGGCCAATAAAAATCAGATAACATCTTAACGCCCAACATTGGTTTATCTTTGACGCTATTTTTATCAAAAGAACCTTCAATCTCTAAAAAGTCATATTCCAAAACTTTAGATTGAAATTTATATAAATTGTCTATACTCTCTGAATTGTCATCAGCAAATACCTGAGAAATATCATAATCCTCCCCGAAACAAGAAGCTAAAGCATCACGATAATGAACATAAGTTAGATCACCTCTTAATCCCTTGAAAAAGGATAAAGTTTTATAAATCCTAGCCCAATCATTCTTTAAATTATGACTATTAAAAATATCATTGGCTATAAAAGCCGAACTAATCATGCTTATTCTCCAATCATCAAAATCTAAATAGCAGTCTGGGCAATCATCACCTTGATAATGCAAAGGAAAAGTAGATGAAAGCCATTTAGTTGCTAAATAAAAATTATTTAATTTAGCATTAATGCTATATTCTTTTGGTATTTCAAATTCTTTGTAGTTTCTTTCATAGAGAAGGACTGGAGATTTAGCAACCGAATTTTTAGCCAAAATTAATTCAACCTCTCTAGAAACATCAACTTGCAAATAACTAGGTACATCAAAAGAATAAATATCTTTTTCCAAAAAACCAAATAAATTAGGGTTGCTCAAATCACCACTCTGAGCTACTTGATCTAATTGTGGTTTTAACAATTCCAAAGAAGTAGCAAAATAAGCAGCCGATAATCTTTCTGCTTCCAAAACGCGATCATTAACATTTCCACTTTGAGTCAAGCCTTCTTCATATCTTTTTTTAGATTTTTCAAATAAGACATAATTAATATCCCAAAGATTTTTATAAAATATATTTTGCTCTATATCTTTAAAAATTTTTTTCATTGACTGCTGATGATAATAAATTAAAAAATCAGAGGTAATAAAAAAAGGAACTCTTTTAGAATAAAGTTCTTCATAAACATCATAAAAATTTTTGGCAGTTAAACTATTTGGCATTAGAGCAACTCCGCTTGAATTTAAATCTTCTAAATAAGGATCTATATTTAAACGACGAGACAAATCATAATAATTAACAACATCCGTTTTAATGTTCAAGGGCAAAGAATAGTCTTCAAAAGATGGCTGAATTTCATCTTTTATCTCCTTATAAAAATCCAAAAAAGAAACATATTCAATATACAAACTTTCATCTTCCTGACTGAAATCAAAACCAATTTTTTCTTCTCCCATTGGTAATCGCCCTAAAGCCCTAGAAGATTCTATTGACTCCTCTAGCCCAGTCAATTGGTTTTCTGAGCTTTGTTCTATCTCCCCTTGATCTTTTTGAACCTCTTGTTTGGTGGTCGTAGATGGTGCTTTATCTTTTTGAAGATAAATAAAAAGAGGAACAATAATAACTACTCCCAAGAAAAATAACATGATAAGTATTAACTTTTTAGAATTATCGCTCATATCTTTATTTTAAATATTTATTTTTGTTTAATAAATGCTCTTCATAAGTAATACTAAAAATAGTTTCTTTAGTGTCTGGTCGACTTAAAAAATAATTATAATTATTTTCTGTTGGATAAATAGCTGCTTCTATAGCTTTAAGGCCTGGATTAGATATTGGCCCTGGAGGTAAACCACGATTAATGTAAGTATTATAAGCAGAAGGAGTTCTGGTGTCTTCACGACTATAAATAGCTTTATTAACCCCCAAAATATAAGCCAAAGTAGCACAAGATTCTAGTGCCTGTCCATTTTTTATCCTATTCCAGAAAAGACCAGAAACCATTTTCATATCATCTTCACTTTGAACTTCTTTTTGAATTATGGAAGCCATAGTAACTATTTCAAAAATAGTTTTTCCCTGAGTAATAATATCTTCTCTCATTTTACTAGTTAGTTTCTGGTCAAAATTCTTTAACATTCGAATTATAACATCTTCCAAGCTAGCGTCTTCAAAAAAACGATAAGTATCTGGAAACAAATATCCTTCCAACCCATAATAGCTTGGTTTATCTTTTAAAAAATCAAATTGTTCTGAAAAATCTTTTGGCCTAATTCCACTTGATAAAAGCTGATAATTAAGCATAGGTTCACCGACCATATTAAAAAAATTCTCTTCTTCAGTTGAAAAATTTTTTTCTAAAACTTTATAATAATCTCGAACACTCCAGCCCTCAATAAAGGTAACCGTCTTTTCTGGTTTTAAAGATATTTTTTTAGTAAGCTCTTCAACAATTTCTTTAATATTCATATTGTAATTCAAGTTGTAAGAGCCCTCTCTAAAAATTAATTCTTCTTTAGAAAAATGAATATATAATTTAAAAGTAAATTTAGATTTTATCAAATCCTGTTCATACAGACTCTCTCCTATCTCCGAAATACTACTTCCTCCATCAATTTTAAAAACAACGTTTTGATTCCTTTCAGAGGAATGATTTATGTCCCTAATATATGAAAAAAAATAAATTAAAAAAACTACTAAAATTAAAAAGCCAATCTTCTTAAATCCTAAAAAATATTTATTTTTTTTTCTTTTTAGCTGCATCAGCAATTAAGATTGAGCTAGAGCGAATTTTTTTCCCTAGTCCATCAACCATTTTAATTTTAAGTTTTTGACAAACATCATATTCTGGCACATCATTAAGATTTTTTCGATCACCACCATTAGCAAATATGTTTGGCTTAATTTTGGCTAAAGATTTACAAACAGTTTTATCCTTGTCTATAGACAAAAAAACCTCATCAACCTCTCTAAGAGCTTTAATAATTTTGACCCTATCTTTTTGACTCATAAAAGGGACACTGCCCTTTAACTTTACTTGATAATCATTATTAATAATAACAATTAAATAATCTCCTATTTTTTTAGCCTTTTCTATCATTTCCAAATGACCAACATGAAGAGGGTTAAAATAACCACTAACAGCTACTTTTATTTTTTCGTTATTTTTCTTTTTATGCACCATACACAAACAAAGCTTAAATAATTATAAAGAAATTATAACATATTTCAAAAAAAGAAAAAACAACCTTTTGATTATTTTAATATAAACATAACATTTCTTTAATCAAAAAAGAGGCTTTTCGCCTCTTTTTTAAAATAAATAATTTTATTTTACATCATTCCGCCCATACCACCCATTCCAGGCATACCACCCATATGACCATGACCTGAATCACAAGAACAAGCATCCTTATTTTCTGGTTTATCAACAATCACAGTTTCAACTGTTAAAAACATAATAGCTGCTGAAGCTGAATTTTCTAAAGCACTACGAACAACTTTGGTTGGATCAATAATGCCGGCACTAACCATATCTTCAAATTTATCATTAGCAGCGTTATAGCCAATATTAGTATTACCCTTTTTATGTTCTTCAATAATATTAAATAAAACCAAGGATCCATCTTTACCAGCATTTCTAGCAATCTGTTTAATTGGTTCAAGTATAGCATTATCAACAATTGTAACTCCTGGCTTGTCTGCCTTTTTATCTGTTAACTCCTCAAAAGCATCACCAGCCAAAGCTAAAGCTAAACCACCTCCAGGAACAACGCCCTCTTCTTGGGCAGCGCGAGTTGCATTTAAAGCATCTTCAATTCTGTCTTTCTTTTCTTTCATTTCTGTTTCAGTAGCAGCTCCAACTTTTATAACGGCCACGCCACCTGTTAATTTAGCCAATCTTTCTTGTAATTTTTCTCTATCAAAATCAGAATCACTCAACTCCATCTCTTTTTCAATTTGCTTAACCCTATCCTTTATATTGCTTTCATCTCCTTTACCATCAACGATAGTTGTATTATCTTTAGAAGCAATAACTTTTCTAGCTTGACCCAAAGCTTCTATTTCAACAGTCTCTAATTTTAGGCCAACTTCTTCAGAAATAAGCTTAGCCCCAGTTAAAACAGCAATATCTTCCAACATAGCCTTCCTTCTATCACCAAAGCTTGGAGCCTTAATACCTAAAACATTAAATGTTCCACGAAGCTTATTTAAAACAAAAGTTGTCAAAGCTTCTCCTTCAATTTCATCAGCAATGATTACAATATCTTTTTTGCCTGATTGAACTACTTTTTCAAGCAAAGGCAAAATTTCTTGAATTGAAACTATTTTTTTATCAGTTACTAAAATCAAAGGATCATTCATTTCAGCTTTCATGTTTTCAGTATTAGTTATCATATAAGGAGAAACGTAACCCTTATCAAACTGCATACCTTCAACGACTTCAACCTCAACACCAAAAGACTGTCCTTCTTCCACGGTAACAACTCCGTTTTTACCAACCTTATCCATAGCCTCAGCTATCTTTTCGCCAATTTCTTTATTGTTAGCACTAATTGAAGCTACTTGAGCTAGCTCTTCTTTGGTTTCTATTGTCTTGCTCATTTCTCTTAACTTTTTAACGATTGAAGCAACTTTTTTTTCAATTCCCTCTCTAATCTCAATTGGCGAAATACCAGCTGAAACCAATTTTAAACCTTCTTTAATCATAGCCTGAGCTAAAATAGTAGCGGTAGTTGTTCCATCTCCAGCCATATCGTTAGCTTTAGAGGCTACTTCTTTGATCATCTCAGCCCCAATATTTTCAATTTTATCTTCTAACTCAATTTCTTTAGCTACACTAACACCATCCTTAGTGATAACTGGAGCACCAAAACTTTTTTCAATAACAACATTTCTGCCCTTAGGGCCAAGAGTCACCTTTACTGCATTGGCTAATTTATCTACGCCAGCTTTTAAAGCATTTCTTGCCTCTTCATTATAAATAATTTGTTTTGCCATATGTTTTTTGATCTTCTAGTGACAAACGACAAAAGAAGATTAATTTTTAATTATTCAATAATAGCTAAAATATCATTTTCACTAATTACTAGATATTCTTCTCCATTAATCTTAATATCATCTGGAGAATATTTTTTAAAAACAACTTTATTACCAATCTTAACTGACATTTCTGATCTTGATCCACTTTCCAATAGTTTTCCTGGACCAACAGCAACAACTTCTCCTTGCTCTGGTTTTTCTTTGTCTATTGTGTCCGGCAAAACTATACCCGACTTAGTAAGCTCTTCTTTAGAAGACGCTTTAACAATCACATTGTTGTTTAAAGGCTTAAGCTTCATAAAATAAATAGTTTAATTATCAACCTTTAACCTAAAATTAAATAAGTATAATAATCAAACAATAAAATAATAAATTATAAACAGTATTAGCAATCTAACAATGAGAGTGCTAAAAATATTTTAGCATAATTAAAATACATGTCAAGAAATAAAATTTTATAAAAGCTTGTTTAAATAAAAAAGGGGAATAAAATCCCCTTATAAACTAAAAAGACAAAACCTCTAGCTTGTCTATGTTGGCTTCTGCATAAAAACCGTCATACCAAATAATGTGAATAATCTGGTTTGTTTTGTCATAAACCAAACCAGGTAACAAAATATTTCTCTTACCTTCTATTCGAGAAGCTCCGCAGGTAAAAATAGAAGAAATCAAATTGTAAAATCCTGAAGAGTTTTTTTCAAAAAAAATCATCATGCAAATGATCCCCTCCGTTAAAGTAACCTGATCTTTAGCCCTTGAAGATACATATCCAGAGCCTAAAAAACTTAATTTTGTTAAATTTTTTGAAACTAAAACAAAATAATCAGTTTCAGCTTCTCTAATAGAGGCAATTTTTCCCCCAAAAGTCAGGTTGTTTTCTATTCTAATGCCCATCATTTTTTCTGCCACATCTAAAACTTTCTCAAAAAATAAACCAGCAGGAACAATAATTAGAAAATACTTTTGATCATCAAATTCTGGTATTTTCATTCCAGAAAAATTAGTTTCCATTGAAAAATTTCTTCTATAGAAATCTTCCAAGTATGCTTTTTGGTCTGTGATGGTTTGCTTCATACTCTTTATGCATTAGGTTTTTTAATGAACTTCTACTAATAGTTTACATTATATACGATCAAAATGTCAATTTGCCATGAATAAGTTCACTTACATTTTGGAAAATCAAAAAACCCAAGATGTATGCAAATAATATCTAAGTATTATAATTGTCGAGGATTTGGCAACATATATAATGATGCAATTAAGCAAAAATATATGATTACCAAAGAAGCTAAACAAAGGTTTAAAATATTAGAGTTCTGGAAGAAATATGGCCTCCAGGCGACTATTGATGCCTACGGAGCCAAACAATCCACTCTATACTACTGACAAGGATTATTTAAAAAAGGAGGAGGTAAAATAGAGTCATTAAACCCAAAATCTCAAGCTAGAATTAACAAGAATAAGAGAGAAGTTCATCCTCTAGTACTAAAAGAGATAAAAAGACTTAGATTGGAGGTCTGTCCCAATATAGGTAAGGGTAAGATTAAAGTATTATTAGATAAATATTGTAAAGATAACAATTTGCCAATATATTCAGAATCTAAGATAGGCAGAATAATTAAAGAAAAAAAGATATATCATCACAGACAAAAAATATCTCATTTTGGTAAAATTAAAGAAATTAAGAGAGGTAAAAAAGAAAGAAAACCTAAAAAATTAATAATAGAAGATCCTGGAGACCTAATAGAGATAGATACTGTTGTTAGGTTCCATAATGGGCTAAAAAGATACGTTATTACCGCCATTGATACTTTTGGTAGACCAGCATTTGCTTATGCCTATAATCGCATCAGTAGTTCTAATGCTAAGGATTTCTTTAAGAAACTAGAAGAGGTTATGCCATTTAGTATTAAGGCTGTCCAAAGTGATAATGGGTCAGAATTTCATCTACACTTCAAAAAATATTTAGAAAAAAGAAATATTAGACACTATTTCAATTATCCTGGGCAACCATACAAGCAAGGACATATTGAAAAATTTAATAGAACTATTCAAGAGGAGTTTATTGACTGGCATGAAAGCTATTTTGATAATTTAGATGATTTTAATAATTTGTTAATTGATTGGCTTCTTTGGTATAATACCAAGAGACCCCATTGGAACCTTAATTTAATGTCTCCGATGGATTATTTAATTAATAATAATTTTTTTTCCAAAACAACGTGGACTAATACATGCCATTGCTTTTTTTAATGATATATATTATGATATTTTTGTAATTTTGGTCCGATGGTGAAGCGGTTTAACACTGCAGTTTGCAAAACTGCCACTCGTGGGTTCGAATCCCACTCGGACCTCTGAAAAAAACAATCCAAATTTCTTTGGGTTGTTTTTTTATATAACAAAAGAGTGGGATTCGAAAGCCGGAAGCGATGTGCCGAAACGAAGTGTAGGCACCGCTGAGGCCAGGCCAGAGCGCTTAGTGAGCGAAGTCGCATAAACGCGAAGCGTTTTTACGCGACGAGCGAGACTTAGCGACGCGTGGCCGAATCCCACTCGGACCTCTGAAAAAAACAATCCAAATTTCTTTGGGTTGTTTTTTTTATATGAATAAAGAGGGGGATTCGAAAGCCGGAAGCGATGTGTACAAAAAGAGATATAAAAAAAGCTCTTCTTGAAAGAGCTTTTGAAAAAACACAGACTCAAATCAACCATTAATTTTAATAAAAAAATCTCTTTTCCATCTTTTAGACAACAAAGACTCTCCTCGAGTAATTTTTTTAAACTCTTTAGACTCTTTGTCAAAACTATTATCTTCTTCTTTTTTGGAGGAGCTCTTCTCCGGCCTTTGAAGTCTCAAACTTTTCATAATTAACTATTTTTGGTTAAAAGAACTTAGTTTAGTATATTATATATATTTTTATTGGTCAATACAAAAAATAGCCATTAAAGGCTACTTTTATCTTAAACTCTCTAAACATCTTAACTATTTTAATTATTCTATTTTCTCAAACTTCTCCATTTTTTAGCCGACCTAACCCTGGCCAACTCCTTTTCAATTTGAGCAGCTAACTGAGCAAATTGAGAAGCATCAACGCTGCGCATATCTTTGAGTGATTCTTCAGCCCTTTTTCTAGCTTCTTCAGCCCTTTCAATGTCAATCTCCTCAGCTCTTTCAGCTGTATCAGCCAAAATAATAACTTTATTTAATAAAACCTCAACAAAACCACCAGAAACTGAAATTATTTCAATTTCACCATCTATTTTTTTTAGTTCTAAAACACCTGGCTTCAAAACAGAAACCAAAGGAGAGTGTTTTGGCAACACTGTAATTTCGCCTTCTTGAGTTGGAACAGTAACTTGTAGAATTTCCTCTTTTAAAACTACTCTTTCTGGAGTGGCTATTTCGAATTTTATTCTTTTTTGATCTGACATATTTATTTTTTAACTACTTCCTCAATAGCACCTTTCATATAAAAATCACCCTCGCTTTTATCATCGTGCTTTCCTTCTAATATTTCTTTAAACCCCTTAACAGTATCAGATAATTTTACGTATTTACCAGAAACTCCCGTAAATGTTTCAGCCACACTGAAAGGTTGAGACAAAAATCTCTGAATTTTTCTAGCACGAGAAACGCTAATCTTGTCCTCGTCTGATAACTCTTCCATACCTAAAATAGCAATAATATCCTGTAAATCTTTATATCTTTGCAAAACCCTCTGAACTCCTAAAGCAACATCATAATGCTCTTGTCCAACAATTTTTGGATCTAAAATGATAGAGAAAGAGTCAAGCGGATCTACGGCTGGATAAATACCAAGCTCTGACAAAGAACGAGAAAGCACCACGGTTGAATCTAAGTGACCAAAGGTTGTAGCTGGGGCTGGATCAGTCAAATCATCAGCTGGAACATAAACAGCTTGAATAGAAGTAATAGAACCCTTGTTGGTTGAAGTAATTCTTTCTTGAAGTTCTCCCATTTCGGTAGCAAGAGTAGGTTGATAACCTACGGCACTAGGCATACGTCCAAGCAAAGTAGATACCTCCGAACCTGCCTGAGTAAAACGAAAAATATTATCTACGAAAAACAATACATCTTGATTTTGTTCATCTCTAAAATATTCAGCGATAGATAATCCACTCAAAGCAACACGAGCACGAGCCCCTGGCGGTTCATTCATTTGACCAAAAACCATAGCTACTTTATCAATAACTCCAGCGCCTCTCATTTCATGAAACAAATCATTACCTTCACGAGTTCTTTCTCCGACACCGGCAAAAACAGAATATCCTCCATGAGCCTTGGCAATATTATTAATAAATTCTTGAATAACAACTGTTTTACCTACACCAGCACCACCAAAAAGACCAACTTTACCACCTTTAGCAATTGGACAAATTAAATCAATAACTTTAATTCCAGTTTCTAAAATTTCCGTTTTAGTTGACTGATCAATAAAGTCTGGAGCACTACGATGAATTTCATATCTCTTAGTATCAACTAAATCAGCCTCTCCATCTACAGCCTCTCCTAAAACGTTAAAGATTCTTCCTAATGTTTCTTTACCAACTGGGACGGTTATTCCTTTACCAGTGTTTACAACCAAGTCACCCCTTTTTAGACCATCAGTTGTTCCCATAGAAATAGTCCTAACAACATTAAAACCTAAATGTTGTTGAACCTCTAAAACAACTTTTTTGCCATCAGATGATTCAACTTCTAGGGCAGTATAAACTTCAGGCAAGTTTTCTTCAAAATAAACGTCAACCACAGCTCCAATTATTTGCTTAATGACTCCGTTTTTTTTATCTTCGTTTCCCATACTTTTATTTTAATTTTATATAAATTATATTAAAAATTTATTAAGCTTTTAAAGCATTAGCTCCGGCACTGATTTCAGCAATTTCAGAGGTAATAGCAGCTTGGCGGGCTTTATTATAAAACAGAACCAACTCTTTAACTATGTCAGTGGCAGCCTCAGTTGCTTGATGCATTGAAGCCATTCTAACACTATGTTCTGAAGCATTAGACTCTAAAAGAGCCTGAAAAAGCTGAACTTCAATCAATCGAGGAACCATTTGATCTAATACTGCTCTTGGGCTAGGCTCATAAGTAAATAAATAGTTATAATCACTATCTTTTAAATATTTAGCTTCTTTTTCAGCAATATATTCTTTGGTTGTACCAATCCTTTCGTCACGACCAACAATTCCCAAATATTCTTCATCAACATTTATATCTATTGGTAATATCTGCTTAACTCGAGGAATTTGTTTAGTAGCACTAACAAAATCGGTGTAAGCAACAAATATTTTATCATATTTACCACTCAAATAATCATCCATAGCCAAGCGAGCAATTGGCATAACCTCTTTTATTTCAGAAACAAAGTCCACCTTATCAAACTCAGCTACAACATTGTAACCATAGCGACTGTTGACCGCCAAACCCTTTTTACCCAACAAAATAAAATCTGTTTCTATGTCTCCATGCTTCTTAATCCCAGCCACGGCCTTATTAATAATATTAGTATTAAAACTACCACACAAACCACGATTAGAACTTATTAAAATAATAGCTACTCTTTTAATTTCCGACCTAACATCAAGCAATGGATGTAAATTTTTTCCATCCTCTAAAGACCCAGAGATATTTAAAATAGTAGTCCAGGCCAAGTTAGCATAAGTTCTAGTTTTAAGAACCGCTTCAACTGATTTTCTCATTTTAGCAGCTGCTACCATTTCCATGGCCTTGGTAATTTTTTTGGTATTATTAACAGACTTTATTCTACGTTGTATTTCTTTGGTTTTAGCCATAATTATTTAATCAAATAATCTAAAGTATCCTTATAATTATTAATCACTTTAGTTAATTTTTCCTCATCCTTTTCGTCCATTACTTTAACTTCTTTAATATTTTTTAAAACATCACTAGCATTATCTTTTATATACTCAACTAACCCTTTTTCAAATTCTCTAATTTTATCAACCGGAACACTATCCATTAGACCGTTGATTAAAGAGAAAAAAACAGAAACTTGCAAAGCTACATCCATTGGTTCGTATTGGTCTTGTTTCAATATTTCCATTAATCTTTTTCCTCTTTCTAATTTTTTTCTAGTCTCCTCATCTAAGTCAGAGCCAAATTGAGCAAAAGCAGCCAACTCTCTGTATTGAGCAGCTTCAAGACGCATCTTGCCAGCCACTTTTTTCATAGCCTTAATTTGAGCACTACTACCAACACGAGAAACTGAAAGACCAGCATTAACAGCCGGGCGATTTCCTTGATAAAACAAGTCTGGCTCCAAATATATTTGACCATCAGTGATAGAAATAACATTAGTAGGAATATAAGCAGAAACGTCTCCAGCCTGAGTTTCAATAATTGGAAGAGCAGTGATTGACCCACCACCAAAATCTGGATTTAGCTTACAAGCTCTTTCAAGTAAACGTGAATGTAAATAAAAAACATCACCAGGGTAAGCCTCGCGTCCAGGAGGTCTTTTCAAGAGTAGGGATATTTCCCTATAAGCAACAGCATGTTTTGATAAATCATCATAAATAATCAAAACATCTTCTCCTTTATCTAAAAAGTATTCAGCCATAGCACAACCAGCATAAGGTGCTATATACAACAAAGAAGCTGGATCACTAGCACCAGCAACAACCACTGTAGTATAGTCCATGGCACCAGCTTCTTTTAGTTTGGCAACAATACCAGCAACCTTTGATTCTTTCTGACCAATAGCGACATAAATACATTTCATATTTTGCCCTTTCTGATTAATGATAGTATCAATAGCTATGGCAGTTTTACCAATTTGACGATCACCAATGATAAGCTCTCTTTGACCACGACCAACTGGAATCATAGCATCAATCGCCTTAATACCAGTCTGGACTGGTTCATCAACGGATTGACGAGTAATAACACCAGGAGCAATTTTTTCTACTGGATAAAATTTTTCAGCTTTAATATTTTCTTTTCCATCAAGCGGAGCTCCTAAGGGATTTAAAACACGACCAGCGATATCATCTCCGACCGGAACCTCTAGAATTCTTTTTAAAGCAACAACCTCTCCGCCTTCTTTGATTGCACTACCTTCTCCCAACAAAACAGCACCAACGCTATCTTCCTCTAAATTTAATACTACACCAAAAACAGATCCAGAATTAGTTTTAAACTCAAGCATCTCTGACATCATGGCCTCTGATAAGCCAGAAACCTTTGCGATACCATCACCAACCTCAACCACTTTACCAAAATTTTGCTCTTTAATTTCTGATTTAAAATCAGAAATTCTTTGCCTTATCTGTTCAATTATAAAATCTTTTGAATTATTTTCCATATTTTTATATCAATTTAATTTAATAAACTATTTTTAAAAGAGTTAATTTTATTTTTAATACTAGCATCTATAATTTTATCACCATATTTCAAAACAAAACCACCAATAACTTTTTTATCTTCTTTTTCTTTTATTTCAATATTCTCTGCTTGAGAAATTTTCTTTAAATAAGACACAACATCACTCCTTAAATCATTTTCTAAAAAACGAGAACAAGTTATCTCTGCCTCTACCAAAGAATATTCTTTATTCCAAAGATTATTAAAATAAAAAACTATTTTTTCTAATTGAGATAAATTATTATCAACTTTTAAAACCTCAAAAAATTTATCAAGAGTTTTTAAAAGATCGTCTCCTTTTTTATCTCTTGTTTCTAAAAATAAGGCTTGAGCGTATTGTTTAGCTTTGATTTTCATACCAAATTAATTGTTTAAGGCTTTTTTTATTATTTCTCTGTCTTTTTCATTATTCATTTTTTCTTCAATTACTTTTTCTACTGCCAAAATAACCAATTCCGACAAGTTATTTCTCATATCTTTAAAAATTTCAATTTTTTCTTGATTAAACTTTTCTCTTTCTTTAACTATAACTGAAGACGCCTCTTCTTGGGCTCTTTTAATAATTTCATTACCTTTTTTGTCGGCATTATCTTTAGCTTCATTTATCATATTCAAAGCCTCTTTTTTAGCCTCAATTAAAACTTCCTTTTCCTTTTCTCCAATTTCAATTAATTTTTGAGTTGCTTGCTCAGCATTTTTAACGCCCTCTTCTATCTTGTTTTTTCGTTCTTCTAAAAACTTAAAAATTGGTTTATAAGCAAACCTCCACAAAACAAAAACTAAAATAGCAAAATTAAAAAATTGAGCTAATAAGATTTTCCAATCTAAACCCAAAGCACCAAGTAATTCCATATATTTATTTTTAAAATTTGAAAATAATTTTTAATGGCTATCGATAAAAATCGACAGCTATCAAGAATCATTTATTCAATGATAAGAAAATTAACTAAAAAGAACAATCAAGGCAACAACTAAAGCATAAATAGCGGTTGATTCAGTAACGGCCATAGAAGCAAACATTAAAGGAGTAATTTTTCCTCCGGCCTCTGGGTTTCTACCAATAGCTTCCATAGCTTTAGAAGCGATCATACCTTCACCAAGAGCTGGACCGATAGCGCCTAAACCAATAGCGATACCAGCAGCAATATATTTTGCAGCAACTGCATCCATATTTTTTTTAATTTTACCCATTAAAATTTTAATGAATAAAATATTAATTAATTATATATAAATTTTTATTTTACTTCTTCAGACGACGACTCTATAACCATCGATGTAAAAACTAAAGTTAAAACAGCAAAAACAAAAGCTTGAACGACGGCTGTCAAAAGTCCTAAAAACATAAAAGGTAGTGGGGCAAAAAATGGCATTAAAAATAAAATAACAGCAGTTAAAACTTCCCCAGCAAAAATATTGCCAAATAAACGGAAAGACAAAGATATGACCTTAGCAATCTCGCCAACCAAATCCATAAGACCCAAAAAGAAATCTAGTGGACCTTTTAAGTTAATAAATTTCCCTATATATTTAAACGGACCTAAAACAGCAAAAGAAACAATTTGAGTAGTAATTACTGAAATTAAAGTCATTACTAAAACTAAACCGTAATCTGACATAATCGCTCTAAAAACAGGAACTGGATTACCACCCTTATAAACAGTAAGGGCCGATTGACCAGGAATATAAACCAAAAAGTTAGAAAATAATATAAAAATAAACATGGTTCCAACTAAAGGAAATATCTTTCTAGCTGGCTTCCCTGGACCAATAACCGATTCAGTAAAAGAATAAGCCCCCTCAAGCAGCATTTCTACAACATTCTGAGCACCACCAGGAACACTCTTCATTCTTCTAGCAATCAAAACAAAAAAAATCATTAAAAAAACACTAGCAACAACTGTCCAAAGAAAAGTATTGGTTACCGGGAAGGAACCTATCGAAAAAAGTATGTTAGATGCTAGAGTTATATTGTCCATATTTTTTATTTATTTTCTTCTTTTTCATCAAGGCTCTCTTTTTTAGCCTCTCTTTCTATTTTCTCCAAAGAAGCATTAAATTCTTTTATCTTTTTAAAAACTAAAAAATTACTTAAAACATAGGCAATTAAAACAGAACCTAATAACATAAAGGGCTTTGTGCCAAAAATATTATCTAAAACATACCCAATAGCACCGATTGTAAGCAGTGGACCCAAAACAGAAAAACTAATATACATTAGAACACCCTTAGCTAAGCTTTGATTTTCTTTCATTTTTTTAAACATAAAATAATAAAAATTAAATAATTAAATTTAATTTTTTAAAACACCTTTATTTTACTGGCCCTATTAAGCCAACTAAATTATTAAGTATAAAAAATAAAAAGTCAAGAGTGCTTTGAAAACACAAAAAAGGGAAAATCAACCCTTTTTTGTTTAAAACAGTATTTACTTGTTTATTTTGTTTCTAATAAAAGCTGGGACATCCAATTCGGACTCTTCATCTGTTTGAGATTTGTTCAAATGACTAATATTTTTATTAGAAGAAGAAAAATCAGCGGCATCATCAATTTTATCTTTATGAAACAAGCTTTTAGAATTAAAATTAAAAATTGATTTTTTTTCTCTTTCTTCTTTTTCAGAATCAAAAGATTTTTTGTTATTAATATCAGCCATTAAATCGAAGGATTTTTTATTGCTAGAAGAATAATAATCATTGTCAGCATTTGCACTAATAGTCTTTTTTTCGTTTTCACTTTTTTTGTTCGGTTTAATATTTTTATCATTAAAACCAGTGGCTACTATAGTAACTTTTATTTCATCTCCTAAAGATTCATCAATAACAGCTCCAAAAACAATTTTAGCATCCTTGTCAGCTAAAGAATTAATCATTTTAGCGGCTTCGCTTACGTCGTACATACTTAGATTCGCTCCTCCAGTTATGGTAAAAACAACACCTTTAGCGCCTTCAATAGAATATTCTAGCAAAGGAGAGCTGACAGCAGCTTTAACTGCATCGGTTGCCTTGTTCTCTCCAGACCCCTGCCCAATACCCATTAATGCCGAACCTGTATCGGCCATAATATTTCTAACATCTGAAAAATCAGCATTAATTAAACCTGGGACAGTTATTATTTCTGAAATACCTTGAACTCCTTGTCGTAAAACGTTATCAGCAATTTTAAAAGAATCAATGAATGTTATTTTTTTATCAACTATTTCTAACAACTTCTCATTAGAAACTGTAATAATAGTATCAACTCTTTCTGATAAATTTTTATATCCTTCTTCGGCTATTTTTTGTCTCGAACCACCTTCAAAGAAAAATGGTTTAGTAACAACAGCGATAACTAATGGCTTTTTAGAATCTTCATCAACAGATTGTTTGGCTATTTCAGCAATAACTGGAGAAGCTCCAGTGCCGGTTCCACCACCCAAACCACATGTTATAAAAATCATATCAGACCCCTTTAAAAGATCTCTAATTTCATTTTGTGATTCTTCAGCTGCCTTACGACCAATTTCAGGATTCATACCAGCTCCTAAACCCCTAGTAATTGTTTTACCAATATTAAGTTTTTTACCAGCCTTACTTTTTTGTAAGTCCTGTATATCAGTATTAATGGCTATAAATTCAACACCCCGAATACCGGATTCTATCATTCTGTTAATAGCATTTCCTCCAGCACCACCAACTCCAATAACTTTTATTTTGGCCGATGTTTCAATGTTTGGTTTTATTTCTGGCATATTGTTATATAAGCTTGACGCTATTTAGGCATTATTTTTTTAAAAAAGCCACCGACGCCATCGACTATTTCTTTAAAATTATTTTTTAAAAAATTATTTCTTCTCTCTTTGCCATTGTTTTCTTGCTGAGAAGCAAGCAACAAACTGAGAGAGGTAAAAAACTCTGGACTTTGTGCTTTATCAATTTCTAATCTTAAAGCATTAATATTTATAACAGTGACAGGCAGAGATAAAATTCTTTTAGCAACTTTTTGAATGTTTTTAATTAAAATTCCTCCCCCACTTAAAAAGGCGCCAACCGGTAAAATTCTTGATCTGTTTATTTTTTTTAATTCATTGTCAACCATAGAAAATATTTCTTCAACTCGAGCTTCAATTATTTGAGAAAGATATTTTTTAGAAATAAAATCCAAATCATCAACGTTTTCATTTTGTAAAAGTGGTCTAATGTCAACCTCTTCATCTTCTTCATAATTTTCTGAATCAGCATCACCAAAATTAATTTTTATTTTTTCGGCTAAACTAATAGGACATTTCAAGCCCAAAGCAATGTCAGAAGTAATGTGTTCTGAGCCAATAGGCAAAACGGCTAAATGCATCAAATTACCATCCTCATAAACAGCCAAAGAAGTAGTGGTAGCACCAATATCTATAACAGCTGAACCAAGCTCCCTCTCTTTACTACTTAAAAAAGCAGCTGACAAAGAAAGCGATGGCAACAACAGACCATCTATATCAAGATTGGCTCTATGAACTATTTTAATCAGATTATTTATCTGACCACTTAAAGCTAAAACTACCAAAACTTCTACCTCTAAGCGAACCCCATTCATTCCTATTGGGCTTTTAACATCTTCATTGCTATCTATATTATACTTAATCGGAATACTGTCTATAATTTCATAATTATTAGGCACTGGAAAGGACTTAGCCGAATCAATGGCTCTTTCAATGTCTGAATAATCAATTTCGCCGTCATTTTTACTTATAATAGCTACTCCCTTGGTTTTTTCGTACTTTATTTTTGAATTATTAAAAGAAAGCCAAACAGAGCTTATTGGTAAACCAACCAACCTTTCTGCTTTTTCTAAACAAGCTGACAAAGAAGACACAACATCTTCTATGCTGTTTATCATGCCACCCTTGCCAATACCAGAGCTTGGACAAGAAACCGCCCCAATAACACTAAGGCGCTCGTCACCATACTCACCTTTGTGCTGGCCAATGACTAATTTAATGCTGTTTGATCCAATATCAAGACCGACAACTATATCGTTTTTCATAAAAAAAGCAAGCAATGTTTAATTGCCTATATTATACTAAAATTTAAAAATATTAGCAATAACAAGTATAATTTAAGAATATAAATCTGTTAAAAAATCAAAGAAAAATACCAATCAACAATTTCTTTTCCAAAAAACAAGACAATCAATAATGATAATGATAAAAAAATACCCAAGGGCAGGCGAGACCCGATTTTCCTAATTTTAAAAATAATCAAAACCATAGCCACTAAACCGCCAATTATATAGGTTAAAAAAATTGATAATATTAGCAATTTAATGTCTGGGAAAATTGCCCCAAATAAAGCTCCTAGCCAAATATCACCTTCACCGATTCCTTTTCCGCGAGTTATTAGATATTGAAGACCAAAAAAACTAGAACCAATCAACATTGAAAGCAAAATATTTAAAATTGATGCTCCAAAAAAAATATTTAAAGAAATTATAAGTATTCCACCGATTATTACCACCCAAACTGGAATTAAATACCATCTCAAATCAAAAACAAAAATTATAACAGACAGAGATATTACAAAAAAATAAAAAAACAATTCCAAGAAAGAAAGGCCATTCTGAAGAGAAAAATAATAAGAAAAAGCAAACAACAGACCAGTTATTATTTCCACCAAAGGATATTGCCAAGAAATCTTATCGTTACAAAAACGACATCTGCCTTTCAAAAAAATAAAGCTCAAAACGGGGATATTGTCATACCATTTAAGCTCTTGCCCACATTTAGGACAATAAGACCTGCCCAAAACTGTTTCTTCCTTATAAAGACGCCAAATTAAACAATTCAAAAAACTACCGATGATCAAGCCGAACAAAAACATAAAAAATATAAAAAAAGATTCCATTAAAAACATATTTTTATTTTAAATTGTATTAATATTTATTTTACACTACTTTTCTCAATTTTAAAACGAACATTGCTAATTTCATAAAAAATTAAATTTCGGTAAAAAGACAAGGCGTTGCGACTGATATCACTTCTTACTTCTCTTTTTGGCAACATTTCTACAGTATTATACAATAAATTTAAAGAATCATCAAAGTCATTAAACATAATTTTATGACGAGCATAATTTAAATATAAGTCAGGAAAGTAGGGTGACTTATTAATTAAATCTAAAAATATCTTTTCTGAAGATTCTTGATCACCTAAAATTGACAAAGACTTTGCTTTAAAAAAATTAAAGAAGAATGAATTTTTACTAACAATAAACTTTCTATCTTCTATTTTTTTTAAAGACTCTCTCACTTCTTCTTTTATCAAAAAATCTAAAGATTTCTCTTGAAAATAATCTCGAACATAATTACCCAAGAAAACATCAGCCAAATAGTAGGCATAATCATCATGTTTATAACCATCCTTATTAAGATAAGAAAACATCAATAAACCCTCACCAAACGAGCCCTGTGACAAATATTTTTTGGATTGAAAAAAATAATAGTCATCCTCTAATAAATTTAATTCTTTTTTTATACCATAAAAAGAAAAAGTAAAGACCAAAATTAAAATAAAAATTTTAAAAATAATGCTGTTTCTTTCTTTTATTTCTTTACTGCTTTTTAAACAACAATTCTCTTTTAAAATAAAATTATCTTGTAGGTCTAAAACAAAAACAAGGGCCAAGAGTGTTAAGAAAACCAGGGAAGTAGCCAAAGAAGAAAAATTAAACTGTAAAGAAATAATATAGGCCAAAAAAGAAGAGGAAATAAAAACAAACAAATCATTATCTTCTTTTTTTCTTAAATTTTTTATTAATATTTTTGACAATAAAAATAAAAGAAAACAAAAGAAAATAAAACCAAAAAAGCCAAGACACAAAAGATAGTCTAAAAAAACATTATGCGATCTATCAAAAACAACATTGACAACATTAACCTCGGCCCATCTCTTTTCGTAGAAGGGAATCAATGCTTCTCTTTGGTTTTCCAGCCCATAGCCCATTGGTCGTTCAATAAAAGCTTCAATTGCCTTTGGCCACAACCAAGCCCGAGCAGCAGTGCTGCCAGAATTAAAATCAAAAGAAGATAAAGTTCTTTGATTAAAAGATTTATTTAAAAAAAATAGGGAACAAAAAAATAAAAGTAAGAAAAGAAAAGAAAAATAAAAAATCTTTTTATTATTTTTAAAATAAAAAATAAATAAAACAAAAATTAAAGAAATTAAAAAACCAATCCAAGCTGATCGACTACCGGAAAAAAACAAAGCTAATATTTGAAATAAAAAAATAAGCAAACAAACAGTTTTGCCAAATATTTTTTTAGATTTCTTTAAAAAATAAAGAGAAATTGGAATACTCAAGATTAAAAACATACCTAAAAAATTGGGTTGACCCAAAGTAGAAAAAGCTCGACCAGTTAAGCTAGGTGGTTCAGACCACTGAAAAAAATTCCAAGCAAAAAATTGACAAATAGCATAAAGTGAAACCAAAAAACTTGACGACAAAATAGAATACAGAAAAAATTTAAGCTTATCTTTATAATTATTGGAAGTAATTATTTCTAAGACTAAAATAAACAAAAAAACAAAAAGAAAAAAATAATTAAACCAACCAAATTGACGACTCAAAGAGCCAAACAAAGAAGCCCGAGGATCAACTGACCACAAAACAGACAACAAGCAAAAAAATAGAAAAAATGAAAGTGGCCAAAAATATTTTTTAATAATAAAAAAAGAAGTCTTTACAAGCTTCTTAATATCTACAAAAAATACAATCTTTAAAAACCAGAAAAAAATTAAAGTAAAAAACAAAATACGAAATATAAAAAATTTATGAAATTCAAAAACCTCATTTGTTTCAAGATAAAAGCCAAAATGAAGAGGAATATAAAAAACAATAAACAACAACAAGCCCTCTACTATAAAGTTTATTATTTTATAAAAGTTAATCTTCATTCCATAATTATAACAAAAAAGACGAAAATTAAAAAATTCTCGTCTTTTTAATATTTTCAAAAGATTATTTTTTTCTTTTATCGAACATTATCAAAAGAGGACTAGCAATAAAAATGGAGCTATAGGTTCCAACAAAAACACCAATTGACAAAGCTAGAACAAAATCCTGAATAGTCTTTCCGCCAAAGAAAAGAATAGAAATCAAAACTAGAAGAGTTGTAAAGGAGGTGTTAATTGATCTAACTAAAGTTTGATTTATGCTTTTATCAATAGTATTAACGAAAGAATCTTCACTTTTTGGCAGATTTTCTCTAATACGATCAAAAACTATAATAGTGTCATTAACACTATAACCCAAAACAGTTAAAATAGCCGCAATAAATGGAGTGTTTATTTCTACTCCATAAAACTTACCTAAAAAAGCAAAAACACCTAAAACTATCAAGACATCATGAAACAAAGCGATTATAGCTGAAATTCCATAATTCCAAGAAGAAACCGGCTTAGAAACTTTTCTAAAAACAAAGGCAACATATAAAACAATTAAAATTAAAACGATAACAACTGTATTAAAAGATTTGCTCTTTAATTCTTTGCCAATAGAAGGGCCAACGGAGTCAAAGCGAATTTCCTCAATTAGCTGTTCTGAGCCATCATTTAAAGACAAAGAAACTTGATTTAACTTTTCTAAAACCAAGTCACGACTATTGTTGTCAATTTCTTTAAACTTTAAAATAAAGGTATCTCCTTCGGTTGGTTGAACCGACAAACTATTTAAACCAAGACCAGACAACTCTGTTCTAAGTTCAGAAACACTTGGAGTGTTGCCTGAAAATTTAACCTCCATTAAACTTCCGCCGGTAAAATCAATACCAAAATTCAAACCCCAAAGAAAAACAAAAACAAGAGAAATGGTCATTAACAAGGCTGAAATAGATAGCCAAATTTTTCTATTTTTTACAACTTTTAAATTTATCATATTTTTTTATATTAATTAATTCTTATTTTTTTGCTTTAAATCCCAATAAGAAGCTTAATTTTTCTACTCTTTTATTTAAAATAAGAAGTAAAAAGCTTCTAGTAACAACTATAGCGCTAAACATAGAAATAGAAACACCTATAAACAAGGTTGTACCAAATCCTTTTAAAACGCCAGTGCCGAAACTCATAAGAACTAAACAAATTAAAAGTGTTGAAAAATTACCGTCACGAATTGAAGACCATGCTCGTCTTGTTCCTTCGTCTAGTGCGTCCTTCAAGCTTCTGCCCGCTTTCATCTCCTCTTTTATTCTTTCAAAAATCAAAACATTAGCATCAACCGCCATACCAATTGACAAAATAAAGCCAGCCACACCGGCCAGGGTTAAGGTTATTGAATTTAGGCCATAAACAAATAAAACAACGCCAATAGTTACAAATAGAATGGTTAAAGAAAAGTCTAGTATTTTTAATTCATCAAAAGCCATTAAAACCAAGGCCACAAAAAGTAAGCCAAAGATTAAAGAAACCGCCAAAGGCAGGGCTTTAAAAATAGCCAAAACAGTTAAGCCATAAAGCAATAAAGAAAAAACTGAAGATAAACCAAATAATCTATAAAAAATCAACATAAAAATAGCCACTAAAATAATCCCCATAATTCCAGCTTCTAAGCTATCAACAATTGATTGATGACCAAGTAAGGCTCCAACCGTTTTTTGATTTACCAACTCTATTGGAACTGGAAGAGCTCCAGCCTTTAGTCTTTGAACCAATTCTTTAGCCTCCTCAATGGTAAAATTACCACTGATAACTGCTTTTCCTTCTGAAATTTTTTCATTAACATTAGGAACGCTAATTGGATAATCATCTAAGTAAATAGCAACCGGACGACCAACGTTTCTAGCTGTAATATCTTCAAATAATTTTGCTCCCTCTTCATCAAATTCTAAAGAAACCTCAGGAAGATTGTTGTTGGGATTGAATTGCAAGACAACTCTTTTCAAATTTCTTCCCGAAAGCTCTGTATTTTTCCAATTTTCCGAAATACTTCTTAAATAATCCTTAGTCATCTTGCTCAAAGAAATTTCTCTAACTTTATACTCATAAGAATCAGAGCCTTCTTTTTTCTTTTTATCTTCAAGTTTAATAACCTTAATAAAAGATTCATCCTCTACAACTCCGGAAACTTGACCAACAGACAAGTCTTTAACTAAATTGTAGAAACTGGAACTTTCATCCAGCCAACCCAAGTCACCATCATTTTCTGCTCCTGGCTGACTAGGATCGCTTGAAACTTGCAAGGGAGAATTGTTAGCTACAGCCAACTCTGAAAAATCATTTCCTTCGTTTATTTTTTGGACTATTTCATTCATTTTATCTTGAAGTCCTTGATTATAGTTATTCATTAAACTTAATGATTGTTCGTCAATTTCTGTAATTTGATCGTCTTGTTCTTTAAATTCTAGCTTAGGAGTTTCTCCAATTTCTTTAATAGCATCATCAACATTTTTAATTCCAGCTAATTCAACTATAATTCGATATTCACCATCGACTGTTTTGTTAACCTGAATAACTGGTTCACTAACACCAAAAGTGTTAATTCTTCTTTCAATAACATCTCTAACACCATCCAATAAATCATCTTTGTCGGCATCGCCAATATTAGAAACATCAGCTTGATATACTAACTGTGATCCGCCCTGCAAATCAAGCCCTAATCTAAAAGGATTTTCTTTAACTTTTGGCAAAACAATTAAATTACTTGTTTTTTGAGCCAACCAAGAAGAAAATAAATTATATTGAGAATCTCCTGTTTGAATAGCAGCCAAAAGGAAAAAAACAATAATCAAACCGAATATCCAGCCGTTTTTCTTTTTGCTGGAAAAAAATGTTACTTTTTGTTTAGACATAATATATTGATACTTATTATAAATTATATTAATTTTAACTAAGTCTAAAAGCAGGTAAACCCTGCTTTCTTAATATACTATATAAAAAAAATAGAAAAATCAAGGGTTTGTTTAATTGTAAAAGTGGATAATCTGTGTTATAATCAAAAATGAAATTATATTTAAAATTAAAAATATGCCATTGATACCAACGGTTATTGAAAAAAGCGGCCAAGGAGAAAGAGCTTATGATATTTATTCTAGGTTATTGAAAGATCGTATTGTTTTTTTAGGAGAGGCAATAAATGATTACACTGCCAACATTATCATTGCTCAGCTTCTTTTTCTTGACGCTGAAGACAAAACAAAAGATATAAAATTTTATATCAACTCACCTGGAGGATCAGTAGTTTCTGGACTAGCTATTTATGATACGATGCAATATGTAAAATGCGATGTTTCGACTATTTGTGTCGGAATGGCCGCTTCTATGGCATCGGTTTTGTTAGCTGCTGGAGCTCCCGGAAAAAGACTATCACTACCCAATAGTGAAGTAATGATTCACCAAGTTATGGGAGGTTTTGAAGGACAAGCTAGCGACATTAAGATACACGCCGAACATATTATTAAAATAAAAGATAAGATGAATAAAATATTAGCCAAACACACAGGCCAAAAAATAAGTGAAGTAGAAAAAGATAGTGACCGAGACTATTTTATGAGCGCCGAAGAAGCTAAGAAATATGGAATAATTGATAAAATAATCAATAAATAAGGCAAAATAAAAAGAACGAGACAAGTTTGTCTCGTTCTTTTTATTATTTAAAAAAATTATTTTAACTCAAAAGAATTAATCATCATTCTAAAAACATTATAATAAGTAGCGGCTTTATTTTCTGGAAAACTATAAATAATACTATAAACATTTTCCTTTTTATCATCCGTCAAATAAAATGAATAAAAATCTTCCCCATAAACACCAGACCATCCATTTTTATCAACTATCAAAGAAGAGTCAACTGTTTCAAAAAACCTAGAAAAATACCAATCTTCAATATTTTTTTTGTCACTATTTTTTTCTACCAAAACCTGCAAAAAGGACTGGTCATCTATCAAAAAGATAGCGGAGGTTCCATCTGACAAAGCTTTTAATTCAAATTGCTTTGGATAAAAAACATTATAATTAAAAGCTAAATTTTTATAGTTTTGAATTGACTCGTTTTGCAATAAATCACCCATTCCTGCCGGATTATAAAGATTTAATATTTCTGTTAAATCATCGTAACCATCATTATCGGTATCCATATTAATACTGTTAGTTGAAAAAATTATTTCCTCTTCATCATTTAAACCGTCATTATCAGTGTCAATAAAGTAATCAGACATAACAACCTCTTCATTAAAAGAATCTTCGGTGGTGGTAGCAAAATCCTCAGTGCTAGTAGCGATGTTATTGTCTAAATTTTCCTCAATAAGAACATTTTCCTCTGTATTATCAAATTCAATTATAACCAGGTCATCATCAGTTTCTTCTACCGTTCCAGAATTTTCTATAATATTATTACTGTCTATTTTTTCTACTTCTTCTATAATTTTTTCTTTATTATCTTTTTCAGTAGCGAAATTAAAAGACGGAAGTTTTATAGAAAAACCTTCAGGATTTTTTATATAAGAAAAAACTGAATAAAGCAAAAACACAATCACAATTAAGCCAATAAAGACTATTAAAAACCCTGTTTTTTTACTATGATGTTTTTTTTCTTGATGCTTCTTTTCCTCTAAAACAGAAAGGTTTTTATTATTATTTTTAGCAGCCTCAGATTCAAATCTGCCTGCCTTATAGCCTTTAGGCATTTTATGAACATTAAAAACTGGCTCTCTAATTTTTTTATCTTCAGAACCTAAATCGTTATTAGATTTTTTTTCAGAGCCGATACTAGTCATAAAATTAAAGGTTAAATTTTTCAACTAAATCAATAAATTTATTTCTAAATAATTCTTGGTCTTTAAACAATGATGGGTCTATTATTCCTCCGCCCAAAGGACTGTAACCACTAAGCATTTCTTGACCATCAAAATAAGTATCACCATCAGTGTCAGCACTAAGGGGGTCTGTACCAATAATAACAATTTCTTCATAATCATTTAAACCATCGCTATCAGAGTCTGGGTTATATAAATCAGTTTTATAAATATAAAGTTCTTCATAATCATTTAAACCATCGCTATCAGAGTCTAAATTTTTTAAAACTTCGTCAGAAGAATTTTCTTCAACATCGACAACGCCTTCCTCTACAACTTCAAGTTCTTCAGCTGTATCATTTTCAACAAAGTTTTCCTCTTGTTGTAAATTTTCGTCAATAATATTGTTTGATTCTGTTTCATTATCAACAACAACCTCTTCTTCTAAATCATTTTGAGATTGATCAATCAATCCTTGATTAGTTTGACTGGAAGAATTAGGCAAAAGTATTTTAGAATAAACAAAATAAGCTCCAACACCAATTAAAACAAAAATTATTATTAATACAAACATTTTTTTTATAATCCCGCCACCTTTTTTTTCATCTGAACCAAAAGAATTTTCAAAAGACTTTTCATTTTTAATATTTTTTTCCATTTTATTAAGAGATGCTTTTAACTGATTTGTTGTTCCGGTAGAGTTTGAATTTAAATTTTTTGCACTTGGAGATCCAGTTGTACCAGAGTCAGTTTCGGCAAAAATATCATCAACTCCATCTGCTTTTTTTTGTAAATTGTCAAACATAGTTTTTTTATTAATTTTATTTATATAATTATAACACAAAAAATTTTTATTTAAAACAATTATCGACCACAGCTAGTACAACCACCAGAACAATCAGAACAGCTACCACTATAAGGCACGCCATTGCAACAATAAGTATCACAAGGCGAACAAGGTTGTATGGTCCCAGGAGGAAGATCTGAACAACATAGAATATCTGAAAAAGCAACTGCAATATTTTTATTAGAGTTCATAACAACAGTACAATTATTTCCAGAATAAGAACTACACCCAGACCAATTGATTGAAACTTGAAGGCCTGATTCAGCGTGAAAAGTAACTGATTGACCGGGGGTATAATTATAACTACGAGAATAACAAGTGTAATCACAAACTGGATATAAAGAATCATATGTTGGATCACTACTATCAATATAACCATCACCACTCTTTGACAAATTTAGAGTATAATAAGATGGGGTTGAAGATGACCACTTAGCATATAAGGTAACATTAGACGTTCCCATAGTATAAGAAGCTCCATTGGCGTAAACAATTGAACCAGTAGGGCTTGTGGCCCAACCAGCAAAGGTATAACCAGTTCTAGTAAATTGATTAGCGTTTAAATTAGAAGTGGCTCCACTAGCAATTGTTTGACTAGACATAGTTCCACTTCCACCATTAGCATTAAAAGTAATGGTATAATTATTAGCCTTCCAATGAGCATACAAGGTAGCACTACTTGTTTTATCCCAATTTCTAACACTACTCATTGAACTGTTGTAATAAGCTGCTACTTTTACGCTACTAGAATCATGATAACCATCAAACGTATAACCAGCTTTGGTTGGAGCAGTAGCTGAAGGCATGGCAGATCCATAATTAGCAGTGACAGAATTAGAACCCCCTGTTCCTCCTTGCTTGTCAAAAAAAACTAAGCAACTAGTACCTATCCACTTAGCATACAAAGTAGTGTTAGCGGCTAAATTCCAAGTTCTAGCACTAGCCATATTTCCAGTATAATACTGGGTACCTGATCCATTTACGCCCGAATAATATCCTCCAAATCCATAACCAGTTTTTGTTGGAGCTGTTGCTGAAGGCATGTTAGAACCGTAATAAGCAGTAACACTACTGCTACCACCAGATCCATTATCTTTGTTGAAAGTAACTGTATATGCATCAGGTTTCCACTTAGCATAAAGATTTAAACCAAGTGGTGGCATAGAAATACTTTCATTAACATTGTAAGAGTTACCTGTTCCTTCTGCATTAGTACTCCAACCAACAAAAGTATTGCCAGTTTTAGCTAGATTATTTGGGCCAGAAATAGTAACACTATCACCAACATTAGCTGTTTGAGTAGCTGGCGGAGTTCCACTAGTTGAGCCATTGCCACTATAAGTAATGTTTTTGCTAATTTTGGTAGTAAAAGGAAAAACTGCACCATATACAGTTCCAAAGTCACTGGTGATATAGGCTTTTAGATTGTAAGCAACTCCTGGTGATAGATTAGAAATACTTAATTCAAAATTAGAAGAACAGGAAGAAGCGGTTACTTTTGTCTCACCGGTGGTATAAGCTGAATCACTAGACCAATAAATTAAACCACATTCACTAATAGCGACATTGCTAGGGTTAGCAATATTTCCACCTGATTTAACAGAAGAAGTAGTGATAGTATTAGGGCTAACAGTAGTAACGCTTGGAGGAGTTGGAAGAGTAATAGTATCATAATCACTAAGACTAATTCTTTCTCCTACATAATCTTTGTTTAAAGCAAAGGATTTAAAGTAATAAGTTGTTCCCGGCTTAAACTTGGAAGCTGATACTGATTTAGCAAAATTACCAACAACATAAGGGGTGTCAGCTAAAATACAATTATTAGGATTTAAACTGCAGGTGCCGGCCAAACTTTCAAGTGATGAAGGTGAGGTTGCCCAGACAAAACCCATAGCTAAAATACGGCTAGTGCCAGAGACTATATCTCCGCCGCCATCATCTACTAACGAACCTTTAAAATTAATACTACCGCCCGAAAGATTTTCATTGTCAACAGTTAATTTAGGATAGTCAGCTCTAGTTTTAAAGTTTTTAACAGCACCATAAGCAGTTCCAGCTAAGTTAGTGCCATAGGCACGATAGTAATAGGTAGTATTACGGTTTAAACCAGAATTAACATGATTAAAAAAATAATTATCTTGCATGAGAGCTGTATAGCTACAACCATTAATAGCATTACAAGAGGCTGTATTTGTAACATCTAAACTAGTAGAGCTAGTAGAGACAACACAACCATGCCCTCCTGTTTGATTACCACCAGCTGATACTATTTTTCCACTGCAAGTGAATAAAGATGAGTCAATATCATAAGCAGAAATTGTTTCAATGCTTGGCTTAGTAAAAGCACTAAAATTATGAGTTCCTTCAGCTGATAAGCCAAAATCATTAGTAATTCTAACTCTAATTTTGTGAGTTCCTAAAACATTGGCAGTGCCAGAAAAAGTTTTGGTAGCAGTATTAAAAGTTAAAAAGCTAGGTTTTTCTAAAGATTCAGCACTAAGACTTTCTCCTGGTTTATTGGAAGAGATTAAACAGGAGTAAGCATTATTTAAAGTTACATTAGTTGGACAGTTGTTAAACATAACAACTGGTGGGTTAGCAGTAAAGGTAATATTAAAAAGTTTAGAGGTTTGAGCTCCATAGGGATCTTTAGCTGTGATTTTAAATTTATGAGTTCCAATGTGATTTGAATTAAAAACTTTAGGAGTATTAAAAACTTTAGGAGTGTTTAATGAATATTTGTTTTCAATGTTTAAAGAATAGCTATCATTGTTTGTTCCCAGTGAACTTAGTTTCATGATTAATTTGTCATTGAAAAGAGCGCTATTTTTAAAATCAATATTTTGTGCAGAAGATTTTGGATCAATTTCCCAGGTATTAATACAATTACTTGAAGAGTCTAAATGACAAAGACTAATAGATTGTAATCCACTAATATCTGTTACTGATATTGGAAAAGAAAAATCTTGATACAAACTTAGATCTTTGCTGTAACTAGGGCTAACTTGAACATTAGGATTTTGATTAGAAATATATATTGGGAAGTTTTTAATAGTTTCATAACCAGAAGAATTTTTAATAGATATTCCCACTACATATCTTTTACTTCTTTCAGTTGGAGTAGAAGAATCAATAGATTGTGACTCACCAGCTTTAGTCGCTTTTAAATAGATCATTTCATCTGAATTGCTAGCTTCCTTGGTGGGAAGTTTGTTGGGTGTCCAACTAGACCAGTTAGAGTCAGAACAATTAGTGATAATTGTTCCATCGGGATAAAGTTCTTTTCCGGGTATACAACTAGAGACATACCAACTTAAACTTTGACCTCTAGGATCTTTAGCTTTAATGTAACCACTAAATTCTTGACCACTGTGGCCAGTTAGTAGAGCTTCTTCAAAATAAGGGTTGTTGTATTGTGGTAATTCATCATTAATAGGAATATATGGTGGTTCAAAATCATCAGTATTTTCACCTGATGGCAAATCAAAGTCTGTTCCCCAATAATCAGCTGATTCCATAGGAGAATACAAACTAGCTACTTGTCCTTGAGGATCACTAACATAAGAGAAAACGGAGCTGTATTCTGGTAAAACAAAGTTAGTGAAGTTTACTGGATTTTTAACACTTAAAAAAGCAGACTTGTTGTTTTCCCAGCATGTGGTTAAATCAAAATTGTTTTCTTCATCATAACAGGAGCTAATTCGATTAATATTATCACTTAAGCCCGAGGCATTAATTTGACTTAAAAAAACCTTCTGCCAACTAGGCCAAGAAGAAAGAGCTAAATGAGGAACATAAGTTCCGGAAGATAGAATGGGATAATGACCATTAGTGTTTTTGTAGGCCTCTAACTTAACTTTAATACTGTTAAGTTTCTCTAGTCTATCCATGTCTCTAATTAATTTAGCTTTAGGGCTGTCACAGAAAAGATTATTAGGACACTCTGAGTCTAGAAAACAAGCAGGAGTATTAACCAGAGCTTGATTATAGTCATTTTCAGCTATGATACAGCGATTTTTCTGACTAATTTGACCTAAGTTATTGATATCATTAGCGTCTAAGTGAGCTGAATCAACAGAGGCATAACCACCACAAATATATCCAGCTGGACAATCAGAGGAAGAATTACAAACTTTAGTAGAGATAGTACAATTACCAACCTTGTCTTTTAGATTGGTATTTAATTTCCAATTGCTTAGAATTTTACCAAAAATATCGATAGTATTATCATCAGCTTCTTGATTGTATGATATGAGGTAAATGTTGAAATATATTTTTCCTTGATTGGGATCAATATTGGCAGCAGAGATATATACTGTACGACCATCTCTAATGGCCTTATAGCCATCAACTAATAATGACTGTGGAGAACCAGTAAATCCTTGCATTCTATACCATTGTTGAATGTTGTAGTTTTCTGGATTAGGAATAATACGAATGGCAATAGCATCTGGTTCAGAATCTAATATAGTGGCACCTGCCTCTGGCTGAACTACTGGGTCATCAGAAGCTGGAGCGGATAAGAGAGTGAGAGGTGATAGGAAGAAGGTGAGAAATAAAAAAAGAGTTAGTAAAAAATTATACTTATTTTTTTTAAACATAAACTTATTTTAAAAATATTTACAATCAAGATATTTTGATTAAAGAAAAATCATCAATATAAAAATCACTACCCATAGCAACTGTGTCAGCATAAGACATACTAATAGATAGTCGAATCATTTTATTATAGTCTCTAGTTAACCATAAGGACATTTTATCATTATACTCAAAAGTTTGAAAAAATGTTTGCCATTTAGAGTAAGTCCCCGAAGGAATAGACTTAGAAGCAACACCAGAATAACACTTCGTTTGAGCTGGTGATTGAACACAACAAGTATTGGCTTGTTCAGTACAAGGAGCGCCATAACTTGGGTTCCAAGGATTTTCTCCAGCTTGAGGAACAGGACTAACAGCCCCGTCAAGCCACTTAAAAGGAGATCTCAATGGGTTTGAAGAACTAGAAGCCATAGAAATACACTGACTATCCCATCCAGGAGAAGGCGTATTTTTTACAAGAACGTTCGTGGCCGCATTTCCTCTATAATTAAATTTTACAACATATTTTTGGTTTTCTTTAAAATCAAGTTGTGTCAAACTATAATTTAAAGTAGCCCACATAACCCTGTTGGTATTACCCCAACAAAAAGTTTTTCCCTCTGGATAAATAGCTGGGGCCGTGGCGTTACAATCATCCTTGCTAGAAAAGCTACAAGTTTTATTAATGTCATTCCAAGTACAACCATACATCAAAAGACAAAGATCTTTACCACAAACACCTGGATAAGGATGACCTTGATTTTGTTTAATCAACATACTCTTACTCCCGGAATTACTAAATAAATCTGTAGCATCAACATAAGCATATTGATAAGCAGTTCTAGACCAGCCGGAAGGAACTTCACCCACACCAATAGACTCAAAATCAATATTGTCAAAAATATATTCAAATAAGCTAACCGTTGAATCATTAAAATAAACAAAAACTTCTGAAGATTTTTCACTTTCCTGTCCGGCTGGATTTATACTACTAATTACAAAATAAAAAGTGTCATTTTGTGTACCAGCCAAACTAATAGTGGCTTCCGTAGAACTGTCCGCAGTCAAAACCGAAGTTCCATAAACACCAGCAACAGAACCTCTATAAATCTTATACTTCGAAACCTCACCAGCTGGAGCAGTCCAAGAAATTTTTATCAAACGCTCATCATGAGAAAGAATTTCTATTTTAGGATTAGTTGGCTGAGCAGAAATATTTACTTCAGTTGGAGTTGCTGAAACAGTTGAAGAAAAATTTGTCTCAGCTAAGTTTTCACTCAGAGCCGTTATCTTTATATCATAAGATACATAATTTAAAAGACCATCTAAAACATATTCGCAATTATATTTTTCATCCTCTATCAAGCATCCATCATGTGGCAAGTCAATAATTTCCTCCTGAAAAACCTCTTCGTCATTAGACTTGTAATATATTTTATATTTATCTACCAAAGAAACGTCTGATTGCCAATTAAGATTCAATGATCCGCCAGTTCCTACATCAACAGCTGAAACATTATTAATGAATCTTGGAATTCTTTCTTTAAAGAAATATGTTTCTTGTAAAATATTAAATATACAAATTCCTCCCGAAGGACAATCAGAGTCTAATGAACAAGTTTTGCCTGGGAAATTATCACAAATTTTTACAGGACCTTTAACTACAGCCAAATCACTAAGGAAAGCAGGTAAGTCATCACTAGTTGTTTCGTCGCCAGAATCACGACAATAATAAAATTCATAATTATAACCACCAAAAGCAGTGTCAGCATCACTCCAGGGAAGCCAAGTTCCATCACTTTTAACTGGCGGCCAAGGATTTTTACAAACAAAAACATAAGCCATAACACTACCGCTAGTATTGTTTCCGTTTAGTGTTATATTAGAAGAATCCATTTTAACTGTGGCCGAAACTGAAGTTTGGTCATCTCGAATATTTTCTTTAACAGCCAAAAGCCTTTTATCGCCATCTGCCGTCCAAGAAACAACATCGTCCTTAAACTCAAGAACTAAAGGGTCTCCAATTTTCCATTCCCAGTCCCAAGAATACTCAGAAACAGGTTGTAATACTTGCTTATCACTCGACAAAGCATAAGCATAATAAACCTTGTCTTGATCTTTTTCGGAATCAAAACTTGAGCTATTGGGATCATTATCGTTTTCTTTTATGCTATTAGCGCTTTCTGAAAAAAGATAAGAATCTGGAGATATTAAAACTTCTTCAACGCTACAAATTCCACCCTGATCAGCTGGTTCATCCATTGTTTTAAAACCAAAAATATGAGAGTTAGAAAAATTTAAATTATTAAATTTTAATCTACTATCAATACCTTCAACCCAAACCGTTTCATTAACAGAAAAACCTCGACCATTCATGCCAACACCTTGATAATTTAAAACACCACTTGAACTATCTAAATCAACGTCACCCTTAACAACTACAAAATATTTAGTTCCTTCTTTTAATAAATTTTTTGGACTAAAAATAACAACTGAACGACCGTCTGAATTTAGCCTAGCCTCAGCTGAACCTAAGACAGAACAATAAACCTTGTCACTAGAAGCAATATAAGTAGGAACACTAAGATCATCACCAAAAGGATTGGTAGCAGCTAAAACATTTGTTTTTAAAATTTTACCCAGGTAATACAAAGGTTTATAAATAAATAAGTTTTTTATTTTATCAATAAAATTAAGTTTTTCTTTGTGACTTATAAAATAAGTACCACTCGAACAAGTACCTGAACTCTCTTCCAGAAGAAGAACGTTCCCATCAATTGACAAGCTTTCTATTCTTTGGTCAAAGGTAATTGAAATTGAAGCGTTATGACAAACCCCCTCTTGTTTATTATAAGGAGATGTTTCTATTACTTGAGGTCTTGCTTGACAACAAGTATCAAACCCACAGCCAACATTAGCTGGGTCCAATTCAGCACTAACACAATCAGAGTCACCAGAACAACCACAACATAAGCCCCTATTATCTCCAGAACAATTACCCTTATCTTTATAACAAGAAAGTTTGTCGTTTATGACTGAGCACTGATCTTCAGCAGCGACAGGGTTACAACAACAAGCACCACAATCAGGAGCTGTTCCCAAAGAACCATTATCTGACAAACAATCCAATTTATTACAAACATCTGCACAGACATTACTATCGTCTATGATGTTGTTTACACATTTCTCTCCAAAACCAGCCGGTAAATTTTTACAAGAACTTTCACACAAACTTAATTTAAGATATTCTCCGGTAGTGTTAGGATAGGCAATAGCACAAGCATTCTTATTTTCATTACAATCATATCTTTTACAATACCCAGCTAGCCCGCCTGCCTCACCCAATTCAAATCTGGTGCCCAAAGAACAAATAGATCCTTTAGCATCCCAACAACAACTATTATTGGATACACAACTACTAGCATCGGTTAATTGTTTACAATTTTCAGGACAGGAAATATCACAAGTTTCTTTATTTTTATAATCACCAATGATAGAAATTTCGTTTGAACAAACAGTAGAGTCAGTTGTGTCACATTTATAATAAGGACAATAGCCAATGTTATCAGATTCATTTCCCCAAACAGAATCATCACTAATTCCACCTCTACAAACATTTTTTACTTCATCCCAACAACAAGTAGCATTATGTTTTTTACAAGAACTCTTTCCCAAAGAAGTACAATCCAAACAAACTCCGCTTGGATGAGTGTCAACTTCGCAATATTTGCCACTAGTTCCCACACAATTACAAGCCAAATCTTGAGCTAAATAATTTCCAGGAACCTCTCCACAGCCGCTACATAAACCAAAGTTTGTATTTTCAGTTCCAGGATTTGCACTAATACCACAAGAATAAGAACAAACCAAAGGAGAGCAACAAGCAGGATTACCGATGGCACTACCGGTTTTCACATTTTTATCTATCTCACAACAACAATCACAAGATGCTTTGTCTGTTTTAATACATTCATTAGAAACGCAGTTTGAACTTGATGGACAAAGCTTTTCAGAAGAACAAAAACCTTCAGTACTGCAAAGAGATCCGCTAGGACAAACAGAACAAGTTGATGAACTATAAACCGAATCAGCATCAACACATTTATCATTTGCGATCATCGTCCATTGAATTCCATCAATTTTGGGACAAACAGTTTGAGTAGAAATTTCATAAAAACTTCTTTCTCCAACACCTTCAATATTATACTCCTTACAAACAGCTAACTTATTTACAGTTCCAACGCCATCACCTAAATTATAAGAAATATTTTTAGAACAAGAAATGTTTTTAATAATACATTTATCAACCTCTGAATTATATTCACAATCTTCTCCGTTTTCTCCACAATAATCAAAAGAAGAACAATTACTCTGACAAACACCAACTTTAACTATATTACCTCCATCATAAGAAGAACAAAATCCAGGAGAATTAGGACAGACATATCCAGTTGGACAAAAATTATAATCTGCACAACTAAAAACATCATCATCTTCATCTAAATTACCCCCATCAAAGCCAGTGTCAAATCCCCATTCAAAAACCGAACTTTTAGGCGAGCCACTTAAACAATCGTTAATATTAGTAACACAAGCCCCAGGATTTGTTGTTTTTGATCCACAACAAACTTCACCACCAGAACAATCAGAATCACTAGCACAAGACTTAACATTAAAATTTAAACCATTACCAATCAAACTTCCCCTGGATATTTTGACCGGACCAGTAATTGAGTCTTCAACAACCAAGGCCTCTGTTTTATCAGCCCCATCTTCGAAAACAATATTTAAATTTTCACTAGTTTTGTTATTACTAAAAATAGCTCTGGTTTCTTGATTATTTTCGGAAAAATATTCGCCCCAAAAAGAAACCTTAGTGGTTCCTGCTGGACCAGAATAAGGGCTAATTTTACACAAACTAGGCAAAAGAGCATAAGTAGAGCTAGCCACAAAAGAGTCAGTAGAAAGAACGTTTTCCCAAGTGCCTATTTCTAATTTTAGTTTATAATCACTATTATTATAGTCAATATTATCTGGAACCTTAACAATTATTTGATCATCTCTCCAAACAGAATGTAAACAAACTTCTGGAAAATCAAAACTAGCCTCTATATCATCACTATTATAAAAATAAACTTGGTTATCTCCCCGACTAGAACCAAAACCAGATCCGTAAATAGTTATATATTGACCAGATCTGCCAGTGCTTGGTTCAAAAAAAGATATAGAAGGAGCTTTGGGCGGTTCTGGCAATTTTTTAAAATCTAAAAAATTACTAGGAATATCTAATCCTATTTTTTTAGCAAAAGTATTTGTATCACCCGTTTTTATATTTGGCGCCATTACAGTGCCGGACAAATTATCATCAAAATTATTAGGAGCAAAGCCAGAAACATTATTAGTATAATTACCAAAATAAGCTTTACTATTATTAAGATTAACTCCATGATATAAAACGGAATCATTTGACTTAGCTTCAGCTGGATCAATTCGACACAAACCAGGTCGAGCAATAGAATTTATTTTTATTGATTCTAAAACCGCTCCATTTTCGTCATTACTACGATCTTTCTTCCCAGATTGGGTTACAACCTCTACTAAAACATTATCAGAAATATTAAAGCCATTGGGCAATGAAACTATTATTTGAGAATTAAACCAGGTATTACCACAATAAGAATTAACAACTGAAGGCATTACACCCGGAATCAAAGAATCATTTTCTTCGTTGATAAAATTAACACCGGAAAGAAATTCATTATACTCATCTTCAAAATTATAACCCCTAATTGTTATAAAATTACCAGCGCTAGCATTCGGAGTGATTTTGTTACAAGCACCACTGGAACAATCCCCATCTTCGTTACAAATTTTATTTATATCGTTTTGACAAAAACCACCAACCGGACTAATACCAGTAATAACTGGGTTGCCAACACAAACACAAGATTCACAACTAAGACCATGATTAGGGTTGCAAACTCCATCACTTTGACAAGCACCTTCTAAACCATCGCCACAAGGCTCTCCCAATTCTGAAAAGTTTTCATCTTCTTCACTTTCCGATTGACAAGTACAGGTATCAGAATCACAAACTAAGTTAGTATTAGAACAAAATGGTTCTGCCTCATTATTACAAACACCTTCGACAACCTCTCCGCAAGGATCACCAACACCTTCTTGAACGCATTTACATTCATCACTACAAAAAAGATTAGAGTTACACAAGGTATTATCAGGTAAACAAGAGTTGCCTAAACCAGAGCTACAAGAAGACCCTTCACTTCCCGGCAAACAACTAGAGCCAATACAAGGGCCCCAGCTATTACTAACACAAGTTGATATTCCGCCACAACCACAAGCTTTAATAGAACCATCCTCACAGTAAAGACTGCCAGTCGTTCCAGTAGCATCGCCTAACTGCTTAAACACCAAAGAAGTTATTCCCCAAGCAGATAAAATAATAGCCAAACCAATAACGCCTGATTTTAAAATTCCTTTAGCTTTAGATATTCTTTCTTCATTTCCCTCTGAGCTCATCCAAACAAAACCGCCGTAGATAACTATAACTACGGCAACTATTCCCAAGATACTAAGGGAGACATTTATTATTTGTGAAGCAATTGTTCGAGGATCTTTAGTCGATAAATTTATTTCATTTCCAATGAAATCTTGACCAAAATTATTATTAGCAGAGGCAAAAACGTTTATGCTAAAAACACCAAAAATAATTAATAACAAAAACGAAAAAACTACAACTTTTTTTGAAAATTTTTTTATATCAAACATAAAAATAAGACAATTTTTTTAAGATCTTTGCTAATAAAATTTTAACACAATTTAAACAATAAGTAAACAAATAAATCTACTCTAAAATATAAAATAATTAAAAAATAAATTTATCGGCCAAACTTCTAGCGACTTCCAGTTCTTCGGGGCTATTAACGCCAACAGCCTCTTCTGGATCAACCAAAGAAGAACTAATAATAATTTTTTGTTCAAAAGCTAATTTAATTAAATCCGTTAAGTAATATTCTTGCTGATTATTATTATTTTTAAGATTAATAATGTTTTCAAACAACCATTTTCTATTGAAACAAAATAAAGCTGGGTTTACGTCTTTTATTTCTTTAATTTCATCGCTAGCATCTTTAAACTCAACAATCTCCTCAATTTCTTCGCCGTTTTTAATTATTCTGCCCCAATGATAAAAATTTTTTCTCCAATCATTAAAGTCTTCAACTCTAACGGTCATCATCGAAACCTCTGTCTTATGATTGTCTATAAGTCTATTAATAGAATTCTCTTTGTAAAACGGATGATCACCATAAAGAACTATAATATTTTCAACCTCTTCTTCAACTAAATCTTGAGCGCTCAAAACAGCATGACCAGTGCCAAGTGGCTCCTTCTGAATTGCATATTTAATATTATAATGATTTAAAGCACTAGAAATCTGCTCTTTATTATCTGGAGAGACAACAATTATTGGCGGTAAATCTATTTTTGATCTAGAAACTGAATTAATTAAATATTCAATCATGGGACGATTGTTTATCGGTGACAAAACTTTGGGTAAATCAGAATTCATTCTTTTTCCCTTACCAGCCGCTAAAATAATAACCTTGTTCATATTTATTTTAAATTAATAGATATTTCTTTAAAAAGATTCCTAGCCAAATTCTCACTGGGGGCCTCACAATATACCCTAACTATTGGCTCTGTGTTAGATTTTCTTAAATGAATCCAAGATTTATTTTCAAAGAAAATGATTTTTAAACCATCAATCTTGGATATTTCAAACTTGCTATACTTTTTTTCTATCCTATCAAACATTTTATCAATATTCAAGCCTTTTTTTAATTCAATTTTATCTTTTAATAAAAAATATTTAGGTAGTTTTTCTTTTAACTCAGAAGATTTGATGTTTTGCTTGGCCAAATAAGTTAAAAAAAGAGCAACACCAACCAAAGCATCTCTGCCATAATGAAATTCTGGATAAATTATACCACCATTACCTTCACCACCAATAACTGCTTTTTGTTTCTTCATTTCAGAAACAACATTAGCCTCTCCCACTGCTGCAAAAAAACACTTAGCATTAAAATTTTCACTAACATCTTTTAAGGCTAAAGAGGAAGAAAGATTAGAGACACTAATTTTTTGATATTTATTTTTAAATACAGAAAAATTTTCTAAAACATACTTAGAAACAGAAACTAAAGTATTTTCTTCTCCAAAATAATTTCCTTGTTCATCAACAAAAGCTAGGCGGTCAACATCGGGATCAACTGCAATCCCTAAATCAGCCTTTTGTTTTATAACCTCTCTACAAAGCTGTTTCAAGTTTTGCTCCACTGGTTCTGGGTTATGGAAAAAATTTCCGTCGATTTTTTTATTAATAATTATAATATTTTTAAGCCCTAACTTTTGAAGCAAATCTAAAACAGCGATAGAACCAACGGAATTTATTCCATCAACTACTATTTTATAATTTCTTTTTTTAATTAAATTTTTATTCACTAATGGTAATTTTAAAATTTGTTGATTGTGAATACTGGTATAAAAATATTTTTTAATAATTTTTCCAATTTCATCAATTGAAACGAAAGAGTAGTTTTTTTTGCTAGCAATTTGTAAAACAGCTTCTCCTGATTTTTTATCCAAAAATTCACCTTTGTTATTTAAAAGTTTGAGTGCATTCCATTCTTTAGGGTTGTGTGAAGCTGAAATAATTATCCCACCATCAGCTTTTTCTTCTATGACAGCAATCTCAACCGTAGGCGTTGAAGCTAAATCAATATCAACAACATCAATGCCCAAAAATAACAAGCTGTTAATTGTTAAATCAATAAAACTTTTTCCACTAATCCGGCCATCTCGACCAATAACAATTTTTGCCTTTTTTCCTTTTTTTGTTTTTTTAATGAATTCTCCAAAAGCTAAGGCAAAATTAATAAAATTTTGTGGATTTAAATTATCTTCACCAGAACCGATGGTCCCTCTTATTCCGGAGATGGAGGTGATTAATGCCATATTTTTATTTTTTTATTTTTCCATATACCCCAAAAAGCAAATCTAAATCTTTTTGTGAGTCTAAGAGAAGTTGATTATTAAAATCAACACTTGATTCTAAAAATTTAAGAGCTAACTTGTTTTGTTTATCACTTAATTTACATTCCTTATACATTTCAACTAAAGCTGCCATGTCTTTTATGAAACAATGGCCACCAGCTCCACGACCCATTTTACCAACCAAACCACCCTGATGCTTTATTTTTAAATGGCTATGTCCAATACGAGAATCATAACCAACCATTTCACAAACTTGATCATAATCAACTTTTTTAGCTTTAGCTAAATTAAAAATAGTATTAGCAAAAACAACCTTCAACATTAAAAAGGTGTTTCCCATATATTTAACTAATTCTGCTTCCTTACAATTAACAAGAAAATTATGTTTAGCCTTGGGTAATATATTTAATACATCCTTAGCCACCTTTAAAGATTTTTTAGTGCAACCAACAATATTTCTTTCCGGAAATCTAGCGTCGTCTTTGGCATTTTTTTCAGTTAGAAATTCAGGAGAGTGGATTATGAATTTTTTAGGAAATAATTTTTGGATTTTTTCAGTTGTACCTATTTTTATTGTTGATTTAATTACCGCAGTTTTTCCATCACCAACCAAATTTATAACTTCTAATAAAATACTATCATCAAATCCTTTGGGAGTGCTCGGGGTTGGCACAGCAATAAAAACAAAATCACATTCAGCAATTTTTTCTTTGTTGTGAGAAAAATTACTTCTGTTATAACGAACAATATTATAACCACGTTCTTCAAAATCATCGGCCATACTTTTGCCGATAAATCCTTGGCCGATAAAACCAACCAATATTTTTTTCTTATTCATAATATACAATTAATCTAATAGATATTTATAAAAATAAAAATAACACAAAAAAATAATGTGCTTTTTTATGGTTTAATTTTAAATTAAAAACAGCTTGATGTCAAAAAAACCGCAAAAGGCGGTTTTTTGTTTTATATTTTATATTTTTATTCTTTATATACTTTTAGTTCCGATGACAAAGCCATATTTTATAATCAAATTTTTAAATTTCACAGAGAAATTTAAAAATTAAAGAGATAAAGAGAAAAAGAGATCTCAAAATCAGGCAAGCTGATTTTGAGTAAGGAATACTTATTTTTTATTCAATTCTCAGACAGCGAACAGAAAAACCGTAGGCCTGACCGATATTGCTGCGACGAACTGAAGAATAGGAAGAATACAGGTAACGGTACCAAGCATCAAACCCATTGATAGACGATGACCAAAGACTAGAATAAGAACCAAGAGAGCTAAACGAACCAAGGGTATCACGGTAGCCGGCTGGTAGAATATTAAAACCACTATCATTAAAATCACTGTGATTTCTCAAAACTCCATCATTCCATAGATCATAACTTCCTGCTAATTTAGAGCCTTCGCTTGTTCCTCTCCC
>JALNZW010000035.1 GCA_023229115.1 Patescibacteria group bacterium
TTCATAGTTAGTTTTAAATTTTCTTTTTTTAACTTTTTCCATAAAAAAACTCCTTTTCTTTTACACTAAGGAGTTTATCTTTATTCGTTCTTTTTTAATAGAGTGTTAATTTTTGACGTTCACGGAATATTTCCCTTTATTCCATTTCTGCGACATTTTAATTTGAGTATAAAGAAGTGTCAAAAGTACCATTTTATAGGAATTTGATAGTTTTGGTGGTTACATTTTAACGATTACCCTACGATTTAACGATTACTTTTTAATATTTATGTGACAGGCTGAAATCCCTTCATAGCGGAAATTGGCGAACTTTTAGCTAGGTTTATAGTGTTTTATCTTAAAAAACGATAACAAAGCCCACGAAAAAATACTTAAATAATTAAAAAAACAAATTGCCATCATAAAAGGAACGATTTTCATTGCTGAATTATTAATTTAGTAGTATAATTTAATTAAGGAAGGGTTTGATAAAAATGATAACGAAAAAAAGCACTTCAACCATTAAAAAAGTGCCATTTAATTACTTGAAATCAAAGATGATTGCTCAAATGGTTATTGATGGGCTTGATAAAACTCAAATTTACGAAAAATGCTTTGTCGAAAATAAAATACAAATAAATTCACTAGATCGAAGAAGAGAAATAACAAATGAGTTATATAGAAGAATTTCAACTTTAGATTTATATTTATTAAAATCATTTGTTAGTTTGGATATCATTACTTCAAAATTTATTTTGCTATATGCAATTGCAAAAGCGGATAACTTATTTTATGAATTTTTAGCAGAGACTTATAGAGAAGCTATACTGAGTGATAAGAAATATATTTCAATGGATGATTTCGATAAGTTCTTTATAGCTAAAAAAGAAAAAGACTTAGTCGTTGCTAATTGGAGTTTAACAACTATCGAGTTATTAGGTAAAGGATATAGAAAAATGCTTGTTGATTCAGCTTTAGGCGTTAGGAAACTAAAAAACATATATGTTACTAAAATGATAATCCATCCAGAAATCAATAAATACCTAGAGCAAATTGGTGACTACAAATATGTACAAGCAATATTGGGGGAAAGATAAATGTCATTAACACTTAACCAAAGATTAGAAATTTTAAGAACAAAGTTATCTAATGTCAACAATTTAAACAAAAATAATGTTGGTGGAGATATGAAGTTTTTCATTTTTGACTTCAATCCTAAAGATGAAATGCGGGTAAGAGATGAAGTTCAAAAAGCGATAAACGCAAACGCAGAAATAGTTTCATTCGACTTATATCAGATGATGCTTGAAATCATCAAAGAGAACGGCTATTTTGAAACCATAAAAAATATGGAAAGCGAATATGAAAAAGAACTATTATTAGAAGAAGTATTTCAACCAATGTTAGCCTTAGAACAAACAGGCAATGAAATATTAAATAGATTTGGACAAAGAGTTGCTGATGACGGCAAACATATTGTTTTAATTAATGGAGTTGGTAAAGCTTATCCTGTTATTAGAAGTCATACAATATTAAACAACTTACAGAGTATATTTAAGAGAAACCCAGTTGTTATGATGTATCCTGGTAGGTTTTCAGCAAGAAAAGGGCACTTAAAATTATTTGATAGATTGCTTGATGATAACTACTATCGTGCAACACCTATTATAGAAAGAGGAGAAGATTATTAATGAAAATCACAGAACTATTTAAAAGATCGATTGATCGAAACATTGAAGGCGTTGTTACTATAGGTAATGAAGCTGATGAAAAAATATTTCAAGAATTAGATGAGTATGTTGTAACTAGAGAAATCGAAAAGCATTTTAGAACTTTTTTTAGAAAATATCGTGAATCTATTAACTCACCAACTAGTAAAATGGGTGTTTGGATAACGGGCTTTTTTGGTTCAGGTAAATCTCACTTTTTAAAAATGTTAGGTTATATCCTAGAAAATAAAGATGTTGCAGGATTAAAAGCACCAGAGTTCTTTAAAGAAAAAATTAAGGATGAGATTGTTTTAGCAGATATTAATATGTCAGCAAACTCAAAAACACTTGTTGTCATTTTTAATATTGATTCTAAAGCTGGTTCACAAGCAAAAACAAAACCTCAAGCAATTATGGATGTAATGTTAAGGACGTTTAACGAAGCTGTAGGTTTAAGTGCAACAACACCATGGGTTGCTGATATGGAAAGAGAGCTAATTAAAGAAGGTGTATACGAGGAGTTTCAAGAAGCATTTGAAACATATGCAAATAAAAATTGGAAACTCGATGGAAGAAACCAAGCATTCTTAAATAGAGATAGCATCATTAAAGCTTTAATTAAAACAAGAAATATGGACGAAGAATCAGCTAAGTTGTATTTTAATAATCAAGTTAATAATTTTTCTATTGATACAGAGAGATTTGCAAAACTTGTCAATGAATATTGTGTTGAAAATGATTCTAGAGTTGTTTTTCTAATGGACGAGGTTGGTCAATTTGTTGGTACTAATACTGAACTTATGCTAAATTTACAAACTAGTGTTGAAGATTTAGGTCGTTTCTGTGGTGGTAAAGCATGGGTTGTAGTTACTTCACAACAAGAATTAAAAACAATGGTTGATGCATCAGACGGAACAAAACAAGACTTTTCAAAAATTCAAGGACGTTTTGACACCAGATTATTATTAAGTGGTGCTAATGCTGATGAAGTTATTAGAAAAAGAATTTTAGATAAAAAAGATGAAGTAAGTCCTGTTCTTGAAACATTATTTGAGACAAACGAAGCAAGACTTTCTAATTTAATTATTTTTGATGCAAAGCCAACATGGAATGGTTATAAATCTAAAGATGGGTTTATTCAAGACTATCCTTTTGTTTCTTATCAATTTGAATTACTACAAAAAGTATTTAATGCAATTAGAGAACACGGAATGACCGAAGGGAAACACCTTTCACAAAACGAAAGATCACTACTAAATGCTTTCCAAGAGTCAAGTAAGGATTATGCAAGTAAAGAATTAGGCGTTTTAGTACCTTTTGATAGTTTCTTTAAAACAGTTGATAACTTTATTGATTATGATATTAAAACAGTGTTCACAAATGCTTCACAAAAAGACAGCTTAGAAGATTTTGATATTAGAGTATTACAACTCTTATTTATGATTAAATATGTTAAAGAAATGCCAGCTACAATTGATAGAATTGCAACAATGATGGTATCGAGCATTCATGAAGATAAATTAAAACTAAAAGAAAGAATAGAAAAAGCTCTTAAGAGATTAGAAGAAGAAACACTAATTCAAGTTAATGGAGATACTTACGATTTCTTAACAAACGAAGAACAAGATGTAAATCGTCAAATTAATAATACGGCTCATGATGAGGGTGAAATAATTAGAACTATTTCTCAAATCTTTTATGAAGTGATTTTACAAGATCAAAGAATAAAATATGGTAAATATGAGTTTCCATTTAATAGATTTGTAGATTCACACAATATTGGCCAAAATAACCCTAATAACATTACTTCAAAAGTGATAACTGGTTTTTATGGTGAAGCTGACGAGTATAAACTTGCTATGGAATCTGCTGGAAAAGAAACACTTGTAATTGATTTGCAACATGGCGCATTTATATCTGAACTAATAATTGCAAGTAAAATTTCAGTATTCAGACAAAATCATTTGGCAACAATGTCATCATCACTTGCGTCTATTCTTGAAAAGAAGCAATTAGAATTGTCTGAAAGAAGAAAAAGAGCTGAAGATTCAATTAAGCTTGCAATTAAAACTGCTAAATTATATTCAAATGGAACATTACTTGATTTAGGGACAAAAGATGGCAAAGAAAGAGTGTTTGATGCACTTAAGAAAATGGTTGAAACCAAATACTATTCACTATCTAAAGTTAAGTATTCCTATGATACTATTAACTCCATTTTAGACGAACTAAATAGTGATGAAGGCGATTTAGGCAATTGGCCAGAACTAGACGCTAATAAAGACGCTTATGAAGAAATAAAATCTAAACTAAAAAGCGATAAAAATAATTCAAGAATATCTACAGTAAAAACATTAGTAGATTACTTTGGTAAAGCACCATATGGATGGAAAGAACTAGACATTAAGGGTTTAATAGGTGTTTTATGGAAACACGGAATAGTTCGCTTAGATTTGCATGGAAAAACACTATCTGTTAGCAATTCATCTGATAAATATGAATTTGCAAGAGGTAATAAAATAGATTCTATTTCCATTAAATTACAAGAAAAAATTGACGATGAAACATTAAATGAGATTAAAAGAATTGTAAGAAGCGTATTTAATGAAAATTATCCTTTAAATGAAGAGAAAATGAGAAAGGGTATTTTTGATATTATTTCGGACAAAGTTGAGAAGTTGAAAAATATTCAAATTAAATATGAAAATAAATCATATCCTGGAAAAAACAAAATCTACGAACTACATAGAGAATTATCAAGCATTATAAAAAATGACGATGCTGCCTATATTTTTTCTCAAATTAAAGATAAAAGAGGCTTTCTTGAAGATAACGTTGATAATTTAGAGGAAATTTTAAGTTTCTATCAAAGTGGAAGTGCACAACTTCAAAATTATAACGATGCCATAGAAATCACTAAATGGTACGAAGATAATAGATTACTTGAAGATCTATCTGAAATTGATGAATTAATGGATAAGTGTTATACAATTATTAATCATGATCATCCGTTTGGACAAATGGTTGAATTAGGAAAGATAGTAGTATTAGTTAAAAAGCAAAAGACGGCATTTAGAGATGAAAAAATAACTGTTGCGACAGAAAGTCTAGAAAAGGACTTGAACTTAATTAGACATGAAGCTAAGCAAGCTCAATCTAAAATTGAAGAACAAGAAAAAATAGATTTATTAAATGACAAATTATTAGAACTTGAAGAAAGATACAACGATTTGTTTAAAACAATTAAAGATGCTAATAATCTTGACCAATATGTCACTTCATCAAATAATAATGTTGAAGGTTTTAGAAGGCTTATTCTAACTTTAATTGTTAAAGCTGAACCCGGAAAGAAATCTAAGAGAATTTCCTTATCTTCTTTAGTTCCCGTTGCTAATAAGAAAATAACTTCAAAAGAAGATGTAGAAGTAGTAGTTGAAGATATTAAAAAACGCTTATTAGAAGAACTAAAAGATACAGATGAAATCAGTATTGATTAAAAGGAGCAGATTATGAATAAAAGAAAATTACAAGAATTTGCTACTTGGGCAAAACTAAATTTGGAAAATCAAATAGAACTATCTTTAAAACAGATTGGTATTAATTCTGAGTATGATGTTAAGCGTTCCAAAGTTCAAGGTGACGTAACTATAATAGAAGGAATTGAGAAAACATTTAATAGACAATTTAATAGTGAAAGAGATCAAATAATTAATATTGTTAGAACAGATGGATATAAACATACAATAGAACAATTCGCATCAACTTGGTTCAACAGAATTATTGCTATTAGGTTTCTTGAAATTCACGAATACTTAGATCATGGATTTAAGGTGTTCCCAAACGAACCCAATACATTACCTGAAATACTATCTAATTTAAACTTTGTTAAAGAAGATTTAA
>JALNZW010000036.1 GCA_023229115.1 Patescibacteria group bacterium
ATTGTCTAACTGTTTTAGTTTTAGTTATTCCAAATAGAGATTTCTCATCAGTTTCAATCTCCACATCTTCCATTTCTTTTATTGGTGTTATATCAATTTCTTTATCAATTTTATTTTCTTTTGTGTAAGCCATTAATTCATCTTTTTTTATTTCTAATTCTTTTTTTATTTCTCTTTCTTCTTCTTTTAATTTTTTAAATTCTGGAACAGTTAAATTTTTTCTTTCAGATCCTTTTTGTCCTCTTTCAATTTCAAATTGAAAATCTTGTAAGTACTTAGGCAATTCTTCTTGAACATCACGAAGAGCTTGTCGATTAAAAACTCTCTTAGCACTTAATTTATTATCTTTATCAAAGGGAACAATACCCATATGCATATGTGGAGTGCTTTCATCTAAATGAACAGTTGCATATCGAATATTTTTCTCTCCAAATTTTTCAGCAAAATAATCTTTTGACCTTTCAAAAAAATTCTCTATTTCACTTTCAGTTAGATTATCAAAAAAATCTTTATCACTTGAAATAATCCATTCATTAACTAAAACTGCATCTTTTCTAACTGCCCTGGTAGTAGTTTTATTTTCATTTATAAAATTTTCAATATCAGTTTTATAATTTTGAGTACGATCTACTAAATCGTAATTCAGTTTTGAAAGAGAAGTATCTATATCAGGATTAGAATGATTTTTTGTTTTTCTTTGATTATGGTTTCCAATTCCTACTAAATTTTCAGCTTTCATTTTCTGCATTCTAGCAACAATCATTGACATAAATAACAACTCCTTTCTTGATATGTACGGACACACCTTCCATGTAAAGTATAACACACTAGACTTATTTACTACGTTTCATAAGTCATTAATGCGTGTGCTCTGCGAGGCTAGTTTTTGTGCAAGCACAAAAAATGGACTGAACAAGTCAGCCCATAAATTCAAAACCTAAACCCAAGCAACCAAAAATGTGGTTGCTAATAAAATTAATTCTCATAATTATTACGAATAAAATTCTCAATATTTTTTTCGTAATTTGGATAGTTATAATTTCCTAAACAACTTACTTTATTTGAATAATATTTAAATAATTCACAACAAAGCTTAAAAGATTGGTATGTCTTTCTATATCCATTCATCTCAAAAGTAGCTAAAAACATATTGAATTCTTTATCAGTTAAATATTTGTTTATAAACTTATAATTCTTTCCTAAACTAAAATCAAAACCCCTATTAAAGCCAATATACCAAGAAATCATTCTTAATAATTCAGGACGTAAAATATTATTGAAATGATCTAAAGCAAATAATATTTCTCTTCTAAAAACACCCTTTGCTACATACGTTGAGACACTCCAAAACTCATTACAGCAATCATAAAATTCTCGTTCTGTTGGTTTTTTTAACCAATAATTTGAGTCATCTGGAACAATTTCTTGAATTACTAAATTATCTTTATCAACTAAAATTTTTACAAGACCATCAGAATCACTAAAATAACGATTTAAATCTTTTAAATTAATTAATGTAATATCCATTTTTATGCCATCTTTAAAATACATTATATAACTGTAACCATAATCTAAATCAGGTGGGAATAATTCCATATCTTCTGGTTTCTGTATAAACAATAATTCTCCAAATAAACTTAACCAACTTTCTTCATGTGTGAAACACTCAATATCTGATACGAAAAAAGCAAAATCATAATCTTGAAACTTATCTTTTTTTATATTTTCATTAGTTCTTGAACCCTCGAGAGCAATAATTTTTACATTGCTTCGTTGATAAGCAAATTCAGAAACTAAATTTAAAATTTCTTTTTCAGTCCTCATTGTTTTTTCACTCCCAAAATCTAAATTCACTGTCATAAGGTGGATCAACAAAAATAAAATCATTTTTTTCTGGCTCATATTTATTCATAAAATCATAAAAATCCATGTTTCCAAATGTTGTTTTAGAAAAATGATTGATAAGTTTCTTACTAGAAAAATAAGACAAATTCTTATCAAAATTAGTTTTATTATAAGATATTCCGCCATATGGAACATTAAAACCACCCGACTTATTATATCTAAACATTGAAGAATAGCATGTTTGCCTTATAAAAAAATATAAAGCTGATGAATATCCATTGGAAATATTAAACTCTTCACTGTTGTTTTGAATGTTTCTCAAATGTGTGTAAAAAGATGCTTTAAGAGAAGCTTCAATATTATCTTTTATATCAGTCTCCTTTAAAACTCCTGATTCTTTACTAAGTTCTTTCATTCTTTTATATCTTCTCAATAAAGTCCTTTTTAATATATTGATGAAATCTTCAATCGCAACATTAAAATCAGAAGTAAGCAAGCCGTTAAATTCTTTAATATTGTGCAGAACAAATTGAAACAACATATTACTTAATTGTCGCTCATCTAAATTATCACTATAAAAATCATAAAATATCTGTAGTAACTCTTCACTATGTTTTTCAGAAATATCCGTTATTAACTTCCAATTATCATTTATAGATTCCAACTTTTCAAAAAAAACATTATTTTGACTAGCTATATTTTTATAAAAATCCATTAACTCTTTTGATTTGTCATTTACATAGTAATGTTTTGCATTTATATTAAAATAGACAGCCCCGCCACCTAAAAATGGCTCATAATAATTATTTATAATTGAAGGTAGAGCATCATTAATATGATTTAATTCTCTTTCTTTTCCCCCTGGATATTTTAATAAGGGACGAAGGTTTTTATTTTCTGCCATAGTATTTCTCTCCTTTTATATTTATCTAAAAATTTGCCACCACTTCTTTTTTTCATCTTTTTTCATTTCTTCTTTATTTATTCCTTCATCAATCTGTGTTTCTGATTCTTTTTCTTCAAGTTCTAATTTCAATGATTCAAGTTTTTTATTAGAAATCAAAGTTAACTGTTGTTGTTGGTCTAAAAGTTTTTCTAAGTTTGCTCTTGATTTATTCGCTTCTTCTAACTGCTCTTCTAGTACCTTTATCAGTTTATCTTTGCTTGTTTCTTCTGTTGTACGGTGCTGTTCATTCGTTGTACGCTGTTGTACACTTGCTGTACAATCTTTATTGTCAATTCGTATATCAAATTCTTCTGCTAATTTCAAAAAAGCTTGGTAATCATACTCCAGAGGTTCATTTTCATAAGTTCTTGTATCTTCATTAATCGCTTTAATTTCAAACTTTTCAAGTCTTCTTCTTACCTTTTGTCTTGGCTGATTTAATTCATCACATAAGTTTTTTATTGTATAAATATTATCCTTCATATGCCACCTCACTTATGAAATACTGTATCATAACGCTGTACAGATTGCTGTACGTTTCGTTGTACACTTTAGTACAGTGCTGTACACTTTAATTTATATATTTATAAACTGTTGTCCTGGAAATTCCTAAATTTCTAGCTATTTCTGTTGGAGAATTATCAGGATTGTCTTCTAAATATTCCCTAACAAGACTCTCTTTTGAAGGTCTACCTACTTCAACTTCTCCCATTTCTTTAAGTAACTCTAATTGTCCTCTTGCAAGTTTTAAATGTTGATCTTGTTTTCTATAATTTCTTTTATTTTTTTCAATAGGAATATCTGTTAATTTTACAATGTCATCAATAGTAAAATTATAGTATTGTCTATCATAAGTTTCTAAAGCCGATTTAATATCATCTTCTTCTAAAGGATTGGAATGTTCTATTTCTTTTAATTCATCAAATATTTTATACATATCTTCTCGAACTTCACTTTTGGGAATATTACACTTTACAGCATAAATTGCCATACACATTAAATAAAAATAACGATGTCCACCCTTAACCTTATAAGACTGTCTCAACCACCAATCATAAAGATCTCTCTTTATATCCCATCTTTTAGCTCTCTTATCTCCCTTAACAATCACTCTTTCATACCACTCTGGAAACTTCTCTTCTGCTTCTTTTAAAGAATATTGAGTTGGTCTAAATCGCTTTTTTATATCTACTCTATTTTTTTCTTCATCTGCATAAGAGTTAATATAATCTAAAGTAACTCTATCGCCAGTTTTAAAAGCTATTACAGGTAAATCATACTTATCATTTTTAGATCCAACCATTCTAAAGCCTTGATTAATTGACTGATACTGTATCTGTTTTTCTTGTGAAGTCGCCTTATACTCCCACATTTTAAAAGTTAAATCATACTTTAACTGCTTCATCTGAAGCTTAATATTCGGATATAAAGCAATCGGCTCTTTAAATACATAGTAAATATGAAGACCTGTACCACTCATTACAATAAAAGTCGGTTGAGGGAGGGTTCTAAGACCTGGTTTTTTACCTATTCTTGAAAATAAATTCATTAACTCATTTTTACCTACTGCATCAAGATCAAAAACCAAAGCATTCATATTCTGAGCATACTCTAACCGATTTACACGACCTCTATAAGCTAAACCTGAGCATAGGGTCATAGGATTATTCTCTACAAACTCTTTATAGTCTTCTTCCCAGGTATCATTAAGCATTATTCTCCTTCTTAACTTTCTTTCTGTACCCTCATCTTTAGAATCCTTATATAAATAAATAGCATTAGGTTTAGAATAATCTGCCGGCATTTCTCCTTCATCTTGGTTATTAGGAAATATATATCTATAAAATTCTTCTCCCTTTACTTCTACATAATGAAAACCTAATAGCTCTTCTACTTCCTTATAATTTTTCTTCTTATTCTTTATGTTATTACTCATATAAATCACCCCTTTTAAAACAATACCCCTAAAGACTAGTAGGGGGACTTAGATTATCAATAGATAAATGAACACTTTTATTATAACATATTTTCACCCCTTTTAAAACAATACCCCTAAAGACTACTAAGGGGACTTAGATTATCAATAGATAAATGAACATTTTTATTGTGTATACGCTGTTTACTCAATTTACTCTGTATACAATGTTTACAGAGTATACAGCATATACTAAAATTATCGACTCATTCCTTTAGTTCGCTTTTTCTTGTTTTCTCTATCAAATTCTTTCTTGAAACTACTATCTAATCCCTTTTCTCTTGATATATTAGATATACTATCAGCTAACTCTTTAAATACTTCTTTAAAGGCTTTAAAATCGCTTATACGGTCTTTAAAGAATCTTTTAGTAGATTGGTATATTAACTTAATTTCTTCTTTTAAATCGCCAATCTGGTTCTTTAAAGAAGTATTTTCTTCATATAAATTATTATATCTTTTAACAAGATCATTATAATCATCAATATCTTTATCATTTTTATCTATCTGATCTTTTAATTCATTTTTTAGCTCTTTGTTTTCCTGGTAAACATCAGTTTCTAAAATAGCTTCTAATTTTCCTTCTGCTTGTTTTCCTTTATTGACTTTTTGCCTTAATTTTAAATAGTCTTTTTCAGATAAAACTATATTGCCAGTCCATTGTCTAACTGTTTTAGTTTTAGTTATTCCAAATAGAGATTTCTCATCAGTTTCAATCTCCACATCTTCCATTTCTTTTATTGGTGTTATATCAATTTCTTTATCAATTTTATTTTCTTTTGTGTA
>JALNZW010000037.1 GCA_023229115.1 Patescibacteria group bacterium
TAGATAAAAGATCGTTTGCATATTACAACACAGAAATAAGAGACTGGTATGTAGAAAGTGGAGAGTTTGAGATACTGGTAGGTAAATCATCAAAAGAGATAGAATTAAAAGAGACAGTTAAAGTGAATTCAACAGTTACTATTAAGAAAAAATACGATAGAAATTCACTTATTAGAGATTTATTAGAAGACCCAGAAACAGAAAAAATAATTATAGATTTGATAGACAGTATATTAGAAAAGATAAAAGAACCCGGTAAAGAAAAAGAAGAAGTGAACAATGTAATAAAATGGATTATGGATATGCCACTAAGAGGATTAGTCAGTTTCAGCAAAGGAACTTTCAACGATGAAATGTTACAAAAGTTTTTAGAAGTATTGAATAAGTAACAAAAAAAAGCGAATATGGTTAAAAATTAACTCTTCAAATTGTACCATATTCGCTTTTCTCATTTAAATATGTCATAAGAGTGACTCTTGCCAAATGCTATATTTTAATTTGCTATAGTTTTCTTTATCATTAGGTTTTCTAAACACGAATAAGTGTTCATGCATAATTAAATAAAAATTATATTTTTCTGCCTGATTTTTCCAATAAGAAGTTGAACCACAATTATGTTGAACTTTGATAATATCTTCTTTTAAAATAAATTTATTTTTTAGAAAAAGTTGCATTACATAATAAGATAAAGGTACATAGTGGCCACTTTTTCTGGTATCTCCTATTAATATTGCACAATACTTGCCTTTTTTTAATACTCTAAAAAGCTCTATTACCCCTTTTCTTAATTCTATTAAAAAATCTTTTAAGTCTGAAATGTTGGATAAATCTCCTTCAATTTTTCCATTTGAATATTTAATAATGTTTAAATATGGTGGATGAGTAATAATTAAATCGATGCTATTGTCTTCAATTTCTTTTAAATTTCGAACATCTCCAGTTTTTATTTCAGGTTCAAACTTGAAATTTTCCTCATTATTATTCATAAATTCTAGATTTTTTTTGGTTATCTCAACTGCAGAAGGATTTATATCAATACCAATTCCTTTTCTATTTAATAGTTTGGTCTCTATCATTGAAGTGCCGCTTCCTACCATTGGATCTAGTACTACATCATTTTCTTTTGAGTAACTCAAAATAATGTTTCTCGGAACTTGGGGAGCAAAATTTCCTTTATATTTACCGTTATGAGTATACCAATTTCCTCTCTCGGGGAAGGACCAAACAGTTGTATATTCTTTTTTAAAATTTATATCTTCCATAGAATTTCCTCCAATAATCCTTCACGTACAAAATGAAGGTTTAAAAGGTAATCAACTTTTTCAAAAGCTTTATAAAGCTGATTTTTTTGGCCATTCCAGCCATATCCATCACTAATCCAAATAAAATCAATTCCATTTTCTTTTAACTCATTTTGTCTTTCAATATAAGAATCAACAATCTCTTGAGGTTTTGAACCAGGTGTAGTATAAAAATTAGTTTCAATGTTTATGAAGGTATTTTTATTTTTAATTATAATAAAATCAGCTTTTCTGTTTTTAATTCTAGAGTTAATAGGAATTCCATATTCTTTCTTTAAATAATTGAATTTTTGTTGAGTTATTATTTCGAAGTTATCTTTATATTTAGTTGCTATCTTTTTAATAATTGGGTCTAATAATTGTTCCATAATGTCTCCACTTCTGTTCTTTCGAGCGTTAGTATCCATTCCAACTTCGATCCCTAAAACATAATCTTGAATACTTTTAGATGCTAATTCAACAAAGAAACTTTTAAGGCCTGTTTTATCAAAAAATTCAATGATTTGCGAGAGCTCCTTTTCTGATAGTTTTTTATTGGTAAAGTTAAAATCTATGATTTTGAAATCTATATCAGCAAAATTGTCAATTATAGACAGTTTTTTATCTCGAATTGCTAGGAGAATTGGGATTAGAGGAATAACTTCAGGATAACGACGAAGTATTGTTTTTAAGTCTTCGTCGAACTGATTGCTACCAATTAACGAATTTAAAATATTTAACTCAATTTTATAAGTTTCAATATTCTTTCTAATTTTGTCCCAGTTTACAAAAAAATTATAAGTCCTGTTGGTTTTTATAAGTGTCTCTAAAAAATTTATTATAATATCTTCTATGCTTGTTGTTTTAAAAAAATCAAAATAAATAGGATTCACAATACACCTCGTGTTTATAAACTAAATTTAATAATAATTTCTAATAATTAGTTCATTTATAGTACCGCGTTTAGTTGAATCTCTATTTATAGTTCTCTTTGCATTAACTCTTTCAATATTAAAGCCTGAATATAATTTGTCAAAAAAGTTATCTTTTTCATCAACAACTTTAGGATCAGAGTTGCTAAGCATTAAAAAAGCTCCCATTTTGTCTACATCTCTAAAAAATTGTGCCAACCTGATTTGATCTTTTTCATCAAAACCATTTTCTGAGTAAGACGTGAAATAAGAAGTTGAGTTTAAAGGTCTGTAAGGTGGATCAAGATATAGAAATGTATTTTTTTCTACATACTTTTTTGATTCTTCAAAATCCGCACATATGATTTTAGTGTTTTTTAATGCTTTATTAGCTTCTAATAAATTTAAGGTATCGCATATAGTAGGGTTTTTATACTTGCCGAAAGGAACATTAAATTCGCCTTTACTATTTACCCTAAAGAGCCCATTAAAACATGTTTTATTTAAGAATATTAGATATGCAGCTCTTTCTATCCAGCTAGAGCCATATTTTTCATAGTTGAAAAGCTTTTTTTGGTCATTATATTTTTTTCTTACATTATAAAAAAAATCTTTTCTATCTTCTTGGGAAAGTTTTAAAAATTTAGATTCGATTTTTTCTAAGCGAGAAATAAGCTTTTCTACATCGTTTTGAACTACTTTATAGCCTACTATTAATTCTTTATTAATATCAATTAAAATTGCTTCTTTGATAAAGTAATTGCTTTTTAAGAAGAAAAAGAAGGCTCCTCCACCAACAAATGGTTCTATATAACGATCTATTTTTTCTTCTTTCAATATTTTAGAAGGCAGCCTTTTATTTAAATCTTCTAAAAGCTGTCCTTTACCCCCTGCCCATTTTAGAAATGGTTTTGCATTTATTTGGCATATATGACTTTGAGTGAAACTTAGGTTTAGTTGCTGATACATTGATGATATACCTCCAAGTTCAAGATATAACCTTGAAACTATTCTATGTTGCTTTTATATGATAACATATTATTTTTCATGAAATTGGTTTATTTTAAATTATGTTTAAACCAATATATTCTTGTAGAGAGAAAAACTTCTTAGCGTGATATAATTAAAATTATGAAGACAAATAAGTAGTTTTCAAACCTAAAAATTATTTTGAAATATAATTCTTTTCTTATTATTAGATAAATGTAAATTTTTGGGGTATCTTTTAGTAATAATATATCAACGGAATCAACCATCCCTGTTTTCTAATAATTATTAACTTATTTCAATTATTTTTCCTGCTCCGCCTTCAACATATGCACTGGGGTATAGTTGTTTTATTTTATTTTTGTGTTCTGTACAATGAGTTGGGCAAATTAGTTTTAGTCCGTGTAAGGATTCAGCAGGGGTACCATGCAGACCTCCGATAATTCCATAGACTTCACCAAATTGAGAAGCTGCTTTCAAGATGTCTTCCATCTTTGGATGAGAACACCCGGTTATAATCACTATTCCTTTGCTGGTTTCTACACAAAGAGATTGCTCAATTCCATATATGCCTCCAGTAGAATATATTCCTTCATGAATCTTAGTTGCACTATATATTGTAGTGACTTCTCTTGCGTTTTTAACTCCTTTAAAGGCAGGTGGAACCCATACTTTTACTTGATCATTCTCTGAAAGAAAGCCTGATAATCCACCAACATGATCGTAATGAGCGTGTGAAATAAAAATTTCATCTATAGTGTTTGGTGATATACCTAGTTTTTGCATATTGTTAAGTAAAATCCTTCCACTACTACCGGTGTCAAATAGTATCCTTGGGGCATTTTGTTTTTCTATCAAGGCTGAAAATCCCCAATTAGGTTCTAAATCTTTGTTGTATGCGGTGTTATCATAAAGGATTGTAACCTTCATTTGGGTCCTCTCCTTTTAGTATTCTTCTTTAATTATATCAAATTTCAATTATATTATGCGTATTTAAAATAATTATGCATGTTTAAAATAATTAGGTAAAATGAAAAGTGTATAGTAAAATAAACATGGAATAAAAAAAGTTAGGGACTTCTGTGTAGACCGTTTCTTATTTGAATAAATGCAGATTGAATGGAGATTATACAGTGAACAACTTCTTTCCTTTTCCTTCTGTTTAATTCTAAAACAATATAAAATTATGGAGGTTATATAATATGAAAAAAGTAGTATTTATTTTGTTGGTACTTTCTGTTAGTTTAGTAGCAATGTCACTAGACTATGTTTTTCTTTCTTCTGATCTTACAGGAAAATTAAGTGGCCGTATAAGTTTTCCGTTTATTTATGGTTCAAAAGATGAACCAAATCCTATGTGTTTCAATGCTTTAATATTGAACGATATACAAGAGTTTTTAGAAGAAAACTATTCTCTAGTTCAAGGTCCAGATACATCGTGGCCAGAGGTGATAATAACTCCATTTGTTGGGTACTTTTCTGATAATTTCATTAGTTTGTATATGGACTATTTTAACTTTTCATTTGGTCAAGCTCATCCTCTTACCATTAGAAAAACATATAATTTTGATTTGTCAACTAACAGGAAAGTAAGCATTTCTAAATTTTTAGGAGAGAATTCACAAAGCACAATAGATTATATTATAAGCACCATTAATGAAGAAATTCAAAAAGATGAAAAGAATATATATTTTAAAGAAGCTACAGTAGAAATGATTGATGATTATTATATTTCAAATGATGAGTTAGTAGTAGTTTTTCAATTATATGAAATCGCACCATATGTATCTGGGATAAGAGAGTTTAAATTTTCACTGGCAGAATTAGGGATAGAATGATTAAATTTTGGAATAATACTTTAAAACAAAAATCGAGACGCGCATGTAGCACGTCTCTACAAAAAATCAATTTAATGTTTGAAGGGAATTAGATGCCCTATACGGGCGTCTTTTAATAATAAATCATTCAACCTTTGATTAATAAAGTGTAGAGACGCCCTATACGGGCGTCTCATGGTTTTAATTATGGTTTAAAAAACAAAAATGCGAGACGCGCATGTAGCACGTCTCTACAACTAAAAATTAACGCTGGTTAAAACAAACCGAGACGCGCATATAGCACGTCTCTACAAAAAATCAATTTAATGTTTGAAGGGAATTAGATGCCCTATACGGGCGTTTCCAAATAATAATTTATTTATACGTTGATTAATCAGATGTAGAGACGCC
>JALNZW010000038.1 GCA_023229115.1 Patescibacteria group bacterium
ATATATCTAATTTCAACGCCTTTTGCATTATAGATGGAAATCCAAAGATAGATCTAAAACAATCAGAAGTTTGTATTAAAGGTGAAGAACACAGTGGTCTTACAATTAAATTGGAGGCTTGAAATGACTAAATTTGAAATTATTTTAGAGGCATTTGCCGCAGGTGATGCATTAGGAATGCCTACTGAATTTATGACATACAGGCAAATAAAGGAAAAATTTGGGTTTGTAAGCGAATTAATTGATCCTAAGTATTCTCTGATTCATTCTAAGGGGCTAAAGCTTGGTGAAGTTACTGATGATACAGAGCAAGTTCTTTTCTTAATAGAAGAATACCATAAGAGCAAAAATTTTTCAGAAGAAGCCGTGAAAAGAGCGCTTTTAAGATGGTTTAAAGAATGTAAGCCAGATGAAAAAGGTTACATAGGCCCTAGTACAAAAAAAGCAATTGAATCATTTGATCAAGGACGAGAAGTCGAAGCTAATGGCACAACTAGTGGAGCTCCAATGAGAATTTTAGCTCCGGTTCTCTATCATTTAGACAAAGATGAGTCTTCACTAATAACGGCAATTGTCAATTGTGTTATACCGACACATAACACCAATTTAGCGATTGAATCATCCTTAGCAGTTGGGTTTGCATATTATTGTGCTTCAAAGGGAGCAAATATATACGAAATAATTGATGCGGCGATTAAGGGTGCAAATATTGGAAAAAAATTGACTGATAGAGAGTTTGTTGGGCCTTCCATATCAGAAAGATTAAAGATAATAAAACAGTTTATTCAAGAAGAAAATGAAGTTGACTCATTTCTTCAAAAAATCTATTACATATTTGGAACAACGATGGAGGCCGTTGATGTAGCAGGTGCAGCAATAGCAATTGGAACATATTGTAAAGATGATGTTTGGCTTGCTATTAGAATGGGTGCTTCAATTGGAGGGGATACCGACACAATTGCAGCAATTGCTGGTGCTCTTTCAGCTTTTCAGGCGAACAGTCACAATATTTCTGAAGATATAATTCATCTGATTCAAAATGAGAATAACATTTCTTTTAAAAAATATGCAGATTTCTTGGAAGAGGTCGATAAATTTGATTAGTATTTTAATTGGGAGTGTTTCAATAGGCATTTTGTATGCGATCTATAATTTCGTTCTTATTCCTTATTTAAACGATACTTTAGGTTCAATGGTAATACCGGGTTATTTAGTTTCAATTGGAATGTTTCTAACAATTTTTGTTGGTATGTTAATTGGTTATTTAAGCGATAAAAAGAGAGATTACTTAATTTATATAAAAGTACTTTTCTTGGTAGCTTTTATTGCTATGGGTTTATTAAGTTTGAAAAATAAGTTTCTTCTATATTTTACAACTATTGTTTTTGTAACGACAACTTTTAGTATACAAACCCCTTATTCTGCTTTTGTAAGCAACGTGAGTAAAGATTGTAATAAGGATAGAAATTATGGATTGGTCATGGGGGTTTCAAATGTTTCAATGTTTTTATCTTCTGTTTTAATAGGAGTTGTAATTTCAAAAAGTATTGAATTTGTTATAATTTTGCTTTCATTGGTAGGTGCTCTTTTTGTTGTGCCTTTGTTTTTAAAAAAACTAAATAGTTCACCGTTACTAGAGGAAAAAGAAAATTCTTTATCAGATAATAATTCTGAGGTATTTAAACACGTCTCTCTTCTTCTTATTTCACAGTTTGGAATTTGGTTTACGGTTGGGGGTGTTCTACCTTATGCCACCTCTTTCTTAAAAACTGAATTTGCTATGTCTTTAGAAAAAGCCTCTTTTTTTATGGGTATTTCAACATTAATTAGTGCTCTTTTTTCAACAGCAACAGGCATTTTTAGTAAAATTATTGGTAGAAAAAAGTTATATATGTTAACCATATTAACACTACTTATAACTTTTTCTTTAATCTTTGTTTTTTATGAAAATTTTCTTTCTATACACTCAACCCTTCTTTTTTTAATATTATTTTTGTTTAGTGGAGCGTTGGGTATCATTTATACAATGAACGTTGTAATCATATCCAATTCGGTTCCTCAAAATTATCAGGGAAAGATCTTCGGTATTAATAACATTGTAGTAGTTCTTTCACAAACAATTTCTCTGAGTCTTATGGGAAGCGTCATCGCAACTTTTGGTTATCGAGGAGCAACTCTAGTTCCAATTTTAGGAATGATTATAGCATTATTTTTCTATTTATTGCATGTAAGAAGAGAAATAACATTGTCTTTACAAAAAGAGCATATTTAGGATGTAATAGTCCTAAAATATTTTTAATTTAATTGAATATACACACTTAGTTTACTTACTATAACAATTGGGATGACTAGAAATGGTGTTCATCCCAATTGTAAATTATGGAGTAATTGTTTAATACATAAATCTACAAGAAATCAAAAAATAATAAAGTTTTTCTTTATTTTTATCTTAATGTAAAAAAAATGTTATACTATATTATGAGAACTAGCAAAGATTATTCTAAAAAAGGTGGCCGAGATATGAGAGATCAGAGACTAAGCACAGAAGAAATAGGCGAGATATTAGACATGTATGAATCTTCATCAGAGATGCACACGGGGGCCGTTATAAGAATAGATTTGTCAAATCATAAGATTTTGTACTCATCGAATTTTAAGAGGGTTATCGGATTAGGAAAAGACGAATTTCCTCAAAATTTAGACGAATTAAAAAAGTTGCTAAGAGAAGAAGATTTTCAAAAATTACAGGATAATTTTAATAATTATGATTATGAAAATGAATGGATTTTAAGAGTTTCATTCAAGGAAAAAAGGGAAGGTTTTGATAACTTTGAATTAGTTGGAAAGAAAAAAAGATGGAATAATAGGGATATTGTATACATATTAATTAGAAATACAAAGCAAAAATATGGGATGATAACCCCTGAAACCTTCTTTCCGAAAGACTTGTTTGATAATTCACAGCAGGCTATTGTTATAACCGATAAAAACAATAAAGTAGTAACGGTTAATAAAGCTTTTGTTGATATGATGGGCTATTCTCTTGAAGAAGTAGTTGGGAAAGATCCGCATTTTTGGTCTTCAAATATGCACGATAAAACGTTTTATCAAAGAATGTGGTATGACCTTAAGTCAAAAGGATTCTGGAATGGTAGATTGATTAATAAGAAAAGAAACGGAGAAATTATTTTTACATATTCTAACATCTTTGAGATTAAAGGCTATAGCAATGAGTTGATAGGATACATTGCAATCAATACAGATATAACTAATAATGTTAGAAGAGAAGAAGAAATTACAAGGGTTCATAAGTATGACTTTCAAACATGGTTACCTAATAAAGAGTTTTTGTTAGAAAAAATGAAGGATGTTATTGCAAGAAATTTAGATAATGTTCATGCAGAGTACGCTCTAATAGTCATAAAAATTAACAAGATGCATGAGTTACCTATTGTCTATGATTTTGAAAAGATAAACTTTATCATAAAAGAAATAACAGATAGAATTACTAAAATTGCTGAGAACGATTTTTTTGTTTCAAGAATTGCTGAAGACGAGTTTGCACTATTTGGAAGTCTTAATTCTTTATCAAATATAGAAGAAATTTCAAATAAGCTAATTAAAGCATTAGCAGAGCCTTTGCAATTATTTGGTGAGAAAGTATTTATTAAGGCAAGAATTGGTATCAGTACTTATCCTCAGAATTCAAAAGATCCTGAACAATTGATAAATCAAGCTAGAACTGCATTAAATGTATCTTCAAAAAGTGATATCAACTTTTATTCTCTTGATTTATCAAACTTAATAAAATATGAGAATCTCATCGAAGAAGAGATATACTATGCCTTACAAAATAATAAGTTAGTATTATTTTTTCAACCACAGATAGATACAGACAATTTTGAGATAATTGGAGCAGAGGCCTTAATTAGAATGCAAAAAAGTGATGGAACTATTTTATCTCCTTTTGATTTTTTAGAGGTTGCAAAGAAAAAAGGGTTAATGACTGAAATAGATAGATTTGTTTTGGAAAGTACTGCAAAAATAGCAAAAGAACTGAATTCCTCTTTGAATAATAAAATAAAAGTATTTTTTAACGTGTCTAAATCCTTCTTTGAAGACAAAGATTTTTTAAATTTTATTGAAATTGTTTTAGATAAGTATGATATAGATCCTTCATATTTAGGGGTTGAACTAACTGAAGAGATTTTCATCGACGATTTTTATTCTGCCCAGAAAAAGATTAACGCCTTGAAAAATATGGGATTACAAATTGCTTTAGACGACTTTGGTACAGGTTTTTCTTCTCTGGCATATCTTAATAAGTTAAGGATTGACAAGATAAAAATCGATAAGAGTTTTATTGATGACCTTTTAAAAAGTGAATCATCAAAAAGACTTGTATCAAGTATTATATCTATGTCTCATATTTTAGGGCTTGAAGTTATTGCCGAAGGAGTTGAAACACAGGAACAGTTATCGTTTCTTCAATCAAAAGGATGTTATGAAATACAGGGTTATTATTTTAGTAAACCCCTTCCTTTGGCTGAATTTGTAAAATCATTTTGTTAAAAGCCAATATTTATCGTTCTTTTTTTAATGTTAGTAGTGCATTTACATTGATTTTATTTATTTCATAGGTATCTAGCAGTTCAACGTCTGTTTCAGGTTTGCCCGATTCATAGCTATATATTTTTCTTATTGCGATATTAGTAAATAGTTCTTGACGTTGGGCTACTATTGCATCAACAATGCCTTTCTCAACAAGTTCAATATTTTTGGGTGTATTGTCAAAACCAATAAAAAGTTTGTTTTTCAAATTCATTTTCTTTTTGAGAGCCTCAACTATTTCGCAAAAATGTGCATCAAGCCCAGCTATCAGGTCAAAATTCGGATATTTTCTAACTAAATCTTCTACATTTTTAATTCTTTCAGCTGTGTTTACCTTTCCATAATCCATAGCAACTATTTTTATTGTATTGTATTTCTTTAGTTCATCCTCTACTCCTTGTAGACGTTCTGTCATATTTGTACGATTTTTGTCTGTCATACTGATTATTACATCGCCTTTTTCTTTGTTTTTAAGGTGCTTGGCTATTACTTCACCCATTTTTATTCCAGCAGCATAATTATCTGTACCGATAAAGCTTAGTCTTTTGCTGTTTGGACAATCAGAGTCAATACATATTGTTTTAATGCCTTTTGCATCTAGATTGTTGATTATATTGACAAAACGTTCACTGTCTGCCGGGGTTAATATTAAATAATCTATACCCATTTCTTCAAGTTCCCTTATCTTTTCTATTTGTCTTTCAAACCTTTGAGCCCCTGCTTCTGGACAGTTTACCAAAAATT
>JALNZW010000039.1 GCA_023229115.1 Patescibacteria group bacterium
TTCAAATTCAGAATTACTATGGACAGCTGGAAGATAGGCTAGGTTTTTAGCAAACAAACACTGGGTTCCGATTTGAACTGTTGGATAGATATTACTATCTCTTGTATCTGTAAAATCATCTCCACAGGACCAAGTTGGAACTCCTTCTCCTCCTCCAGTATTTCCACTACTGCCTATTATTATTCCTCCTGGGGTCATTTGTTTAGCTCCTTCTGGAAGATCAGATACTTGTTTGCCGGTACAGAAATCTATGGTATAGCTGGCACCATTGTTTTGAGGAGTGTAGATATAGGTATTAGATGCTGATTGACATTTTCCATCAGCTGGAGTAGGGGTAAGAGGAATGTTCTGCATAAAGATTATGTTATCAGTAGATGATCCAATAAAACCTTGGTTCCATTCTTCTTGGGTGGGATATCTTCCATACTTATTAGCAAATAGCTCTAGAGCTGTGTGTATTTGCTTCATGTCAGCCATTCTTTTAGCATCTCTAGCATTTTGTCTGGCTTGTTGTAAGGCTACAACCGCTAAAGTAGCTAGTATGCCAATAATGGCTATAACTACTAGGAGTTCGATGAGGGTGAAGGCTTTTTGTTTTTGATTTAACATAGTTTCAAAAATTGTTTTTTAAATATCAGTATTTAAAAAATTTTGAAAAGACAGAGGCATAAAAAGCATGTAAAATTTAAGTGTTTGAGGCTAAGCTTTAGCTTGGCCGAGTTTTAAATTTTACTAGCTTTTATAGTGACTGTCCCGAAATTTTTTATTGCTGAAAGTTTTGGAGCCACTTTTTTAAAAAAGTGGCATTTATAAAAAACATTAAATTAATTTATTTTAATTATATTAATAATAGTTTTTTAATTAATAGAATATTTAAGTGCCTACTCTGGACCCCAGCTTTCGCTGGGGTGACAAGGAGGAAAGTGAAATCCTAAAAATCCTAACTACCTTAATAACCTTAATAGTCCTATTATATAACTATTATAGCAAAAAAAAATTAAGGGCAAAACTATTTTTTTAATATTATATAATAATTAAACTCATCCTCCAAAAAATTTTCTATTTTAAATTTCGATTTCTTAAAAATATTTTTAAATTCTTTTTTAAAAAAAGCATGATAATATCTTGGCCTAATTCCGTTTTTTTTCTTACCCCAATTAAAAACCAAATCTCCCCAATCTAAAAACCTAAAATAAAGAAAATTATTTAAAAAGGATTTTAAAGCCAAACAAAAAAAGTTTTTTTTCTGTCTTAATTTCCAAACGCTGATAACTAAAGTAGAGTTATCTTTCATTTTGTCATAAACTTGATTTAAAAAATCTAATCTCAGGTTATTACCCGGGATATGATGAAAGACAGCCCAAGAAAAAACAAAGTTAAAATTATTTTCCACTAAGCTATCTAATTTTAAAACATCTAAAACCTGAAATTTATCACCATATTTTTCTCTAGCAAATTTAATTAAGTTTTTGCTATTATCTACACCCAAATAATTTTTATCATTACCTAAAACATCCAAAAAACGCCCATTGCCACAGCCCAAGTCCAAAACTTTGTCTTCTGTTTTAATATTTAAAGATTCAACAATTTCTAAAACCATTGGCTTCATTGGTTTTTTTCTAGTTTCATTAAAACTCTCAGCTATATCCTCATAGTTGCTATTAACTAAATTTAATAAATATTTTTCGGCTTTTTTATTCATCTTAAAAAATTAAATTAAATATTCTTTTTTTCTAAAACTTCGCAAACCATCTTCAAAGCTGTTTTCATCTTCTTTTACTCCTCTTAAACACTGATCGCAGTGCCCACAGTTTTTAGAATAATTTTCTCCAAAATATTTTAAAATATATTTTTGACGACAACCTGAATAATAGGCATAATTTTCCATCTCGTTAAGCTTATTCTCAGCCCTTTCTAATTTTTCAGACAAAGCTTTAAAATCTAATTTTAAATCATCAGAAGAAACTCTTTTTAAAATTCTTATCTCTGTTCCCCTAAATGGAGGTTTATATTCTAGCAAATCCTTTTCAGCTAACTTTTTGATCATTCTTAAAATTGAATCTTTTTTAACATTTATCAAAGAGGCTACGTCTTCTAAACTAAAATCCCAACCACTTTCCAATTCATCTTTAAAACGATCGTAAATTTTATTGAGTGCCTCTATTTGAACTTTAGACCTTGAACTTAAACCAGATAAAAGGGAAGCAAAATCAACTTTAGATTTTAAAAAGGCTCCTCCATTTTTATCGTTGGGTCGAGAAAGATATCCCTCTTTCTCTAAAATTTTTAAAGCTGTTCCAATTGCCATTTCCGGAACGTTGGCCGATAACTCTTTAGCCAACTCTGAGTAAGTTATTAATATTGAACCCTTAATAGCATCGCTTTCTTTGTCCAAAAGAGTTTCATAAACTTTAACAATTAATTCTGGATCCGGATTATCTCCTTTTATAAAAAACTCTCTTAAATATCTATCACTAGGAGAATACAAAAGTAAACAAAAACTAGGATTTCCATCACGACCCGCACGACCAGCTTCTTGATAATAAGCCTCAATTGTTCCTGGCATATCATGATGAATAACAAATCTAATGTCTGATTTATTTATTCCCATTCCAAAAGCATTAGTGGCCACAACCACCTGAGCCTTGCCAGACATAAAATTATTTTGTACCCAATCTCGACTTTCACTATCCATACCAGCGTGATAAGATACAGCCTCAATACCACTTTCCAAAAGTCTCTCTACAATCTCATCGGCCTTAGCCCTGGTACCAACATAAACTATTCCCGCTCCATTATTTGCACCAGAAATAGCATCTAAAATAAATTCTATTTTTCGATTAGTACTAGAATGAATCACTCCAAACTGAATGTTTTCTCGAGCAAAGCCAGTAACAATCACATCTGGATTTTCTAAATTTAATTGTTTAATAATATCATTTCTAACTTCTGGTGTGGCTGTGGCGGTTAGAGCGACAACAATTGGTTTTTTTAATATTTCAATGGCTGTCTTTAACTTTAAATAGCTAGGACGAAAATCATGCCCCCAAGAACTAATACAATGAGCTTCATCAATCGCAAATAAAGAAATTTTTAAATCTCTTAAAGACTCTAAAAAGGGAAGACTATAAAATCTTTCTGGAGCTACATAAACAAGTTTATAAAAACCATTTTTAACCTCCTCTAATCTTTTATTTGTTTCTGACAAAGAAATAGAAGAATTTATAAAGGTGGCTGGTATGCCTAGTTTTGCCAGAGAGTCAACTTGATCTTTCATCAAAGCAATAAGAGGAGAAACTACAATTGTTACTCCATCTAAGACCAAGGCCGGTAATTGAAAAATTAAAGACTTACCGCCACCTGTCGGCATGATAACCACTGAATCTTTTTTATTTAAAATATTATCTATAGCTTGCTCCTGCCCTAAGCGAAAAGAATCAAAGTTATAATATTTTTTCAAAAAACCCTTTATTTCTTCTTTTTTCTTGTTTATATCTTCCATTATTTATCCTATTTATTTTTAATATTTCCCAGTTTATAAGCAATGAGTGTATTTTTTAAAACACAAGCAACAGTCATCGGCCCAACACCCCCTGGCACTGGAGTAATATTTATATTTAATTTTTTTACATCACTAAAATCAACATCACCAAAAACCTTTTCACCTTCTTTGCTTATTCCAATATCAATAATTGTCATTCCTTCAAATAAAAAATCTTTTTTAATAAACCTTGGTTTACCAACAGCAGTAATTAAAATCTCACATTCTTTTATTTTTTTTATTATTTTATCATCAAACTCTGAAGAGTCTTTCATACAATAAGATTCCAAAAAAATATTTTCTTTTTCTAAAAAATTTTTAACCTCATTTCTAAATATCTCTGAATTATAAAACAAAAAGGCCTTCTTATTTTTAAAGTCTTTTTTAAGACTAGCTAAGCTTTCTTTAATCGCCAATACAACGGGAGATAAAATTTCTTGTGGCTTATCAACACAAAAACCATCAACATCTTTAATTGGATTTATTTTTTTTAAGATTTTTTCGGTATTGAATTTCTTCGGTAAAGGAAGTTGAATTAAAATTCCATCAACACTATCGTCATTATTTAAAAATTTAATTGTTTTTATAAAATCTTCTTCGCTATCATCCTCTTTTATTAAATACAAGCTAGTATCAATTCCGACCTCTTTGGCTGATTTTTCTTTTAGAGAAACATACAGAGAAGAGTCACTTCTGTCTCCAGCCAAAATAATAGCCAAGCTTGGCCTTCTTTCTCCTGCTTGAATTAAAGAAAAAACCTCTTTAGCTATTTTAGTTTTTATTTTTTCCCCTATTTTTTTTCCATCAATAATATTCATGAAATATATACTTTAATTATTTAATAAACAACAAACCAGCACACAAAATTAAGGTGCTTGCTTATTGGGTTGTAATATAATTTTAAATCAAAAATGTCCAGATGTCAAAAAACCCGCTAAAAGCGGGTTTTTATATATTTAAAGTTTTATTTTTTATTCAGTTCTCAGACAGCGAACAGAATAACCAAAAGCTAAACTAAGATTGAAGCGATAAACAGAAGAATTGGAAGAAAGCAGGTAGCGGTACCAGGCATAAGATCCATTGATAGACGACGACCAGAGGAAAGAATAAGAACCAAGATCGTAAAACGAACCAAGGGTATTACGGTAGCCGGCTGGTAAGGCGTTAAAATCAAAATTATCCGTTCCAAAGTTAGTTGAATTATAAATCCATCTAGGATGATCGTTGGTAGAATATCCTACTACTGGACTTCCTACTGCCGTTCTGGCCGATTTTAGTTTTTTACCTTCATTAGTTCCTTTCCATCCTGTAGTGGTATCATAAGGGAAGTCTGTTTCACAACTTGTAGATGTGCAAATCGCTCTTTCTAGGTCAGTCCATTCGTCATGAGATGGTACATGCCAACCAGGAGGACAAATAGCGTTTTCTCCTGTTTGATTAACAGCAAACCAGTTATATAATACTCCGTATGTTTGATACATATTAAATGTGTTTCCATCTGTGTGCATATATGCTTTAGCATCAGCTACAACGCTTCCATTGTAACCATAGACACCATAACCTGGCAGTGAGTTAGTTCCTTGGTTGTTAAACTCTGTATTACTATGAATAATACCTGGGAGATAGGCTAGATTTTTTGCAAACCAACACTGATCTCCTATTTGAACTGTGGGATAGATATTATCATCTCTTTCATCTGTAAAGTCATCTCCACAGGACCAAGTTGGAACTCCTTCTCCTCCTCCAGTATTTCCACTAC
>JALNZW010000040.1 GCA_023229115.1 Patescibacteria group bacterium
CAATTCTTTCAAAAAAGGTATACGTAGTTATACAATCACCAAAAACCTCATAATTATAACCAAAAAATAAATAAATATCCTTTAAAACAACGATTATCACTTAAACATAACAGTTTTACTCTTATGATTTTTACAATGTTTCCTCATCAAAATTCCTAAAAAATCTTATCCAAGATGACATATGTATACCGTTTATCAAAAGATTAAAACATAACAATTTGTTAAAACACCCTTTTAATCGACTGTAGAGACGACCTATATGGGCGTCTCCTGCTTTTAAACACATTCCAAAAATCAATACATTTAATATTGTTTCAAACCTCAATTCAAACAACTGTAGAGACGACCTATACGGGCGTCTCATGGTTTCAAAATCAATATCTTTAAAAAAGACGCTCTTATAGAGCGTCTCTACAATTATTAATCAACGTAGTTTATAATAAATTTACAAATTCTGATTTTAATTCCTAGAAACGATCCATAACTATGAATTAATAGGGGCTATGACCTCAAACAACCATAAAAAATCAACAATCTTCTAAAAAGGTATACGTAGTTATACACTCACCAAAAACCTCATAATTATAACTAAAAAATAAATAAATATTCTTTAAAACACTGATTGTCACTCAAACATAACAGTTTTTCTTTTCTATTTTTACCACGTTTCCTCATCAAAATCCTCAGAAAATCTTCCCCAAGATGACAATTGTATACCATTTATTAAAAGATTAAAACATAACAATTTGTTCAAACATCCATTTAATCGACTGTAGAGACGCCCTATACGGGCGTCTCATAATTTTAAATCCGTTTTCAACAATCAATTCATTTATAATTCAAAAAAAGACATGCAGGTTGCATGTCTCTACAATTGTGAATTAATAAGGATTAGATATGTTTTAAAGCTATGTTGATTATAAAGGTTTTATCTGAACTCACTCACTAACTTTCTTTAGTCCTTAATTCAACTATCAACTTCCTACCAAAATTAAAAACTTGTTTTATATACTTTCTTTGTATAATTAACAACGACACTATCAACAATGTTTCAATAGTAAAAAATATTACAGCATTTTCAATAAAATACAAACCCACTATCTGAAGACCTATGATAAGAACAGAAGAACCGATGCTCTTCCAATCTATTTTAATATCGACAAATTTCTTTGAATCAAAAACTCTCATTAGCCACATTGCTAAATACCCTAAAAGGGTAGAAAATGCAGCAGCTTGTATCCCCAAAAATGGTATCAAAAGAAGATCAAGCCCAATATTAACTGCAGCTCCTACTACAGAGGTTGTAAAAGCACCCTTTGTCTTTTTTGATGCTGTATAATTCGTTCCAAAAAAACTCGAAAATGCTTGAAAGACAGTCCCCAACAACAACATAGGAACGTATTTCCACGATTCATAAAAAGCATCCGCAACAAATACACTCATTAACGGTTTAAGAATCAACAAAATTAACCCTGTTACAAGAAACAAAAGTGAGGATAAGACTCCAAAAATATTTTTGTAAAAATCTTCGTACCCTTCTTTTCCATACTCTTGCATTGCAGATAACTGCCATGCCATAAAAAATATACCGTTTACAAGAGTTATTAAAGAAGGAAATTTATATGAAACTGAATAAATACCAGTTGCATCAAACCCCATGTAATATGTCAATATATATCTATCTGAAACACTCATAACCCACCACATCAAACCATTGGGAATCAAAGGTATTGAATAAATGAGCATTGTTTTCATAAATGATTTGTCAAAAGATTTAAAGTTCAAATATTTAAAAACATTTCCAAATACTAATAAAATAAAAGTATTAATAAGATGGGCTAAAACCATAGAAAGGAAGTAACCCCTTAAACCCATTTTTAAATAAACTAGAAAAATTATATTAAAAGTAACAAAAGAGGCTGTATAAGCCAAATCAGAAGCAACAAAAGCTTTTATTTTCCCAAGTCCTCTAACAAACTGTTTCAAAACGCTATTCATCATAGAAAAAAATAATATTAAATAAAAAAATAAAAGATATGAAGAAAAAGGTTCGATCCTTGTAAAAACAGGAAAAAGAAGTAAAGAGATTAGCATACCAAATAAACAAAGAAGAATGCCATTCATTAAAACGCTTGATGCAGATTTGTTTTCTCTCATATCTACAGAATATCTAAAAACTGCTTCAACTGCTTGAAATGTAATCAAAGGAATTAACAAGGAAATGGTAGTTTGTAATACATCAAGTTGTCCATAATCACTCGTAGTTAGCATTCTTGTGTATAATGGAAGCATGAAAAATTGTATAGCTTTAGAACCTATACTCCCTATTGCAAATAACACAGAATTTTTAATTAATGATTTATACTGATTCAATTATTTTCACCTTTTATATTTGTTTTAAAATAGATTTTTAATTTCATCGAATATATAGAATTACTTATTGTATCTCTAAATTTTAAATAATAACACTCAAAAAATAATTTTATGATTTATCATCACGTGATAAAATATTTTTTGCTTTTTTCCTTGCAAAATTTATTCCTCGCTTAGCGAATATAATCTGTTTTTCAAAGAACGAGGGAGGACTCATGTATTTTTTAATAACATTGGTAAATTCCTTATTGTTAAAATCCTCAAAAAATTTATCTCTATCTTTTGGTTTGTTTACGGGTTTTATAATACAAGGATTATGCTTTATAGCATGTTCTAAATCACTTTCATAGATCTCTAGTCCTTCTTTAATACTCTCCAAAAGAAAAATTCCTTTTTCTGAATTGACTAATAAAAGAGAAACTCCCATATTATTGTCAAGCTCAGGGTATCTACTTTCTACACCCCAATAATCTCCAAGTGTGATATCTGCTGAACGAGGTATTTTTGAATAAAGGCAAGCATAACAGGAAGGTCTTAAATAATAATTTCTTAAAAAACCTAACAGGAAAGGATCTTCTTTTAAATTTTTACTGTATTCTTTACCATTTGAAAACTTTGTTGAAAGAGAAAATGTTTTCCATCCATGTTTTTTATCTCTAAAAGATATTGTTTTTATTTTAGAACCATATTTATCTTCTAGGTATTCTTTGTACTTATCAAATACTTTAGGGGACGGTACACCATGACAAACTAAGTCACTCGTATATAGATTAGGGTAATCTTTGTCGAGATAATTATACAGTCCTGCAATTTGGCAAGGATTTCCGGTGAATAATACTAACCTGTTATTTTTCAAGTGTAACTTAGCCCTTCTATAAGATTCTCCTATATCACTTTGAACATATTTTGAGCCTCTTAATTCTTCTAAATCATTTTCAGTTATGATTTCCTTGTGAACTACATTGAAATTTTCATCATATCCGGCACCAAACACAACTCCTTCGTTTGATATGATCCATTCTGCAATAATTGTAAAAATTCCACCAGATGAACTTACTCTTCTAATCTTATCATTTTTATTCCACGCGGCAAACGTATGGGGTGTAACAAAATGTTTATCGTCCTCGTATATATTTAATTCAGGACAAACTTTTTCACATAAACCACATTGAATGCATTTATCTTCATCGACTTTCGGATACCAAAAACCTTCTTCATCTACAACCATGTCTATACAATTAACAGGACATATATTGTAACAAGCTTTACATCCTGAACATTTACTTTTGTCTATAATTTCAATCATATACATCCCTTCTTATTACTAATTTTTAGTATATGAATACTTATAAACTTGCAAATTATTTACGATTTACTTTCATAGCTTCACTCAAAAAATCAAAAGATTTTTTTCTTTCTTTTTCCAAAATTCCTTTTACATGCGAAAAGTCTATGTTTAATATATCTTTGTTCAAATCTATATCCTTTTCTTCTCGACCAAAGAATTCTGTTAATTCGAGAAGAGTCTCTATTCTTGAATACATAGAATGTCCTCCAATTCTTTCAAAAACGAAAAAAGGAGTTTCCATTAGAATAGAAAATATTGTGCCATGATAAGAATCTGTTAAAACTAAAGAAGCAGAGTTAATATAATCAATGAATTCAGAAGGATCAGCAGTATAGGTTTTTTTATCTTTTAAATCTGCAATACTTACAATTTCTAAATTATATTTTTTTGCGATTTGTTTAATCAAAGTTTTTCTTTCTTTTGGGATTTTTCCCCAAAAATAACTAATTAAATATTTTGATCTAGGTTTATTTTTGTGCTCTTTAGCTATTTTTAACCATTCTTCTTTATTTAACAACAACGTAGGATCTACTAAAACGGGAACATCTCTTCCAGTTAATTCTTTTATTATTTTTGCTCCTTCTTTTTCTCTAACAGAAATATAGGGGATAGAGGATAACCACTCTTTGTATTTTTACCTTATCTCTTCTGGAATTTCAGATATTCCAAAGCTCGGGGCATAAGCGATTCTTTTTTCTTTTTCAACAAATTGCAGAAAATAGTATTGTTCCCTATTTTTTATAAAGTTTGGATTCCAAACTTGGTCACTTCCAGTTACAACATAATCAAATTCATTTGATATTTCATTTATTTCGTAAAGCGAATTAAAATGTCTTTCTTTAATATAATTTTGAGAAAACTCCTTAAATCTATGTTCTCTTTCTTTTAATATATCTTTATTCAGAAATTTTTTTGTTTTACCCCTGATTTTGTTTGCAAAAGCTTTGGCCGTTTTCGACAAAGGTTGTGAAAAGAGCTTTTTCATATAATGTTTCGTTCCATGCGAGTTTGCAGAAATATTAGGTATAACCAAAGTTTCTACTTCTTCGCTGTACCGTTTTAATATTTCTTGTAAAGCGTAATTTTGCAATCTATTTCCATAATTAAAATAACCAGTCAAAGTGACGATACCTATTTTTTTATGGTTATCTTCCGTCTTGATCACCCCTTAGTCGATATATTACTTCTCTCGTAGGTAATTCTATATGTAAAATTACTATTTGCTATAATTAACAGAACACGGTGTTATGACTAACCGAATACTGTACCACCTTGCTAATCTAATTATGTACCATATAGAAAGAAGAAGTTCTTTTTTATCTCTTTTCATATGAAAAGAGAAAAATCGAGTATTTATCAGTTTCCCTGAATTTCTCGTCTTTGGTTCCTGTAACGGTAGCTTTCTCCGTTGAATAGTATTATCTTACTGTTGTGGATTAACCTGTCGATAATCGCTGCTGTCATCCTTTCATCGTGAAATATTTTAGCCCAT
>JALNZW010000041.1 GCA_023229115.1 Patescibacteria group bacterium
TATCTGAGATGTAGACACCTAGGAATGCCGCCCCAGTTCCTTGCTCTGTCGTGGCTCTGTAAACATCGCTGAAGGGTAGGCGAAGTCAACCACATTGCGAAGCTCAGATAACATTGTCGAGGGGAAGATGGATTCCTTATCTGGTAACAGGATAAGGATATACACTACTCTCATGTACGAGAGGTAAACCTTTTAGTAGTTTACACCAACGTTTTGCTAAGAGATAGGCACATCTATATCTTACATTCAAAAGCAAGGCTAGTTCATCCCGGCGACAAAATGTCGATTAATAGTAAAAAATTATTAATTTAAAAAAGTAAAAGATCGACACTTTGATCACGCGGGTTTTCCTAGCCGAAGCTATTATAAAGTGAATATAGATTGGATTAAACAATTTGTAAAACCTAAAAAGAAAATCTAAAAAATGAAATTACAAATAGTTGATAATAATAGAGAAGTTAAAGAAGATACTATTGAATATGATGTAGATGATATATTATTAATAGAATTTCAAAAATCCTTTTAAATCTATTGGAAACTTAGCTGTAGAAAATTTAATAAAACATTTAAAATATTCACTTTCAAACCAATTACTTATTTATGACAAAGATCTTATAAAAGTTAAAATTTTAAAAAGAAAGAAAGAAGATGAGTAACACAACTGCTCAATATGTTCATACAACTGGAGATATTATAGCGCCGAATCAATTAAAGCTAATAGATTCTTATGTAAATAATTATCTATTTAGTTTAATTAAAGGTCTTAGACAAGGAAATTTTGGATTTAATACATTACATTCAGTTAGCCAAGAAATTAAAAAATACCGGCAAGTTCTGGGTAGTAAGCGTAAATTTTTTATAGATTCTGGTGGATATAGTATTATTGTAGGAGAAGTATCTCCAAGAGATACATTTAAATTTATTGAATGTTATAATATGTTTTTAGAAAAAGACGCATTAGAAAATTGTGATTATATCTTTAGTTTAGATATTCCAATTTTTCTAAAATATCCAGAACATAATAATATTAAAACTATTTATGAAGCAAATTCTAGATCAATTTCTGAATCTGTTAAAGTTTTAAATAAAATTCCAGAGTTATATAATAAATATGTATTCGTTTGGCAATTCAAATTATTAAAACAATACAATATTTGGAAAAGAGTTTTTAGAGAGAATCTTGAGAACAATTCATATATAAAAAATTTTGCAATTGGAGGATTAGTTTCTTTAAGAGGAGTAACTGGAATTAAGTTTAGTCCATTTATTGCGATGGTATATAAAATTTTAAAATTGATTCATGATAAAAATTTAAATTATACAAGTCTAATACACATTCTTGGTGTATATCATTTACATGATAGAGTTATTATGCCATTTTTACATAAACTATTTAATGAGTATTATTTAAAAGATAAAAATTGCAAAACTCAAATAACCTATGATACAGTTAATTATGCATTATCTGGATTATATAAATTAAAAGAACAAATTATATTTATTCCAGAAAATGATGAATATATAAGTGGATATGCTCATGAATTAATTGATAAGATTCATTTAGTAATTCCAGATGAAGATGTTTTAAAAGTTATTAAAACTGATTTAAATTGTGTTATTAACGGCAAAAATGTCAAAAATACAACTGTTACAAGTTTACTGAATGTAATCGCTCAAACAACAATTGATAAAATCATAGTTGAAGAAATTGATAAAAACAATATTGTTGAATTATTTGTTAATTCCAGTAATTTTAATAAATTCAAAAATCAGATCTTGCCGATATTAATGAATTTAGAAAAGAAATATCCTTTAATTTTCGGCAATAGAACAAAAAAGAACTTATTAAATTTTCAATACTGTTATGCTTTTAATGATTGGTGGATAAATGATAGATCTGAAGAAAAATTAGAAAAACTAATTGAAAAGTTTATCCAGCTCATTGATTTTCCATTTGATATAAACCAATGACTCAAGTAAAAAAAGGATCATTAAAAAATGTCTCAACCTAAAAGATCTCAAAAGAAAAATGACCTACCTCATAAAAGTAAATCCGCTATTAAATTCAAAAAAACAAATAAATTAATTTATGCAAAAATACCTAAACATAAATATACCTTAGAGCAATTAGATAAGGCAATTGAATTACTAAAACAAAATGAAAATGATATTGAAAACATTTCTAATCTAACTGAGATGAGTAATCGAAGAGTTAAAACAATTAGATGGATCTTAAAGAAAGGATCTGAATCAGATATTGAACTTCTTCGAACTACAAAATATATCATTTCCAGTATTAAAAATCAAATTAACTTAAATAAAAAACTATTAAAAAAGGTTAAAAATGGACGCCCTCTCGATTCTGACAAAAACCTTTAAATTTGAAAAATTTAGAGATGATCAAGAAGAAATCATTGAATCTATATTTGATTCAGATAATAAAGGAATTTTAACAGTTATGCCAACAGGGGCTGGAAAAAGTATCTTATATCAACTTCCAGCCCTTTTAATGGATGGTTTAACTATAGTTATTAGTCCATTAGTTAGTTTAATGAAAGATCAAGTCGATTTTCTTAAATCAAAAGGAATCATGGCGGAATTTTATAATTCGAGTTTATCTACTCTCGAAAAAAGAAACATTGAATTTGCTTTATGTAAACAACAATTAAAATTATTATATATTGCTCCGGAAAGATTTTCAGATTCGAATTTCTTTAATGCATTAAAATTAACAAACAAAATTGGATTATTTGCTGTTGATGAATCGCATTGTATTAGTAGTTTTGGTCATGATTTTCGACCAGCATATAGAGAATTATCTAAAATCATTGAATTTTTAGAACCGAAACAAATAATTGCTTTAACGGCTACAGCTACAAAAAGAGTTCAAAAAGATATTTGTAATCAATTAAATATTCCAAATGCTAAAAAATACATTAAAGGATTTTATCGGCCAGATCTTAAACTTGTTATCGAATCTTGTTCTAATGCAAATAAAATTGATAGAATTATTGATAAAATTGTATTTCATATTAAAAATAAAGAAATGACTGGAATTGTTTATACTCCTACTCGAAAGAAAGCAGAAGAATTAGTAGATGAACTTAAAAAAGAAAACATCCCTACAATTTTATACCATGCTGGATTATCAGATAAATTAAGAGAAAAAACTCAATCTGATTGGTTTGCAAATGGTGGCATTGTAATTGCTACTGTAGCCTTTGGAATGGGTATAAACAAGTCAGATGTAAGATTTGTTATTCATGCAGGAATGCCATCAAGCATTGAAAACTACTATCAAGAAATTGGCAGAGCTTCCAGAGATGGAAAAGGTGCAACATGTACCATTTTCTTTAACGAAAGAAATGATATAAACTTACAAAAATTCTTTATTGATATGTCGTATCCTTCAAGATACAACATATCAAATTTCTGGGAATGGTGTTGTAAAGCTGCCGATAAAACTAATATGATTTATAAAACTCAAAAAGAAATGGGAAAACTGTGCTCATCTTTTATGAAAGAGCATGTTATTTCTGGATGTATTTCCAAATTAAAAGAAAACAAATTCATTGAAACTCTTGGAACTGGCAAATATAAAATTGAAGTTTTAAAAAATATTAATGAATTTAATTTTCAACAATTAGAAGAAAAAAGAAGAGCAAAAATGGATACGATGTTTGAAATGTCAAATTTCCTAACAAATACAAGTGAATGTAGAATGTTACAAATCCTTCATTATTTTGATGATTACTCTCATGAAAAAGAGTGTTTAAATTGTGATATTTGTAGTAGGAAACTTCGTAAATCTAAACCAATATATTAAAAAGGAATCTAAAGGAATAAATAAATGAAACATCCTCAACTTCAAAAGTTATTTAATTCAATTGAAAATCTTAACAATACTAATGCAAATAAAATTCTTGATATTTTAAAATTGATTGGTTTTACACCATCTTTGATTGGTTTTACACCATCTATTCGCCCCTCGAATGTTGAATTGAGAAAAGTTGAAAGATGAAAATAATTAAAGAGGGAAAAATTCCATCTGAAAGACTTTACAGAACAACATGTAGACATTGTAAAACAGTTTTTGAATTTTTAGAAAGTGAAGGAAATGTAAGATATTATCGAGATGGTAATTATGTTGAAATTATATGTCCAATATGTAACATAATTTGCAACGTAACTAGAAAATAATCAGGAGGCACTTTAAGTGAATAAAACAATAGTAACTCAAGTTATTCCTACCATTCAAGGCGAAGGAATTTCAGTAGGTACACCAGTATTGTTGATTCGATTAGGAAATTGTAATCTAAATTGTGATTTTTGTGATTCTAAATGGGCGAATAATTTGAAAATTACAGAGGTTCCTCAATTTGATATTAATAATGTTTCTTTGCCGTTTATATTAGAAGAAATAGATTTTGAAAATTTTATTAAATATCTTAAAGATAATTTCTTAAATAAATTTGAAATTAGAACAATTCTTTTAACCGGCGGAGAACCATTTTTATATAAAGATTTTATTAGTAAGTTAGTAAACTATACTGATCTTAAACAAATTACAAATATTGAAATTGAAACTAATGGAACATTATTAAATAATAATGATGATTATAAAATGTTCAATTATTGTTGGGGTAAAATAATTCAGTTAAATATCTCGCCGAAATTAAATCCTACTTATTATAAAAATGAAAAGATTAAAGACATTAAAGACATTATTGAAGTATTTGTATCTAATGAGGTAAAATCATTAAAGACAATTATTGAAAAAACACCAACAGAAATTATATGGAAATTTGTTCATTCTAAAGAAATGGAAAAAGATATTATAAATTTTATTAGAAGTTTTAATACTATGAATCATATATATATTATGCCGTTAACACCAGCAAGAGCTAATTATACTTTCGAAGGAAATTTTATTTCTGCATTCAAAACAAGTTGCTTAGAAACCATAGATTTCTGTATTAAAAATGGATTTACTTTTTCTCCAAGAGAACATATTTGGTTATTTAATCAAACTAAAAGAGATGAATATATTATGGGTGGCTAATGTGAACCACCCGGCGACAGAGAAGCGATAACTAGAAATAGTTAATTCTAATTAAATTTAGAAACGCTTCTCTGATCACACGGGCTTCAATTAGCAATAGTTGAAGCCCAAAGTTCACCAGACTCAGT
>JALNZW010000042.1 GCA_023229115.1 Patescibacteria group bacterium
CGACTTTATGGAAGAAACGGGAATGTCAGCCTCGCAGATTGTTGAACTAAGAAATGATATCCCTAGATCGATACGCGGAGGATTTTCAAGAGAAGACGTCGAGGCTAAAACAGAACAAGTTGTTGAATACTTTAAAATAACTCCAGAAGAATATTTAAAATATGTTGAAGAGGACCCAAACAATATCGGGGAAAAAGAAGAATACATTTCATATATTAAAGATTATATAGCGAAGAAAAATTCCGAAAGAGTTGTTGATGAAGAAGCTGAGACTATAAATAAAGCTGAAATTCCCGAACCACCAAAGTTCCACAACGGGGGGTTTGTTCCCGGGAACAAAAATGAAGAAGTCCCGTCTATTCTTCTTGGTGGGGAATATGTAAAGTCTCACAAAGAAATTGAATTTGATAAGTCTAATATGGCTGTAAATTTATCTTCGATAGCTAAAAGTATGCAAAATTATAGTAGGGGTGATGATATTGTGGAAGGCTTAAGAGAAATTGTTGAAACTATAAAAAATAAACCATTCAATAATGTTATTACACAAATTGAATCACAAAAAAATAATTTTGACAGACTTAGGAGAGCAACTATATGATAAATATACCAAAAGGAAAAGAAGTTAAAATAATGAGAGGGTCTCAAAACTTAATGGAGCCCCATGAAAAAATAATTTTATCTTCTCCAATAACGGCCAGTTTTACAAGTACTTTTGACTCTCTTTTGCCTGATATGTCTGGTGCGGCTATGAACTTTTTGAATCTTATAACCACTGGAGTTAATGCGGTTACTGGAAAAGGAATAGGAGCTAGATTTAAAGAACAAGGCTTCCAAGTTTGGCAAACAACGCAACCAATTAAATTTTCTTTTGAGTGTATGTTTTCTTTTAAAACCTCTGGAGAACGTGATGTTTTAATTCCTGCAAAAAAATTAATTAAATTGCCCTTACCCGAGGAAAAGGGTTGGGGTTTAACTCCGCCCGGACCAACTATATTGCAAGTGTTCGAAGGTAAAAATCCCGACGCAAATACATTGCCTTATGCCAACAATTTTTCCTTTAGATGTGGTGTTTTTTATTTGCCAAAAATTTTAATTTCATCAGTTGAACCAACTTGGTCTGAAGAATATGATTCACGTGGATATCCCATGCATTGTACACTTAGGGTTGATGTTGAATCCATTTACACAGCAACGACAAATCAAATTGACAAATTTGGAATATAGGAGATATTTGTGGATACAAGATATTCAATAATGAAAGACTCAGAAGCATATAAAGACGAGTTTGGAAACAATTATAAAGACATATTTTCATTTCCGATTAATGATTTTTCGGCCAGCGAAAATGTTATCTCTTACACATTAACATCTCTTGACATATATAGATTTGACTTGCTTGTTTATAAAATCTATAATGATGCTAATTATGATGATTTTGTACTATGGTACAATAATATTGAAAACATTAAATTTGTCAAACCTGGAACTGTGATTCTTTTTCCATCAAAAAAAGACATTGATGATTTTTATAGAAACCGTCGATAAAACTCAGCGATCTTTAGTCGCTGAGATGAATTTTAATACTTTTTTAAAAAGTAACTATATAAAAATACCGCAGGAAGTGCGGAAATTAACGCCTATGGAGATTTTGTAAAACCTGACAGGTAAAAGTCGATGAAGTAGGAAAACTCAAGGCGATGAGAGTTATAAGCACAGCGATATTTAGTCACTGTGTGCTTCACAGAGAAAAAATTATATGAAATTTGAGAACTACTACGATATTGATATAAAGTTTTTATCCCAATCCTTAAATTTACCAGCTCAAGCTATGAATTTTTCTATACACGATTCTATAAATAGCTTTTTTTCAAATGCGGAAATAAATCTTCAAGATAATACCGGTTTGTTTCGAGAATCTTTGCTTAATATAAATGGGTCTTCGTTTGAATTGTTTTTTGGAGATCCAAACAAAACATTAAAGGCTAAATATGTTACTCGACTTTCTCATTCAGAGGAACCAAAAACCTTTGGAACTCTTAATGGAGACTTAAACTTGTTTTGTGAGCATGAGTTTTTTTATCAACAAAAAGAGACGAATGCGGCTTATAAAGACAAGGCTAACAAAATTGTAGAAAGCACAATAAAGGACTATTCGTTTAAAAAATTAAATATAAAAGAAACTGACTCAACAATTGTTTTATACAGAATTTCAATGAATCAGAAAGATTTTATAGAAAAAAACATCATACCAAATTCTTTCGGTAGCAATTGTAATGATACCCCTTATTATTGTTTTATAGACACTGAAAATTGTTTTAATTTTATTAGCTGGAATGAAATGTATTCTACATCTCCAGTTGCAAAACTTTATTATTCATCTACCAAACCGGCTGATTTCGATAAAAATAAAATATTCTCTATAAAACCTTTTTCTAAAGATTTTAATGATATTTCAAAAAACATTAGCAAAACAAACTTTTATAGAGACTATGATAGTGGAGATTTCTTTAAAGTTGATTCAAACATTTCAAATTTCCCGAAAAATGAAAAAGAAAAATTTTTACCTATGTTACGGTCTGGTGTACAGAGTTTTGAAACCAAGTCTTATTTTTATAAAGATTATACTAGAAAGGAATTGACAAAAGCCCAGCTTATTTTCGATAACAAAAAAACAATGAATTTGGAATTTTTTGAAATAATAGTACCGTTCAACTCTTTAATAAATTCGGGCAAAACCATAGAGTTAGAAATTAAAACACAGAACGAAATATCAAAATATAACTCCGGGAAATTTTTAGTAGAGGATTGTATACACACTTGGGATGGTAAAAACAAAAGGGGATTAACAACATTAATTGTTTCTAGAAAACAAATTTTTATACCAAGCAATTATAGATTAAAAAATCTCGTTATGGAGGGTTAAGTGGAAAAAATATATATTGCTAAAGTGGTCGATAATAATGACCCCGAAAAACTTGGTAAAATTAAAATTAAAATAGTTCCAGAAATGGAAAATTTCGATGAAAACCTGTTGCCGTGGGTTGGAATATATAAACAGGGTTTGGGCACCGGGGACAATACGGCTGTTCATGAAGTCCCCGAAAACAACACATTTATTAGAGTATTAGTTGAGGATTGGCCTTTTTTTAAAAGAATAAGATACATATCGGATGACTTCATTGAAGGAAAAAGCCAATATGAACAATTTGAATTAAATATAGAAGAACTATCAGAACAGAATTATCCCCAACCTTCCTTTAAAAAATATAAAGATGGTACAATAGTTTTTCATAATTCTCAAACAGGAGAACACGGAAGTTATTTCCCGAACGGCTCTTATTTTTTCATAGATTCTAATGGGGCCCCTCATATATTTATGGGAAATGAAAAACTTTCTTTAAAAAATAATTTAATCTCTATAGGTGAATATTTTGATTTGTTTAAAGATATTATTGATTCACTTTTTTCATCAGGGTTTACTGCTGGAGGTTCAAACGTATTACCAACCCCTGAAGCTGTTGCAAAAAAAACTGAACTTGATTTAAAGTACAGTTATTTGTTCAATTAACTATATTTACATAATGGAACAATTTTACGATGTAAATATAAAGGGCGAAATTAACGAAGAAGGAAGGCTTGAAGAACTCTGGGGAGCGGATGCAGTTAAAAATGCCATAATAATGTGGCTAACATCTTATAGGTCAGACTATTTAAGAAGCCCTACTAAAGGTGGATATTTAACTTCACATTTGTATAAAAAAATGTCTAGTAGTACGCAGGAAGATATGTATGATTCAATTGTTGATGGTTTTAATCAAGAGTTTGATTTCGTAGAATTGGTTAATCTTCAAGTAACTCCAAATTACGATAACAATTTTTGGTCTATATTTGTTGAAGTATATATTCCATTTTTAGACTCAACGGTAGAAATATCTGAAAATATTAGAAATTTAGTATAGGAAATAAAAATGTCAGAAATTCGTTTTGATGCAGATTCAATAAAGCAAAGAATCAAAGATCGTCTAAGATCCAAATCCTCATGGGCAAAAATTTTATATTATTCCGCAAATCAAAGAATAATAGACGCCGTTGCAGAGGAGTTTGCATATCTTATGTTAAATGATGAGATATTAACTGTGGAGGGCAAGTGGAATTTAGCCAGACAAAAATCTTCACTAATGGCAGAAAATAAATTTTTTAATTATTTTCCATATAGAAAAAAGGGTGCGAGAGGATTTTTAAAAGTATCTACTTCTGAAACCTTTGATAAAATGTATGGGGTTAACGTGCCTTTGGAAAAATATAAAACGTTTTCAAACAATAATTATAATTTTTGTATAGCCGAAACTACTATTTTATCAACGATAGAACAGTACAAAAATGTTGAAATCGTACAAGGCAACTATCGAGAAGTTCAATTTACTGCTCAAGGTTTAGAAAAAGAATCTTTTACTGTTATTAATGATTCAATAGATAATGATATTTTTGACGTTATTGTTAATAATGAAACATATACAAAAGTTGATTATTTAAGAGATGCCGCAAGCAAAGATGATAAAATATATACTATAGAAAATTTAATAGATTTTTCGGGTGTTAAAATAACTTTTGGAAATGATTATTTTGGTAAAAAACTTAGAGCGGGGGATACTGTTGTTTTTAAGTATATTGAAACTGATGGATCTAAGGGAAACGTCGAATCGTCTAATAATATAACCACAGTTATTTCTTCTTTCGAAGACTCAAACGGAAATCCTGTTGATTTGTTTTGTACTAATGATGAGGCAATTGTTGGTGGTGTTGATTATGAAGATATAGAATCTATTAGAGATAAGGCTCCTAGATCGTATAAATCTGGAAATGTTGCAATAATTAAGGATGACTACAAATCAATATGCGAATCATTTTCGTTTGTTAAAAAAACTACCGTGTGGGGTGAAACTGAAATAAATGAAGACAATAATAATGATCCAGGAACATACATAGAGCCTGAAGAAAATTTAGTTTATATTTGTTGTATTTCTTCATCGGGCGGTTCAATTACACAATTTCAAGAAGAAACCATACGAACAGAAATAAACGAAAAAAAATCACCAAC
>JALNZW010000001.1 GCA_023229115.1 Patescibacteria group bacterium
TTACAGAACTATCTATAGGTATAATAATTTAAGAATACATTCAAAATTAAAAATGCCGCCTGTTATTTACAGCCGGCTTTATCAGGAATCTTGCAAGAATAGTGTCTAATGAAATGGGTACCTTCCACTGGAGTCTTAATTTAATGACTCCCGTAGATTATTTATTAACTAATGGCTATCCAGTCCAATATGTGGTGAACTAATACAAGTGGTTTACAAAAACATATTGATATGATATACTTTTTTGTCGTTTTGGTTCTTTAAAATGAAGTTGATTTGATTAATTGTTAAGTTTATTATAACTAGCGTATTTCGTAATCAATTGAATAATATTAATCTTTTTAAAATATAAATCATGGATTTGTTTGTTTCTACTTTAGTAAAAAAGAAGAAGAAGTCACGCTCTCTTCGTGAGAGGACTGGAAGTATCTTTTCATTAGTGATTTTTATATCCTTGTTATTTTTGATCGTAATGATTGTTCTTAGTATTTTTATGAATTATTTTAGTGTTAAGTTTCACTTGATTTTTAGCATAATATTGATTAGCTTGTTGCGCTTGTTTGCTCTATTTGTTTTTTTAAAAATAATATTTGAGATTACAAAAAAAGGATATTAATAATTTTAAGGAAGCCTCAAACTGGCTTCCTTTTTCTTTTTAAAGACAGTCTTTATTTAACAATACTTTAAAAGGTTTTTATTTTTCTGTGAATAAAAATAAATAAAGTGTTAAAGATTAAAGGCAATCAAAGAAGGTGTTGATTTTCTTAGTATATTATGTTAGTCTTAAAAGTTACATTAACAATTAAATAAATAAAGGAGGTTTTAAAATGAAAAAAATAGAGCATTGTTGTATTTGTGCTAGTCCTCAAATAGAAGGCTATAAAAATAGCAAGGGGATATTAGTTGAATTTGAAAAAATTGGTGAAACTGTTCTTTGTTCTGATTGTCGTGATTTTTTAAATAATCATGATTATTTAAATATTGACTACACGAAATCTGAATTAGAGAATTTTTTTTCAGAAAATAAAAGAATTTTATTTGCATATTCTGGTGGTTTAGATAGTACTGCTGTTTTATTTAATTTGGCCAAAGAATGTTCTTTGAGGGGTATTGATTTAAAATTATTTACAGTCGATACTGGCTTTAAGGGGTCAAAAACATTGGAAAACGTTAATAATGTTATTGATTTTTTAGGACTCAAGTCTAATCACTTTTGGGTTGATTGGTCAAAAAGAATAAACAAAGATCAGAGAATATTGGATTCTTTTTCTTCTCCTCAAAAAACAACCGATGTTTATAAAACTTGTTGGGAAAGAGGGGAGTTGCCTTGTGGCAAGATATGTAATTCTATCATGGAAGGTGCTTACAGTGAAGTAATGAAATCCTTGGGTTATGATGTTTTGTTTACTGGTGGGGATACGCCGAAAATTAATAGTGCTGGTAAATATTCTATTTTCTGGAAAGATGGCAGTATTTTAACTGTTAGAGGTGGTTACGCCTTTAATCTTTCTAAAAGCGAGAATGATCAACTTATTAAAGAAAAAAATATACCATGGTTTAATCCTGGTTGTGGTGGTTATGACACTGATTGTCTTATACCTGGATCTTTTTTTTCAAAACAATTTGGTCATAGCCGGCAAACTGACATCGAAACACTCTATGGTAAGTATCCTATTGTTTTTCATTATTTAACAGAGAGAGTCCGTTTTAAGATTATTAAAGTGGACAGTGCCATCAAAATGATGACCAATGTTGATATTGCTAATTTCAAATCTTATCTTGAATTACTATCAATAGTTAGACTCTTATCGGAAGAAAGCCACAGTTAAGTGGCTTTTTTTATTTTTTACAGTTTGTTATAATATAAATATGTTTTGTGGCAGTCTATATAACCTTATTGTCCCTTGCAGGGGGTCTATAAAAAATAAAAAAAAGAAAATCTTTAATTCTGGAGACTTTTTTTATTTAAATAAAAAAAGCATTGTTCGTTTAGAGCCTCATGGAGCTGTTATTGTTCCTCCTGGGATGATGACTAATTTTATTTATTTAGATAATAGTTTTAAAAAAATATTTAAAGAAGAAAAATTTAATCTTTCTGGTTTTTTAGAGGAGGATGTGAAGACACTTCTAAAAAATAAAACAATCCTTAGAAAACCCAGTAAGAAAGAAATTGAATCCAGAATTTCAAAAGTAGAGATTGACGGTTTGCCAGTTCATGCTTTATTGGACGTTACTTCTGCTTGTAATTGTAATTGTTTGACTTGTTATCACAAGGATGATCTTAATGGTTTTTATCCTAAAATAGATGATTTAAAAAAAAGAATAAATAAATTAAAGCAACTAGGGATATTGCTCATAGAGGTTACGGGCGGAGAGCCATTTTTGAGAGATGATTTATTGGAAATATTGGAATATATTAAGGGGCAAGGTTTGTTGTTTTATGTTGTTACTAATGGTGAATTCTTGTGCTCAGCTGACGATTCTTTAATAAAATCACTTAGAAGTGGTAATGGACTAGCTATTAGTCTAGATGGTTTTGGTGACAAGCATGATCAAATGAGGCGTCGACCAGGATTGTTTAAAAAAATAGTTAAAGGTTTAAAAGTTTGTTCATTAAATAAAATTCCCGTAGTTCTTGTTTCTACTCTCAATAAAGAGAATGTTGGTTCTGTGTCTAAGATGTTAAAATTAGCTAGAGATAATTTTTGTGTTTTACATTTAAGGCCCACAATTAAAACGGGAGCGGCATTATCTAATAACGTTCAAGAGTCTTATCCAGTGGATAAGGTTAGGGCCTTACTTAATGATAAAAATGTTCGTAATGGATTTTTAGGAGAGAAGAGAAATGTTCCGGTTTCTTGTAGTTATTATGGTTGTGGTCTTAGGAGGCGGATTTCGGTTGATGTTTATGGAAAAATTTTTCCTTGCGTCATGGATAGATCTCGTAACATAGGTTCTGTTGAAAAGTTTAATCAATTATCAATTTTTAAATCTTTGGTTAAGGAGGTTAGTTATTTTTTAAAGCAACATAATGTTTGCAGTGTTTGTGATCAATTTATAAAAAATAAAGAAAATCCGATTTGCTCTGGATTTTGTCGTTTTTCTAATTCTTATAAAAATAATTTAAAAAAATAATATGAGTCAAGTAGCTTCTTATAGAATTCTAGCAAAATATTATGATAGTTTTGCTGGCAAAAAAAGATACAAAGAATGGGAAGTATTTTTAAATTCTTTGGTTAAGAAATATAAGATAGAAAAAAAAATAGCAGTTGATTTGGCTTGCGGAACTGGTATTAATTCTAAAACATTAAGAAATATTGGTTTTGAAAAAGTATTAGGAGTTGATAATTCAAGAGAAATGCTAGCGGAAGCTAAAAAGAAATATAAAGATATTTCTTTTGCTAGAAAAGACTTTTTAAGTTTTAGTGGAAAGGAATTTGCAAATGTTGATTTGGTTACTTGTTTTTATGATTCTTTGAATTATCTTTTAAAAGAGTCTGAGCTTAAAAAAACATTTAAAAATGTTTACAATTCTTTGAAAATTGGGGGGGTGTTTGTTTTTGACCTTAACACCCCAGGTCATGCTAAAGGGATTTCCAATAACAAACCTTCGATATTTACAAATGAAGATTTATTTGTTATTATGGATAATAAAGTTAAAGGTAGATTTTGGTTTCTTAATCTTTCTATCTTGGTTAGAAAGAAAGGGAATACTTTTTCTTTATTTAAAGAGATTCATACCGAGAAGATGTACGAAGAAGGAGTGGTTGTTAATTTGTTGAAATCAGTTGGTTTTAAAATTTTAGAAATAAAAAAAGAAAACAAAAAATATCAAGATGGTAAAACTTATAATAATAGAATTTATTATATAGTAAAAAAGTAAATTTATGAAAAAACAAAAAAAAGAAATGCAAAAAAAGGCAATTTCTTCAAAAAAACCTTGCGTGAAAAAAGAAAAAAAAGTTGAGTGGGTAATGACTGTTAAGAGTTTTGAGAAGAATGGTTGCATGATAAATAGTAACTAGCTCTTTATGAGTTTTAAGCTGAATAAGTCAGCTAGTTTTTCTATTAAAAAAAATTTTCTTGTAGTTTATTATAACTATGGTTTTTATTTTTTTGAAAAAGAAACTAAAAAATGGTTAGAATCGATTATTTTTAAAAAAAGAGCTGTTTTTCCGCCTGACTTTATTGAATATTTAAAGAGTAAAGACATAATTTATGAAGATTAATGGATTTTCTTATAAAGAATTATTTAATTTAGCTATTCAAAAACCGATCTTGGCTCAATTAGAAATCACGCAAAACTGCAATCAAGAGTGCAGTTTTTGTTTTAAAAAATGTTCTTATCAAAAAAAATATAAAGATTTTTCTTTGTTAACTTGGAAAAAAATAGTTAAAAATCTTTCTAATTTTGGTGTTACAAATATAAATTTTACAGGTGGTGAGGTTTTTCTCTATCGCGATTTTATTAAATTGGTTGATTATTCTAAAAAAAATGGAATAAAAAATATATTAGTTAACACTAATGGATCTGTTCCTTTGTCGGGATTTGATTTGTCTAAAATTGATTCTTTGGTTTTTTCTGTTCATGATATTGGAGAAAAACATGATTCAATAGTTGGTTTAAAAGGAGCTTTCAATAATTTAGTTAAAAATTTAAAAAAGAATATAAAACGTTCAGCTATTAATGTGGTTATTACTGATAAAAACATAGATCGTTTAGATGATGTTTTAAATTATTTTAAAAAATTTGATTTACAATTTTTTTCTTTTAATTTAGCTGGAGATATTAATGGTGAAACTAAGATTTCTAAGGCCTTATTTAAGAAGTATCTTTCTTTTTTGAAGAAATTAGAGAAATGTGTTGGAGATAAGGTTTTATTGAGACATGGAATGCAAAATATTGTTATTAATGATAAAAAGTTTTTCGAAGCTAAAATTCCTTTGCCTCATTGTGCGGGAGGTAAATACAAGCTTTTAGTTGATTATCAGGGAGATGTTTATCCTTGTTCTTTTTTTCAAAATGATAATTTTTATTGTGGCAATATTTTAAATGATAATCTTGCTGATATTTGGAAAAATGGTAAGGGTTTTATTTTTTTTAGGAAGCAATATCTTGAAATAAAAAACTTACCAAATGATTGTAAAGCTTGTTTTAAAAAGGATAAATGTGGTGGTGGTTGCTTTGTTTGGCGAAGTTTTAATAAAAAAACAAAAAAATATGAAAAAGACATCAGATGCGACATTGGGAATGCATATCTTGGAACTGGAAATAACTAGTAGATGCAATCTTAATTGTTTACATTGTTATAATCGACCTAAAAAGAATTATGATTTACCAGTAAAGGAATTTAAAAAGTTTTTTAATTTTTCTAAAAAATATAATGTTTCTAATTTTATAGTTTCTGGCGGTGAAGCTAGAATGCACCCCGAGTTTGATAAGATTTGTTCTTTTATAAAAAAAAGAGATAAGAAGGGCCCTCGTTTGGTTCTACAAACAAACGGAACAATGATTGATGAAGAATTTTTTAAAATTGCTTCTTTGTTTGATGTTATTCATGTTAGTTTTGATCTTGATGATTTGGTTCGAAAAGATAGTTTGTCAAATCTTTATTTGGCAAAAAAATTAATAAACAAAGGAATTAAAAGTTATTTGTTTACAACGCTTCACATTAATAATTATAAAAAAGTAAATAATATTGTTAATTTGGCCAATAAAAATAAGGTTCCAATTGGTTTTAATGTTTGCTTGCCGACCGAAAAACAGGACGACAGATTTTCAATTCCTCTCGATGATTTTTTATCTTTAGAAAAAAAACTATTTAAACTCTCCAATGATGGTAAGATATTGAGGTATTCTAGTCCTTTAACAGCTGTTTTTGATCCCTTGAAAGGGGGTGAGTATAAAGGGAATATGGGCGGTTGTGTTGCCGGCATAGCTTCTTGTGTTGTTGGGTTTAATGGAGATGTTTTTCCTTGTCCGTTTTTTAGAGTTTCTGCTGGCAATATTTTTAAAGATAGTTTATTGAAAATCTGGAAAAAATCAGAATTATTTAATTTAATGAGAGATAGAAGTAAATATAAAGAACCTTGTGGTTCTTGTGATTACTTGTCTTATTGTGGTGGTTGTCGAAATAGAGCCTTAAAATTAAAGGGGGATGTTTTGGCTGCTGATCCATTTTGTCACTTAATTAGTAAAAACAAATGTTAGCTCTGTAGTTTGATTGGACGGTTAACTATTTTTTATGAATAACAAAATTAAATATTTAAAAGACTCAGCGGGTGACGTAATGGTAAATAATGTTCCGGTTGTTAATGTTGATACAAAAATTGCGGAAGTGGTTAAACTTCTCGATGATAGAATTAATGATTTTTCAACTATTAATTATATTTATATAATTGATCATAGTGAAAAATTAGTTGGAACAATATCAATTAAGGATCTTTATGGTTCGCACAAAGAAACCAAGGTTAAGGATTTAATTAGTTCTGATTTGGTAAGTGTTGGTCCTGATGTTGATAAAGAAAGAGTTGTGATGTTGGCTATAGAGAAAAATTTAAAAGCAGTTCCAGTTGTTGATAAACATGGGTTTTTATTGGGTGTTGTTTCTAATGATGATATTTTAACTATATTACACCAAGAATCTTTGGAAAATTTATTACGTTTAGGTGGTGTTGTTCAAGAAGCTCCCTATGAGGCTAATGTTTTTTCTGTTTCACTTTTTAGGTCACTCAAGAATAGATTGCCTTGGTTAATTGTTGGTTTGCTCGGTGGCCTTTTAGCGGCTTTTATTGTTTCTTCTTTTGAGGATGTCTTAAATAAAAATATAATCTTAGCTTCTTTTATTCCTTTGGTTGTTTATATGTCTTCAGCTGTTGGTTCTCAAATGCAGGCTTTTATTATTAGAGACTTGGCTCTAGATAATAATGGTTTTAGTTTTTCCAAGTATTTATTTAGACACTCTAGAGTTGTTTTTTCTATAGCTATTATTATCGCGATTCTTTTATATTCCTTAGTTTTGTTAATTTATAGCTCTGAGTCAGTTGCTTTGGTCTTGTCCGTCTCTTTATTTTTTGCTGTTATTACCTCCATTTTTACTGGCTTAGTTGTTCCATACTTGTTTCATAAAATGAAATTAGATCCAGCTGATGCTTCTGGTCCAGTGGCTACTATTATGCAAGACATCTTAAGTGTTTTGGTTTATCTGGCGGTAGCTTATTTGATGTTGTAAATAATAATTTTTAAATTAAATATACTAAAATTAAAATAATATGGATATAAAAAAAATTAAAAAAATTCTTAATATTATTAGAATGTTTGCTTTTGTAGGGACTTTACTGACAACCATTCCATTGTTTATTAATTATCTTTTAAATTTAGCTCCCAAGAATGAGTTAATAGTTCATCTACATGTTTGGTTGGGTATTTTATTTTTTGTTTTTGCTGTAATAAGTATGATATTACAAAAAAAAGAAAATAAATAAATTTTGTATAAAATAAAAAAAGAGCTGATTTTAGCTCTTTTTTGACAATTATGTTTTTTACTGGTAATATCATTTGTTTCTTGATATGAACCTTAAAAACAAAATACTCATGAAAAAGATGATTAAAAGATTGAAGACGAAATTTTTTTCTAGTGAAGACAATAAGGCTTGGAAGACTTGGGTTGATCTGAGGTCAAGAAATTATAAGGACTTGATTAACCTTCTTTCTTCCGAGGTTAGGACTGAATTTAAAAGAAGGGCAATTTTTCTTTTATTGGTTCCTTTTGATAATTTTAATAATATTTATTGGAAGGGAAGTTTGGGAAAATTTGAACATGATTCAAATTTTTTAAAATTAATCGGTTCTCCTGCAGAATTGGATTACGCTGCTGATTTGGTTTTTGATTTTTGTAGCGAATTAAAGTTTAAGCATATTGGCAGGAGCAAGGTTTCTGTTTTTGGTGGAGATGGTGTTACTTTTTATGTGCCCGTTATGGAGAAATATCACACACCTCTTTCTTTTTATAATTCTTGTATTCTGGAATTCTTAAGTCTTCTTCCAGAAGAAAAAGCGAGAAAGCTTTTTTCTTTGTTTTCTTTGTTGGATATTTCAACTTATTCTAATATTGAATATGCTTCTGGCTACAATCCTTTTGCTAATTTGTTAAGTGATGAAAACATTGCTGAACATTGGAAGCGTTTGGCTGATTTTAAGATGACCTTAATTGTTGGGAATGAGTTATCTGGTAAAAAAAAGCCTCGAGAAAAATGGGAAAATGCTTTTTCGCAGTATGTTCATATTTTTCAGGCTATGCTACATGGAACTCCTAAATACTCTAAAGAGCTTTATGTTCGGCAAATAAGATTTATTTTGGAAATGTCTTCGCATAATCCTGAAATTTATGATTGGCAACTTATTCGAATTTTTAAGCTTTTGCCAAACAAAGAGTATAAAAGTATTCGCTACGCTTTGGCCAAGTATGTTTTATTGGAAAAAAACAATAGTTCTCCTAGTTTTTCTATTTATAATGAGGAAACTCAGTTTTTTGCTGATTGGGTAAAAAAAGAGTTTGCTCATGACAATGCTTTACTTGGAAGAATAAGTTTTTTGGAGAAGGAAAGAGATGAACGCAATTTGGCCAGAAAAATCATCATTGAGACCAAAAAAGCTCAAGAAGACGACGCTATGTCAAAAATGAAATAATCATCCTTTTTCAAAATAAACCCTAGATAAATCTGGGGTTTTTTGTGATATTTTGGCGTTTATGTAATAAATTTTTATCAAAATGATAGAAATAGTTGACATATATTTTTATATTTGCTATAATAAAATTATCTAAACTTAATTATTATTAATTTTAAAATTATGTTTGCTAAAAGAGAGTGGTTTCAAAGAAGAAAATATGGTGGTTGGGGGGTTACTCCTAAAACCAAAGAGGGTTGGTGGTATATAGCTTTAATCTGCTTGCCTTTAATTGTTTTCCATTTTCTTCCTTTTTGGACTGATCAAATTAGAATGTATGTGACTGTGGTTTGGTTAATTATTTTAATGATAGACATGATTCCAATAATGTTGACTGTTAAAAAAGATGAATTGGAATTTAAAATTGAAGCGGTAGCTGAAAGAAATTCTTCTTGGTTTATGTCATTGGTTTTAGCTTTTGGCTTGGTTTATGAAACTATAATTCACGCCTTAAAAGGTGAGGTTTATTTTAATATTATAATTTTAGTTGCCTTGTTAGGCGGAGCTTTAGTTAAAAGTGTTTCTAATTATATTTTAGAGAAAAAGGGTATTAAGGATTAAATTTACATCAATGAAAACTAGAATAAAAGAGTTGAGAGCTAAATATAATATGACTCAGGAGGATTTGGCTGAGAAGGTTGGGGTTACTAGAATGACTATTGGTTTTTTAGAGAAAGGGAAGTATAATCCGTCACTTGTTTTGGCCTATAAGATAAGTAAGATTTTTAATTTAAAGATAGAGGATGTTTTTGTGCTTGAATAAAGATTTTTTGTAATAGGACATATTAAGCCGTAACAAATGTTACGGCTTTTTTTATTTTTTAGTTTAAATTTTGTTTGATTTTTGAGAAAAAAATAAATTATATTTTTATTTATAATTTTAAATGGCTTTATTTCGTTTGTGTTATATTTTGGTGTTAATTTATTAAACTCTTGACCTCTTATATCCTATTAGATATAATAGAGATAGACAGGATTTATGGATATTGTTTATTATTATGATGATGTTTTGGGTTTTTGTCCTGTTAAAAAATATTTAGAATTGAATGATTTTAGTTGTAATAAACGTTTAAAACTTTTAGCAGAGATTGATCAAAAGATAAATTTTATTAAAGAAAATAATGGAAAGCCAATACTACCGATAGCAAAGCCAGTTCATTCTTATGGATTTTTTGAAATTAAAACTAGAAAAAACAAGAATATAGTTATTAGAATTTTATATTTTTGTTATATGAATAAAATTGTTTTGTTAAATGTTTTTGAGAAACCTGATAACTATAAAAGTAACAGAGAGAAGAAAAAAATTATAAAACATTATGAAATTTCTCAAAAATATTTAAATAAATTTAAATTAAATAATTATTATGAAAAATATAAATAATAGAAAAACACAAAAAGATTCGATGGCAGAAGCTAGAAAAAGTAAAATTTTTAAAAAATATTCCAGGGAAGCTAGGGAAAGAATTAATTTGGGCGTGGAGATTTATAATGCTCGAGTTGCTCTAAATATCAGTCAGCAAGAATTAGCCAAAATAACGAAAACAACCCAGAAAATGATTTCTAATATTGAGAGCGCCAATGTTGATGTTCGTTTTAGTACTTTAAATAAAATCAAAAAAGCTTTAAATTTTAAAGCTGAAAATTGGGCTAGAATTTATAGTTTTTCCCTTGAAGAAAAAAAAGCTTTGTCTAACTAGTTTTTTTCAATTAGAAAGAAGCTCTGAGCTTCTTTTTTTGTTTGATTTTTAGATAAAATAATGGTATTTTAAAAGGAGATTAATAAACTAAGATAATCAATTTGTTTATGTTTTTTCTGTCTATAAACGGTCCTTCATGTTCTGGAAAAAGTACTATTATTAAGGAGATAATGAAAACTGAAGAGAATGTATTTCATTTATCTTATGACTTTCTTAAATGGTCTTTTTCTAAGTATAACTCTAAAACACATTATAATTTAGTTATTGATTTGCTCTTAAATATAGCCAAGCTTTCTTTTAAGAAGAAATATAATATAATTTCTGATTCTTCTTTGTATAAAAAAGATAGAGACAAATTAATTGATTTAGCCAAAAAATATAATTATAAAATAATAGAAATTAATTTAGAGGCTGATTTCTCTGTTTTGGAAAAGAGATTTGAGGAAAGAGTTGCTAGTGCTTTGGCTAATCCCGGCAGTAGAATTTCTAATACTTCCAAAGAAAGATTTAAAGAATTGGTTAAGATATTTGAAAAAGAAAAAAACAATAAAGCGATAGCGCTTAGAACTGATAATCAAAAATTAGAAGAAGTGGTTGAAGAAGTTTTAAAATTAATTAAATAGTATGAAGATAACGATTTGCGGGAGTATTGCTTTTTATGAGCAAATGTTGGAAATAAAACAAAAATTAGAATTATTGGGTTATGAAGTTGATTTACCTCCTTCTGAAGTAGAAGATGATCAGGGCAAAATGATTTCAGTCGCTGAATATTATTCAAGAAGAAAGGCGGGGCAGGAAAGTGATACTTGGATTTGGGATAGAAAGGAGTGGGCCATAAGATTTCATTTTAAAAAAATAGAATGGGCTGATGCTGTTTTGGTTTTAAATTATGATAAAAATGATATTGCCAATTATATTGGTGGTAATACTTTTTTAGAGATAGGTATAGCTTTTTATCTTGGTAAAAAAATTTATTTATTTAATGATATTCCAGAAATTTCTTATAAAGAAGAGATTTTGGGAATGAAGCCAGTCGTTATTTTTGAGGATTTGAGTAAAATAATTTAAAAATATGAAGACAACAAAAAGTGAAGCACAATTTGTGTCTAAATTTGGTATAAATCTTTGGGCTTATAAAACCGGAAGCAATAAGGTCGGTTTTGTTCATACCGAGGTGGGGGAGGGGCACTTTGAAGAATTTTATCATAAAAAAAGTACTTTTATTTATTATATTTTAGAAGGCGAGGGAATTTTCTTTTTGGATGGAGTTAAAACACCCGTCAAGGCTACTGATTTATTGGTGATTCCACCCAACACTAAGATTTATTATTTCGGCAAAATGAAATTAAATTTAATAACAGTTCCGGCCTGGGATTCTAGCGAAGAGGTTCATGTTAGAAATATTGAGAAGTAATTTATATCCGCACCTCTTTCTTTGGTTTATAAATTTTAGTTTGACAAATAATAGAAAATATGATATAATTGAAAGTAGTACTTTGAAAATATTATTTAATTAAAATATCTAGATCATGGAAGGCATTATCATTTTGTTTGTTTCATTGTTGTTTTTATTTTGGATAACTAAGCTTATCGTTAAAAGTATCATTTTCCCTAATTGGGCAAAAATAAACTATAAAAATCCTTGGAAAATTATCTTCTTTGATAAAAATCCTTGGTTAAAGCTTGTATTAATTAGACTTAGTCAATCTGTTTTAGTGCTTATTTTACTTTTTGTTCTGGCTTTTAAGTTTTCAGTGAAAACGGCCGCCGGAATTATTTTTCCTAAAAAATTAAATCCAATAAAATAATTTACAATGAATTACATTCGATTTTTTTCGGAACCCCTAGAAGGCTTTTGGCTTCCTTGGTGGCTATAGGTGTGATACTGGCAATAATTTTCCCAAATTCTTTGGCAGAGGGTTTTCAAGTACTCACTTATTCGGTTTTAAATGCTATCGGTCCCATGATAGGATCAATTTTGGTTATTTTAATTGTTTTGGCTGGATTAAAAATAATTTTTTCTGGTAAAAAATAACTTTTTATTAATTTTAGGCTTGAATTCGTTCAAGCCTTTTTTATTTATTTTAATATAAATTTTGTTTGATTTTTGCTTAATTCAATAAATTTAAAATAGCAGTATATTTATAGTGTGCTTAAAAAACCTTGACAAATCATTTTTTATTTGTTAAAATAGAGATATGAAAAAGAAAATCAATCAAATTGCATCCATTTTTGCCGGTTATACCTTTAGAACAGCTCTAAAAGATGATAAAAATGGTACAATGTCAGTTATTCAAGCTAGAGATGTTTTTTCTGACAATCTTTATGTTGATTATTCTAGCTTACTAAAAATAGATTTTAAAACCGCTAGATCAAACTCTTTGGTGGAAAAATACGATGTTTTGATTTCTGCTCGAGGAATATTTAAGGCTAGCGTTTTTACAGAGGATAATAAAAATGTAATTAGCTCATCTTCTAATTATATAATTCGCTTAAAAGACAAAAATATCTTACCAGAATATTTAGCTATATATTTTAATTCCATTGTTGGTCAAAAAGAGATTAGTAAAAATCTAAGTGGCGGAACCATAAAGACAATTCTAAGAAAAGATTTGGGAGAAATTGAAATTAAAATTGTTGATCTAGAAAAACAAAAAAAGATTATTAATTTATATCAGACTAGTAAAAAGATGCAAATTTTATTATCTAGAAAAAAAGAAATTGTTAATAATATCAGTGAAGCTAGTATTTGTAATATTTTAAAATAATTTTTTTTATTTTTTACTTAAATAATTTATAAACAAATTTAAATAATATGATAAACAAAAACATTAGCCAAGATCAATTAAATAAAACTCTTTGGTCGGCCGCTGACTCATCTCGAACATCTTTAGACGGTGCAGTTTACAAAAATTACGTTCTGGTAATGCTTTTTTATAAATATTTAAGCGATTTATCAAAAAAACAATACAACAAATATAAAGAAAGATTTGGTAGTGATGAAAGTCGTATAGAAGAAAAGATGAAACAAGATCGTTTTTATTTACCAAAAAGCACTTCCTTCTATTATATTTATAGCATTGTTGAAAGTGATAATATCGGCGAAGAAATAAACAAGGCTTTAGCTAAAATCGAAGATCATAACAAGCAAAAGCTGGAAGGTATTTTAACTTCAGTTGATTTTAATTCTGAGTCAACTTTGGGCAAGTTAGAGCAAAGAAATAAAATGCTTCGTGATTTAGTTCAAGATTTTAACAAAATAGATTTAAGTGAAGTTGACGACGATATTATTGGTAATGCCTATATGTATATGATAGAAAAGTTTGGCTCAGATGCCGGCAAAAAAGCGGGAGAGTTTTTTACTGTAAAATCGGTAGCTAAATTGCTAGCCAAATTATCAAAACCAAAAGATGGCGATAGAATTTGTGATCCGGCCTGTGGCTCGGGGGGGCTACTTCTTTTAGCTGGTGAGGAAATAGAAAAAAATGGTTCAAAAAATTATGCCTTGTATGGACAGGAATCAACTGGTTCAACTTATCAGTTGGCGAGAATGAATATGTTTTTACATGGCAAAGATTCAGCTCGTCTTGAGTGGGGTGATACTTTAAACCACCCTCTTTTAGTAGAAAATGACAAGTTAATGAAGTTTGATTTAGTAATAGCTAATCCACCCTTTTCTTTGAAAAAATGGGGAGCTGAAAATGCTACTAGTGATAAGTATAATAGATTTTTTAGAGGTATTCCGCCAAAAGATAAAGGTGATTTTGCCTTTATTTCTCATATGGTAGAAACAGCCAAAGCTAAGACCGGCAGAGTAGCAGTAATCGTTCCTCATGGTGTTTTGTTTCGTGGTGGTTCAGAAGGAAAAATTCGTCAGGCAATGTTAGAGGAAAATATTATTGATGCTGTGATTGGTTTACCAGCCAACTTATTTCAAACAACTGGTATTCCGGTAGCAATTTTAATTATTGATAGATCAAGAGAAAAGGGAGGAGTTAATGAAGATAAGAAAGACGTTTTATTTATTGAAGCCTCGAAAGAATTTATCTCTGGCAAAGCTCAAAATTATTTGAGTGAAGAAAATATTGAAAAAATTTATGATACTTATGATAAACGAAAAACAATTGATAAATTTTCTCGTTCAGTCAAATTTGATGAAATTAAAGAAAATGATTTTAATTTAAATATTACTAGATATGTTGATACCTTTGAGGAGGAGGAAGAAATAGATATTAAAGCAAATTTGGAAGAATTAGAAAAAATTAATCCAGAAATTGAGGTTTTGGAAAAGGAGATGGACAAGTATTTAAAAGAATTAAATATTAAATAATTTAGAACGTTTTCCCGACGTCGGGAAAACGATATGATCCTTATAAATAAATGCTAAAATCATTTTTTAATTTTTAGTTAAAATATTTTTTAATGATTAATTTAAAAATATGGAAAAACAAGTTATTTTATCACATTTAAGTAATTTTGAGTCGTTCGCTAATAAAACGGATAATGGGCTTGAATTTTGGTTTGCTAGAGATTTGCAGCATTTATTAGGGTATTCCAAGTGGGATAATTTTCAAAATATTATTTCTAAGGCTAAAACTGCTTGTGAACTTTCGGAGCAGAATATTTCTGATCATTTTGCTGAAGTTAGTAAGACGATAAAAATGCCAAAGAATGCCAAAAAAGAAGTTGATGATGTAATTTTAACTAGATATGCTTGCTATCTAATTGCTCAAAATGGCGATAGCAAAAAAGAAGAAATAGCCTTTGCTCAAACTTATTTTGCTGTTCAAACTAGGAAGGCAGAGATTATAGAAAAAAGATTATTAGAGACTGAAAGGATTCAGGCTAGAAATAAATTAGCTGAAACAGAAAAAGAGCTATCTACTGTTATTTTTGAGCAGACAGGCGGTAATCAGAATTTTGCGCTTATTAGAAGTAAAGGCGACAAAGCTTTGTTTGATAAAACAACTCAACAAATGAAAGATAAGTGGAATATAAAGAACAAGCCTTTGGCCGATTTTATGCCGACAATTTTATTGAAGGCTAAAGATTTTGCTACTGAAATAACAATTTTTAATGCTAAAGATAAAAAAATGAAAAATGAAAATCAAATATCAGCAGAACATGTCACAAACAACAAAAGTGTTCGGAGTACTCTGATTTCTCGTGGGATTGTTCCAGAAAATTTATCTCCCGAAGAGGATGTGAAAAAAATAGAGAGAAAGTTAAAAACAGAAGAGAAAAAGAGTTTTAAAAATAAAAAATTAGAAAATTAATAAAAAAAGAATCTCTAAAAAGAGATTTTTTCCAAAATGAGTCCTATGCTGGAGGTCCCAGCCACGCCTCCATCCGGAGACAGTTCGGATATCAATTTTTTGTATTTATATTATATATTATTTTGAAAAATAAAACAATATTAAAAAATAAAGGTCGGTTTTAATATTTAATAAAAAATAATCTTAAAGATATGTATTATAATTATTATATAAATCTAAATGCTCAAGAAAATGGTGACAACGAAGTTCACAGAGAAGATTGTAGTTATTTGAACTTGGTTAGTAACAAAAAACTGCTTGGAAGTTTTTTAAATTGTCATGATGCTATAATAGCAGCGAAAAGAATGGGATATTCAAATGCAGATGGTTGTTATTATTGTTCAAAACCTTGTCACAGAAGCTAAGTTTGAAATCTATCACTTTTTTTTAGGTGGTAGATTCTAGATTTAGAATGAGATATTTATAATTAAAATTAAAAAAATATGGCAAATGATATAAGCGATCTAATTTTAAAATTAGATTCTACAAAAAAGAATCCGAGCAAAGAAGAACTATATGAACTGATTAAAAATACACTTTTACTTTTAAATGAAATTAGTTCTAAATATAAAAAATTTTTTGAAGGAGATGAAGAAAATCCTGCAATATTAGAAGATATAGAGAATAAGTATAAAAAAATAAAAAATGAATATGATAAATTTTTTGAAATTAATGAAGACGGAAAATCTCAATCTATTGACTTGGCGAATAAAATAGAGGAAATAAAAAAATTTCACAAAGAGTTGATGATTGGAAGTGAGGAAAAATCTTCAATTGAGCTAGATATTAATAATTCTAAAAAGCATATATCTAATTTTTATGATTTTCTTTTTAATAAAAAAAACGATGAAAGGGAGACTAATGAAGAAAAAATAAAAAGAAATATTGAGGAAATAAATAATTTCCATAAAAAAATTTTTAATTTGGAGGATGGTCTTGAAAAGAAATTGTTGAGTTCATGCCAGGAGATGATTGATAAATATGAAGATCTTTATGGTCAGGATAAGGAAGGGGATAGTAAAATTGTCACGCTTGAGAAAGGAATTAATAAGATAAGTGATTTTAAAAATAAAATAGAAGAAGATATAGAACCCTTTATTTATAATGTAAAAGAAAATATTTCATCCAGGAGTAAAGATGTTGATACTCTCCTGGAGGGGGCCACTGGCGGTTCTCTTGTTGAAGGTTTTTTGAGATCAAAAAATGAATATAGACAAATTCCTAATTACAAAAAGTTTAAAAAAATAGAAAAAAATGAAAAATTATCGAAACGTTTTTTTGTTTATTTAGAAAATATTTTTATTGTTAGCGTCTCAAGATTTTTCGATTTTGTGTTTAGTGTTATTAGAACTTCTATTGACTATATTTTGTTTATACTTCCTTTGCTTGTTTCTGTGTTCATTTTTGTTCATCCTGAAATGGTTGATAATATTATGGGATCTCAAAAATATGGAGGAGGAGTCTCTGACTATATAGGAAGGCTCAATTTTTGGAGTAGAATGATTATAAGTTTACCATTGTGGTGGATATCATGGTTTGGTCAAAGAAATATATCTCACAACAAGAGATTGTCGGAAGAATATAATCATAAGGCACAGGTGACTAAAATGTATTTAAATTTTTCTTCTCGTAATCGTAAAGAAAATTCTATTTACCCAATATCAGACAAAGCTAGGGATGAATTAGATTTACAGTTAATAAAAGTAATCAAAAGACATCCCGGAGCAGTTTATGGAAAAGATGAGACAATGATGGACAAAGTTATTCAAGCCATACAAGCTTTTAAGGGCAATGAGAATATTGAGGAAAATAATAATGATATTAAAGATGAACAAGATGACAAAAAATAACAAACAAAAAAATATTTTATTTGGATGGTCGGAGTATAAGATGAATGATATTGGCAAAACTTATCCTGGAATAACAGGAAAAGATAAAGATGATTTTGGAAAAGGCAAGCCTTTTGTTTCTTATATGAATGTTTATTCTAATTCAAAAACTAATTTAAATATCAAAACATTGGTTGATATTTCCGATAATGAAAATCAGAATAGGGTAAAGTATGGAGATATATTTTTTACTACATCATCTGAAACTCCAAACGAGGTTGGTATGAGCTCTGTGTTGTTGAGCAAAAATTTTAAAGACTTATTTTTGAATAGTTTTTGTTTTGGTTTTAGATTAAATAATTTTAAAATTATTATTCCAGAATTTGCTCGTTTTTATTTTCGAGGAAGATATTTTAGGAAAGAGATGACAAGGATAGCCCAGGGGATTAGTCGTTTTAATTTATCCAAAAAATATTTTTTATATACATCAATTGTTGTTCCTGATAGCATAGAAGAACAAAACAAAATCGTTCAAATCCTTGAAACTTGGGACAACTACCTTGAAAAACTAAACAAAAAAATAGAAATAAAAAAACAAATCAAAAAAGGTCTGATGCAAAATTTATTGACTGGCAAAGTTAGATTGAAGGGATTTAATGATGAGTGGAAAAATGTAAAACTGGGTGATGTTTGTAAATTATATCAACCTAAAACTATATCTTCTAATGAAATAAATAGAAATGGAAAATATTTGGTTTATGGTGCAAATGGAGTTATTGGTCGGTATGATAAATATAATCATGAAGAGTCAGAGGTTTTAATAACTTGCAGGGGTGCAACTTGTGGAAGGATAAATTTTTCCAAACCAAAAAGCTGGATAACTGGTAATGCTATGGTTGCTCAGCCGATTAAAAATAGAATAGACAAACTTTTTTTATTTTATTTGTTGAATAAAATAAATCTATTAAACGTTGTGACTGGTTTAGCACAACCACAGATAACAAGAAAAGATTTAAGCCCTTTTAATATTTTTATTTCGCCATTAAAAGAACAACAGGCTATTGCCGAAATTCTTAGTTCAGCTGATAGAGAAATAGAGTCTTTAGAAAAAAAGAAAAAGATTGTTGAGGCGCAGAAGAAATTTTTACTAAATAATTTAATCAGCGGTAAAATCAGGCATCCCGAATTTATTAATTCATAATTTACAATTCATAATTAACATATATGGATATATCACAAATAAATTTCGATGAAACAAAACAATCACAACTTCCGTTTGTGGAAATGCTTATCAACATGGGCTATCGCTACATCTCGTCTGAAGAAATAAACAAAGAAAGGCGAGGAGATAACACCCGCTTTATTCTCCGCAGAACTGCTTTCAAAAAACTATCAGAAATAAATAGCTATGAAATAAAGGGTGAGACCTTTAAATTCAAAGACACCGATGTTTTTGATGTTATCAACGAATTGGAAAATATCCAGTTAGAGGGGCTAATTGATACCTCCCGAAAAGTTTATAGTATGATTATGCCAAGTTCTGGCGGAAAAACTATTCGAGTTTTTCATCGCGGTAGAAATGAATCCAAAAACTTTCGTTTTATTGATTTTGAAAATCCAGAAAATAATGATTTTGCCGTAGCAGTAGAATTTGAAGCTATGGGTAAAAGTGGTATTAGAGTTGATATTGTTGTCTTTATAAATGGCATTCCTTTTGCAATTATAGAAAATAAAAAATCATCAGTTTCCGTAGAACAAGCACTAAGTCAATTAAATCGCAATCAGGGGAGTGATTATTGCCCTAAATTATTTATTTATCCACAGTTACTGGTGGGTGCCAACAAAAACGAACTTCGCTATGGAACAACTGCCACGCCTAATAAATTTTTTGTTAATTGGAAGGAAAAGGGAGTGGATGAAAATGTAATTAATCAAAAAGCCAAACAAATAATTTCTCAAAAAATAGATGAAAATTTATATCAACAAATTCTAAGCGATTTAAATGGAGACACATTTTCTCACCAACAACAATTAGATAGAGAAGCGACTGAACAGGATCGTTCGGTGATGTTATTGTTTGAAAAGAATAGATTATTAGATTTGAGTAAAAATTTTGTTTTATATGATGCCGGAGTAAAAAAGATAATGCGTTATCAGCAATATTTTGCTATCAAAAAAATGTTAGATAGCGTCAAACAAGAAGAAGAGGGGATTGAAGGCACAAAAAGAAAAGGCGGGATGGTTTGGCACACTCAAGGATCTGGAAAATCCTTGACCATGGTAATGTTTGTCAAAGCTTTGATAGAAGATCCAGATATTTTAAACCCAAGAGTTTTGGTTGTAACCGATAGGCGGGATTTAGATAGACAAATAAAGACTACTTTTCAAAATAGCGGACTAAAAAAAGAAACTATTCAAGCAATTTCCGGAACTCACTTACTGAAATTAATTAAGGAAAAAGAATTAAAGGTAATTACAACCTTGGTTCAGAAATTTGAGTCAGCCGGCAAGAAAAAAACAAATCTAAAAGATTTAGATAAAAATATTTTTGTTCTAATTGACGAAGCTCATCGCAGTCAAGGTGGTATGGCCAATTTAGAAATGAACAAAATTATTCCTAATGCTTGTTATATCGCTTTTACCGGAACGCCACTACTTAAAAAAGAAAAATCTCGCCAAAAGTTTGGTGATTTTATTGATAAATATACAATTGATGATGCTTTGGCTGATAATATTATTTTGCCTTTGATTTATGAAGGGCGTTATGTTGGCTTAATTCAGGATAGCTCTGAAATAGACAAACAATACGAAAGATTGACTGCTGATTTTAGTGAAAGTCAAAAAAAGCAATTTCAAGCAATTATTAAAAATAAAATTATTTCCAATAATCCCAAAAGAATTGCCGAGATTGCTTATGATATAGAAAGACATTATTTGAGTAAATTCAAAGATAGTGGACTAAAAGCACAAATAGTAGCTCCGTCCAAATTTTCGGCTGTACTTTTTCAAAAATATTTTTCTCAAAGTGGAAAAATAAATTCAGCTATGGTTATTTCCGATGAAAATGGAATTATCAATGAAGACGATGAGCACAAAAAAGAAGTAGATGAATATTTGAAAAAAATTAAAGAAAAACATCAAAGCTTATTATCTTATGAAAAAGAAATAATAGAAAGCTTTAAACACAGCGATGACGGAGTAGAGCTTTTGATAGTGGTTGATAAACTGCTTACTGGTTTTGATGCTCCTCGAAATACTGTTTTATATTTAGCCAAGGAACTACGAGATCACAATTTACTTCAAGCCATTGCTAGAGTAAATCGTTTGTATGAAAACAATATTTTACCAAAGACAGCTGGTTATATCGTTGACTATTCAGAAAACGCTCAGAATATAAAAACAGCTATGCAGTTGTTTGGTAATTATGATGAAAATGACGTCAAGGGAGCTTTAATTGATTTGGATGATAAAATAAAAGAACTGCAAAAAAATTATAATATTTTAAATGACACTTTTAAGGGACTAAAAGGAGACGATGAGGTTTATATAAAATATTTGGAAGAAGAGCCAAAAAGAAAAGAATTTTATGATGACCTAAATCGCTTTTTAAAGAACTTTAATGAGTGCATGGTTTTGCAAGATTTTGCTCACAAGTTTGAACATCTAGATGTTTATCGCAAAGAGTTGAAAAAGTATATGGAACTTCGTAAGGCAGTTAGCTTGCGTTATGCCGATAGAGTTGACTTTAATAAGCATAAACAGACACTTATAAAAATAATGGACGATAATATCAAGGCCGAAGAAGCAGAACTTTTAACCGCTCAAATTAATATTAGCGATAGAGAGCTATTTGCTCAAGCTATTGATAATTTGGGCTCCGATAGCTCCAAAGCAGAGGCTATTGCCGCTCAGACCCAAAAAGTTATTAGCGAAAAAGCCGATACTGACCCAAAGTTTTATCATAAATTTTCTCAAAGAATTGATGAAATTATAAATAACATGAGACAAAAGAAGTTAGCCGATATTGAAGCCTTGAAACAAATGAAATTAATTGAGGATCAAGTTTTAAATAAAGAAGATGATAGTTTGCCGGAAGAAATTAAAGAGATAAAAGGGGTAGATATTTTTTATCGAAATTTACAGGACGATTTAAAAGAATTTGATTTGTCGGATAAGAATTATTTATCTTTAGTTTTAGATATATTTGCTATATTGAAACAAGAAGCTATAGTTGATTGGTACCGCAATTTAGAGGTTAAAAGAATTATCAGCAATAAATTAGATGACTATATTTATGATGAATTAGTTGTTGAGCGAAACATAAAAATTTCCCCTGAAAAAAGCAGGGAAATAATTGAAAAGATTATTAAGCTAGCTTCCGAAAATTATCAAATAATTTAATCTATGGAAAGACATATTTTTAAATATGGGAGTTTTTCTTATCAATATTTTGTTGTTAGGCAGGATAGAAAAACTGTAAGCTTAAGTGTTCAGCCTAGCTTGAATATAGTTTTGAGGTGCCCAAAAGATTTTTCTCATGATAAAATAGAAAAATTTTTGAAAAGAAAGTGGTCTTGGTTAGAAAAACAAATAAAGTATTTCAAAAAATTCAAAACTGATTTAAGTAAAAAAGAATATATTTCAGGGGAGAGTTTTTTGTATTTAGGTCGTCAGTATAAACTGTTAGTCAAAAAATCTTCAGAAAATAGAGTTATTTTGAAATATGGGCAAATTTTATTATACACTACAAATAGTGTGCGTAATAAAAAAAATAATAAAGAAATTCTAGAAAAATGGTATTTGGATAGGGCAAATATTATTTTTATTGAACAATATAAAAAAGTTATAAAAAATTTTAGCTATAATTTTGAACCAAGATTAATTATTAGAAAAATGAATAAAAGATGGGGGAGCTTTTTAAGCGATAAAAAAATAATATTAAATCCAAAACTTATTCAGGCTCCGAAGGAATGTATTGATTATGTTATTAGTCATGAATTATGCCATATGAAGCACAAAAATCATGATAGCAAATTTTATACACTGCTTAAGTCTAAGGTTAAAAATTGGGAAGAAGTGAAGGAGAAATTGGAATTAAGGTTTATTTAAATATTTTATGGATAACAAATTGAACAGAAAATTTATTGTTTGGGGTGTATTAATGGGTGCTTTTTTTGGTTTTTTGATAAATATTTTAGCCAATTTTTTTTACGATGTTTTTATTATTGAGATTTATTCTTTTGAAAAAGTAAATTTAACAAATATTTTAGTTTGTTGCTTTTCTTTAGTGGCCCTAATTGGCTATTTATGGTTTTTTGTTTATGATTATCCCAATTCTCCAGAATTGACAAAAGACTATTTAAAAAGATTTTGGGATTATTTTACTAAAACTTTTTGGTTGGGAAGAATTTTAGCTGTTTTTTTTGCTTTGTGCATACTAATTGCTTCCATTTCTCTATTGGCAGTTACTTTCATGTCTCTCTCAAGGATTTTAGGGTATTTATCAGCTTCAATAGTTTTTATTATTATTTTTGGATTAACTTGGTTTAAGAAATTGAAAAATAAGTAGTTATTATTAATTATAAAAAATATGAATGCTTCAAATTTTTTTCCTCAAATCTCTCTTTTTAATAAAGGAGGTAAGACATTGTCTATTTTACCTATAAATGTTGTGGAGTTTTGGTCTATATTTATTGCTTTTATAATGATAATGATAATTATTTGGTTTATAGTAAGGGAATTAAGATGTTGGTACTGGAAAATTAATCTTAGGACTGAATTATTGAGTGATATATCTTGTGAGCTAAAAGAAATTAAAGAGATTTTAAAAAGTGATAATAAAGATAAAGAAAATGCAAATATAGAAAAAGATAGTTTGGAAGATTTTGGTTTAAAAATAAAAGAATAATTAATTTAAAAAAATATGAAACTAGCAATAATCTCCGACATCCACGATAATTTCCACAACTTAGTTTTGGTTTTAAAGAAAATCAAAGAAAACCAAGACATAGAGAAAATTATTTTCTTAGGTGATTTTATAAACAATGGCATAGCCAAAATACTTGCTGAATCAGATATTCCTGTTCACGCTATTTGGGGAAATAACGATGGTGATAAAAGCGCTCTTACCAAAACATCATTAAGCCCTCAAAGTAATATGACCATAGCTGATAATATTTACGATTTTTTAGAAATTGATAACAGAAAAATATTTATAACTCATTATCCTGACTTAGCTAAGCCGATGGCTAAATCCGGTGAATTTGATGCTGTCTTTTATGGTCATAATCATATAAAAAATAAAGATAGAATTAATGATTGTTTAGTTATTAATCCAGGGGAGGTGTCTGGACATAAAAATAGCCAAATTTCTTTTGCTATTTATGATACTGAAAAAAATGAGGCTGACATTATAGGTGTAGAAGGTGGAGTGTTTGTTAAGAACAAAGAAGTTGAGGAATATTTAGATGACCTAGGTTTTGAGTTTTCTAAAACCAAAGGGCATCAGTATTAGTTTTATGAAAAAGCTATTTATCAAAAACCGTAAAAATCAAAACATTTCTGTTTTAGTTGAAAAAGCAAAAAATCCTAGGGGTTTGGCACGTTAGTTTTTGTTATAATTAATAAATTTATATAAATTTGCAAACTTATGTCAGTTAATAAAACTATTTTAATAGCCACCGCCAACAAGGGTAAGGCCGAGGAGATAAAAAAAATTTTTCAAGATACAAACTTTGATATTAAGTTTTTATTTGATTTTTCTGACAAACTAGAAAATTTGAACATATTTGAGAATGCCAAGAGCTTTGAAGGAAATGCCCTGATCAAAGCCATTGTTGTTGGCGATATTTTAAATATGATCACCTTGGCAGATGATAGTGGTCTTTGCGTTGATTATTTAGATGGTCGGCCAGGAGTTATTTCGGCTCGTTATTCAGGACTTGGAACGGATGAGGCTAATTATTTAAAGGTACTGAAAGAGATGAACGGAGTTGCTTTTGACAAAAGAGATTGTCATTATAATTGTACTGTTGCTATTTATGATCCGCAAACAAAATTTGTAGATACTGTTTCAGGAATTTGGGAAGCTAAGATAGCTCTAGAACCAAAAGGAAACAAAAGTTTTGGCTATGCTCCAATAGTTTTAGCTAAAGATTTTAATTATCAAAAAACTAATGCCGAATTTGACCCCGAAGACCTTATTAATATTAATCACAGAGGAAAAGCTTTCCGCAAGGCTATTGAGGTTTTGGGTGATTATTTGAAAAAATAGGAATGCATGATGCTTTATCCAAAATTATGATCAGGCTATTATAGTATCTAGCGATGGAGATTTTTATTGCTTAGTTAAATATTTATATGAACAAAATAAGTTAGCCAGAGTGATAAGCCCAGATGTTCAAAATTGTTCAAAATTATTAAAGAAAACAGCAAAAGAAAAGATTGTTTTTATGGACAATTTAAGAAATAAGTTGGAGTATTTTTCTAAACAAAAAAGCACCGCTTAAAGACGAAACTTTAAGAGGTGCTTTTTAATAGAAATTCTATTGTTATGATAGCATATAAAAATAAAAAAAGCAATAGCTTTATATTTATTGTTAAACAATATTTAAAAAACTTTTACATTTCTAAATAATAAAAATGTTAAATATAGATTGGTTTAGAATGATATTTCTGAGATGTTCGCAAGATATATCAAATTTAGTATAAAAAGCGAAGTATTTTATTAAAAACAACAAGTTTGTATATACCTCTTAACTTCATGTATACAAACTGCTATACTTTGTATACATTACAATTTAATGAATATTTATAATAAATAAATAGATAAAAATATGAAAAAAGTTTATATTATTCATAGCTGGGGAGCTGATTCCAAATCAGATTGGATTCCTTGGTTAAAAAAAGAATTAGAAAACAAAGACTTCGAGATTCATACTCCAGACATGCCAGAAACTGATGAGCCAATTATTGAAAAATGGGTAGGGAAACTAGAAGAATTATTACCAAATCCAGACGAGAATTGTATTTTGATTGGCCACAGTATTGGCTGTCAGACTATTATGAGATATTTGCAAAATTTAGATAATAAAAAAATTGACAAGATTGTTTTAGTTGCTCCTTGGTTTAATTTAAAAGGTTTAGAGAACGAAGAATTACCAATTGCCAAGCCTTGGTTGGAAACGCTAATTGATTTTGATAAAGTAAAAGAAGCTACTAAAGATATTGTATGTTTATTTTCCGACAACGATCCAGTTGTTCCTGTTGAGGATGAAAAATTATTTAAAGAAAAATTGGGGGCAAAAACTATTATTTTTAGCAACAAAGGTCATTTTAAAAGTGAAGATGGGATAATAGAAATACCAGAAATTTTGGAATTTATAAAATGAAAAAATAAACTATTTAATATTCAAAAACAAAATAAACAACAGGAGTTTTGCGACTCCTGTTGTTTTATTTAAAATTTACCTTAAATTTATCGGTATTATGCTATAATTTGTATTGAAAGTGGATATATTGCTATTTTTTTAGTTTTAGTGTATAATATGTATAGAAAGTAATATAATTAAGATTACTATATGAGCAAAAAAAACACAATAACTCTAAGTAAATCAGAGTTAAAAATATTAGAAGATTTAGTACTGGACTATGGGAGCGTGGTTGATTTTAATATGATTAGTAAAAAAATTGGGAAAAATAAGAATAAACAAGAAATCAAAAATATTATTGGAAAATTAGTAAAAAAGGGTTGGTTAGTTAGGATTAAGAGAGGTTTATTTGCTGTTTCAGATATTTATAGTCGAGGGAGTGTTACTTTTAGTCAGCAAACCATAGCTCAGATTATTGATGTTAATTCTTATGTTTCTTTTGAGGGTGCTTTGCAATATTATGGAATGTTTGATCAATATTTAAAAACTATAACCTCTATAGGTTTAAAAAGAGCTTATTATAAAAAATTTTCTAACTGGGTTTTTAGATATATTAAATCTAAAAAAGAATTATTTGGTGATTTTAAAGAATATAATATTGATGGTCGTTTAGTAAAGATTGCTATCAGAGAAAAGGCGATTCTTGATTTTTTGGAATATCGAAGAAGTTTTTATAGTGTTGATTTAGTGATTGAGAGATTGAAGGATTACAAAAATGATATTGACATGAAAAAACTTATTAGTATTAGCAAAAAATATTCTTTAACTAGTAAAAGGGTTTTGGGTTTTATTTTAGATTTTCTTAATTATAATTCAGACGATTTATATAATGAAATTAAAAAAAATAAAAATCATAGTTTTATGACCTCTAAAAGTAAAAACTTTAATGCTAAATGGAGGTTGTATGTTGATGATTATTTTGTTAATAAATAATTTTTTATGAGTGATATTAAATTGATTGATAGAAGAAAATTGGAAGCTGTTAACAGAGTTTTATTAAAATATCCCTTAGCCATTGCTGAGAAGGATTATTTTTTGGCTATTATTTCCAAAATTATATTTGAATCCAAAATAAAAAATAAATTAATTTTCAAAGGTGGTACTGCACTGCACCATGTTTATTTGCCTCAATTAAGATTTTCTGAAGACTTAGATTTTTCTAGTGGTGGTGCCAAAATAGAAATAGACGAAGTCAGGGAGATTTTTTCTGATTTTGATTTTCTGAAAATAAAAAAAGATTATGTTTCCGGCGCTACTGTCAAGATTGAAAAGCTTCAATATTCTGGGCCGCTTGTTCAGCCCGATAGCATAAAAGTTGAAATTGATTTTTTGCAAAATGTTATTTTGCCACCCTTGGAGATGAATTATGTTAATGTTTACGGAGTAAAAACTAAGGTTCGAGTTATGGATATTAGAGAGATAATGGCCGAAAAAATTAGGGCTATGAGTGATAGGGTAAAATATAGAGATTTTTATGATTTTTCTATGATTATGACGAGACTCGAAGTTGATTTAAATGAAGTTTTATCTCTAGTTGAGAAAAAGGAAGTTCGCTCAACTATAAGTGTTGAAAAGATTTTAAATAATTGGAATTTAGCTATTTTAGAAAAAGAAAATGACTTTGACAGTATTTACTATACTCAAAAATTAGATAATAATATAATTGAAAGAGAATTAAAAAAACTTAATTTTAAAGATTTTAAAGTTTAAAGTTAATTATTCTAAATTATGAAAATCCTCATCGCCACTCACAACCCCGGAAAACTTAAACGATATCAAAATCTTTTTGCTGATTTTACTGATTTAGAATTAATAAGTCTAAGAGATTTAAATATTACTACTAAAATTGATGAACCTCACAATAGCCCTGAGGAAAATTCTATTTTTAAAGCTAGGGAATATAGTAAAATTAGTCTTTTGCCAACCATAGCAGTTGATGAGGCCCTTACTACTAACTTTCTTCCCGAAAACGAACAACCAGGAGTTTTTGTTCGTCGTTTTAATAAAGAAAAAAGAGAGCTAAATGATTTGGAGGTTATAGAAATCTGGAAAAAAATTTCTCAACTTTATCCCGGAAAAAATCGTCGTTTTGTTTGGGATTTTAGAATGTCTTATTTTGATATTCAATCTAATTTTTTAAAAACAGCCAAGGCTATTCAAAATGATTTTTTAGCTGATGAATTTTCTAATAAAATAAATCCCGGATATCCAATGTCTTCTTTTCTTGTTCCTGAAGGTTATAGCAAGCCTTATGTTGAGCTTGACTCTCAAGAGTTGTTAAAAATAGATAAGAAAAATTTGGAACCTTTTTCACTTCTTTTAAAATCAATTTTATAATAATAAAATTGAAGATTTTTTTATTTTTTGCGTATTAATAACAGAAACTATATCTTATATTTTTTTTTAACCAAGATAATTAAACTTATAAATTTTCAATTTGAATGGATGTTTTAGATGATAAAAATAATTTAAGTGATGAACAATTAGTTGTTTTGAGCTTAGAAAATCATTTGGCTTTTTCAGTACTTGTAGATCGCTACAGGGATAAGCTTTTGAATTTTATTCGTAAAATGTCGAATTTAGCTGTTGAAGATGCTCAAGATGTTTTGCAGGATGTCTTTTTAAAAGTATATTTAAATTTAAATAGTTTTGATGATGATTTAAAGTTTTCTTCTTGGATTTATTCTATTACTAGGAATCAGATTATTAGTAATTATCGTAAAATCAAAGTTCGACCAGAGGGTAATTCTATTAAAATTGACGAAACATTAATTGAAAGATTAGTTTCTGATTTTAATATTGAAAAAGAATTAGATCTTAAAATATTAAATCAACAAATTTTTTCAGTCTTGAATGAGTTAAAGAGTAAGTGGAAAGAGGTTTTAGTTTTAAAGTTTTTTGAAGAAAAAGATTATGAAGAGATTTCCGATATTATTAAAAAACCTTCCGGCACTGTAGCTTCAATGCTCAATAAGGCTAAAAAAGAGTTTAAAGAAAAATATCAGGAAATGTATAATTAATTTTAAATTTATGATAGAAAAAAATTTTTCAGATAAGATAATGTCTGAAATTGAAAAGAAAAAATTAAAACCAAAGCCTCGTTGGGAGTTTGTTTTTAAAAATTATTTTTTATGGATAATTGGTTTTTTTTCTTTGATTTTTGGAGCCTTATCTTTTTCTTTGATTATTTATCTTTTTAATTCTAGTGGAGAGATTTTTTCCGATAGATTTGGTGCTTCTTTTTGGGAGGTTTTTTTAACTGTTGTTCCTATTTTTTGGTTAATCTTTTTAGCTTTGTTTGTTTTTCTTTTTTATTTAAATTTAAAGAAAACTAAAAAGGCTTATAAATATTCACCTCTTTTAATAATTGCTATTGGTCTAATTGCTAGTTTGGCTTTAGGTTCTAGTTTTTATATGCTTGGTTTTAGCAAAAAATTAGACAATCTTTTAGGTAAAAATATAAATCCTTTTGTTTATGGTCATCTTATGAATCCTCAACTTGAATTTTGGTCAAATCCGGAAAATGGTCGTTTAGCTGGAATTATTTCTGAAACAGGAGATGGTCAAAAATTATTTTTAATCGATAAAGATTCTAAGGAGTGGTTGGTTTATTATGATCAAGCCGAAATTAAACCTGCTGTCAATCTGGAAAAAGGATATCCGGTTAAATTTTTTGGCGAAATATTAGAGGATAATCAATTTGGGGCTATTAGAGTTATGCCTATGCACTCTGCTAATGATTTTTTTGAGAGGCCAGGAATTAGAAGACACTTGGAAGATTCTCTTTTTAGGCCTAGAATGGAATCAAGGGGAAGGGTTTTGGAAAAATGTGCTCTTCATAAAGATTGTTTGTTCGAATAAAAAATGAAGGAATTTTTTTATCTTACGTATTAGTTTATAGGAGGCCATCCTAATTAATAATTAATTTAAAAAAATTATGAAGAAAAATTATAAGAAATTAATTTTTCCAGCTCTGGCTTTAGCAATTTTTGTTCCTTTAGTTTCCATGGCTGCTAGTGATACTTTTTCTTTCCCAGAGAGGGGGCAAAAAGCTATCCAATATAAACAATCATCTTCAGAGAATTTTAATCCTTCTTTAGTTGATAGAGAGACTCGTCTAGCCGAAAGAGATGCTAGAAGATTAGCAAACAGAGCGAAGCACACAGAAATGATGAGTGTTTTAGAGTCAGGTGATTATAATGCTTGGTTAGAATTTGCTCAAAACAATGATTGCCCAATGATTTCTCAAGTAAATGAAGAAAATTTTGCAGAATTTGTTGAAGCTCACAAGGAAAGAGTTGCCAACAGAAATAGTGAAACTAAAGAATTTAACCGAGGTGGTGGTTCTGGTAATAGGCTTAAATAATTTTATTATTTTTTCTTAGAATTATTAAATAAAAAACCTGATTTAATTCAGGTTTTTTATTTGCTTTTATTCTGTTTTTGAAATAGAATCTAAGTATAGAAATTAATTATTATTTTTATATATGCCAAAATTAAGCAATAAACTTTATCGCAACTGGATTTTTATAGTTGGAGTCTTAGCTACTATCGCTTATAGAATTATTGTAGTTTTAAATCACTATAGTCCTGTTTTAGTGCAAATAGCTTGGTATATTGGAACCGTTGGTTTTGTTTGGTATTTTGCCCATCGTTTTAGAATTGAAAATAGAAGGAATAAAACAATTAAAGAGATGAAGTTGGTGGAGAAAATAAATACTAACAATTGTTTAAGTGTTGAAGAAAAAAAATCACTAACTTATATACTTGAAAGTTTGCAAACTAGTTTGGCTAAATGGAATTATATCATTATTTTTATTTTTTCAGCCTTAGCTTTGGTTTATGGTATTTATCAGGATTTTTTGATGAATTTCTTTAAATAAGTTTAGGCTAAAAAATAGTTTAAAAAATAAAAACCCGTTTGAGGGTTTTTTGGTTTTTTATAGCTTTTTTTAGAATTGGCCTTTTACTTGACAAAAATATATTATGGGTATATACTCATAATAGATAACTTAGTCGAATTGTCTCTTTATAAAAAATAATTTTAAAATTATGCCAAGATTAGATGGAACTGGTCCAACTGGCCAAGGAAAAATGACAGGAAGAGGAATGGGTAAATGTGAAGGCGCTTCTGATAGGCAAGGAGACGGACGTGGAATGGGTAGAGGTTTCGGTGGTGGTTGTGGTCGAAGAAGAGGAATGGGCAGAGGAAGATGTTTCGATAATGACACCAATACTCAAGTCAGTGACCAAAAGTAAAAAGAAGGCTTGAGATCCGGTCTCTCTGTTAAACAGGGAGACCGAGAGGCCTTCTTTTTTAAAATTATAACAAATTTATTTAAAATATCAATTATGCCTAGACCAAGACTTTGTCGTCAAGTTAATTTCAATCCTCATATTACTTATTTTAAACCTCAGGGAATTTCTCTGAGAGAGCTTAAGGTGGTTGAATTAAGTTTGGAAGAAATTGAAGCTTACCGTTTGAGGCACATTGAGGGTTTAGATCAAAAAGATTCTGCTTCTAAAATGGCTACTTCGACGGCCACTTATCAAAGGATACTTTATTCAGCTTCAGAGAAAATTGCTGATGCCTTAATTAATGGTAAAGCTATTAAGATTAATAAATAGCTATATTTTAATGCTTATTTCTTTATTGTTTAGCACTCTTGACATAAGAGTGCTAATTTTATATAATTGTTTTGTAAATAAAAAATATGACAATTAGTGAAAGAAAAAAAAGTATTTTGTTAGCCATTATTAAAGAATATATTAAGAACGTTCAAGCGGTTAGTTCTGGTATGTTAGTTGAAAGATGTAAGTTGGATGTTTCTTCGGCTACGGTTAGAAATGAAATGGCTGAGTTAGAAGAGGAGGGCTATATATTTCAGCCCCATACTTCTGCTGGTCGAATTCCAACTGAATTAGCTTATAGATTGTTTGTTGATGAGTATGTTCTTTCTAAGAAAAAAAAGATTGATGATAGATACAAAAAAGTTTTAGATGAAACTTTTGATTATAACCAGGAATCTTTTAAAAAGGTAGCTAAAAAATTAGCCGATATTTCTGGTAATGCTATTTTCTGGGCTTTTCACAAAAATGATCTTTATTATACTGGAATATCAAATTTGTTTATTCAGCCGGAATTTAAACAGTCTAATGTGGTTTGTGATGTTTCTATTGTTATTGATCGAATGGAAGAAATAATTGCTGATATTTTTGATAAATTAAAAATTGGAGAAAATATTTTTATTGGTAGTGAAAATCCCTTTGGTCAATTTTTGAGTTCTTTGGTTTTGAAATATGAACAAAAAAAACAAAGTGGTGTTATTGGAATTATGGGACCACTTAGAATGGATTATGAGAAAAATTTAGATTTGATTAATTATTTAAAAAGTAAGTTTCAATAGTTTTTATGAGTGAAGATTTAAAAAAAGATTTTGATCAAGAAAATGAGTTAGTAGAAGAAAAATTATCAGAAAATTCATCCCAGGAAAAAGATGAACAAAAAAATGATGATTTGAATGATTCTCAAGACGATTCTCAAGACGATTCGTTAATTGATTTACAGAAAAAAAATGATGAATTAGAAAGTAAATACAAAAGAGCTTTGGCTGATTATCAGAATTTACTTAGGAATTCAGCCGAAGAGAAGAAAGAGCTGTTAAAATATTCTTTAGAAGGGTTTTTACTAGAGATTTTACCAATTTATGATAATTTAAATACTTCTATTCATGCTTTAGACGAAGATCAAAGTAAAAATCCTTGGGTAGAGGGTGTAAAGTATACTATTAAGCAATTTGATGATTTTTTCTCCAGAAATGGAATTGAGAAAATAAAAACTGTTGGAGAAAAATTTGATTATAACAGTATGGAGGCAGTTGAAGGTGAAGGGGATTACGTTGTTAAGGAGCTTCGACCTGGCTATAAGTTAAAAGATAAAATTATAATTCCAGCTAGAATTGTAGCTGGCAGTAAAAATAAAAATTAAATTTTTTCTTTTTTCATCTATAGTGAAAAACTATTTTGAAAAAAGAATTTAAAATATATGTCTCTTATAAAATGGAGTCCTTTTTTAAGCGACAATTATTTTGATGAGATGGATAAGGTTTTTAGTGAGTTTTCACCATCAACTCGTTCCGTTTCTGGATTTATTCCAGCGGTTGATATGTATGAAGATAATGACAATGTTATTGTTGAGACTCAATTAGCTGGTATTGACCCCGAGAAAGTAGATATTTCTATTGAGAACGACATCTTGTCGATTAAAGGTGAGGCTGAAAAGAAAACTGAAGTTGATGAAAAGAATTATTATCGCAAAGAAATTCGTCGCGGTAGTTTTTATCGTTCAGTTCCACTTCCTACTAGGGTTTGTGGAGATGAGGCTTCGGCTGTAGCTGAAGGTGGAATTTTAAAGATTAGCATTCCCAAAGCGCCAGAAGCTAAGCCAAAGTCAATTAAAATTAAAACAGTTAAAAAATAAATTGAAGTTCTTAAGATTTCCAGGAATAAATCCTGGAAATTATAAGGGTTTTAATGAATCCGTAAAATAATTAATTAAATTTTTCAGTTGGTTTTTATTAATTATCAACTGATATATATCAAATTATGTCAAAAGTATTAGGAATTGACTTGGGAACAACCAATTCAGCTATGGCTATTATTGAAGGTGGCCAAGCTAAAATTTTAGAAAATGTTGAGGGGAATAGAACTACACCTTCAGTGGTGGCTATTTCTAAGAGTGGAGAAAGATTAGTTGGTCAATCAGCTAAAAGGCAGGCCGTAACTAATCCTAAAAACACTATTTACGCCGTTAAACGTTTGATTGGCAGAAAATATAGTGACGCTGATGTTAAGCGTGATCTTGAGCTTGTGCCTTATGAAATAACTCAGGCCGGTGAAGGAGTTAAAGTTAAAATGAATGACAAGGACTATACTCCACAAGAAGCTTCAGCTATGATTTTGTCTAAATTAAAAGCTGATGCTGAAGCTAAGATTGGAGAGAAAATAACCGAGGCGGTTATTACTGTTCCAGCTTATTTTGATGATGCTCAAAGACAAGCTACTAAGGACGCTGGTAAAATAGCTGGCTTAGACGTTAAGAGAATTATTAACGAACCTACAGCAGCTGCTTTAGCTTATGGTTTTGATAAGAAAAAGGGCCAACAAGCTGTAGTTTATGATTTAGGTGGTGGAACTTTTGATGTTTCAATTTTAGATATCGTTTCTGATGGTGAACTATCAGTTGAAGTAAAATCAACTAATGGTGATACTCACTTGGGTGGAGAAGATTTTGATCAAAGAATTATTGATCATATTATTGCTGAATTTAAAAAGGACCAAGGAATTGATTTGTCAAAGGATTCTTTGGCTTTGCAAAGAATTAAAGAATCAGCTGAAAAAGCTAAAATTGAATTATCTACTTCTATTGAGACTGAAATTAATCAACCTTTTATTACTACTGATGAAAACGGTCCAAAACATTTAGTTATGAAGTTAACTAGATCAAAATTGGAAGAATTAGTAATGGATTTAGTGGATAGAACTTTGGAGCCATGTAAAAAAGCTTTAGATGATGCTGGTTTGAAATTAGGCGACATTGAAGAAGTTATTATGGTTGGAGGCATGACTCGTATGCCTTTAGTTCAGAAAAAAGTAAAGGAATTTTTTGGTAAAGAGCCTAATTTGAGTGTTAATCCTGATGAGGTGGTAGCCGTTGGGGCTGCTGTTCAAGCTGGTGTCTTGCAAGGAGATGTTAAAGATGTTTTACTTTTAGATGTTACTCCTTTAACCTTAGGTATTGAAACCATGGGCGGAGTTGCCACTCCTTTGATTGAAAGAAATACAACTATTCCTACTTCTAAATCGCAGATTTTTTCAACTGCTGCTGATAATCAACCTAGCGTAGAAATTCATGTGGTTCAAGGAGAAAGACCAATGGCAGCTGATAATAAAACATTAGGTAGATTTATTCTAGATGGTATTCCACCAGCACCTCGTGGAGTTCCACAAGTTGAAGTTACTTTCGATTTAGATGCTAATGGTATTTTAAATGTTTTAGCCAAAGATAAAGCAACTAATAAAGAGCAAAAAATAACCATTACAGCTTCTTCTGGTTTAAGTAAAGAAGAGATTGAAAAAATGAAAAATGAAGCTGAAATTTACGCTGACGAAGACAAGAAGAAAAAAGATAATATTGAAATTAAAAATCAAGCTGAAGCTGTTGTCTTCACTACCGAAAAATTATTAAAAGAATCTGGAGATAAAATGAAAGAAGAAGATAAAAAAGAATTAGAGGCTAAATTAGAGGAATTGAAAAAAATAAAAGATGGAGAGGATTACGAAGATATGAAAAAGAAAATGGAGGAATTAAATACCATTGCTCAAAAAATTGGAACTGCTATGTATCAGCAGAATCAATCTGCTCCTGGAGCTGGGGCTAATCCTGGAGAAAATCCAGCAGGTGCTACCGAAGAGAAAAAAGATGACGGAGTTGTTGAAGGCGAGGTAGAAGAAAAAAAATAATTTATTCTATAAATTTGTTTTTAGGCCGTTCTAGTTTTGAATTAGAACGGCTATAAAAATAAATTTATTTTTAATTTTTATGGCAGGTAAGGATTATTACAGTGCTTTAGGTGTTTCGAAGACGGCCAGTCAAGCTGAAATCAAAAATGCTTTTAGGAAATTAGCTCATAAACATCATCCTGATAAAGGTGGTGATGCTAACAAATTTAAAGAAATAAATGAAGCCTATCAAATTTTAGGCAATGAGCAGAAAAGAAAACAATATGATCAATTTGGCTCTTCAGCTTTTTCTGGTGGTGGAGGTCCAGGTGGTTTTGATTTTTCTGGTTTTCAAGGAGGTAATTTCTCTGGCTCAGGTATAGATTTTGAAGATTTGGGTGATATTTTTGGTGGATTTGGTGATATGTTCGGCTTCTCAGGGCGTTCTTCTGGTCGTGCTCAAAGTAAAAGGGGAGCTGACATGGAAGCTATTTTAAATATTGATTTTTTAGAAGCAGCTTTCGGTGCTACTAAAGAAATATTAATTGATAAGAATATTAAATGTGAGAAATGTAATGGTAATGGAGCTGAGCCAGGAACTAAAATAGAAACTTGTAAAACTTGCGGTGGTCGAGGAAAAATTTTGAAAAATCAAAGAACTATTTTTGGCGCAATGCAAGTAGAAGCTATTTGCCCTGATTGTCAGGGAGAAGGTCAAAGCTATGCTCACAAATGTTCAAAATGTTCGGGCACAGGAATACATAAGGGACAGGAAAAATTAAAAGTTAAAATTCCGGCTGGCATAGACAATGGTGAAGCAATTAGATTGTCTGGTAGGGGAAATGCTGGGTTAAAAGGATCTCCTAGTGGTGATTTGATTTTAATTATCAAGATTAAACCATCTGATGATTTTAAGAGAGATTCTTATGATATTTATACTAAAAAATCTATTAGTATCAAGCAGGCTATTTTAGGTGATAAAATTGATATTAAAACTATTCACGGAGATGTTGTTTTAAAAATACCAGAGGGTACTCAATCGGGCACAACCTTTAAAATTAAAGGCAAGGGGATTGAAAAGTTAAGAGGTTCTGGCCTTGGTGATCATTTCGTTGAAATATTAGTAAATATTCCCAAGGGACTTCCTCGCAAGGATCGAAAAACTTTAGAAGAATTAGATATTTAATTTATGTATATTGATACTCATTGTCACTTAAATTTTAAAGATTTCAAGGATGATTATAGACAAGTAGCTGAAAGGGCTTTGTCTAATCAAGTTGAGATGGTTGTGGTTGGTTCGGAGTTAAAAACTTCGAATCGATCTGTTTCTTTGTCTAAAGAATTTGAACAAGGTGTTTATAGTGCTGTCGGTCTTCATCCTATACATTTGCAGGACATTTTAGTTAAAAATGATAATGAAAATAGTAAATATGAATTTAGAAGTAAAAAAGAGGAGTATCAAGAAGAGCCTTATTTAAAATTAGTTAAGTCTAGTAATAAGGTAGCAGCTATTGGTGAAATTGGTCTTGATTATTATCATATTGATGCTAATTCTGAGCAGAAAATTAAAGGTGTTAAAAATTTACAACAGGAAGTTTTTTATAAACAACTAGAGCTGGCTAAAAAAGTTGAACTGCCAGTTATTATTCATTGTCGTGAAGCTCATGACGATTTACTTCCCATTTTAAAAGACTTTTATTCTAAGAATAGTTTTCAAAAAGAATGGGGAGTTATTCATTGTTTTTCTGGCGATTTAGATTTGGCTAAAAAATATTGGGATATGGGATTACTTACTTCTTTTACCGGACTTATAACTTTTGTTAAACAATGGGATTCTTTAATTGAGAAAGCTCCTTTTGACAAAATAATGATTGAAACTGACTCTCCCTATTTATCACCGACTCCTCACAGAGGACAAAGAAATGAACCTTTGTATGTAAAAGAGGTCGCCAAAAGAATAGCTGAATTAAAAAAACAGGATATCTTACTGGTAGAAGAAGAGCTTTACAAAACTTCTAAAAGATTTTTCAGTATTTAATTTAATATTTATTTCTTTATTTTTCTTAACGAGCAGAGCCTGCTCGTTATTTGTTTATTTTTCTTTTTTATTGTATAATGAGGATAGAGATAAAATAAACTAATTGCCTTTTTTGGGCTCAAAAATATGAAAAAATTTTTTTTATTTATTTTTTTAATTTCAGGCTTGGTGTTTTTTTCAGCTTGTTCTCTAGGTAAAAATAAAGTTGATAAAGTTAGCCACGAGGCTAATGCTAAAAATATTTGTGATTACCTTTGTGTCTCTGCCTCTAAAAGCTGTTTAGAGCTATCTTCTAATTTGTGTTCTAAGCTTTGTGATAGTTGGGATGATAGTCAAAAGGATTGTGTTCGAGCAGCTACTAACTGTGATGATTTATATAATAAATGTCAAATCGGAAAAGATTTTGTTTTTAAGCCAAAACTAGATAGTCCTTGCTCTTTAGCTTGCAAGAATTATGTTGGAAAATGTGATATTCAGTCTAAGCAGACTAAAGATGTTAACGATCAAAATGTTTTTGATGAGTGTTTATTGCAATGTGAAAATTGGACATCTAAACAAGTGGAATGCGTAAAAAACGCTGAGCTTTGTTCAGGCATAATGATTGAGTGCGGATCTTAATTTGATTTTAAATATAAATTTATGAAGAAAAAAATTCTTCTTTTATTTCTTTTGTTGATGGTTATTGTTTTTGCCATCTTTTTTTATTTTATAAGTAGGAATAAAAATAAAACTATTAAAATAGTGGCAGTGGCTACTATGCGTGGAATTAGTGCTGGAGTTGAAACTGTTAATGGGATGAAAATTGCTTTAAAAGAGAACAATAATCTTGGTAAAGATTACAAAGAAAGCAATTATTTTACCGGTGATTATACAATTGAACTAGAGGTTATGGATAATGGTGATGAAAATGGTTTGTGGCGTGATTATTTAGAGAAAGAAATAGTTGAAAGAGCTGTTGCTGACAAGGATGTTCTTGTTTATTTAGGGCCAATAGATAGCGGAGCTTCTAAAATTAGCATACCTGTAACCAATAAGGCGGGTTTGGCTCAAATTAGTTCTATAAATACTTGGCCAGGATTAACTCAGCCTGGTTTTGCTATTGGAGAGCCAGGAATATTTTATCCAACTGGGGTTCGTAATTATTTTAGAGTTTGCCCAACTGATTCTTTACAAGGTGTTTATGGGGCTGTTTGGGCTAAAGAAATGGGTTTCGAAAATATTTTAATTTTTGATGATGGTGAGTCTTATGGTCGAGGCTTGGCTGGTATTTTTAAACAAAAAGCGACAAATTTGGGGCTAAATATTTTAGCTCATAATTCTTTTAATAGGGAAGATGATTTGTTGTTAACTGAAATTGCTCTAGTTCAAGAATTGAAACCCGATTTAGTTTATTTTTCAGGGACTACTTCTATTGGCTTGATATCTTTAATCAATAGTATTTCCGATCTTAATATGGGGATTAAATTTATGGGCGTTGATGGAATCATGGATCAGGCTTTGATTGATCAAACTGGTCGTAATTCTGAAGGCCTCATGCTTACCTCCGTTGGTTTACCGATAGAGAAGATTGACAATGATAAAGCTAGGCAGTTTTATAAAAATTACTATGATGAATATGGCGAGTATCCAACTATTTATTCTGGTTTTGGTTATGAGGCTATGTCAGCTGCTTTGATGGCTATTAATCGTATTGACTCTCCAGATAGAAAAAAAGTAATAGACGAACTTTCTTCTTTGGATAATTTTTCTGGTCTTTTTGGTCAGTGGGGCTTTGACTCTAATGGAGATACTAGTCTGTCTTTGATTAGTGCTAATGTGGTTAAGGAGGGAAAATTTGTTTTTGAAAAATTGTTAAAATAATAAATGAGAAGGAAAGCTGATAAAAATATTAGATTTTTAAAAAGGAAGGAGATAAAATTTCTTTTCCCTTATTTTTTATTTTCTTTGTTTATTTTTGTTTTGTTTTTTTCTTTTGTTTTTTATAGTTACAATGAACAAATATCGTTTGTAGAAAAAAGCCAAGAGGAATTAGGACTTCGAGTAAGTGGAGAAATCAATTCTTTTATTATTAGGGTTTTTGATGACTTGGAGATTTTAAGTAAAGGCTTAGCTTGCTTTGAATGCGAGGATAGGAACAAAGAAATGATTGAATCTTTGTTTGATGTAAATCCTTACATTTATAGTGTTTGTGTTTTTGCCGAAGAAAGTAATGATAAGATTTTTTCTTTAAATCGTTATTCTTCTGATAGCTTTAATGCATCCGAACAAACTTTTAATGATTTGTTGAGTGTTCAAAAAGATTATTATCTTAGTTCGGTTAATATTTCTGATTATGGTCTTCCTTTTATTTTGGTTTCCATTCCTGTTTTTGATAATAACGAGAAGAAAGTAGCCACTTTGGTTTCTCAAGTAGATTTAACCGCTCTCTGGGATATTGTTTCTAAAAGTTCTTTTCAAGATAGTGGCTATGTTTATTTGTTAGATGATAGTGCTCGTTTAATTTCTTATAAGGATATTTCTGTTGTAATGAACGAGAGCAATTTGGGTGACGTTGAGATTGTTAGGGACTTTCTGGAGCACAAGCATTCCTTTGCTTTTTATTCATCTTATTTTACTAATAAGGTTTTTGGTTCTTGGTCCTATATTGAAACAACTGCTTGGGGATTATTTGTAGAGCTTCCAGTGCGAGAATTTGTTTTTGATTTCTTGCCTTTTATAGTTTTTAGTATTTTTGTTTTTATTCTTTTGTTGATATTTATTTTTAAAATACTTTCTTTAATGTATAAACTGGAGAGGGCCAATATTAGAATAAGCGAGAGTGAGAAAAAGTTTAGAAGTTATATAGACGAAGCTCCTGATGGTATTATGGTTATCGATTATAGTGGTAAGATAATAGAGTTTAATAATGCTTTAGTTAAAACTACTATGTATTCTCAAGCTAAATTAAGGAATTTTAAAATTTATGATTTAATATGTGAAGATAGTCATGATTTAATTAAGAATCATATTAATGAAGTTATTAAAAGGGGGAGTGATGAAATTGATGTTTTGCATAAAAGAGCCAACCTTAAAAATGTTTGTAGTTATTATTTTAATCTTAGCAGTGTTAGATTGTCCGATCAATTTATCTTAGTTTTTGCTAAGGACGTAACTAGAGAAAGGGAGGTTGATAAAGCTAAAACTGAGTTCGTTTCTTTGGCTTCTCATCAACTTAGAACACCTTTATCGGCTATAAATTGGTATTCAGAGATGTTGTTGGCTGGTGATGGTGGAAAGCTTAGCAAGAACCAAAAGAAATTTGCTCAAGAAATATCTGATAGCAATAAAAGAATGGTCGAATTAGTTAATTCTTTGCTTAACGTTTCTCGCTTAGAAACAGGAACTTTTATGATTGATCCTGAACCAACTAATTTTATTGCTGTCATGGATGACGTTTTAAAAGAGCAAACAGTAACTGTACTTGAGAAGAATATAAATATTAAAAAGAACTACGATAAAAAAATAGCTAATTTAAATTATGATCCTAAACTTTTAAGAATAGTCTTTCAGAATTTGGTTTCTAATGCTGTTAAATATAGCCCTCCAGATAGCACGGTTTCACTTAAAATAAAAATTAATCAAAAAAAGAAGAATGTTGATATTAAGATTAGTGACCAGGGTTATGGAATACAAAGTAATCAGCAAAATCAAGTATTTCAAAAACTTTTTCGAGCTGATAATATTAAAAAAAGAAACACTGAAGGTACTGGATTGGGCCTCTATATCGTAAAGGCAATTATTACTAGTTTTGGTGGTAGCGTTGATTTCAAATCTCAAGAAAACAAAGGCACAACTTTTTATATCTCTCTGCCCTTGAAGGGTGTGGCTAAAAAAGAAGGTAATAAGTCTTTGTCTTAGTAGTAATTATAAAAAAATGAAAGTAAATAAAAAGATTTTAATAGTTGAGGATGAAAGACCCTTGGCCGATGCTATTAAATTAAAGTTAGAGATTAATAATTTTATTGTTTTTGTGGCTAAATCAGTTGTTGAGGCTTTTGAAATTATTAAGGATAACAAGATTGATTTTATTTGGCTTGATCATTATTTGCCAGGAGAGGAGAGTGGTCTTGATTTTGTAATTAAAATAAGATCCTCTAAATCTGTTAATAAGAACATCCCTATTTTTGTGGTTTCCAATACAGCCGGTAATGATAAGATAAAATCTTATATAAATTTTGGAATTAATAAATATTATGTTAAATCTGATTATAGTTTAGAGGATATAATTTCTGATTTAAAAATAGTTTTGAAATAATCAGCCGTGAGCCAATACCAAGCCCCAAATTTCTGAGGCTTGGTATTTTTTTATAACTTTACTAATTTCTTCTAGGGTTGAACCACTAGTGCTAATATCGTCTACAATTATTATTTTTTTGCCTTTTATTTCTATTTGAGCCTTCTTCTCATCTAAAAAAGAAAAGCATTTATTGAGATTGGTTTTTCTCTCAGAAAGTTTTAGCTTAGCTTGATTATCGCTTTCTCTAATCTTAATTAAATTTTTAGAAATTTTTATCCCTTCTTTTTCTGATATTATTTGAGCTAGTATTTCACTTTGATTAAATCCTCGCCATCTCAATCTCTTAGAGGAAAGGGGAACTGGGATTAAAAGTGAGTTTTGTTTAGTAAATTTTTTTTCTTTTTTTCTTTTAAATAATATTGGATTATTTTCGTTTTTTTCTTTAAAAAAATTAAATAAAAATAGGCCAAGATAATAGCCTATTTCTTTTACGAAGTTGTATTTAAAGTTTGTAATTAATTTTTCTATTTTAGAATCATTGAGATTTGTAGCAACCATCACTCCTTGATAACTGAAATTATCTTGACAGTTTGAACAGAACTGACCATTTTCATTTTTAGAGCCGCAATTTAAGCAAGATTGCTCTTTGAATTTTAATGATTTAAAACATTTTTGACATAAATAGACACCTAATTCTTTTTCACACAATAAACATTCTCTAGGAAATAAAGAGTTAATTAAAAAATTTATTATTCTTTTCACTTTCTTAAGTTGGAGCTAGAAAGAAAGGTTTTATTTTAAATTTATTTTATGGATTTGACCAGTAATATGATCAGTAAAAAATAGATTATCTTGATTTTTATCAACTACTATAGATGATATGTTATAAGCTTGATCAGGAACTGCTATTAAGGTTTTTAGGCCAGTTTCAACGTTTATTTTGTATAAATCATCGGATGTTTTTAAAGCTAATTCTGGGAACATTCCAGCCATTTCATCTAGTTCTTTTGGCACGGCACAATAAACTTCAGAGTCGCTAGCAAAGGTACATTTTTCGGCCCATGTTTCTAGTTGTAAGCTTCTGCGATCAGTTCCAATATTATTGCCACTAGCATTAACAATCCAGATTTTTGGTTTTAAATTGTCTTTAGGTGAATAAACACTATAAAGTAATTTGTCTCCGTCTTGTGACCACTGTGGTTGAAAACCCCAACCCTCAACAATGGTAGATTTAAAATTTTGACCGTATTCTCCTATAAAGAAAACTTCTCTTCGATTGGCGTCAACTCCTTGAGTGTACATTCCGACTGATTGAGTGTTAGGTGACCAGGAAGGTATAACCCATTTATCATTCTCTCCTATATGCTCCAATTTTTTAGTCTGAGTTCCATCACTATTAGAAACAACTAACCATCTATTATCAGGATCGATTCCTAAGCTTTTGTTAACTAGCTTTTCGCTGTCAGGGGAAAAGGTAAAATCTTCCCAGTGTTTAGGAAGAGTTACTTGTTTGCTGGTAGAGAAGTCATAAATTATTTTAGTTTGATCAGGGTATTCAATTACAGCCTTGGTTTTGTTGGGAGCCCATTCAACATCACTTACATTATGAAAGACTTTATCACTTAAAGGAATTAAATCCCCCTCGTCGTTTACTAAATAAAATTTTCCATCGTCTTTGTTGTAAAACTGAACTGAACCTCCATCTCTTCCAAGTGTTGGTTCCATTGTTTTGGATTCAACTATAGTGGTTGTTTTAGTTATTCCGCCAACTGCTATTTGATCGGCATCACCGACACCTTCTACTTGTTGGGCTTCTTGTGGTGAACTTGGCTTGTCGTCACTAACATCAATTGGTTTCGTTGGTTCAGTGCCATCTATTATCGGTGTTCCGTCTGGTGAGGTTGGTAATCCGTCTATGATCGTTTTGTCTGGGTCTTTTTGTTTTCCTGGTATTATTGATTCTTGTTTAAAAAATACTTTCCAAATAAAAAAACCAACAATGAAGACTATTGCTAAGAAGGCTAGGACCAATAGAGCTTTTTTTATTTTGTTCTTTTCCATTTTTTATTTTTGTGTTATAATTATACTAGATATAGTTATAACGACTATTTACTTATTTTGTATATCTGTTGAAATAATAGCATATTTTTTTGATAAAATCAATTTTGCTTAAAAATAAATAAAATAAAAATTATGGGAATATTTTCATCTTCCAATGATAATCATTTTTTAGGTATAGATATTGGCAATTCATCTTTAAAGATGGTTGAATTATTAAAAAAAGGAAAGAAAATTTCTTTATCTAATTATGGTTTTTCAGAGAATATTGAGGGAGCCGATTTTACTTACTCCGATGATGTTGTTTTTTTGGCTAAATCAATAGTTAAACTTAAAAATGAATTAGGTATAAAAACTACCAAGGCAAATGCTTCTCTTCCTAGTTGGTCTGTTTTTTCTTCTGTTATTAATCTTTATAACTTTGATAAAAAGAAAATTAATGAACAGGTTATAAAAGAGGCCAAAAAAGTTATTCCATTACCCCTAGATGAGATGGTTTTAGACTGGAAAATTATTCCTAATAAAACTAGTGGCAGTAGTAATGTTAAAGTTTTTTTAACTGGTTCCCCTAAAAAGCTTATAAAAAAATATATTGATGTTTTTAAGGAGGCTAAGTTAACTTTGGCTAATCTAGAGACTGAAACATTTTCTTTAATCAGAGCTTTATTGGGCAATGATCCAGCCACGGTAATGATTGTGGAGATGGGCGAAAATAGCACTGACTTTTCTATAGTTAAAGAAAGTATTCCTTTTTTAAATAGAAGTATAAATATTTCCGGTAAAAGTATTACTAACGAAATTAGCGCTAAAATGGGAATTAGCCCAGAACAAGCAGAACAATTTAAATTTGACTTGGGCATGTCCAAAGATGAGCAAAAAAAGGATATTCCTAAAGTTGTTTTAGATGCTATTAATCCTGTTGTTGATGAAATAAAATACATGATTGATCTTTTTTATAATGGTAATAATGAAAATATTGAAAAAATAGTTTTATCTGGTGGTGGTTGTTTGTTGTATGATTTTTCTGATTATTTAGAAAAAATATTAGACATGAGAGTTGTAATCGGTAATCCTTGGTTTAAGGTGACTTATCCTCCAGAAATTGAAACAGTTTTATCAGAGGTTGGACCAAAACTTTCAGTGGCAACTGGTTTAGCCTTGAGAGGGGCCGATAAAAATTAATTTTTTAAAATATGGATAAAGATAATAAAAAAAAGCCAGACTTTAAGGATGATAAAATTAATAAAGACGAAAAACCAAGTGACAACCTCGAAAAAAAGGATGACTTAAACAAAAAAGATAAAAAGGAGAAAAAAGAAAATAAGAAGGAGTCTTTTTCTTTTATTAAATCTCTCTGGTCTAAAATAAAAAATAGAAAAATAAAAGCAGAAGATGATCTTGATAATCTGCACTTATTGGAATCGGACTTGATTAAGGGGGAGGTTCCAATTTATTTTGAACTAAACAAGCATTTAATTGCTTTTTTTGCTTTATTGTTGGTTTCTTTTGTTTTAATTATGGAGTTGTATTTTTTATTATCTTGGTGGGAGAAAAATAGAAGTATTGAAAATTCTTATTATTTGCAAGATGAAATTTCAGTTGTTAATAAAGAAAAGAGTGAATTGGAACAAAAATATGTTGAGGTTTTTAATTTTAAAAATAAAATGAGCAGTTCTTTTTCTGTTTTAGATAAGCATACTTATTGGACTAGATTTTTTTCTTTCTTAGAACAAAATACTTTAAAAAATGTTTATTTTAAAAAATTTAGTGGAGATATTGGCGGTTCATATATTTTGCCATCGGTTACTGACGATGTTCGAGCTATTAGTTATCAGTCAAAATATTTTTCAGCTGATAGAAGAGCTGTTAATGTTTTTATTTCTGATGAAGAAATTGGTGAAGGGGGAATCGGACCTGACTCTGGTTTTGTCAATTTCAATATTAATCTTAATTTAGATCCTAAAACATTTACCAACTTTTAATATGGAAAATAATAAAAATTTTAAAAAAGAACAAGAAGAGCAATTGGAAAAAAAAGCTTCTTCTAATAGAAGGATAAAAAATAAAATAAATTCTTTTCTTAATAATAATTTTCAATATTTTTCTTTTTTGATGTTGTTTTTTGTATTTTGGTTTTCCTTTAATTATATTTTGCTTCCAAAATATGAGAAAGTTGTTATGACTTCTAATGAAGTTTTAGAAACAAAGAAGAAAATGTTTATTGATGAATATAGAGAATTAGTTTCCTACAAAAGAAATATTGAGGTTTTTGAAGGTATTAGTCAGGATGATATTGATAAAATAAATAAAATGGTACCAGGAAGTACTCCCAAGGATGATATTTTTATGGAATTTGCTTATTTTTTGATGAAAAATAATTTTAATATTAAAGCCTTAAAAGTTTCTGACCCTTTAGAGCTTTCATCTGCTTCTCAGCCTGGGTCAAGAAGAACTATGGTTGCTCCCGGCAGTAATTTAGAAATTGATTCAAGGCTAACTCAAATAACTTATTCTTTGCCCTCCAACATTGGTTCTTGGTTGATAAAAGCTGAAATTTCTGGCGTTAATTACGTTGATTTGAAGTATTTATTGGATATTATTGAAAATAATTTGAAAATCACAGATGTTATATATTTGGATTTTGATCCAGTAAGTAAAACAGTTAAGTTTGATGCTTTAACCTATTATTTTAAAAATTAATTTATTATTTTTTTAAGAATATTTTTTTATGAGTAAATTATACAAAATAGTTTTTATTATAATTATTTCTTTGTTGGCAGTTTTGAATGTTATTTTTTTGATTTATAATAAAAAAATAGCTAGTTATTTTAAGTTTAGTGTTGATGTTGAAAAACCCGAACTTATAATGAAAGAAATAGAGAAGGAAGCTAGCGATAGTTTTTTTGATTTAAGTCGTCTTTCCAATCCTAAATTTTTAAATTTAAAAGAATTCCAAGTAGACTTGACTGGATTTAACTTACCGGGCGACTTAGCTGAAGGTGATTCTATTTTTGATGAAGGTGAAGAGCCTTTAGGGGAAGATCCTTTAATTCCCTCTGATCCAGAAATAGAAATTCCAGCTTTTGAAGTTGGTAATGATAATCCTTTTAGTCCTATTAAAAAATAAGTTTTTTAAGATATATTATGTTCAATAATAAGAAGTTCTTAAGTTTACTAAAAATAAAGAAGATACTTCCAGACGATAAATTTTTGGAATTGGAGAATTTATCCAATAAAGATAAAAATTTTAATTTGGAAGATTTTTTAATTAGGCAAAAATATTTAAATAATGAAGACTTGGTGAAGGTTAAAGCAGAGGTTTATAATCTGCCTTACAGAAATCTAGTTGATGAAAAAATTCCTGATAATTTTTTAGAAACAATAAGTGAAGATTTATCTAAAAATTATTTAGCTATTTGTTTCTTGGTAGACGAGCAAAAAATGAGTATTGGTTTGGTTGAGCCTAATTTAAAGGCAATGGAGGCTTTAAATTTTTTGGCCAATGGAAAAAAACTAAAAGTTGAATACTATTTGATATCTAAAAATAGTTTTAATTCAGCTTTTAGGCAATATAAAAAGATGGAAGAAGAGATTTCTTCTGCTTTGGAAATTAAATCAAAATCAGAGGGAGGGGAGGATTTGGTTCAAGTAAAAAGAGAGGATGACAAGGAAGACTTGAATGTTGATGATGCTAACAGTGCTCCAGTTGCCAAAATAGTTTCTGTTATTATTAAAAATGCCATTGATAGTCGTGCTAGTGATATTCATGTTGAGCCTTATGAAGGCGAGAGTCGTGTTCGTTATAGAATTGATGGTATTTTAAAAAATGCTTTATTTTTACCTAAAAATATTCATGGAGCTGTGGTGGCTAGAATTAAGGTTATGGCCAAAATGAAACTTGACGAAACTCGTGTTCCTCAGGATGGACGTATTGTATTGGTTCTAGATAATCGTGAGATAGATTTTCGTATTTCTACCTTGCCGGTCGGTAGTGGCAAAGAGAAGGTTGTTATGCGTATTTTGGATACAGCTAAAGGTGTTATTGGTTTGGATGAGTTAGGTTTTAATTCTTATGTTTTAGATGTTTTTAGAAAGAATGTTAAAAAAACTAATGGTATTATTTTGGTAACTGGTCCAACTGGTTCTGGTAAAACAACCACGCTTTATTCAATTCTAAATATTTTAAATAAAGAAGGAGTTAATATTTCCACCTTAGAAGATCCGATTGAGTATCAATTAAAAGGTATTAATCAGTCTCAGATAAGGCCTAAAATAGGTTATTCTTTCGCCACTGGTCTTAGGTCTCTGGTTCGTCAAGATCCCGATGTTATTATGGTGGGTGAAATCAGAGACGAAGAAACGGTAGAACTTTCAATTCATGCTGGTCTTACTGGTCATTTAGTTTTATCTACTATTCATACCAATGATGCTATTGGAACAATTTTTCGTTTAATAGATATGAAAGCCGAACCGGTTCTTCTTTGTTCTATTTTAAGAATAGTTATTGCCCAACGTTTAAGTAGAAGATTGTGTGAGAATTGCAAAAAAGAAGCTGACAAGGAATATCGGGAGAAATTCATGAACGATGCTCTTGCGATTATTAAAGACGTCGATCTTGATCGTTTAAAACAGGAGCTTCCTGGAATAAATGGTCTTGATGATATAAAAAATATAAAAATATATCAACCAGTTGGTTGTTCTAAGTGCCAAAACAGTGGTTATTTGGATCGTGTTTCTATTGGAGAAGTTATTGAAATAGATGATAATCTAAAAGATATAATTATGAATAAAATAACTAGTTTAAATGTTGAAAATATTAGAAAAAGTCAAAAATTTGTATCGTTAAAGCAGGACGGTTTTCTTAAAGTATTAAAAGGAATAACTAATATCGAAGAAGTTCTTAGAGTTATTGAAATGTAATTAAAAAAATATGCCTATTTTTAGATATAAAGCCAAAAATAATAAGGGTAAAACCAAAGTTGGTAAAGTTATTGCCTTAAGTGAGGGTGATGCTCTTAAAAGGTTGAGTAAAAAATTATTAAATGTTAGCAAGATAGATGATATATCTAATTCTTTGGAAATAAAGATAAATGAAAAGCTTAGTCCTGTCAAGAATAAGGATTTGGTTGTTTTCTCGAGACAGTTTGCTGTTATGATTTCTGCTCACGTTACCATCACAGAAGCACTGTATACAATAATTGAACAGACAGAAAATGATCATTTTAGAAATATAATCTCTAAAATAGCTTATGAGGTTGATGGTGGAGCTCTTTTGTCAGACGCTTTAAAACAATATAATAGGATTTTTTCTGATTTTTATTGCAATATAATCAAGGCCGGTGAAACTTCTGGTAAATTAGACGAAGTTTTAAATTACTTGGCCGATGAAATGGAGAAAGACTATGACATGTTAAAGAAGTTCAAAGGTGCCATGATTTATCCAGCCTTCATTTTGGCTGGTTTGTTAGGAGTGGGTGTCGTTTTTATCTTTTTTGTTTTACCAGAATTAACAACCATGCTTCAAGAAACTGGAGCTGTTTTGCCACTGCCAACTAGAATAGTTATTGGGATAACTGAGTTTGGGCAAAAATATTATTTATTGCTCATTGCTCTTTTGATAGCCTTTATAATCGCTTTTAGAGCCTTCCTTAAAACTAAACTTGGTAAAAAAACTTTTGATTATTTTCTTTTAAAGGTTCCCTCTATTGGAAAGTTATTTCAATTAATTTATTTAGTTAGATTTTGTAGATCGCTTAGTACTTTATTGAGGGGCGGTGTTAGCATGAATAAAAGTTTGGTTATTGTTGGTGATATTATTAAAAATACAGCTTATAAGGATATAATTGAAGAAACTATTGATAATGTTAGTGAAGGAGGTTCAATTATCAGTGCCTTGGAGGATAGTGTTTATGTTCCCAAGATGATTCCGGAAATGATGTCAGTTGGTGAAAAGACTGGTAAGCTTGATGATATCTTAGAGGAGGTAGCTAAGTTTTATGATAAAGATGTTAGAAATCAATTAAATAATATTAGCGCCATTATAGAGCCAGTTATTATGGTTATCATGGGTCTTGGTGTTGGTATCATGGTGGCGGCTATAATTTTACCGATGTATAATATGGCTAGTCAGTTTTAATAAATATGGAAAAAGAAAGTATTGAATTTTTAAGTAGAGAAAATTTTGAAAATATAGATAATGCAGAATTTGCCGGTTTGTCCGGTTTTTTTGGCAAAAAAAGTTTTTTGCAGTCATCTTTTTGGGGGTTTGTTCAAGAATCTTATGGTCGTAAGTGTCATTATCTTTCAGTCAAAAAGGGTGGTTCTGTTGTTGGTTTAGCCATGGTAATTGAAATTTCTTTTTTGGCTAATAAATTTAAATATTGGTATTTACCTAGGGGTCCAATATTTAAGAATGATCTTGAAAATAGTTTAAAGGAAAGTGTCTTACTTTCTTTAAGGGAAGAGGCCATGAAAAAAGGCGTTGTTTTTCTTCGATTAGAATTTTCGGATCATTTTTTGTCTAGAAGTAGTTTTTTAAAAAAAACGAAAGATGTTCAACCTTCTAAAACTATTTTTATAGATTTGAGAAAGGATTTGGCAGAAATTTTGGCCAACATGAAACAAAAAACAAGGTATAATATTAGACTGGCCGAAAAAAAAGAAGTTGTCGCCTTGGAGGAGACAGATAAGGATAAAGCTTTTGTTAATTTTTGGGATTTAATAAGACAAACTTCAGTTCGAGATGATTTTTCCATTCACGATAAAGATTATTATTATAATTTAATTACATCAGGCGGTAAGAATATCAGAGTTTTTGAGGCTAGTTATGAAAAACAGGTTGTTGCCTCTGGAATTTTCTGTTTTCATAAAGATTGTGTTTCTTATTTACATGGCGCTTCCTCTGATAGTCAAAGAAATGTAATGGGACCCTATCTTTTACATTTTTATTTAATAAAATTAGCCAAGGAAAATAATTTTTCTTTTTATGATTTTTATGGAGTTGATGATTTAAAGTGGCCAGGTGTTAGTCGGTTTAAGAAGGGGTTTGGTGGTGAAGATTTTGAATATCCAGGAACATTTGATTTAGTGGTAAATAATTTTTCTTATTTAGTTTATAAAACATTTAGATTTTTTAGGAGATTATTGTTTTAGTATGACAATTGATATAAATAATTTAAGTAAAGACAGGCTTAATTTGAGTCGAATTAAATTAATAACAGAATTTTTTTCCAAGAAATATAAGCTTAAAGGTGACATCTCAATTGCTTTTATTGGTGATAAAAGAATGAGAGAGATAAACAAAGCTTATCGTGGTTTTGATAAAACAACAGATGTTTTGTCTTTTGAGGATTTAAATGAAGTGATTATAAATATTAAACAAATCAAAAGACAAGCTAAAGAATTTAAAAAAACATTTCAGTCCGAACTTGATTTTATCCTGGTTCATGGTTTGTTGCACTTAGTTGGTTTTAGAGATGATTCGGAAAAAGATCGTTTAAAAATGATTTCTTTAGGTGATAAATTTTTGTCAAATTTTAATCTAAAAAAAGTATGAAGAGAAATGCCTTTACTTTAATAGAAGCTTTAGTCAGTTTATCAATTATTATTATTCTTAGCTCTTTATTGGTGGCTAACTATAAAGTAGGAGAGGATTATTCTTCTTTAAATAATTTTCAAATTTCTCTTGTTTCCGACCTCGAATCTCTTAAGTGGAAAGCTTTAAATTTAGAGTATTATAATGATCAATTACCAGTTTATTGGGGCGCTAGTTTAAATTTGGCTTCTTCTTCTTATCAAATTTTTGCTGATTTAGATGGAGACATGTTAGTCGACAGCGATGAAATTAATCCCTCTTTTGGAGCTAAAGAATATTCCTCTGCCGGTAATATTATTAGTAATATAAGTTTGTCTGATGAAGTGTTGATTCTATTTCCAACTGATTCTTTTTTTCCTTTTTTTTATGATGCCACCAATTATTCAACCTCAAGTTCTGATTTAATAATTGAATTAAAAAGTATTGAATCTAATATGGCCAAATTAGTGATTGCTAACCAGTTTGGCCTAAATGATGCTGAAGATTGTTCTTGTGGTGATTCTGGTAAATATTGTTGTTCCTTTTGTTCTGTTGGTTCTTCTTGCATCTCTTATTAATTATTTTTCTGTTATGAAAAAGAAATCAAAAAATAAGAAAGCTTTTACTTTGATGGAAACAGTTGTCATCCTTTTTGTTTTGAGCGTTGGGCTTTTATCGATTATATCGCTAGTTAGAAAGAGCTTGTATTTCCAGAGTATTAAAAAAAATTTAGTGGTTGCTTCTTATTTATCACAAGAAGGAATAGAGCTGATGAAAAATATTAGAGATACTAATATTATTTTAGATTTAGATTATGATTTGTGGGATGGAATATCGTCGGCCGGTGTTGGTGAATATACTTACAAGATTGATTATTATTCTTTAATTGCTACTAGTTGCCCAAGCATAGATCAGGCGATTTTGCAAAATGATGGTGGATTTTTTAGGCATTTAGATGGGGGAGAAGATACTATTTTTAAAAGACTGATAACTGTTAGGGCTGAAACTTTGGCTAGTACAATTGTTGAGTCTTGGGTTAGCTGGACGGATCGTGGTCAGAATTATGATTATAAATTAGAGACTGTTTTATATGATCTATCAAATTAAAAAAAATAAAAAAGCTTTTACCTTAATAGAGATATTAGTTTCTATTTCAATTGTTTCTTTTGTGATTTTAGCAACAACTAGTATTTTCAGATCAACCATGAATAGCCAGAAAAAGTTGGTTATGGATTCAGCGGTCCTAAACGATATTAATTATTTTTTAAAATTAGCTACCGATAATATTAGAAATTCGGAGATTAGTGATGGATCGATTTGTGGTATTGCAGCTGACAAATTTTTTGATGTTCAAGCAAATTTTATTGCTTTCATTAAAGATGGTCAGTGTCATTATTTTGAGGCAATAGATGATGATGGGGTTATGAGATTGGTTATGTATACTGATTCTAAGGGAGAAAATTATATCACTAGTAAAAAAACAAATATTACTAGTTTTAATTTTGAGGTAGAGGATTTTATTGAATTTGGTCAGCCTTTAGTTACAATATCTATTAAGGCAACACCAGTTGATGAGCCCGAAAATGATGTTCAGACTCAAACTAGTGTGTCAATTGATTATTATGAGTAATTATAAAAATAAGAAATTATTGTCTGGTAGTGCTATCATAGTTTCAGTGGTTATTATGGCTGGTATTTTTATTATGGCTTTTGCTTCGGCTTATATGGTTATCACCAGCACTTCTAGAGAAATTAAAATATCGGAATCACTTAAGGCTGAGCAAGTGGTTAATTCAGGAATTGAAAGGTTTAAACATGAAATTTATTCTAATAGTTTTGATTTAAGTAGCGCTGATTGTAATAGTGATTTGTTTTCTTTGAGCGGAGAAGACTATTCTTACGTGATTAATTGTTTGGATATTGGTGATGATAGAAAAGTTTATATTTCTGCTACTTATAAAAATAAAACAATTGCTAAAGAAATATTACTGCCTTTTATTTGTGGCTTTGACACTGTTTTATATGAAGGTTATGAATATGGCACGGTTAGAATTGGTAGGCAATGTTGGTTGTCAGAAAATTTAAATGTTGGCTCTATAGTCACCTCTTCAGCTGCTTCTCCCTGTATAGATGTTTCTGGGGGTGGTGTTTGGTCTTGTCAAAATAATAACAGTCAAATTGAAAAGTATTGTTATGACAATAACTCTTCTGATTGTATTGGTTATGGTGGTCTTTATGAGTGGACAGAAGCCTTAAATCTTCCTTATGAGTGTGGTTATAATGTTGAATTTTTTGATAATTTGGATGGTACTTATACTGGAATTTGTAATGGGAGCGAATATGTTATTGAAAGTAAACATCAAGGTATTTGTCCTGAAGGTTGGCACATTCCTAGTCAGTCTGAGTTTGTTGATTTGATTTCTTATTTAGGTGTTAATGCTGTAGATGCGGTTAAGTCATTTAGTATAGACTCTCCTTCCTGGGATGGAAATAATTCTTCAGGTTTATCCATACCTCCATCAGGAATTAGATTTGCAGCTTCTTCTTTTTCTGATAAATATAGCTATACTAATATTTGGACAAATTCTCCTAGTGGCACCATCTTCGGTTTAGCTTATGAGGTTTATGTTGATTTATCTTCCAATCTTGACAACCGTCACGCTGGTTTTTCTGTTCGTTGCTTGAAAGATTAGATTTTATGACTAAAAAAGAAATAAAAAATCGTATTGAAAAACTCAAAAAAGAAATTAATTTGCATCGCTATAATTATCACGTACTAGATCAGGAAAGTATTAGCGAGGCGGCACTTGACTCATTGAAAAATGAGCTTTTTAAGTTAGAACAAGAAAATCCTGAGTTTATAACAGCCGATTCTCCAACACAAAGAGTAGGTGGCCAAGCAGTTGAAAAATTTGTTAAAAGTGAACATTTTAGTCCCATGCTTTCTTTATTTGATGCTTTTTCGGAAAAGGATATGCTTGATTGGCAGGATAGATTGGGTCGTTTTTTGTCAGATAATAAGTTAGCTAATTTTAAACCCGACTGGACTTATTATTGTGAAGTCAAATTAGATGGTTTGGCGGTTAATTTAAAATATAAAAATGCTTTGTTAGTGGAAGGGGCTACTCGTGGTGATGGAAAAATCGGAGAAAATATATTATCTAATCTGAAAACTATCGACAGTATACCTCTTAGTCTCAATTTGCCCGATGAAAAATATTTAAAATCAATGAATTTAGATTCTAATTTAATATTGAAAATTATAAAATCTGGTTTAATTGAGGTCAGGGGAGAGGCTATAATGACTAAGAGAAGATTGGAAAAAATAAATAAACTTTATCAGGCAAGTGGTAAGCCACTTTTGGCTAATACCAGGAATGCGGCTGCCGGTTCTTTGAGACAATTAGATCCAAGATTAGCCGTGGAGAGAAAGTTGAAGTTTTATGCTTATGATTTAATTTTCTATGAAAATGGTAAAAGATTAAATATCTTGCTTAGTCGGCAAAATTCCGAGCTACTTACTAAAATATTAGGTTTTAAAGTTCCAGAAAATAATAAATTATGCAATAATCTGGAAGAAGTGTTTAAAATGCATCAATATTGGGCAAAAAATAAGAATAAATTAGATTTTAATATTGATGGTTTGGTTGTTAAAATTAATGAATTAAAGTGGTGGGATGTTCTAGGAATAGTTGGAAAAGCTCCCAGATATTCAATGGCTTACAAATTTCCAGCTGAACAAGCAACCACTAAAATTAAAGATGTAGTTTGGCAGGTTGGTCGAACAGGAGTTTTAACTCCTACGGCTGTCTTAGATCCAGTTAATCTAGGAGGCGCTATTATTAGTCGTTCAACCTTACATAATATGGATGAAATAGAGAGGTTGGATATTATGATTGGCGATACGGTTATTATCGAAAGAGCGGGAGATGTTATCCCTAAGGTTATTTCTGTTTTAAAAAATCTCAGATCTGGCTCTGAACAAAAAATTTATACACCAAAAAAATGCCCAATTTGTGACTCTAAAGTTGATAAACTTAAAGAGGAGGTCGCTTTTAGATGTTTGAATTCGAGATGTTATGCTGTTAATTTAAGACAAATAAGTCATTTTGTTTCTAAAAATGCCCTAGATATTGAAAATTTAGGCCCTAAAATAGTTGAACAGCTTTTAAATGAAGGTCTTATTTCTGATTTTGCTGATTTATATGGTCTTAAAAAAGAAGATTTATTAGCTCTGGAGAGGTTTGGAGATAAATCAGCTGATAATTTGATTAAATCTTTAGAAGAAAGAAAAAAAGTTAAAATGCCTCGCTTTATTTATTCTTTAGGCATTAGACATGTTGGTGAAGAATCAGCTCAAGCTTTGTCTGATTTGATAATTTCTTCAATTAAGGATGGTTTAAATGATAAAAATTATTTAAAACCAGCAGAAATTAGTAGGGCCGTATTATCTTTAAAGCGAGAAGAAATAGAGGGAGTTGATGATTTTGGACCAATAGTTTCTGAAAGTATTTATGAATTTTTTAGAGATGAACACAATTTAAAAATTATTGAAAAATTGAATAATTTTAAACTGGAGATTGTTTTTGAAAAAGAACCTAAAATTTCTAGTGAAAATATGCTTTTATTTAAGAAAACTTTTTTGCTTACTGGGACTTTATCTAGTTTGACAAGAGATATGGCAAAAGCTAAAATAAAAGAGTTGGGAGCTAAGGTTTTACCGGCAGTTAGTAAAAAATTAGATTTCTTAATTGTTGGTGAAAATCCTGGTAGTAAATTAGAAAAAGCACAAGAATTGGGAATTAAAATTTTAAGTGAAGATGATTTTTTAAAGATGATAAATTTTTATGGAAATAAATAAAAGTCAAATAGAAAAAATAGCTCAATTAGCTAGGCTAGAGTTGAGCGAAAAAGAAAAAATGAAATACCAGGAGCAATTCAAAAGTATCTTGGGATTTATCGACTCCTTGCAGGAGGTCGATGTTTCTGACTTAGATGTTTTGGGTCTTAGTGGAGATTTTAGTAACCAATTAAGAAATGATGTTGTTTTAGATTGTCCAGAAGATGAAAAAGAATTGGCAATAAATCAAGCTAAAGAAGTTGAAAATAAACAAATTAAAGTTAAAAGAGTATTATAATGGAATATAATAAACTAACAATTAGTGAGCTTCATGATCTTTTGCAAGCTGGAAAGCTTAGTTCTTTGGATTTGACTGAGTTCTTTTTGGCTAGAATAGAGAAAATAGATAGTAGCTTAAAAGCTTGTATTAGTATTTTTAAGGAAGAGGCTAGACGGCAAGCTAAAAAAGCTGATGAAAGAATTGCTCAGGGTGAAAAAAATAAATTGTTAGGCATTCCTTATTTATGTAAAGACAATATTTTAACTAAGGGTTTAAAGACAACGGCTGCTTCTAAAATGTTGGAAAATTATATTGCTCCTTACAATGCCACTGTTATAGAAAAATTAAATAATGAAGGAGCTGTTTTATTGGGTAAAACCAATTTAGATGAATTTGCTCATGGAGCTTCAACTGAGAATTCAGCCTTTTTTGTAACCAGAAATCCTTGGGATTTAGAAAGAGTTCCTGGTGGTAGTTCTGGCGGATCAGCAGCGGCTGTGTCTGCTGGCTTGTCTGTTTTTGCTTTAGGAAGTGATACTGGCGGTTCAATTCGTCAACCAGCTAGTTTTTGTGGGGTGAGTGGTTTGAAACCAAGTTATTCTCGCGTATCAAGATATGGTTTGATTTCCATGACATCTTCAACGGATGTTATCGGACCAATTACTAAAAATGTTGAAGACTCTGCCTTGGTCATGAATGTTATTTCTGGCTTTGATCAAAATGATTTAAGTTCTTGTTCCTTGGAAATTGATGATTATCTTAAAAATTTAAATAAAAATTTAAAAGGTTTGAAATTGGGTGTGGAGTATAATTTTATTGATAGTCTAGATGTTAAAATGTCAGATCAAATCAAAAAATCATTAGCTGTTTTTGAATCCTTGGGAGTAGAAATTATTCCAATCTCTTTGCCTTATAACAAATATGCTGGTTCAGTTTATTATATAATAACTCCAGCTGAGATTAGCTCTAACTTAGCTAGGTTGGATGGAATTAGATATGGCTTTTCTTCTGATTTAAAAGTTGAGCAATCAAATAATAATTTAAATGATATTTATTTAAAAAATAGAGGACAGTCTTTCGGTGAAGAAGTTAAGCGTCGTGTAATTTTAGGAACCTATACTTTAAGCTCTGGTTATTTCGATGCTTATTATAAAAAAGCTATGGCTGTTAAAGAGAAGATAAAACGGGAATTTGAAAATATTTTTGAGACAGTAGATGCTGTTTTAACCCCCAGCTCTCCACACATTGCTTTTAAAGTTGGCGAACAAGTTGATGATCCGCTTAAAATGTATTTAGAAGATATTTTTGTTACCGGCCCTTCATTGGCTGGGCTTCCGGCTATATCTATACCAGCCGGTTTTGTTGATAATTTGCCAATTGGAATTCAATTATTTTCTAAAAAATTTAATGAAACTATTGTTTTGAATTTAGCCGATCAATTTCAGAAAAAAACAGATTATCACCAAAAAAATCCTAATATAAATTAGTTTATAAATATAATTAATTTTAAAAATATGATAAAAAGTTTTTTCAAAGACAAGAGAATAACTTCAGTTTTCATGATTGTTTTTATTCTAATTTTAACAATGATTGTTTTTGCTATCTATGGTGGCAATAAAATTAAGAGAGTGGTTGATACTATGAGCCCAGAAGAAGTTGCTTCAGTAGTGGAGGCGGGTAATTTTTTAGCTGATGGATTAAGAGGAATGGACAACTCTGATATTATTCTTGGTAAAAAGAATGCCAAGATTAAGGTGATTGTTTATGAAGATTTGTCTAGCTATTATTCAGCTGAATTTGACGAAACTTTAGATTTAATCAGAAGAGAAGTCGGCGATGATGTGGCTATTGCTTTTAGACCTTATGCGGACAAAATGTTTTCTAATTCTGTTTCTGTTAATTTATGGTCTCAATGTGCGAACGAACAGGGAAAATTTTTTGAAGCAAGAGATTTGCTTTTAGATGAAGTTAAAAAAGATTCATTATCAGTTGATTATTTAGGTGACTATGGACAAAAAATTGGCTTAAATCAAGGTTTGATTGATGATTGTTTAAATAAAGAAAAATATTTACCTAGATTAGAGAAAATAAAATCTGAAGCTGAAAGATTTGACGTTTATGGTGTACCAACTATCTTTGTTGATAATGAAATGATTGTTGGTGCTAGATCTTTTAATGATACTGTTAATAATAATGGTGAAAAATTAGAAGGAATGAGAAATATAATTTATAGACATTTAAATTAATTTTTTAAAAATATGGATAATTTGTTTTTGTTATTTGGTTGGGGATCTCCAATTGGAACTGGCTTTTTCTTGGTTTGTCTTGGTTTGTTTATTTTTTTATTATCTAAGTCTGACAAGAAAAACAAATAAAAAAATTTAGCCACGTAAATTATCTTTCAAAAGGTTTAGGCGTGGCTTTATTAGTGATTTTCTAGGAGAGTTCGCATAGTGGTCTAGTGCCAGTCTACGGCTGATCAGCCGTAGGCTGACGCTAATATCAAATTAAATGTTTTATTAAATATTTTTTATAAAACCATGTTTTATACATAAAATTTTGGAGAGTTCGCATAGTGGTCTAGTGCGCACGCTTGGAAAGCGTGTATACCGCAAGGTATCAAGGGTTCGAATCCCTTACTCTCCGCCAAGACAATTTAGTATCGGATAGACCCAAGAGCCTAGCTTATGCTAGGTTTTTTGATATTATTTAGTAATTTTAATTTTAGCCTGAATAATTTAAAAAAAAGAGGTATAATTATATATATGAAGAAAGTAGGAAGAAATGATCCATGTCCATGTGGAAGTGGAAATAAATATAAAAAGTGCTGTATGAATAGTTTAAAAGAAGTTGGCGTTTTGCGCAAAGCTTATGATATAGGTAAAGATAAAGATTTTTACGCAAGGTTTTTATTTGGACTAAGTGATATAAGAAATTGTGTTTATAAGAATGATGAAAGATCAGAGTATGATAAAAGTTTTGACGCAGTGTTTCAAAATATACTGGAAATGCATATTGTTAAAAATAAATGTTTTGAACTGATTAGCAGACATTCCACAGCAATAGAAAAGGAAGAGGATGGGAAGTTTCATGGTAATCAAATTGATGTAAATGAAGGAATCGATGATGAGTTAAATATTTTCTTTAAAGATTTTTTTATAAGAGGAGAGATGGCAATACAAAATTTAATCTCTCACTCTCGATATATGGGTTCCAACATAAGCTTCTTTTTTACAGATGAGAAGAAAAAGTTTCGTAAAGGTTTGGATAAGTTTGTTTTAGAAGAAAATGATTCTAGATTTAAGGCCCTTAGCTTGTTTATAAAAGAACATAGAGCTGCTTGGTATGAATCTGTAAATGATTTACGTAATAAAATAGAGCATCAGGGATGGCGTTTGCCAATAATACGTTACAGCGTAAATGATATGGGAAAAGTTAAAATCATTTTACCGAAATTTTATGAACAAAGCATTGTGGATTTTCTAGAAAATATTTGGATAAATATAAGTACATTTTGTGAAGAGGTTATTGTTTTTCTTTTAAGTCTTAAATTAAAAAAAGATATGATTTTAGTTTTCATACCAGAAGAAAAAAGAGATAAGGATTTGCCAGTAAAATACATTGTTAGTCACAAAGATTTTCCTGGAGTTAAACTGCAATGCGGTTGATAATGTTTTAACATTAATTTAAATAAAGCATTTATTTACATTTAGAAAGAGTTGCTAGTAAAAAATTATAACATTAATAAAGATAATTTTTTATCTTTTAGCACAATCTTACTCCTTAAATTAACCAGTAACTCACGTTTCTCAATAGAACTTCCTTCTTTTAGCACGTATTTAGCATAAACCCGCATATCAACTGCGGGTTTTGTTTTTCTTTTAGGATTTTTATCCATTAGGATCATGTTTTGAAACTTATTAAATCTATTAACCTCAGCTTCTAATTTAACTCTCATTCCAAGCTCATTAATATCTACTTTATCCATAATTTTTAAAAGCTCAAATATCAATTCTTCTTCTCTTATGTATTTATTTTTACAGAATCTGTCTCTTGCTCTTGAGCAACCATAATAAATGTAATGAGCAGTAGTTCCGTCTTTTAATTTTTTATACTTATCTTCTGCTGATATTCCTGATCCACAACATCCGCAAGTTATTAATTTAGTAAAAGCAAATTCTTTACTTTCTCTTTGAATATTATCTCTTTTAAGTTGAGCTTTAGCTTTCTCAAATAAGTCTTGGGAGATAAGTGGTTTATGTTTACCTTGATACCAATTACCACTACCTTTTGGTCGTTCAAAGATTCCATAATAGAAAGGGTTATCTAATATTCTATATATTCCACTTAGTGTTAAAGGTTTATTACCTCTAGTATAGAAGTTGAGTTCATGTTTTAGCCAGTGATAGAGTTTTCGACCACTATATTTTTCATAAGCAACTTTTTCAAACATTTTCTTAATAGCGGGAGCTCTTAATGGATCAACAATAACTTGGCATTTTCTATCCATTCTATTTTGGTTTAGATATCCCAGTGGAGCAGGTCCAACCCATAATCCCATTTCACATCTAGTTCTTAGTCCTCTTTTAACATTAATACTTCTGTTGTCATTTTCTAACTTTGCTTGTGATCCTAAAATCATTAAGAGAAATTTCTCATTGGGATTGTTAGTAAATTTTTGACTATGCGTTCTTATCTCTTTTAATATTCCTTGATCTATTAAATCTACTACTTTTCCTAGGTCTCCTGCATTTCTAGATATTCTATCAGGAGCCCAGGTTAGTATGCTATTAAATTTATTTTGCCTAATATCCTCAATTAATTCATTGAATATTGGCCTTTGACCTGTATCTTTGGCACTGTGAGATTCTCGTTTTATCTCTACAACATTTATATTTTCCTTAGCAGCTAAATCTAGCATCTCTTTAATTTGGCTATCTATTGATAGCACCTGTCTTTCCTCTGATTCCGTTGATTTTCTTGCGTAAAGGCAATATCTTAGCGGAATTTCGCTAACGCTTGAATTTGCCCCATTAGGGCTTGAAATTAGCCCAGTTTGGCTCTTAGTTGTCATTAATTGTTTAAAATCTTGTATCATATAGTCTTGTTAACTGCTATCTACTAGATTAATGACGTATAAGGGGATATATGTCTAGAGCCATAAAGTTGATAAGATGTAGATAAATAGGCTATTTATTTCTCTAAGATTCAATAAAATTTAAATTGATTTTTTAGTAAATTTATGATAAATTAAATGTAAAGAATTAATAAATAAATTCTGATTATTTTTTATTAAATTAATTTATATGGCTAAAGAAAAAGAGAAAAATGGAAAATTTGAAGCACAGCTTTTTAAGGCAGCGGATAAACTTCGTAAAAATATTGATGCGGCAGAATACAAGAATGTTGCTCTTGGGTTGATTTTTCTTAAATATATTTCTGAAAGTTTTCAAGAGTTGTATGACAAACTCTCACAAGATGAGTTTTCTGACCCAGAAGATAGAGATGAATATAAAGCGGAAAATATCTTTTTTGTACCTGAAAAAGCAAGGTGGAAAAACTTACAAGCCAAAGCAAAATTACCAACTATTGGACAAGAGCTTGATGATGCAATGGAGGCGATAGAAAAAGAAAATTCCGAACTTCGTAATGTTTTGCCAAAAGTATTTGGAAAGCCAAATCTTGATACAACTTCTCTTGGTCAATTGATTGATCTTATTTCAAATACAGAGCTCAAAGCAACTAGTGAAAACTCTAAAGATCTTTTTGGTCGTGTGTATGAATATTTTTTGGGTGAATTTGCCAACGCTGAGGGAAAAAAAGGAGGACAATTTTACACTCCTAAGTCTATTGTAAAACTGATGGTTGAGATGATCGAACCATATAAGGGTCGTGTCTATGATCCGGCCTGTGGTAGTGGTGGCATGTTTGTTATGAGTGAAAAATTTATTCAAGAACATCGAGGAAATATTAAAGACATTACAATTTATGGACAAGAATCAAATCAGACCACTTGGAAATTATCTAAAATGAATCTAGCTATCCGAAATATAAATTCGCAATTTGTTGTTTGGAACACAGGAGGAAGTTTTTTAAAAGATGCTCATCCTGATCTCAAAGCTGACTATATTCTAGCAAATCCTCCGTTCAATCAGTCTGATTGGGGACGAGAAATTTTACAAGATGATGCAAGGTGGAAATATGGAGTACCACCAAATGGAAATGCTAATTTTGCTTGGATGCAACACATGCTTTATCACCTAGCATCTAATGGGGTAATGGCAACTGTTTTGGCAAATGGAAGTCTTAGTTCTAATACTTCAGGTGAAGGAGAGATAAGAAAAAATCTGATAGAAAATGACTTGGTAGAATGTATTGTGGCTCTTCCAAAACAACTTTTTTATAATACTGGAATCCCTGCTTGTATTTGGTTTCTTCGTAGAGAAAGACAAGTCAGAAAAAACGAGATTCTTTTTATAGATGCTTCAGAAATGGGTTTTTTGAAAGATCGTGTTCATAGAGAATTTACAGATGAAGATATGGATAAAATAAGCGAAACATATCACAACTGGAAAAAAAATTCGGAGAAATATGAAAATATCAAAGGCTTTTGTAAGTCTGCAAAAAGAGGTGAGGTGGAAAAAAACAACTTTGTGTTGACTCCTGGCCCTTATGTTGGAATTACCGATGCAATAGATGACGGCATTCCTTTTGAGGAAAAGATGGAAAAATTGACAAATATTTTAAAAGAACAGTTTGCTAAGGAAGAAAAAATGAATGAAGAGATTAAAAAACAAATGAAAAAAATAGGTTTTAGTATCTAATAATAAAGGATATGACTGAAAAAAAATTAAATACTAAAAATAATAAAAATCTACCTCCGATTAATTGGGTAGAAACAACTTTGGGAAAGGTTATAAAAATTGGAAGAGGGTCATCACCTAGACCAATCCAAAATTATATCGTTGAAAAAAAAGGTATTCCTTGGGTAAAAATTGCAGACGCAACAGCATCCCGTAGTAGATATATAGAAAAAACAAAAGAATTCATTAAAGAAGAAGGAAGAAGTACGTCTGTCTCTCCTGGTGATTTAATAGTTTCAAATAGCGCAACTCCAGGTATTCCAAAATTTATGAAAATTGAGGCATGCGTTCATGATGGTTGGTTAGTTTTTAGTGAGTACAAAAATCTTGATAAATTATATCTTTATTACTTTTTCCTTGATTATAGAATAAGATTAGAACGATCTGCATTTGGTACAGTTTTTAAAAATTTAACAACAGAAATTGTAAGAAGTGTTCCAATTTTTCTTCCCCCTCTCCGTGAACAAAAAGCCATTGCTTCGTTGCTTTCGGCTTATGATGACAAGATTGAGCTTTTGAAATATCAAAACAAGACGCTGGAAGAGATTGGGCAAGTAATTTTTCAGGAGTGGTTTGGGAAGTATGAATTGGATGATTTTATAAAAGTTCAGGAAATTTTAGAGTTTGAAAAAGGAGTTGAAATTGGATCAAATAATTATTTTGTTAATAAAAATGATTTAGAAAAACCAGAAATGTTTTATAGAGTTGGAGATATAGCAAATAATGGAAATAATTCATCTATTTATTGTGAAAAAGATTTATTGAAGGGTAAAATATTTAAAAACGATGATGTTTTAGTAAGCTTTGATGGAACAGTTGGAAGGGTTTTTATAGGCGGAAATGGTGGTTATTCTTCTGGAATTAGAAAGATTTTTGATAAAAATGTAAATATTAAAAATTCATTTTTATATTTTTGGGCAAAATCAGAACAAGTTCAAGAAACAATAAATTTATATTCAGAAGGAACAACAATTCAGCATGCTGGTAGGTCAATTCCGTATTTAGAAATTATTTCTAATCGAGAAAATATTGATGAAATAACAGAAAGTTTAAACCCAGTTTTTATAAAGATTTTAGAAAATCTTAATCAAATAAGAATACTTTCAAGCGCTCGTGATGAAATTCTGCCAAAACTTATGTCCGGAATTGTTAGAGTTAATGATTTTAGTAGTAATTAGAAATTTATATGGAAAAAGTAATTTTTGATACAAATATTCTTAGAAATTTAGAACCTAAAAATTTTCTTGGTGGTAGAGATGAGTTAAAAAAATTTTCCGAGGTAGCAGAAATTATTTTCCCTGACTTGGTGATAGAAGAGTTAAAATATCAAAAAAGGAAACAACTTGAAAAACATAAAAAATCATTTTTGGACAATCCATTTCATTGGTTAATAAAGATTAACCAACAAGATATAGAAAAATTTGACAATGAAGCTCATATTACGGATCTGGAAAATAGCGAAGACATAAAATATACTGTTATAAGGTTACAAGATTATTCAATCTTGGAGCGAATAAAAGTGTTAGCGCTTAAAAAGATTTCTCCATTTGAAAAAGGAGATAATACAGATAAGGGATTTAAGGATGCTTATATATATTTTACAATCTTAGAATATTTACAAACAATTGCAGATAAACATATTTTTGTTTGCACGAAAGATGGAAGATTAAAAGAAGCATTACAAAAACATTCTAATATTAAGACTGTACAAAACTTTGAAGAATTTGAAAAATACAGTGTTACATCTTTTTATGATGAATATTTTATAAACAAGCTAAAAGAATCTGTTCATTTAGATATAGTAAAAGATAGTATAAAAGATTTTTGGTTTGGCGCAGAAGAAAACCAATTTTTATTAATAGAGGTTGAAGATGAAAAATTGGTAATTGAAATAGATCAAAGAGAGATAGTTTCTAATATTAACTACAATTTAATCAAAGATGATATAGAAAAAATAATAGTATCTGATAATTGGAAAAACACCCATGCTAGGTGTAAAAATATTTTGTTAAATGTAAAATATATAACACCATCTGATTCAAAAAGATTATTTAGTGCTTTACTCGATAATGACCAGATTTATGAAACTTATAGTTATGGCGTACAAAATTTTTACAATAAATTATTTAAAATTCATTATCATTTATTAGATCATAGTGATTTAGAAAAAATGAAAAGTGAGTTTAAGCTATATTATAGTAATGATTAAGCTTTTTGAGAATTAATTAAAATATTATGACCACACTAAACGAATCAAATATCGAACAAAATCTTATAGACTTGCTCACAGCACAAGGATATATGTATTTTTATGGTCCAGATATTGCTCCTTATTCTGCTAATCCTCAAAGAGAAAGTTTTGCTTCTGTTGTTTTAGAAAGTCACCTCAAAGAATCTTTAAAGAGGCTTAATCCTGATATCCCAGAATCTGCGCGACAAGAAGCGTGTCAACAAATTGTTAATCTGGGCTCTCAAGACTTAATGGCAAATAATGAAAAGTTTCACAATTTTCTCACTGATGGAATTACAGTTGAATATTTTAAAGATGGGAACACTAAAGGAATTAATGTTAAACTTCTTGACCTAGAAAATATAGAGAATAATAGTTTTTGGGCAGTTAATCAATTTGTTATTAAAGAAAATAATAATGAAAAAAGGCTTGATGTCGTAATTTTTGTAAATGGAATCCCTTTGGTTGTAGTGGAACTTAAAAGTGCCATTGACGAAAAAGCGACGTTAGATAGAGCTTTTACTCAAATTCAAAATTATAAGAAAGCTGTGCCTAGTATTTTTTACTATAATTCATTATGCGTTATTTCCGATGGAATAGATGCTAGATCCTCTAGCATCTCTGCTCCTTTTTCTCGTTATCTTGCATGGAAAAGTCCTGAGAAAATAGAAAACGGAAAGCTTACAGAAATGCAGATTATGGTAGAAAGAATGCTTAATAAAGAAGTATTACTTCGTCTTGTCAGATATAATACAGTTTTTGAAGAAGAAGAAATAAAAGATGAAAAAACAGGACTTTTGTCAGTTATAAAAGTAAAGAAAATCGCAGCATATCATCAATATTATGCCGTAGAGAAAGCTATTAGAGAAACTCTTCGAGCTACTAATTCAGACATAGGCGACAGAAAGGTTGGAGTAGTTTGGCATACCCAAGGATCCGGAAAGTCTCTCTCTATGGTTTTTTATACTGGACAAATTGTTGTTCAACCAGAAATGAAGAATCCAACTATTGTGATTTTAACCGATAGGAATGATCTTGATGATCAACTTTTTGGAACTTTTGGAAATTGTAAACAATTGCTTAGACAAACACCTGTGCAGGCGGAAAATAGAGAGCATTTAAAAGAGCTTCTTAAAGTTTCTGGAGGGGGAATTGTTTTTACCACTATTCAAAAATTTGCCCCAAGCGAAGGAAATGTTTATGAAACTTTATCTGAAAGATCAAATATTGTAGTTGTAGCAGATGAGGCTCATCGAAGCCAATATGGATTCAAAGGAAGAGAGGTAGAGACAGAAGATGGATCAGAAATCAGATATGGAAACGCAAAGTATTTAAGAGATGCTCTACCAAAGGCCTCTTTTATTGGGTTTACTGGGACTCCGATAGAAAAAGAAGACAGGTCAACTAGAAATGTTTTTGGCGATGAGATAGATATTTACGATATTAAACAAGCTGTAGATGATGGAGCAACTGTACCAATCAATTACGAATCAAGGCTTGTGAAGATTAGGCTTAACAAAGAAGTGGTAGATAAAATTGATTATGCAGTTGATGAAATTCCAGGGGCGACAGAAGAGCAAAAAGAAAAAGCTAAAAAGAAAAATGCTAAAATAGATGCAATAGTTGGGCATCCCGAAAGATTGCAAGATATTTCAAAAGATATTGTTTCTCATTTTGAAGCAAGACAAAAAACTTTTGAAGGTAAAGCAATGGTCGTGTGTATGACAAGACAAATTGCAGTATGGTTGTACCAAGAAATTATTAATCTTCGCCCAGATTGGCATAGTGAGGATTTGGATAAAGGTAATATAAAGATAGTAATGACATCTTCCTCTGACGATCCAGAAAGCTTTCAATCGCATCATACTAGTAAGAGTGATCGTAAGAAATTAGCTAATAGATTTAAAAATGAAAATGATGAATTAAATATCGTTATTGTTCAGTCTATGTGGCTCACAGGTTTTGATGTTCCTTGTTTACATACCATGTATATTGATAAAAAAATGCAAGGCGCAAACCTAATGCAAGCCATTGCTCGTGTTAATCGTGTGTACAAAGATAAGCCAGGTGGACTTATTGTGGATTATATTGGAATCGGGCAAGACCTTAGAAATGCAATGGGCGTCTATATTAAAAGTGGCGGAGAAGGAGAAGCCGTGCTTGATATTGCTGAAATTATAGCAGGAATGAAAACAAAGTTTGAAATTGTGGAACAAATGTTTCATGGTTTTGAATATAAAAAATATTTTAAATCTGAAAATAATGAGAAATTAAAAATCATTCTTGGTGCTACCAACTTTATATTGCAAGATGAAAAGCTAAAAAATAGATTTATTGCTGAAATTACTGCATTATCAAAACTTTTTGCAATGGCAGTCCCTAGTTTTGAATCAGAGCAAATAAGAGATGAAGTTGCCTTTTTTCAATCAATAAAAGCTCGTATTAATAAATTTACTCCAAGTGGAGGAAAGTCAGATAAACAAGTAGAAACAGCGGTTAAGCAAATAGTAGATGAAGCACTCGCAAGTGACGGAGTTGTGGATATATTTGAGGCCGCAGGAGTAAAAACTCCAACACTTGATATCTTGTCAGAGGAATTTTTGCTTGAAGTTAAAAATATGGAGCAAAAAAATCTTGCTTTTGAGTTACTTCGTAAATTATTGAATGATGAAGTAAAAATTAGAAAAAGAAAAAACATGACACAGGGAAAAATATTCTCCGAGATGTTGGAAAATATAATTAAAAAATATCATAATAATCAAATTGATACGGCTCAAGTTATTCAAGAGCTTTCAGAAATTGCTCGTGAGATGAAATTAGAAGATAAAAAAGCAGAAGATATTGGACTTACGCCAGAGGAGTATGCTTTCTATTCAGTACTTTCAGAAAATGATTCAACTAAGTTTTTAGAAGATCATAAGATGAAAGAATTAATTCATGTAATAGTTGATATTATTAGAAAAAATGCAACAGTAGACTGGGAAAAAAGAGAAGATGTTAGAGCTAAACTTCGTTTAACTGTTAAAAAGATACTGATGAAATATGGTTATCCTCCTGATTTAGCCAGAATTGAAGCGGATAGAGTTTTGGAACAAGGTGAATTGTTGGCAAGTGAATTAACAAGATTAAAGTAAATAGATAATTACAGACATTGAAAAACGAGGCAACGCCTCGTTTTTTTGTTGTAGACAAGATGTAGGTAACTATTCTTTACTTTTAGGCTATTTTAAGCTATATTTTAAGTGCGAAACCACAATTGAATATTCCGAAAGAAGCATGAAACATGCTGTCATTTGTATACAGGAACGGGCACTCCGACCCTATACAAGTGGCAGTCTTTCGGGACACCAATTGTGGTTTCGCAACCAAGGTCGGGTGTCCGTTTTTGTTTATTAGAGCCTTGCCTTATCTAATAAATTAATTAGCCATAAGGCTACAAAGTTATGACTACAACACCTGTTGAATTATTTTTCAACATCATAATTTTCTCATTTCTAATTATTGGTTTGGTTAAACCAAGTATATTAGAAAAAGTTTTTAAAAGAAAAATGACTAGAGGAAAGACAATCCTTTATAGTTTTTTAGCTTTTTTTGCATTAACCATGGTTACAATGGATTGGAGTTCTACTGAAACTACAAACAATAATCAAGTAAATAATGGATATGGATTAGTTTCAGGACAAGATTTAGTTATAGAAGAACCTAAAGAGCCAGAGTATCTTTTACAAGTGGAAAGTTTTAACTGCTATGAAGAATATGGTTACTTCCACATTACTGGGGAAGTAACCAATATCTCCAATCGTTCTTTAAGTAATATTGAGGCCGTTGGTGGTATGTATACTGATGAAGGGGAATTTGTTAAGTCAGACTCTGCTTTAATAGACTATAATCCTGTCCTAAGTAATCAAACATCTCCATTTTCTATTATATCAACAATGAATCCAGCTATTAGTAAGTGCAATGTTAATTTTAAGACTTTAATGGGTGGGACAATTGCAACTAAAAGTGCAGATGATTCAGAGTAGTTAACCTCTTACAAGGATTTTGCTATTATCAACGTCATCATCTTCATCATCGTCGTCATCATTAGAGTTGTCATGCCACATTGCGAATCTTTTATTTATTTCTTCAGCCTTTTCTTTACTGATTTCTCCTGGCTTACTTTCTTCAGAGTCCTTAATCTGTAGAGGGAAGAAATATTCATGATGTCTTCTGCTAAGATGATATTTAATCATACCGCTATCACCCATATTTATTTTTTCTATTAGTTTACTTTTAGCTAAGTCATTTATAATATCATTACCAATAGAAGTTGCCTCTTTTACTCTTTTACTAAATTCAATATCTTCTCGCATCCAACGATATATTGTTGACCGAGGGACATTTAATTTACGACAGGCAGTTTCTTTAATTGAACTCTTAGATATTTCTTCTATAAATCTTTCTTTAATTTTCTCTTGTCTACTAATAATGTCTTTGTTATTATATTTTTTCTGAGTATAATTTCTTTTAATCTGTGGTTTTGTTGTATTTCTCTTTGTCATACAATGAAACATTAGATTTATTAGAATCGTTAATTGCATTGTATTGTTTCCTAATAATTTCACAGTAATCTTTATCAATCTCTATCATAAGACACTTCCTTTTTGTCTGCTCGCAAGCCAGAAGGGCTCCACCACTTCCACCAAAGGGATCAAATACCACATCTCCTACCTTAGAACTATTAAGAATCAATCTTCTTAGTAGTGATATTGGTTTTTGAGTAGGATGAAGTTTGCTCCTGTTTGGTTTTGGGCAAAATAAGATACTTTTGTCTTTGCTCTTTTTGAATGAATGTCTGCCGTGCCAAGCATAGGCTATAAGTTCGTGTTGGGGTAGATAGTCCAGTCTTCCGATAACAGCGTTACTTTTTATCCAAATTAAAAGCTGGGAAAAGTATAGACCAACATTTATCATCGCCTGTCTTAAGGCAAATATCATCTTATCTGAATTGAATATATAGATAGTATTTTTATTATTTAAAAATGGTATTAAAATTTTTAACCATTTTTCACTAAATGTTATATATTCACTTTCAGTTTGAAGATGATCATTTTCAATCTCCTTTGGTTTAGCTAGGTTTTGAGTAAAGCCTGCCTTACTCTCAACGTAGGAAACGCCATAGGGTGGGTCAGTTAAAACAATATCTATTTTATCTTCGCCAATTAATTTTTTGACACTATTAACATCACAAGCATCACCACACAAAAGCTTATGAGGCCCTAGTTCAATAATATCACCTAGCTTAATTAAGCTTTTTTGATTTTGTATTTTCATATTTTTCAAGTCTATTAATGATTAATTGAACAAAGATAGGGCTTTGTTCACAGATAAAGCTCTTTCTTTTAAGCTGAGCGCATGCTAGAGCCAGAGATCCTCCGCCCCCGAACATATCGAGTACCACATCATTAACTTTTGTGCATCTTCTAAGGGCTTTCTCGTGGAGCTCAGGGTTCTTATCCGTTGGATGCTCATATTCAGTACTAGGTAGTCGTTTAACTAACCAAATATCTAGCATATCAAGAATATCATCTATAGCTCGGTTGCCATTTTCTATATCTTTGTTAAGGATCTCACTGAGGTTTTTAGTGTTTGATAGATAAGGTTTTCCTTTTACCCCATAAAGCACTGGCTCATAACATCTATTGAAAGCAGTTTGAGGAGTAATATTCATGCCATTTTTTATCCAGAGTGCTGTACGCTTATAATTAACTTTCAACTCTTTGTATATCTCTTGAAACATTCCAGTGTATTTTGGATCGTGATAATAGAAGACATGAACATTATCTTTGCTAACTGATAATCCATTCGATAATGACTTTTTTATAAACTCCTTATATTCACTGTCGCTTTTATTATCATTAACTACGCCTCTATAATTTTGTTTACCCCCTAAACCTTTTGAATAATTCAAGCCAATATTATAGGGTGGATCTGTATAGATCATGTCAGCTTTGTCTTCACCCATTAACTTCTTAATGGTTTCAATATTTGTGCAATCCCCACAAGCAACTCTTTGCCCAGCAATCTCAAACATATCACCCGTTGTAATTTTGGTTGTCTTAGCTTTTTCTATCTCTTTTTCAATATTGAAGTTATCATCTTCTACTTCTAGAGTTTCATCAAAGATTTTTGAAAAATCTAATTCATCAAAACCTGTGTCTAGGAGCAGATCAATATCTAAGGACTTTAATAGTTCGTAATCCCATTCGCCAGTGTTACGATTTAATCTTAGATTTAGTTCTTTTTCTTTGTCTTGGGGAAGTGATAGGTATACAACTGGAACTGTTTTGAATTTTAGCTTTTGAGCTATCTTAAAACGTGCATGCCCACCAATTATTGTATTTTCTCTTCCAGGGTAGGAGTTGACTATAATAGGATCAACTAAGCCAAAGCGTTTTAGGCTTTCCGTTAAATCTAGTTCTTGTTTCTCGGTCATTTTACGAGGATTATAACTAGAAGGTTTTAAAGAGCTGATAGAAACCTCTTCAATTTTAATGTTTTGAATTGTTTTCTGCATAGAAATTAATTTAAATTATTAGATGTTGGTTTTTCCAAATAAAAAAACCCACATTTTCGAATTTGAAGTATAGGGACTCACCCCTCTTCAAAATTCTTTCCGTTAGGTTCTTATAATTGCTTATTAATTTCTATTAGCTCTATAAAGGCAGGCTTTTTTGGTAACGCATTTGTGCGGACCTGTCTCTAGTTATTTAGTTGTTAATTTAATAATAGCATTATTAAAAAAATAACGCAAGTATTTTGTTTAATGTTAGCAAAAACAGATATAATATGACTTGTGATATCGCATTATAAGTTATTTAATTTTAGATAAAAAATAGGCTATCTGGGCAATAATAGTTAATAATTTGTGTATAACTTTTTGTTTAACTATCTTGACTTTATTATTATTTGTGCTATACTAGATATTGAGAATGATTCGTTCTCTTAGCTCATTGACAGTATAAAGAAGAGAGATTACCAATTATCAGGTTAATCCAGACTCTCACGGGTTTAAGACCCATAATTGAAAAGAGATATTTATCTCTTACTTCTCGGATAGAGAAGGCGTTTTGCCCCGTGCAGATATTTGTCTCTGTTGCTCAGAAACATGAAATATTTGTATTGTGTGTGATTTAACATCATAAACAAAATAAATATTACATAACACTGTGTAAATCTAACTGTTTTATAGTTGAATATAAAATTAGTAGACAAATAAAATTCCGGAATAGGTAAAAATACATCCTTTGTTTTAGCGACAAGGGGTTAACGGTTCTGCTACTTTTAGTAGTTGCAGGCCAGTATGCTGCCAAAGAGCCGAGAGTCAGAAATTGGCCTGCGATGAATGAAGTGCAAATCGTTAGATTTAGATTTCGGATGACTTATAAATTTAACAATTTAAACTTTAAATATATGCAATATAAAAATTCATATAAGCAAGATAAGGTAATCGCCCTGCTCATTACCTTTAATCAAATAACCAAACAGGTTTTGAGGTTAAAAATAAAAGATAAGCAGGCTCTCGGCCTGCTTGCTGATGCCATGCAAATTAATAAGCAATTATTATCCTTAATTAAGAATAATAAAACCAGTTTAGAATTTGTAAGACAGACGTTCACTATTATTTCAATTATTTTGAAAGAAGTAGTCAGCAAGTGGCTCTTCCGTTACAATTTAACGCCAGTAATGGCTTAAAAATATAAATATGGCATCAATAGGACAATTAATAAAAATTGGCAGAATCAATAAGAGTCTTAGTCAGGAAGATGTTGCCTCTAAGTTAAAGGTGACAAAGAATTATATTTCTTTGGTTGAAAATAATAAGAAAGATCCAAGCATAAACTTCTTGAAAAAGATTTCAAAATTACTTGATATTCCTGTAATTCTTTTAATTTGGGAAAAAATTGATCTACCAAAAGGGAAAACAGAGTCTGAAAAGAAAATATTGTCTCAATTAGAGAACATGATAGAAAATGCTCAGAAGATTTTTGCAGACGAATCTTTTAAAACAAAAAGATGAAAAAAAGGAAATTATTAAATATTAATACGATCTCAGAACTTAGTCGTCAAATCGGTCTTCCAGAAGAATTTTTATTAAGGGTTTCTGAAAATATAAATAATTATTATGAAAAATTTGAAGCTAGAGATAAAAAAGGTAAAGAAAGGTCATTTTATTCTGCAAATAATGATTTAAAAAAAATACATAAGTCTATAAACAGGCTTTTAGATTCATTAGACTATCCAATTAATATACAAGGAGGAATTACTAAAAGATCAATAGTAACAAATGCTTCAATGCATGTGGGAAAAAAATATGTAGCAAACTATGATATAAAAAATTTTTTCCCCAGCGTGAATTATAGAATTGTCTATAAAGCCTTTCGGAGGCAAAAATGTGCACCAGATGTTTCAAGAATATTAACAATGCTGACTACTGCAGATGGATGTCTGCCTCAAGGTTTTGCTACAAGTCCTAAAATTTCTGGATTAGTTTTATATAATGCTAATTTCAGAATAGAAAAACTTTTGCGACCATTTGGATTAGTTCATACTTTTTGGATAGATGATTTAACCATATCTGGCCATCATCCAATAAAAAAGTTTCAAAAATTATTATATAAAATATTTAAACAAGAGGGTTTTAGTTTGCACGATGATCCTAAAAAGGCTAAAATAACCGATTCAAAACATCGTCAAACTTGCACTGGACTTATTATTAATCAGGAATTAAACCCCGAAAGAGGGCTTAAAAGTAAGGTTAGAAAAGAAATTTATTTATGTAAAAAGTTTGGTATTAAAAATTTTTTAGAAGAGCATAATTCACCATTTGATAAAGATACATACTTAAAAAAATTAGCTGGTAATATTAGTTTTTTATGCAATGTAAATAAAAAGAATATAATTTTTAAAAAAGAATTAGAATTATTAAAATAATATGTCAGAATATTATACGCCAAAAAGAATGAAGGGGCTATACAATCCAGAATCAAAAGAACCATTCAAGTTGTCGAGATCTAAAATAGATTTATTTTTAGAATGTCCTCGATGTTTTTATTATGATCGCAGACTTGGGACTGGCAGACCACCAGGATTTCCCTTTGCTTTAAATTCGGCAGTCGATTATCTTCTGAAACAAGAATTCGATATTTATAGAGCAAACGGAGAAAATCATCCGCTAATACATAAGTATGGGATAGACGCTCGACCGATTCCGCACGAAGATTTGGATAATTGGAGACATAATTTTACAGGCATTCAATTTTTACATAAACCAACCAATCTTTTAATATTTGGCGCCATTGACGATCTTTGGCAGAATTCAAAAGGTGAATATATTGTCGTTGATTATAAGTCGACATCTAAAAATGAAAAGATATTTGAGCTTAATAAGGATTGGCAGATTGGTTACAAAAGACAGATGGAGGTTTATCAATGGCTATTGAGACAAAATGGGTACAAAGTATCAGATGTTGGCTATTTTGTTTATTGTAACGGAATAACTGATAGAAAAGCATTTGACGCTAAATTAGAATTTGATATAACCCTTATCCCTTATACGGGTAATGATTCATGGATAGAAAAAACAATTTTGGCCGCTCATAAATGTTTAAATGACGACGTAATCCCAGTATCTGGTCAGGATTGTGATTATTGTAAATATATAGATGCTGTTAATAATAGATAAAACTATTTTGATTTTATATGTCTGTAAAAAAGTCTGAAAAGAAACGTAGATCGGATATTATCTTTGGTATTTTGTTAGCCTCAACTCTCGGGGTAATTTTAAATTTATTTTCAAGTTTATATTATGATTTATTTGTTAAAAAAATAATAAAATGGTCAGATGTTAATCAGCAGCACGTGATGATTTGGTTTTTCATTCTTTTAGCCACATGGGGTTTTATTAGCTTCTTTGTTTATGATTATAAAAATAATGTAGAAATAAATAAGGTTCTTTTTTGGAAAAGGTTTGGAAACTATTTTTTTAAATCTTTCAAGCCTTTTAAGATACTAAAAATAATTACCGGATTATATTTAATTATCTTTATAATTTTTTTGATTTTTATATTTTTGATAACTTTATTTTTTATAATAAATGAGGTTACAAATTGGCTATTTGCATCTACTTCGGTCGTCTTAATATTAATAGGTATAATTTTACATATTTACAAGAAGTACTTAAAAAAATAATAGATATTTTTAAATAGGTTTTTATTAAATATAAAAAATCACCCTCGACCTAGGTGATTTTAAATAAATATCTAAAACATTTTGTCCCTATATTGCCCGCATTTCTGCGTATGACTAACAAAATATAATAGAATATTCTTATTTCATTATATCAATCTTATTCTCTTTCAAATAATTAATAATATCTTCTTCTGAAAATCTGATAACGCCGCTTATTTTATAAAAAGGAATTTTTCTGCTCTCAACTATTCTATAAGCTGTCGTTTTAGATATATTAAATATATTTTTAAGATCATTAATTGATAATAATTTTAAATTTTTTAGCAACTTTTCATTCATAATATTATTATACAATAAAATAAATCAATTAAAAATATGAGGTTTATAAGATTAGCCAGGAAGTTGGATTTAGATAATATAAAAATATGGCTTGAAGATGAATATAAAAAGTACGGCGAAGGTTTTTTTGTTAATGTAGACGTTGTAGAGAAATATTTTGAAAAGAAAGAGTTATTTGTCTGTATTCATGATAATTTTCCAGCTGGTTTTATAACAGGTCCATTTGATGGGCCAAGCATTCTAAATGTAAAGAAAGGGCATAAAAGAAGAGGTATTGGTAAGAAATTATTTAAATATTTTTTAAATGAAGCTAAAAAACAACATATTAATGTTATAAAAATACAATGCAAGCCAGAATCATCTATCAAATTCTGGGAAACAATGGGTTTTTCTATTAAAAATGATAATGGTCACCACTATGGACAATATAAAATATAATGCATCCAAAACAAAAAATATATCATTAACAAGCTGTAAGAGTTTGAAGATAATTTTTGATATTACAGAAATAAACTTGGTGTATTTTTAGCATTCCCAGAATTAGATAATAATAAGTATTTTGAATTAATTCCTCAAAGTTTTTTAGTAAAATACAAACTAGATAAATAAATCATAAAATATGGAAAATAAAGACTTAAAGTTACTAGATACAATTGATTATATAAAAAATAAGCTTGGAAAATCAGAGTGGATTGCTGTTTTTGAATTTATCGAAAACAAGTCTTATGATCAGGGCACATATTTTTCAGCCCTAATTTCAAACAAAAATGTCAGCGATAGTTTAAAGAAATATGACTGGGATTTGCGTCTCTCTGACGGAAGGCCAGGATTTTCTACTACTTATAAAAATGGAAAATCAAAAACAAAGTATTATCGTTTTCTCGACAAGAATATTGAGTCATTTGTTTACGTAAGATTTTTTAATGGTAAAGAAAAAATATTAGAGATATCTGAAGAATTTAGATTGTTTTTTGATTTATATGAAAAATATATTGATCAAAATAATAAAATATATATTAACACAGATGAAGATGGGGATGAAAATGAGGTAGCTCGTATAAGTAAAAATAAAATTGAAATAAAACTAAAGTATCTTAAAGAATACTTGTCTATTAAAAAAAAGAGTTTAGCTATTTATTATGAATTTACGAGATTTTCAGATAAAAAAATCGAAGACTTAGATATAGATTTTGCTGATAAAATTGAATCAGGAGAAGATTACATTTATCATTTATCTATTAGGAATTTAAGTTTAGATGAAAGACAATCTATTGGATCTATTCTTGGGAAAAAGATTATAAAAGGACTAAAAAGATATTCTCCGCCCGATATTTTAAAGCCAGATAAAAGTAAATTCGAAAAATATATTATAAATACTGATAGTGATGGTAATGACGTTTTATCTACTTGTAATATAGGGTATCAATCAGAAGTTCATTATTTAACCCCTATATTTTTTAAAAAAGAGGTGCTGAGAAAATATTACGATAGTCCAGCCAAATATACAGTCGATGATGGATATTTAAAGTGTGACGGTTTTTGGAGTTTAAGAATGATGAATAACCATTTAGATCATGTTGTGGTTTGGCTTGGTGATTTAAAAGGACTTCCACATAAAGAGCAAACTTATTGGAAAGGTTTTAATCTAACTCCTGATAATAGAAAAATTAGTCATGCTGATTTTGAAAGAAATATAAATGGTGAATTTTCGGATCCTGAAAATCCGGAGTACTATTTTAAGTATAAATTCGAAGATTTTCAAGAAAAATGGAATAAAAAATTTGGCTGGTATTTATTTAAAAAGCTAAATGAGGATGATAATCATCATCTTAAATCTTTACATGTGCCCACAACTAATGAGCAGAAAGAATTTGATGAGCAGATTATTTCAATTACAAAAATACTAATTGATTCTTTAAATGAGGCAATGCTAAACAAGGGCATTTCTCTTGAAAGTGAAAACCCTAAAGGAATAGATAAATTAGAGGGTTTTTTAAAAAATAAAGGGGTTGTTTTTAAGGAGATGATATCTTTTTTGAGAAATCTGCAATCATTACGCTCTACTGGAGTAGCTCATCGCAAGGGCACTAAGTACGAAGAGGTGAAAAAGATATTTGGAGTTGGGGATAAAGAATTTAAAGATGTTTTTGATGATATATTGATAAAATGTATTTGGACTTTAAATTCACTGGAAAGTAAATTATTGTCATAATATTTATTAATTATTAGCTAAAATATTTAATGATTTCACATAAAATGCAAAAATCCTAGGAGTGTCTCATTTGTCTCATTATTATTCTTAGACCCCGACCCACTTACTTAAAATGGTATATAGAAAAATCATCAAAAATCCCTTATAATATTGCTATATGGTGGTACTTAACTCAGGTAGCCCGCTAAAAAAAAGAAAAAACTGATTCTTACCAGGCTTTTCTTTATTTGAAGATGGGGGAGAGTGATTCGAAAGCCGAATCACTTATTCTTCACTGTCTTTAGTTTTTTAATAATTTAGCTCAAATAAAGTCTTGGAAAATGAAAAAAATCAACATTCTTATTGTGGAAGATGACTGCATTCAAGCCGATATGTTAGCTATTATATTTAAGAATTTTTTTTCTAAGTATAAAAAGGTTAACAATGTTCAAAGCGATATTGTCGCTAGTAATGTAAGTCTAAATGATTGCTTATCGATTGATTTTGCCATTGATAGCAAGGAAGCTGAATTAAAAATCAGTAAAAGTGATTATTTTTTAATTACTTTAGACGGTGTTCTCTACGGGGGAGATCATGGAAGGAATTTGTTGAGATTAATGAATTTTCAACAAATAAAAAAGACCATGATTATTTCAGGTGATATTGAGTTTATTACGGAATGTGAAAAAAAAGGGATGGTCTGTATCGAAAAACCTGTTTCCGCTGGTAGCCTTGAAAAGTCTCTAAAGATTTTTCTCTCTTAATTTTAAAAGCCGCATTAAACCGTGGCTTTTTTTATTAAACCTATTGACTTTATTGATTTTATATGATACAATAACATAATGTACTTTTAAATTTTTTAAAACCTTAAAACCAGAGAAAATGAATACGGAAACCAAAACGAATAGTCTCATCTTAGTCCTCGATGACAAAGATTTATTTATTGAGGAGTGCGATGGTAAAGATTTAATTACTGAGGCTAAGGACGTTTTTGCGGCCTGCATTGATGATCATTTTGAAGCGCTGGGATTTAATATTCCTTTTGCGTCGACACCTGAAACCAATTTCAAGGTTTATGAACTGGACGATGATTTGCCTTTTGAAAAAATTTTCAAAAGCATTTCTAAAGATTTAGATAAGATAACTTTTACCCCAGCTCAGATTATTAATTTTTGTCGAAAATTTAGAAAAGTTTTGCCAGACAATCAATATGCTCTTCTTTTTTTGACAAGAAATAATGATCATTACTTTGTTGTTAACTCTGATGTCTTCAGTTCAGGTTATGGAGCAGAAATTAATCCTCTTCATCGCCCAGATGTTTTGATGGCAGATGATTATTATTATATTGTCGTGCCGACTTAATTTCATTTCATGACATTTTTAAACCTCAAAATTTATTTTTTGAGGTTTTTTATTTTATAAATTTTTGCTATATTGTAAAAGAATATGATTGATAAAAAAAGACAATTAAATAATTTAAAAAATAAAATTCTTAGAGATAAATCTTTACCACTTCAAGGGTCTAATTTGGTTTTTGGTGAAGGATCATCTGAGGCTGATATTTTTTTTATTGGTGAGGCCCCAGGTTTAAAAGAAGAACAATTGGGTCAACCTTTTGTTGGTCGTTCTGGACAACTATTAACCAGGACGATAGAAAGTTTGGGGTTTAATAGGGGTGATGTTTATATCAGTAATATTGTTAAAAGGAGACCACCTGATAATCGCGATCCGCTTCCATTAGAGATTGAAGCTTATAAGCCGTATTTACAAAAACAGATAGAAATTATAAAACCAAAAATAATTGTTACTCTAGGTAGGTTTTCTTTTAATTATTTTATGCCTGACAGAAAAATATCTCTTGACCAAGGCAAAACTTTTAAAATTAGCAATTTTTTGTTAATACCTATGTTTCATCCAGCGGCGGCTCTAAGGAGCACCAAAACTTTGAAACAATTTCAAAAAAGTTTTCAGAAGTTGCCCTCTATTTTAAAAAAAATTAAAGAGCTGACTGGCCCTCAAATAGCTTGACTGTTTTTAAAATAAGTTGTATTATTAATCTCGGACAAACTAGATATAGAAGTTTTCGAAAAAAAGTAGAATTTTTTATATCAATTACGCTCATGCGTAATTTTTTGCTTTTATAAATAAAAATTAAATAAAAAATATGGAAATTAGAAATATAGCCATTATTGCTCACGTTGATCATGGCAAAACAACTCTAACAGATTCTTTGATGCGTCAAACAGGAATGTCTTCTGACGAAACAAGTATGGATAGCAATGCCCTAGAAAAAGAAAGGGGAATTACTATTTATTCTAAAAACACTTCTGTTTTTTATAAAGATACTAAAATAAATATAGTTGATACTCCGGGTCATGCTGATTTTAGTTCAGAGGTAGAGCGAATACTTAGATCAATTGATTGTGTTTTGCTTTTAGTTGACGCTCAAGAAGGTCCAATGCCTCAAACCAAGTTTGTTTTAAAAAAATCATTAGAACTTGGTTTGAAGCCAATTGTGGTTATTAATAAAATTGATAAACCAGCTGCTCGTCCTGAAGAGGTAGTTGAAATGGTTTATGAATTATTTTTAGATTTAGGAGCTAATGATAAACAATTAGATTTCACGGTTGTTTTTGCTGCCTCTAAACAGGGAATAGCTAAAATGAAATTAGAAGATCAATCTGATAATTTAAATCCTTTATTAGATATAATTATTGAAAAAGTTAAACCAGCCTCTAGTCTTAATTCAGGAGATTCTTCTTTAGCTGTTCAGCCTTTTAATTTGGCCTATGATAATTTTCTAGGAAGACTAGCTATCTGTCGTGTTTACAATGGAACTATTAAGGCAGCTCAAGAAGTTGTTGTTAAAAATCAAAATGGTGAAGTTAGAAATCGAAAAATTTCTAAATTATTTACTTTTCAGGGTGTGGAGAGAAAGGAAGTTAAAGAAGCTGAAGCTGGAGATATCGTAATGGTGGCTGGTTTGTCTGATATTTATATCGGAGAAACAATTTGTCAAAATGTTGATCAAGAAATGCTTCCAGCTATAAAAATTGACGAGCCAACAATTTCTCTTAATTTTTTAATCAACAATTCTCCTTTTGCTGGTCGAGAGGGTAAATTTGTGACCAATCGTCAGCTAAGAGAAAGATTAGAAAAGGAATTGGAAATAAATGTTGGTTTAAAAATAGATTTTTCAGACGCTAGTTATTATAAAGTTTTTGGTAGAGGAGAGCTTCACGTTGCTATTTTATTGGAAAATTTAAGAAGAGAAGGATACGAACTACAAGTATCTCAACCTCAGGTTATTATTAAAAACATTGATGGAGTTGATCACGAGCCTTTTGAGGAGGTTACTGTTGATGTTCCTGAAGAAATGTCTGGCTCAGTTATTGAAAAACTTTCAAAAAGAAAAGGGCAAATAATGAACATTAAAAACCACAATGGTCAGGCTAGATTAATTTTTGAAATTCCAACCAGAGGTCTTTTGGGCTATCGCAATGAATTTGTGGTAGACACTAAGGGCGAAGGTATTTTATGCACTCATTTTTTAGATTTTAAACCTCATGTTGGTAATATTGAAAAGAGCGAACTAGGCTCAATGATTTCAATGATTTCTGGTAAAGCCCTGGCTTATGCTTTGTGGAACTTACAAGAAAGAGGCGTTTTATATATTAGCCCTAACGTCGAGATTTACGAAGGAATGGTTATTGGTAACGTTGCTAAGGGCAATGATTTATGTGTTAATCCAATTAAGGGCAAACAACTAACTAATGTTCGTGCCTCTGGTTCTGATGAAGCAATTAAATTAACTCCGCCAACTGAGCTTAACTTGGAAACTGGGCTTAGCATCATGAATGATGATGAATATTTAGAAGTCACTCCTAAAAATATAAGATTACGTAAAAAATATTTAACAGAAAACGATAGAAATAGGGCCAAGAGACAATAAGTTTTTAAATTTTGTTTTTAGTTATAAATTTGTTATAATAATATTGATTATTATCAAATTTATGATTGATTATTCTTGCAACTATTATACTTTAATTTATTCTGTTTCTGTTTTAATAACTGCTTTTTTAGTTTTGGTATCTTGGAGAAGAAAGTCCGACAGAGTTGGGGCTTCTTTTTTTTATTTAAGTCTTTTTTTATTTTATTGGTCATTAATTGGTGCAGTAGAGTCAGCCGTGATTGCTCCAGATTTAAAAGTTATTTTATCCAAATTTGATTATATTGGAGCTATTTTTGTTCCTTTCTTTTTTTTAATATTCTCTTTTAATTATAATAAACTAGATTTTTATATAAATACTAAAAATATTTGTCTGCTTTTGGTAGTTCCTTTTATCACTTTAATATTAGTTTTTACTAATGAGTATCATGGATTAATTTGGAGTCATTATCATCTTTCTGGTTATAAAGTTGGTTTAGTTTATCCTATTGTTTATAGATATGGTTTATGGTTTTGGTTTGTTCATTTAACTTATTCTTATACACTTCTTTTTCTTGGTTCTTTTTTGTTTATTAAAAATTTTCTGAAGCTAAAGAAGCCACATAGTTATCAAGTTAGTGTTATTTTAATTGGCGTTTTAATACCCTTAATTGCTAATATTTTTTATATCTCTGGGTTTTTTAGATTTCCGGGTCTTGACATAACTAGAATTTCTTTTTCTTTAACTGGAATTTTATTTGTAATTGCTATTTTTTACTGGAAGTTTTTAGATCTTATTCCTTTGGCCAGAAGTCTTTTGGTTGAAAAAATGTCTGATGGTTTGATTGTGGTTGATAGAGCCAATAAAATAATAGACATTAATCCTTCAGCTTTGAGTTTTTTTAATTTAAAAAATAATTTTAATGCCTTAGGTAGAGATTTAGAAAAAGTTTTTAGTTTTTGTCCAGATTTAAAAAAAATAATAGAAATCTCAAAATCTTTTAGAATTAATTTTAAAAAACAAATTGAAATTAATAAAAAATATTTTGATTTATCGGTGGAGCAATTATTTGATAAAGATAATAAACCCTATGGTCGCTTATTTGTTTTCCGAGATATAAGTAGAATGAAATCAATTGAGGATAAATTAAAAGACGAAAGAGAAATGGCCCAAAAGTATTTAGACATAGCTAAAGTTGTTTTGTTGGCCCTAGATAAGAGTGGTAATGTTTTAATGGTTAATAAAAAGGGTTTAGAGATTTCTGGTTTTAAAAAAGAAGAGCTTATAGGTAAAAATTGGTTTAAAATTTGTTTACCTAAAGAAGAACAGGAAAGAGTCTTAACTTTTTTTAAAAAATTAGTTTCTGGAAAAATAAAGAAAATAGATGAGTCATTTGAGAATGAAATTTTATCAAAAAAAGGTGATAGAAAATTAGTTGCTTGGAGTAGTACTTTTATTAGGAATAATTCTGGAAAAATTATTGGAACTCTTAGTTCTGGTGAGGATATAACTATTAAAAGGAAAAATGAAGAAATAATTAAAGAAAATTCTAGGAAATTAGGTCGTTTATTGCATCATTTAAAGCTAGCCACTGAATCAGCTCAAATTGGGATTTGGGATTTAAACTTAAAAACAAAGGCTTTAATTTGGGATGATCAAATGTATAAACTTTATGGATTAAAGCGCGGTGAATTTGATGGCAAATTTGATTCTTGGAAAAAATTTTGTCATCCCGATGATTTGTCTAGAGTGGAAAAAGAAATTGAATTGGCCATTTCTAGTGGGAGTAATTTTAATTCAGTTTTTAGAATTGTTTTTCCAGATGATTCTATTAAATATATAAAAGCTTTTGCTAATCTTGTTTTTGATAAAAAAAATAAACCATATAAAATGATTGGAGTTAATTTTGATGTTACTGAAGAGAAGGAGGTTGATAAAGCTAAGTCGGAATTTGTGTCCCTGGCTTCTCATCAACTTCGCACCCCCTTAACAGCTATTAATTGGTATACTGAAATGTTGTTGGAAGATGACGATAAAATCGATGAAGATCAGAGATCTTACTTGGAGGAAATTCATACTAGTAATCAGCATTTAGTTGGCTTGGTTAATTCTTTGTTAAACGTTTCCCGAATTGAACTTGATAGTTTGATGATTGATCCAGAGAAAATAAATTTAGTAGAATTGGTGGATGACATTGCTAATTTTCATAAAATTATCATGGACAGCAAAAAAATTAAATTTTATCGTCGAATAGCTAAAGATATTCCTTCAAAATTTTTAGCCGATAAAAGACTTTTGGGTATGGTCTTTCAAAATATTTTATCTAATTCTATTAATTATACTCCAGATGGAGGGTCTATTCGTTTAAGTCTTAATCTTGATAAAAGTAAAAAAAATATTATTTTTAAAATAGCTGATAATGGTTATGGCATTCCCAAAAGTCAACAAGCAAAAATTTTTACTAAACTTTTTCGAGCTGATAATGCTCAAAAAATAGATACTAGTGGAACTGGCTTGGGTTTGTATATAGTTAAGTCGATTGTTGATAAATCAGGAGGAAAAATTTGGTTTGAATCGGCTGAGAACAAGGGAACTAGTTTTTATGTGTTTTTTCCTTTAGAAGGAATGAATAAAATAATCGGATTTAAGAGTCTATTATAGTTTTAAGGCCTATTTTTTGTTTTTTTGTCAAAATAGGTCTTTTAATTTGTATTTTTTTGTGTTATAATAGTAGTGTAAATAAGTATCATATGAAATATATTTGGCCGGAAATTGGAAATCAGAAAGCTATCAGTTTTTTGGAAAAAAATATAGAAAATAGTCATTTAGCTAATTCTTATATTTTTTCCGGAATTCGTGATTTAGGTAAATTTTCTCTGGCTAAATATTTTGCTAGAAATATTTTTGTTAAAGAAAAGCCGGAGTTTGAAAGTCGAGAGAATATTTTAGAGATAAATAAAGATTTTTTAGTCATTGAAAAACAGGGGGATAAGAAAAATATTTCGATTGAACAAGTTAGATCATTGATATCATTCTTGTCTTCTGGTTCTTTTTTAAATTCCTATCGAATAGTTGTAATAAAAGATGCTGAAAATCTTAACCAGAATTCAGCTAATGCGTTGCTTAAAATTTTAGAAGACTTTAGAGATAAATTAGTAATCATTTTAACTGTTAATAATATTGACTCTTTGCCGAAAACAATTATTTCTCGTAGTCAAATTATTAATTTAAGTCCTTTAAATTTTGATAGTCTTTATTCTTTATTAAAAGACGATTATAAGTTAAATCCTTCTGAGGCTAAAAATATCACTAAACTTTCTTTGGGCAGGCCAATGTTGGCTAAAAAGTTTGTTAAAGATTCTGAATTTTATGATAATTATCGTCAAACGGCTGAGTATTTAATTGATTTTTTAAATCATGATTTAGTAGAAAGAAGTGGTATTGTTAATGATCTTTGTCGCCTTGATTCTGTTTTGAGTGAAAATTTAAGTATTATTGATATTTGGCGTTCGTTGTTTAGAGATTTAAATTTTTTAAATAATAATCGGCCAGATTTAATTCAAAATGATTTTTTAATCGAAAAAATGAAAAAAAATAATTATAAAGATGATGATTCTATTTTAAGGGCTGAGATTATTTTTAAGAAATCTAACAGTTATTTGGCTAGTAATATGTCATTAAAATCAGTTCTAGAATATATAGCTATAAATATTTAAAATATAATAAAAATTAAATAAGTATGAAAAAAACAAAATTTATATTAATTCTCGTATCAGCCGTTTTTCTTTCAGCTTGTTCTCTTAATGTTAAGACCAAGGGTGTTGGTGTGATGGATGGGGGAGTTTATGTTAGTGGTAATAAAGGTGAGACTTGGAAGCATGTTCCTCAGATTCCAACTATAACTGGCAATCCAGGAAGTATTGCTAGCGTTGATGTTAATAAACTAATAATTGATCCAGGTGATAGCGCGGCTGTTTATTTAGCCACTATTGATAACGGTCTTTATTATACTTATAATGTCGGTCGTGGATGGAACAAAGTTTTGTCTCTTCCGGATGTAACTGTTAATGATGTTGCTATAAATTACAAAGATAAATGCACCATTTTTGTTGGTTTAGAAAATAAATTATATAAAACCGATGATTGTGCTCGTAGTTTTGAACAGGTTTATTTTGATAACAACCAAGGTGTTTCTGTTATGGCCGTTGCTCTAGATCATTACAACCCTCAAATCGTTTATATGGGGACATCTCGTGGTGATGTTTTAAGAAGTATGGATGGTGGAAACAGCTGGAGAGCGATTCAGAGATTAAATGATGGAGTTGAAAAAATATTAGTTAATCCTAAGGATAGCCGTTCAGTTTTTGTGGCAACTGTTAAAAGTGGAGTTTATCGTTTTAATTCAGCTGGAGGTGCTAGCTTGGAAGAATTGGAGCAATACAAGAATCAATTTGATAATACTAATTGGACTGACTATGGTAAAGAATTGAAAGAGTTTTCTTTGGGTGTTAATTTTAAAGATTTGATTTATTCTTATGATGATAATTCTTTGTTTTTGGCAACTGACAAAGTTATTTTAAGATCTTTTGATGAAGGGCATAGTTGGACCAAGTTAAGTCTTTTAACCCCCGAAGCTGATTCTTCTATTAACGCTATTGCTGTTAATCCTCAAAATGCTGATGAAGTTTTCTATGTTACCAATACCAGTTTTTTCCGTTCTTTTGATGGGGGGAATACTTGGAATGTTAAAAAATTACCGACATCTCGTGCTGGTAGTAATTTGTTGATTGATTTTAATAATCCTTCTATAATATATATGGGGATTAGGAAAATTAAAAAATAGTAAAATTTATATTTTGATGAATTTTTTCGTCAAGGATTGCGATACTCATTCGCTGTATTAAAATACAGCTCATTCCGTTTCTCGTCCTTTCCTAAAACTTTATTCAAAATATTAAATTTTAAAATTTTGCTAGAATATGAAATTTAGATAATATTATTTTGATGAATTTTTTCCTAAAACTTCATTCAAAATATTAAATTTTAAAATTTTACTAAAATATGAAATTTAGAACTTTGTATAAAATCTAAATTTTAAAGATAAAAAAATTTTTAGTAAATCTTTAAACAATTAATAATTTATAATTAACTTTAATATTATGAATATTTACATTCAAAACAAGGTAGAAGAACTTAAGGCTGTGATTGATTATTTTAAAAAGGATTTATCAACTGTTAAGGTTGGTCGAGCCAATCCTGCAATGCTGGATGGGGTTTTGGTTGAGGCTTATGGGGTTAAAAGTCCTTTGAATTCTGTTTGCAATATTTCTGTAAGTGATTCTCGCAGTATGACTTTGACTCCTTGGGATAAGAATTCTTTAAAATCCATAGAAAAGGCTATAATTGAAGCTAATCTTGGTTTGGGCGTAGTAAATGAGGGAGATAAGATTAGATTAAACATTCCTCAAATGACGGAAGAAAATAGAAAAGAGGCCGTTAAAAAAGTTAATGAAAAGCAGGAAAAATCTAGAGTTTCATTAAGACAGGTTAGAGATGATGTTAAATCTAGCATTGAAGATGCTTTTGATTCTAAAGAAATTGGTGAAGATGATAAATTTCGCTTTGTTAAAGAATTGGATGAAGAAATAGAAAAAATTAATGGAGAAATAAAACAAATTAGAGACAAGAAAGAGATAGAAATAATGGAAATATAAAATTATGTTTATAACGATTATAGTTTTTTTAGCAGTTTTATCAATCTTAGTTTTGTTTCATGAATTTGGTCATTTTTATTCGGCCAAAAAATTGGGCATAAAAGTTGATGAGTTTGGGCTTGGTTTTCCTCCAAGAATTTTTGGTTTTTATAAAAACAAAAATAATAAATGGAAAGTTAAATGGGGAAGGGGAAAGATTAGTGATTGTCCAGGTGTTGTTTATTCTATAAATGCTATTCCGATTGGTGGTTTTGTTAAAATCAAAGGTGAGGATGGTGAAAATCGTCAAGATAAAGATAGTTTTTCTTCACAGAAAGTTTGGAAGAGATTGGTGGTTGTTTCAGCCGGTGTTTTGATGAATATTTTTTTAGCCTGGATTTTGATATCTATTGGTTTTATGATTGGTTTTCCTCATGCTGTTGATGATGAATTTGTAAAAGAGAAAAATGTAAAAATATCGGATGCTAAAGTTCAAATTGTAGAAATAATTAAAGATTCTCCAGCTGAAAGAGCTGGCTTGAAACCTTTAGATATTATTCTTAATATTGATAATCAGGAAGTAAAGAGTGGTGACGATGTTCAGTCTTTTTTAAATAATCCAGAGGAATCTTCTTTAAAAATAAAAAGAAGTGGTGAGGAGCAGGATATTTTGATTACTCCCGAATTTAGGGAAGATTTAAATAGGCATGTAATTGGCATCTCTATTGCTGACACAGCCACAATTAAATATCCTTGGTATTTGGCTCTGTGGGAGGGCCTTAAGGCTACCTTTATTTTCTTATGGACTATTATTTATACTTTTTATGTAGTTATTAGAGACTTAATAGTTGGTCAATCTGTTGGGGTTGAGGTGGCTGGGCCAGTTGGCATTGCTAATTTAACTGGACAAATGGCTAGAATGGGAATAATTTATTTGATTCAATTTACAGCCTTGCTTTCTTTAAACTTGGCAGTTATTAATTTTTTTCCTTTCCCAGCTTTAGATGGTGGTCGGTTTATATTTTTACTGATTGAAAAAATAAAAGGTAAACCAGTTAAACAAGAAGTTGAGGCCATTATTCACAATTCTGGCTTTGCTCTTTTGATGCTACTTTTTGTTTGGATAACTTTGAAGGATTTGATTGGATTGTTTAATTAATTATTTATTATTAATTTAATGTTTTACCTTAAAAATAAAACATATAGAAAATATGGATATCAGAATTAAAACAACTAAATTAGAATTAACAGATGATTTAAAGAAATATGTAGGGGAAAAAATGAATATGTTGGAAAAATATTTGGGAGGTGTCAGTATTAGTAATTGTGATGTAGAGTTGGAGCATGCCTTAAATAAACAAACTTCCGGTAAAATTTATCGAGCTGAAGTTAATTTGTCTTTACCAGGAACTGTTTTGAGGGTTGAGAAGATGGAGCCGACAATCAATAAAGCAATTGATAAAGTTAAAGATCATTTAATTTTATCAATTAAGAAGTATAAGGAGAAGAAATTAGACAAAAAAAGAGACAAATAATAATTGACTTTTTTGTTATATTGTGTTATAATCAAGCGTTATAATTTAGTTCTTTGTGTTAAAGATCCCCGCTTTTTTTAAAAGCGGCAAAAGCTCTCACTACTCTCTTTAGAGAGGTACGCTATTTATATAAAAAATTAAAACATTTTTTAAATGGAAGTACTTTATAAGGGGGAGCTTTGGTACCAAGTAAGTGTCAGAGCTTCGTTTTTTAGTATTTTAAAGAGTTCTAACTCCCAAGAAACGGTTTCTATAACCAGAAAAGGGAACGATGGCTCTAATGAGTATTTGGAAGTGTTAATAAGCGAGCTGACTGAGGCATAATCAGTAGCTTCTCAATGTTTAAACCAGAGGGGGATTTGAAAAAATCCCCCCTAAAAATTAAAATGAAAATTATGGGATTTTGGGATAAAATTTTTGGTGATCCAAATGAAAAAATTATAAAATCTTTACAACCAATTGTTGATCAAATAAATTCTTTTGAAGATGACTTCAAAAAGAAGACTGACGAAGAGTTGAAGAATTTTAGTTTGGAAATGAAAAAACGTTTGAGTGTTTTAGATAATCAAGAAGAAATTGATTTTAATAAACAACAAGAAAAACTTAATGAAATATTACCAGAAGCTTTTGCAGCTGTTAGAGAAGCTTCTTCTCGCATATTAGGTCAGAGACATTACAATGTTCAATTAATTGGTGGTATTGTTTTGCATCGTGGTCAAATTGCTGAAATGAAGACTGGTGAAGGTAAAACTTTAGTAGCTACCTTGCCTTTATATTTAAATGCTTTATTGGGCAAGGGAGCTCATCTAGTTACGGTTAATGATTACTTGTCTCGAGTAGGTGCTGGTTGGATGTCTCCAGTTTATCATGCTTTGGGATTAACTACGGGTGTTATCGTTCATGACTCAGCTTTTGTTTATGATCCAAGCGCTAATGATGAAAACGAGTTTGATCCTCGCTTAAAACCTTTTAGAAAAGTTAGTCGCAAAGAAGCTTATGATTGTGACATAACTTATGGAACCAATAATGAATTTGGTTTTGATTATTTGAAAGATAATATGGTATCTGATTTGAGTCGAATGGTTCAAAGAGATTTTTATTATGCTATTGTCGATGAAATTGATTCTATTTTAATTGATGAAGCTCGAACACCTTTAATTATCAGTGCTCCAGCTGAAGGCTCTAATGATAAGTATGCTCGTTTTGCTGAGTTAGTTAGAAATTTAAAAGAAAATGAGGATTATAATGTTGATGAAAAAATGAGAGCAGCCACCTTAACTGAAGAAGGTATTTCTAAAATGGAAAAATGGTTAGGTGTTGAAAATATTTATGTAGCCGGGGGAGTTAAGGATGTTCATCATATTGAGCAAGCTTTAAAAGCTCAGGTTTTATTTAAAAAAGATAAAGATTACGTTGTTAAAGATGGCGAAATTTTAATTGTTGATGAATTTACTGGTCGTTTAATGCCTGGTCGTCGTTATAGTGAAGGATTGCACCAAGCTATTGAAGCTAAAGAAGGTGTAATTGTTCAAAGAGAATCACAAACTTTAGCGACAGTTACTTTTCAAAATTATTTTAGAATGTATCCAAAACTTTCTGGTATGACTGGAACAGCTGTAACTGAGGCTGAGGAGTTTTATAAAATTTATAGTTTGGAAACTATAATTATTCCAACCAATAAACCTAATATTAGACAAGATGCTCAAGACTTAATTTACCGAACTAAAGAGGGTAAATTCATGGCTGTGATTTCGGAGGTTAAAGAAAGAACTAAAAAGGGTCAGCCAATTTTGATTGGAACAGTTTCAATTGAAGATAATGAGTTATTGGGAGAAATGATGGAGCGAGAAGGTTTACATCCCAATATTTTAAATGCTAAAAATCACTTTAGAGAGGCGGAAATAATTTCTCAAGCTGGTCAACCAGGATCTATAACCATTGCTACTAACATGGCCGGTCGTGGTGTTGATATTATTTTAGGTGGAAATCCGCCGGTTGGAGAAGATCAAACCAAGGTAAGGGATTTAGGTGGTTTACATGTGATTGGCACTGAAAGACATGAATCTCGTCGTATTGACAATCAGCTTCGTGGTCGTGCTGGTCGTCAAGGTGATCCTGGTTCTAGTCAATTTTATATTTCAGCTGATGATGATTTAATGAGAATTTTTGGTGGTGATAAGCTAAAGTCAATTATGAACACTTTGAAATTACCAGAAGACATGCCGATTCAAAATAAACTAGTTTCTGGTTCAATCGAATCAGCTCAAAAAAGAGTTGAGGGCAATAATTTTGACTTGCGTAAACACGTGGTTGAATATGATGATGTTATCAATAAACATCGCGAAGCTATTTATAAAAAACGTCGTGAAATATTAAATTCTTATAACAATCAAAAAGAAAATTTAGATAAAAAGGGAAGAGTTTTGTCAGAAATTATTTTAGAGATGGTAGAGGATGAAATTTGGCAAACAATTAATTTTCATACTGCTTCAGAAAATAATAAAGACTGGAATTTAAAAGAAATATCCGAAACTATCAATACTATTTTTTCTTTGAGTGGTGAGCAAAAAAATAAAATATTATCTTTTATTGAATCCGATGATGGTTCAAAAGATTTAAGAAAAGATTTAAATGATTATTTAGTTTCTTTGGCCCAAGAAAATTATAAGCAGATGTCAGAGGGTTTTAAAGGTTTGGATATAAATTTTATTGAAATTGAAAAAGGAATACTTCTTCGTTCTATTGATAATTTATGGATTGAGCATTTAGAAACAGTTGATTATTTAAGAAGAGGTATTGGTCTTCGTGGTTATGGTCAAAGAGATCCTTTGGTTGAATATAAGAAAGAGGCTTACAGAATGTATCATGAACTTTTAGGTCTTATTCAAAAACAAGTAGCTTATTCTATCTTTAAGACTGGTGATGTTAGTAATTTCATAGCCCCAAGTTTAATGGAGAGGGCTAGTAATTTCTCAGCTCCAGCTAAAGAAATGGCCAAAAGAAGTATAAACAGCACTGGAACTGTTGATTTAGTTAAGGACAAGGTTAAAGATGATGAGGGCAATAAAGTTGGTCGTAATGATCTTTGTCCTTGTGGTAGTGGTAAGAAATACAAGAAGTGTTGTGGAGCTTAAAAGCGCTACGCGCTCACGCTCCAAGGAGCAAAAGTAATCGCGCTCACGCTCCAAGGAGCAAAAGCTCGCACTCACGCTCCAAGGATTGTAAAAGCGCTACGTGGGAACCTACGTGGCCACACGCCGAAGGCTCACGCTTCAGTTCTATAAATTTTAGCTTAATTTTATCTGCCATTTGTTATATTTATGTCATAATAATTAATTTTGAATTATGACAAAAAAAACTAAAGAAATTTCTCTTTTTGAGGGAAAGGAAATTAGAAAAATATGGGATGATGATCAAGAAAAATGGTATTTTTCAGTGGTTGATATTGTAAGCGCTTTAGAGGCTAGCAAAGACTCAAGAAAATATTGGAATAAATTATCTCAAAGATTGCGGGAAGAGGGTAGTGAGGTGGTGACAAAATGTCACCAACTGAAAATGATGGCTAGCGACGGTAAATATTATTTGACAGATACAGCTGATACGGAATCAATTTTTCGTATTATTCAATCAATTCCATCTCCAAAAGCTGAGCCGTTTAAACTTTGGTTAGCTAAAGTTGGCTATGAAAGAGTTGAAGAAACGGAAGATCCGGAAAGAGCGATTCAAAGAGCGATGAACACTTATTTGAAAAAAAGTTATTCAAAAGACTGGGTTAATTTAAGATTAAAAAGTATTGAAATCAGGAAAGATTTAACTGAAGAATGGTAAAATAGGGACGTGAAGACTGGTGATAAATTTGCTGTTTTAACTGATGATATTACTTTTGCCTGGGCCGGATTAAGAACTAAAGAATATAAAAAAATTAAAAATTTAAAGAAAGAAAGTTTGAGAGATAACATGACTAATTTGGAATTAGTTTTAAATATGTTAGCTGAAGCTTCAACCACTGAGATTTCTAAAAAAGTTGAACCAAAAAATTTTAAAGAAAATAGAAAAGTTGCTAAAAAGGGTGGTGGTGTAGCCAAAAAAGCAAAGAATGAATTAGAAAAACAAACAGGAAAATCAGTCATTTCAAAAAATAATTTTTTAAATAACAGCAAGAAGGAAATAAAAAAATAGAGTTCTTCTAATGTTTTTAAAATAATATGAATAGAGAAGTTTTTGAGAGAGAAATCGCAATGTGTAAAGAATTATCAAACTATCTTGAAAACTTTTTTCAGAAATTATATAATTTTTAGGTAATATAATTAATTTTTATAAAATTATGCAACAGACAAAAAAAATTTATCGGTCACAAGATGATCGCATAATATTTGGCGTTTGTGGAGGTATCGCCAAGTATTTTGAAGTAGACGCTTTAATAGTGCGTTTAATCTTTTTAGCTTTAGTTTTTGGTGGAGGCTCAGGACTTATAATTTATTTAATTTGTACTCTTTTAATCCCAACAGAAGGTAAAAAAAATAATAATAACTTTATTAACGAAGAGAAGGCTGAAGAATTTGTCGAAAAAATAGGCGAGAAAATAAAAGACTTAGGTTCAGAAACAAAAAGAAGTGATTGGAGATTTTTATTAGGAATAATTTTTGTTTTGTTTGGTTTTATTTTTCTAGTAGATAATATTTTTGATTTAAGAAATATTTGGGCTAATTTTTGGCCAATATTTCTAGTTTTAATTGGTTTAATGATTCTATTTAAAAGAAAATAGAATAATTTTATAATTAATTCATAAAAATATGGAAAATAAATATGGACAACAAACAGAAGAATTAAAAGACAAAGTGGAGAAGGTGGAAGAAGTTAAAAAAGAAGAAAAGAGGGAAGAGAAAAAAGAAGAATCAAAAGAAGATAATAAAAATAATCCTAGAAGAAATCACGAAAAAATTGGTTTTAAATCTTTTTTTGGTTTAATAATTATTTTATTAGGCCTTTTCTATTTAGGTAGAAATATGGGTTGGTGGAATTTTTATTTTGATCAAGCTATTTTTTGGCCATTAGTTTTAATGATGATTGGTCTTTTAATAATTGGTAATCATCTTATTCTGAGATGGTTATTAGTAATGATTTCTATTTTTGTAGCCGTTGTTTTAATTTCATCTTTATTCTTTTATGCTAAAGATAGTAGGAAAATAGAAAAAGGACCAATAAATCAAGTAGAAAATAGTGTTTACCAAACTAGCGTTTACCAAAGTAGTCGAGGTGACTATAATACTTATTTTTTTGGTGATTTAAATCGATCAGAAGTAGAACAAAAAATTAACTCAATTTTAGATTATATTTACAGATCAAATCCTGGTGACAAAGAGTATGTAGAGGTAAAAATAGATAAAAAATAAACTAAATATGAAAATATTGTATTTGATAACCAAGTCTGAAGTTGGTGGGGCACAAATCTTTGTGTCTAATTTAAGCCGAAAAATTTCTAACTTAGGTCATCAAATAACAATTGCTTCTGGCGAAAAAGGTTATCTGTCTGATTTTGCTCAAGAAAATAAAATAGATTTTAGATTAGTAAAAGGATTGGAAAAAAGCTCCAATCCTTTTAATATTATTAAGTTTTTATTCAATTTTTATCGTTTACTTCGAGAAATTAAGCCCGATGTAGTTCATTTAAACAGTTCTAACGCCTTGTTAGGTGCCTTTGTGTCTAAAATAGCGAATATGGGCGTTAAAAATGTTTTTACGGTTCATGGACTATCTGTTTTAGATAGTAATTACAAGACTAACATCATAAAAGGGGCTATATTTAGACTATTTTTTAAGTTTGGCTTCTTTTTTGTGGATGACTTGGTATTTGTTAGCCAAAAAAACCTTGATTTTGCCTTGAGTCAAAAGATAGTAAAATCAGCTGAATTAATATATAATGGAGTTGAAACTAATTTTTTAAGTCGAGAAGATGCTCGAAAATTTGCTCTAAATAAGGCTAAAATTGAGGATAATGATTGTTTTTTGATAGGATCTATTGGAAGATTGGCTTATCCTAAGAATTATGAGTTTTTAATAACTAATTTTGCTAAAATATTAGAAATTAAGCCTAATTCTAGACTAATTCTTATTGGTGAGGGCCCAGAAAGGGAGAAGTATCAGAAAATAGCCGAAAGTTTCCCGGGAAAGATTCATTTTTTAGGTCAAATTGAGGGAGCCAGTCAGTATTTGAAAGCTTTGGACTTGTTTGTTCTGCCGTCAATTTATGAGGGTCTATCTCTTTCTTTAATTGAAGCTTATATGTCTGGTATAAAAATTGTGGCTAGCGATGTCGGTGGCAACAGTGAAGTGATAGGTAGTGAAAACTGCTACAAATTGAATGATATTGATGATTTTATTAATATTTTTAAGAAGAATATAATTACTGAACAAAAAAGTTGCACAGATATAAACAAAAGAAATTTAGATAAGGCTAGATTTTCTTTAGATAAAATGACTGAAAAATATCTAAAAATCTACAATAATTAAACTATTTATTTATAATAATTTTATGAGAATTTTAGTTACAGGTGGTTCGGGCTTTATTGGCTCGTTTTTATGTGAAAAATTGCTATCTGAAGGACATCAGGTTGTGTGTTTAGATAATCTTTTTACTGGAAACCAAGAAAATATTGATTATTTGAAGGCTAATCCTAATTTTAGCTTTGTTTTGCATGATATTATAGAGCCTTTCTATAGTGAGGAAAAGATTGACCAGATATATAATCTGGCTTGCCCAGCTTCTCCTGTTCATTATCAGAAGAATCCAGTCAGAACTATTAAGGCTAATACTATTGGTGTTATTAATATGTTGGGCCTAGCCAGAGCTCATCAGGCTAGAATACTACAAGCTTCAACCAGTGAAGTTTATGGCGATCCAGAAGTTAGTCCGCAAGATGAGACTTATCGGGGGGCAGTTAACACTATTGGTCCTAGGGCTTGTTATGATGAAGGCAAAAGATGTGCCGAAACCTTATTTTGTGATTATAAAAGAATGCATGGCTTAGATGTTCGGATTATTAGAATTTTTAATACTTATGGCCCTAAAATGGCTTTAAATGATGGTCGAGTGATGTCTAATTTTATCGTTCAGGCTTTAAAAGGCGAGGATATAACAATTTACGGTGATGGTAATCAAACTAGAAGTTTTTGTTATGTTAGTGATTTAGTGGATGGTATGATTAAAATGATGAATTCTGATTTTTCTGGTCCAGTTAATTTGGGCAATCCTAATGAAATTACTATCAAAACCTTGGCTGAGAGGATAATTGAGAAATTAAATAGCAAAAGTAAGTTGATATTTATGAATTTACCAGAAGATGATCCTAAACAGCGTTGTCCTGATATTTCTCTAGCTAAGAGTAAATTAAATTGGGAACCGAAGGTTTACTTGGATGAGGGTTTAAACTATATATCTGATTTTTTTAAGAAAAAAATAGAAAATATTGTTTAATTTTTTGCGATTTTTTATTTGACATATATTTTTAAATATTATATAATAAACATATACTAAACAAGTATAATAAATATTATATATAAGCTTTTAAGCTTATGAAATTATATAAAAAATAAGCTTTTAAGCTTATGAAAAAAAATATAAATAAATTACAATTAGAGCAATTAGATAGAAAAATAAAGGCTTTTAATAGATTGAATAATGTTGGCCAACCTGTAGAGGGATGGATTCGCTCTATTCGTGTTGCTTTGGGTATGTCGCTGGAGCAGCTATCCAAGATTTTGGGTGTAAAACCCCAAAGTCTTATTAAGGTTGAACAAAGAGAAAAGGAGGGGGTGGTTAATATTAAAACACTTAAACAAATTTCTGAAGTCTTGGGCTTAAAATTTGTTTATGGTTTTTCTGCTCCCAAGAGTAGTTTAGAAAAAATTGTTAAAAAAAGAGCCCATGATGTTGCCAAAGGTATAGTTTTAAGAAGTGATAAAAATATGCGACTAGAGGGTCAAGGTAATTCTCGTCTTAGAATCAAGAAAGCAATCAAAGAAAGAGCCGATAAAATTATAGCTAATCAAGAAAAAATACTATGGGATTAGTTTTTAATTATTTAGAAGGGGAGACCCCACTAGACACTGGTGCTTTGAGTGGTTTGCGTATAGGTACTATTAGCAATAAGAGAGAATTGGACGAATTTGAACAGCAGAACATTGAATCGGCTATTTTATATTTTTCTAGAAAAAAGATTAATTTAAACAATTTTTTGTCTGAAGATTTTGTAAAATTATTGCACTTAAAAATGTTTGGCGATGTTTGGTCTTGGGCTGGTAAGTTACGCAAATCAAATACAAATATTGGAGTTGATTGGGCTGTGATTTCGGTTGAATTAAAAAAGCTTTTAGACGATTGTTTATACTGGATTAAAAATAATGTATTTGTTGATGAAGAAATAGCCATTAGATTAAAACATCGAATTGTAGCAATTCATCCTTTTAGTAATGGTAACGGTCGTCATTCTAGATTATTAGCTGATTTAATAATGGAAAAAATTTTTAAAAAGAAACATTTTTCTTGGGGATCTGATAATTTGTATAAAGAAAACAAGGCCAGAAATGTTTATTTAAAGGCCTTAAGAGAAGCTGATAATAGTTATTACGAAGATTTAATAAGTTTTGCTAGGTCTTAATTATGAAAGAAAACAAAAAAATCTTAATATTTTCCACCGCTTATTTTCCTTTTGTAGGGGGAGCCGAGGTGGCCGTTAAAGAAATCACTAATCGTCTAGGTGATGATTTTTCTTTTGACTTATTAACGGCTAAGATGAGTAAGGGTTTGCCAAAATTTGAAAGAATTGGACAAGTTAATGTTTATAGACTGGGTATCGGTCACCCTTTGTTTGATAAGCTTTTTTTAGCTTTTTTAGGTTGGATTAAAGCTAGAAAACTACACAAACAAAATAATTATCTTTTTTCTTGGGTAATTATGGCTAGCTTTGGAGGGCTATCAGCTCTTTTTACTAAGAAAATATGTAAATTGCCATTATTTTTAACTTTACAAGAAGGTGATGATTTGGAATATATAAAAAATAAAAGCAAGTTTATTAGAAAAAATTTTTTAGAAATTTTTACTCAAGCTGATTTTATACAAGTAATCAGTAGTTTTTTAAAACATTGGGCAGTTAGAAATGGGGCAGAGTCAGAAATCAGGATAATTCCCAATGGAGTTGATTTTTTGAAATTTAAGAGAGAGGAAAGTTTTAACAGAAACGAATTTAGAAAACAGTTAGGTTTTAATGAAGATGATAAATTAATAATAACCACCTCTAGATTAGTTAAAAAGAATGGAGTTAAGGATTTGCTCAAGAGTTTGTCTTATTTAGAAAATGAATTTAAATTTTTAATATTGGGAGAAGGAGAAGAAAAAGATGATTTACTTAAAATAAGCGAAGAATTAAATTTAAAAAATAGAGTATATTTTTTAGGGACTATTAATCATCAAGAGTTGCCAAAATATCTCTGGGCTAGTGATGTTTTTTGTCGACCATCACTATCTGAGGGTTTGGGTAATTCTTTTTTGGAGGCCATGGCTTCTGGTCTTCCAGTTGTAGCCACTGAAGTTGGCGGTATTCCTGATTTTTTACATCACGAAGAAAATGGTTTGTTTTGTGAGGTGGAAAGCCCAGAAAGCATTGCTAGTAGAATTAAAGAAATATTTAGTGATGAAAATTTAAAAAATAAAATTATTGCAAATGGAATAAAAACCGTTCAAGAAGTTTATACTTGGGATTTAGTAGCTAGTCGGATGTCTAAAGCTTTTTCTGACTTGGCAGAAAAAAATAAAAAAAGAAAAATAAATATTTTAATTGCTACCGGAATTTTTCCGCCAGATATTGGTGGGCCTGCAACTTATAGCAAATTGCTTTTACAGGAATTGCCTAAGAGAAATTTTAATGTTTCACTTTTAAGCTTTTCTCATTTTAGGGATAAGTGTCCTAAAGTGATTAGTCATTTTTTGTATTTTTTAAATATTTTAAAATTAGGTAGAAAAACAGAAATAATTTATGTTCAAGATCCAGTTAGTGTTGGTTTACCGGTAGCTTTAGCTAATTTTTTTCTAAGAAAAAAAATGCTTTTAAAAATTGTCGGTGATTATGCTTGGGAGCAGGGATGCCAAAGGTTTGATGTTAAAGATTTCTTGGATGATTTTTCTGTAAAATATAAGGATTATTCTTGGCCAGTTAAAATTTTGAAAAAGATTCAACTTTTTTCAGCTAGAAGAGCTAAAAACATAATTGTTCCTAGTAATTATTTAAAAAAAATAGTTTCTAATTGGGGAGTTAATCCTAATAAAATAAAGGTTATTTATAATGCCTTTGATGGTATTAATTGTGGTTTTAGCAAGGAAGAGATAAGAAGGGAATTAAGACTTGATTTTGATGATAAAATTATAATTAGTTCTGGTCGTTTGGTTCCTTGGAAGGGTTTTAATATTCTAATAAAAGCTTTTAAGGATTTTAATAGCAAATATCCTAAATCAAAACTACTGATAGCTGGTGAGGGAGGAGAAAGAGAAAATTTACTCAATTTAATTAAAGATTTAAAATTGGAAAATAAAGTAATTTTACTGGGCAAATTAGATAGGAATTTGCTGATGAAATATTTGAAAACCAGCGATTTGTTTGTTTTAAATACATCCTATGAGGGATTCTCTCATCAATTGTTAGAAGTGATGGCCTTAGGTTTACCACTTTTAACAACCAGAGTGGGTGGTAATGTGGAACTGGTAACTGACAGAGAAAATGGATTATTTTTTGATTTTAATGATTTAGATAAAATAACAGAGTTGATGTTTGAGTTTTTCAGCGATTCAGTTTTGCGCTACAAGCTTTCAGAAAACTCTAAAAAAAGAATTGAGGACTTTACGGAGTATAAAATGTTAGATAATTTAAATAATTTTTTAAGAAATATATAAGTTATGAATATTTTGAGTTTAAGTAGTGATAAAACTTTTTTTGATAAAAATTCGGATACTTTTAATAGGATAAAAGAATATTCTAAACTGGTAAATCAGGTTGTGGTGGTTGTTTTTAATCAAAAAAAAGAATATTTAGAGATTGATAATAAAATTTTTATTTATTCCATTAAAAGTAAAAATATTTTTTGTGGTTTTATTAAATCAATTTTTTTTGCTTTTTTTATTAAAAGAAAACATAAAACAGATGTTGTTACTTCTCAAGATCCATTTTTAAATGGATTCGCTTCTTTAATTTTTAGTAAAATAATTGGAGCTAAACTGCTTTGTTCTGTTTATGGAACAAATATCTTTGATTCCTATTGGAGTAGTAAAAAATCTTTATTTTTTAAAAGGTTGCTAGCTAAATTTGTTTTTAAAAACAGCCACGCTATTCAGGCTGATGGTCTGGAGGCTATTGATGATTTAAAAAAGAAATATGGCGACAAGGTTTTTTGGAAACCAATGATACCTTACAATATTAAAGATTTTTTTAAAGACAAAATAAGTCATTCCGAAATTAATATTATTTATGTTGGTAGAATGGTTGAACAAAAAAATATCCCATTATTAATTGATATTTTGGAAAAAGTAGTGGGCGATAATCGGGGAATTAATTTTAGATTTAAAATAGTCGGTCAGGGACCATTTTTAAATTATTTTCAAGAACAAATAAAATTAAGAAAGATTGATGGTTTTATTGATTTTCACAAATCTTTAAATAGGGACGAAATAGTAGATCTTTTTTTGAGGGGTGATTTTTTTATTTTATGTTCAAGGTTTGAAGGATTTCCCCGTGTTTTTATGGAATCAGCTGCTTCAGCCTTGCCAGTTATAACCACCAGAGTCGGAGGAATTAAGGGTATTTTGAAGGATGGAGAAAATTCTTTTATTATTGAACAGGGTGATTTTTCTGGTTTTGTTGATAGGGTTAATTTATTAATAAGAGATAATGATTTAAGGAAAAAAATGTCAGAGGCTATTAAAAATAATTTTAGAAATAATTATAGTTTTGAATTGACCATCGATAGTCAAAAAAAGATATTCGATTATTTAGAGGCTTTATGAATTTATTAATACTAACTCAAAAAGTAGATAAAAACGATAGCAATCTCGGTTTTTTTCATCGATGGTTGGAGGAATTTTCAAAAAAATGTGAAAAAGTAACAGTCATTTGTCTTTATAAGGGTGAATATAGTTTGCCCAATAACGTTAGAATTTTATCTTTGGGCAAGGAAAAGGGGGTTTGTCGTCTAAAATATTTATTTAATTTTTATAAATACATTTTTAAATATAGAAGGGAATACGACAATGTTTTTGTACATATGAATCAGATTTATATGATTCTGGGGGGTTTTTGGTGGAAAATGATGAATAAAAAAATTGCTTTGTGGTATGCTCATAAAAATATAAGCCTTTCTTTACGCTTAGCTACAAAAATAACCGATATTGTTTTTACCGCCTCAGAGAAAAGCTTTCGCTTACAAAGCAGAAAAATAAAAGTAATGGGTCATGGAATGGATACGGAAAAATTTTGTCCGGCCTTTAACAATCGTCAAGATAATTTTTTTAATATTGTGACTATCGGTCGCATTTCTCCTGTTAAAAAATATGAGGATTTAATAATTGTCATTGAAGAATTGTCTCAAAATGATAAACTTCATAGTAAAATAAAAGTTAATATTGTTGGGGGCGCAATTGATGATTTGGGCGAGAAATATTTTTCTGAGCTCAAAAATTTAGTAAAAGTAAAAAAATTAGAGAGTTTAATAAATTTTGTTGGTCCAGTTAGCAATGATCAAGTTGTGGATATTTTAAGGAATTCCGATTTATTTATTCATATGAGTCAAACCGGGAGCTTGGATAAGGCTGTTCTAGAGGCTATGGCTTGTGAGGTCTTGGTTTTATCTAATAATGAATCAGTAGTAAATGATGTTTTTAAAAATAATAGTTTATTTTGCTATAAAGACAATAATGAGTTATTATATAAAATAGAAAAAATTATTGGTTTAGACGAGAAAGAATTAGATAATTTTAAAAAAGAAAATAGGCAACTGGTTGTTTTTAATCATAATTTAGCCAATTTAATTAATAGAATTCTGATTAACTTAAATGGAAAAACAAGTCAATAAAAATTTTTATAATTTTTGGAAATACTGCGATTTAGATAGGTGGTCTAGTTATTGGTATCAAATAAAAGAAATCCTTTCTTTTAATCCTAAAGATGTTTTGGAAATTGGAGTAGGAGAAAAAGTTCTCTATTCTTATTTAACTAATAATACAGAAATTAATTATAAAAGTGTTGATATTGCCAAGGACTTAAAACCAGATATTGTTGCCAGTTTAGACAAATTACCACTGGAGGATAATTCTTTCGATGTGGTTTGTGCTTTTGAAGTTTTAGAGCATCTTCCTTTTGAAAAATTTGTTAGTAGTCTAAATGAATTAAAAAGGGTTTCTAGATCTTATGTAATTTTAAGTTTACCACATTGGGGGAGGCATTTTTCTGTTTCTTTTCGTTTACCATTTTTTAAAAAAATTAAATTTCAATTTAAATTTTCTATTCAAAAACCTAGTCATTTATTTAATGGCCAGCATTATTGGGAAATAGGGAAAAAGGGTTATAATTTGTCAAAAGTTAAAAATGAAATAAAAAAAACTGATATGAAGATTATTAAGGATTATGTCTGTTTTGAATCTCCTTATCATCATTTTTTTGTGTTAAAAAAATATGTATAGATTTTTATTGAAAGAAATAAAAAAGAAAAAAAGCCTGGCTAGAGCTTTGATGAATTATGAAGTTAAAAATATTGATTTGGATGGTGAAGTTATAGATATTGGTGGTGGAAAAAAAGATTATTATTATAAAATTTTTAAATCAAATAAAGCTAATATTAGTCCGGTTGATATTTGTTTGTCGGATGATAATAAGAATAAAATTAATTTAGAGTGTGATCAACTTCCTTTCAGCGATAATTATTTTAACAGCGCTCTGATGTTTAATGTCTTGGAGCATATCTATAATTATAACTTTTTAATTTCTGAAACCAAAAGAGTTTTAAAAAATGGAGGAAAAATAATCGGTTTTGTTCCTTTTTTGGTAAATTATCATCCAGATCCAAATGACTACTTTAGATATACTAAAGAATCTTTAAAAAAAATATTTCAGGAAAATGGTTTTAAATTGTTAGAAATAAAAGAGGTCGGCCTTGGTCCGTTGTCGGTTAATTTCAACAATCTTTTTCTTTATTTGCCGGTTTTTTAAGAGTTGTCTTATTTTCTTTGAGTTATCCCTTTTTTATCTTTTCAATTTTTCTCCGTCCAATTCTTAAAGAAAGGTATCCTCTAGGTTATTTTTTTATTTTTGAGAAATAAAATATATGGAATCTCGTTTTTCTAGCGTTAAAAAATCTAAAACTTTCAGGGAGATGCTAAATAAATATGATTTAAAATCGAAAAAAGTTTTAGATATTGGTTGTGGATTGGGACAATATTTGGTTAATTTTGGTAGTGGTAGCGTAGGTTTAACAAGCACTTTGAGTGAAGTTGAATACGGAAAAAATAATAATATTAATATTATAAAAGGTAATGCAGAGTTGATTGATGGTTTTGGTTTAGGCGTTTATGATGCTATTTGGGCAAATAATTTAATTGAACATATTTTATCACCCCATTCTTTTTTGATTAAATTAAAAAAAGTTTCTAGCGATAAAACTATTTTAATATTAGGTGTTCCAGTTTTTCCATTTCCTTTATTTTTGTTAAAACTAAAAAGGTTTAAAGGATCACTTGCCAGTAATCATATTAATTTTTTTACAAAAAAAACATTAGAAAAAACGGTAGAACGAGCAGGTTGGGAAATATTAGAATCTAGGTCATTTTTATTTTCTAATAAATTTATTGATTATTTATTTTCGATTTTTTCTCCCCATATTTATATTGTGGCTAAAAATGTTGTAGATTTTAATTATCCAGTTAAAAAAATAAATGAATGGAAGGATGACGATTATTATAAAAATTTATTAAATGTTGTTAAATAAATGAAAATAACTTATATAACAAATGCCAGAATTCCGACCGAGAAAGCTCATGGATATCAGATATGTAAGATGTGCGAAGAATTTTCTAATATTGGTATAGATGTCGAACTCGTTGTTCCTACTAGAAAAAATGATATAAAAAAAGATATTTTCGATTATTATGATTTAAAACGTAATTTTAAGATTAGATATGTTCAATCACCGGACTTTTTGTTTCTTGACAAGTTTTTTAAAAAAATTATATATTTAAATAATTTATTTTTTTTGATTAAATCTTTATTTTTAAAGTTTCAAAAAAATGATTTAATTTATACAAGAAGTCCAGAGATAGCATGGTTGTTTTCATTGAGAAGATATAATGTTTTTTTTGAGGCTCATAACTGGCCAGGTTCTAAAACTTGGATTTATAAGCAAATGCTTAAAAAAGTAGATTTACTGATTTGTAATTCAAACGGAACAGCTAATTATCATATTAAGAATGGTCTTGGTAAGGCAGAGGTTTGTCATAATGGGGTAGATTTAGAAAAATTTTCTTTAAATTTTGACAGGAATTATTGTAAAAAAAAGATAGGTTTTTCCAATAATGATGTATTAGTTATGTATGTCGGTCATTTATATGATTGGAAGGGAGCTGATATTTTGGCAAAGTCAGCTAATTTTATTGATGAAAAAATAAAAATTGTTTTTGTTGGAGGTAATGATAGTGATATTTTTGAATATAAAAATAAATATGATAAAAAAAATATTATTTTTGTTGGCAAAAGAAAACATGAGGAAATACCTTTTTATTTGAAAGCTGCTGATATTCTTGTTTTACCTAATGTTCCAATTAGTAAAGAGTCTGTTAAATTTACATCGCCTATAAAAATGTTTGAGTACATGTCTAGCGGAACCCCTATTATAGCTTCAAATTTGCCATCAATTAAAGAAATTTTAAATAAAGATAATTCAATCTTGTTTAAACCTGGTGATGAAAAAGAGTTATCAGAGAAGATAGTTTTTTGTCTCAATAATAAAGATGTTATGGATGAGATTTCTCGAAAAGCTTTGTCCGATGTTCAGTATTATTCTTGGTTTAATAGAGCAAAAAAAATTATAAAAAAATATGAATCAATCAAAAAAATATAATAAAGAATATGATCATCATTCTCGTTGGATGAGTTATTGGCATCAAATAAAAAACATTTTTGACTTAGAGCCAAATTCTATTGTCGAAATTGGCGTTGGAAGTGGTGTTTTGTCGGAATATTTAAAAAAAAGAGATTTTAATATTTTTACTCTAGATATTGATAATTTTCTTAAACCTGATATGGTATGTGATATTTCTAGTCAGTATATAGATGGGATTTATTCTGATGTCGTTTGTGCTTTTCAAGTTTTAGAGCATATAAATTTAAATAAAATTGAAACAGCCCTTGATAATATTTGTAGAATGTCAAAAAAGAATGTTGTAATATCTTTACCACAAAATGTTTTTTCTTTTAAATTTTATTTTAAAATCCCCTTATTTAAGTCTTTTAAATTATTATTAATTATTCCAAAGCTTAGAAAAAATAGGTATTTTCAGAAAAATGGGCATTATTGGGAAATTGGAAACATAGGAACGTCAAAAAAATGGTTAATTAAAAGTTTTAAGAAAAGAGGATTTGAATTGGTCAAAAGTTATACGGTTTTCGAAAATTCTTATCATGTTTTTTTTGTTTTTAAAAAAATATAGTATTAAATTTGTTTATAAATTTTTAAATTTTTAATATCAATAGAAATTTGATAATAATTTTGATTATTTAATGTTATAAGGATTGATAATTTTTTATAAAAATAATAAATAATTTTGAGTTAATTTTTTAAAAATATTTTTTAATAAAAACAATGTAGTGTTTTATTTATTATTAATAATTATAAAAATGTTTATGGAATTAAATAAAAAAATAACAAGAGAGAGGATGAGTCTATTTTTAGAAAAAAACAAAACAAAAGTCAATGTCTTAGATGTTGGTTCCGGTGGTAGCTGTTATAACGTTTATTTTCCTAATAGGACAACTTTTGATATTGATGAGTTGAGAAGTCCTGACATTGTGGGGGACATCCATAAAATGCCTTTTCAGAATGAGCAATTTGATGTTGTTTTGTGCACAGAGGTTTTTGAGCATTTAAAAAATCCCTTTAAAGCAGCTCAAGAAATAAAGAGAGTTTTAAAAAATAATGGTAAGTTAGTATTGACTACAAGATTTATCTTTCCAATACATGATTCTCCTAATGATTTTTTTAGGTATACAAAATATGGATTAAAAGAAATATTTAAAGATTGGAAAGATGTTGTTATCATTGAAGAAGCTGAGACTGTTGAAACAATTTCTATATTATTGCAAAGATTAATTTTTCAAGTAGATTATAAATTTAATAATTTAATTAAAGTTTTATTTTTAGTTTTAATTAAACTGTTTTTGTGTTTAAATAAATTTAAGTTAAAAGAATTCGGTGAAATTTCTAAAAAAAATCAAGAAAAAACAATAATGTCTAGCGGTTATTATCTAGTTGCGAATAAATAGTTTAAATATTTTATATTTTTTTTGTTGTTAAAAAAAATAATTCAAATAAGTATGATAATAACACGGCTATTATTACACCAGTTACATCGAGGTAATTAATTAAAACAAAAAGCAATGCTATTTTTACGATTGGTTTAACAATATTGTATTGATACAGTATTGTTTTTTTTTCTTTTGCCTGAAAGATGCTTAGCATTATTATTATTGGTCCCATGAAAATTAAAGATATTGAAAATAGTTGAGAATAAAAAGTTGACCCTAAATATTGAGGGAAAAACAGTTTGTACATAAGGGGAGCTATTAAAATATAGCAAAATGACATTATTGTTAAAACAATAATCATCTTTATTATTTTTGGTTTTAAGGTTGAGGTCAGGTTTTTGTCTTCTGCTGTGCTGAATTTTGGGAGTGCTAAAATATTTATATTTTTAATTAATCCCTTTATTTGTTCCACTGGAGCTATGGCTACTGAATAAACGGCAAGCTCTGTCGCTCCCAAATAATGAAAAATTAATAATTTATCAGCGTAAAAAGAGACAATGTTTAAAATACCCATCAAACTCAAATGCTTCCCATAGGAGATCGTTTCTGGATCTTTTTCTTGATTTAAACTATTTTTTCTAAATACAAGTTTAAAAATTATTAATCTTAAAATAGTGTGGGTCGTAAAATATGAGGCTATAAATAGAAAAATATTGTCTGTCAGAAAAACGGTTAAAATCAAAACTATAGTCGATATTATTTTAATAAATATATTGTAATTACTTAAGCTTTTAAAATCTTTCTTGCCATTTAAATAGGAATCATAGATTAAAAGAGAGTCCATAAATGGAACAAAAACTGAAGAAATTAAAAAAGCGATAGCTAGGACGTTATTTCCTTGAAAATAATAATATCCCGCTAAAGCTAAGGAGGCTAAACCTCCTAGTAGTCCCCATTTAACTTTAGTTTTAAAGGCGGGAATAACTGAACCCTCGTAACCACGAGCTACGGCTTGAATTATGGCCGTGTTCATTCCAGCTAGTGTCGGTATGGCCAGTAGCGAGACTATCGACATTATATATTTATATGTTCCGTAAGTTTCTTTGGGTAGTAAATTAGCAAAGGCTATGGCTAATAAAAAAGACGAGACGCTGGAAACGCCTTGTCCTAGGGTTAGCCAAAAACCGCCTTTAGCCAGATAAATCATGTCGGTCTTAGTCCATTTTTCTGATTTTTTAAGTAGCCTATAGGCTACTATTTTTATTTTTTCAATCATTTATATTTTATGATATTTTTTATACCAATTAATAAAATTTTTAACCCCTTCTTCTATTTTAGTTTTTGGTTTGAAATCTAGCATTCTTTCAGCTTTAGAGATATTAGCAAAAGTTTTTTCAACATCTCCTGGTTGAATTGCTTCTAATTTGATTTTAGCTTTTTTGCCCAAGGAGTTTTCTAATAATTCAATTAAATACTTTACTTCAATCGTCTGTGAATTTCCTAAATTAAATATTTCATAAGCGTAAGATTTTTCTAATGATTTTATTATTCCATCTACTATATCATCAATATAGGTAAAGTCTCTGAGCATTTTTCCGTAATTGAATAATTTAACTTCTTGATTGTTAATTATTTCATTGGTAAATAGATACATGGCCATGTCGGGACGACCACTTGGACCATAAACCGTAAAAAATCTTAATCCAGTACAATTTAAGCCAAATAAATGGTGGTAATTGTGAGCGATTAATTCATTGGCTTTTTTAGTAGTAGCATAGAGTGAAATGGGATGATCAACACTATCTTCTTCGCTAAAACCACTTTCTTTCATTTTATTTTTTCCATAAACTGAAGAGCTGGAAGCGTAAATAAAATCTTTAATATTAAAATTTCTAGCACATTCTATAATGTTAATAAACCCTTGTAAATTACTTTGATGATAAGCGCTGGGGTTTTGTAAGGAATATCTAACTCCAGCTTGAGCAGCTAGATGGCAAATTTTATCAATTTTATTTTCTGTAAATATTTTTTTTAAATCTTCTGCTTGACTAATATCAACTTGATAGAATTTGTAATTACTATATTCTTTTAAAATGTTATTGCGATAATTTTTTAAATTAGGATCATAGTAATCATTAAGAGAATCAATTCCAATAACATTTATTCCTTCTTCTAATAATTTTTGGCTAGTATGAAAACCAATAAAGCCGGCTGAACCGCTTACTAAAATTGTTTTATCTTTTAATTCATTTTTCATAATATAAATTTACCGACCCTCATGTCCTAGAGCGGTTCTGATTGTTTTTAAAATAATGCTTATATCTAAATAAACCGATCTATTTTTAATATAGAATAAGTCATATTGTAGTTTTTTGTAAGTGTCTTCAATTGAAGGGGAGTGATATTCTCCTGAAATTTGATCCCAGCCAGTTATTCCTGGGCTAACCAAGCTACGGACATTATAGAAAGGAATATTGTTAGATAATTCTTTGATTAATTCTGGTCTTTCTGGGCGAGGACCAACAAAGCTCATATCTCCTTTAATAACATTAAATAGTTGCGGTATTTCATCTAGGCGACTTTTTCGTAAGAATTTGCCAATTTTGGTTATCCGTGGATCATCTTGAGCTGTTGGAGCTTGATTATTATTTTCCACTCGCATGGTTCTGAATTTATAAAGACTAAAATCTTTATTATTTTTTCCTAATCTAGTTTGTTTAAAAATAATTGGTCCTGGACCACTAATTTTTACTAGTAGAATTATAAAGAAGCAAATAGGCAAGGCGAATATCATGAAAACAAAAGATAAACAAATATCAAAAACTCTTTTTATTCTTTCAAAGTTTTTCTTTTCAGCTAGATTTAAATTTTCCAAGAACCAAGCTTTGTTTAAAATTTCTAAAGGAATTTGACCACTAATTTCTTCATAGAAATTAATGAGATTGTAATAATTTATTCCAGTCGGTAATAAGTTAAATAGAGTTTTTTGTAAGTCTTTCATGTCACTAATATCTCTTTCTAAAATTAAGCTGTCTATTTTATAATCTTTGATAGCCCGAGAAAGTTGATGAACATCTTCGATGATTACTAAGTCATATATTTCCGCAATATCAATTAAAACATTGTTTTTAGGACTGATAATGAGTTTAACTTTAAATCCAAGCTGGGGATTTTTTTTAATAGCTGTTATTGTTTTTCTGATAATTTCATTATAGCCAATAATAGCAATGTTGGAGCTTGGCAAATATCTTTTATTAGCAGATAAGAAAAATAGGCGCCATAGCAGGAATAAGACTAAAAAAAATACAGAAAAGATTATTAAATTGGTCTTAGGGGTGATTTGAGCATAGGGAACTAGATAAAAAATTATCATGGACAAGAAAAAGGAAGCCAGAACGCTTTTAACAGTTTTTTCTACTAGTTTATTTTGGTTGATAATTTTTTTGAAATCGTATAAGCTATTGATGTATATAATAACTAACCATAATCCAAAAATTGGTGTGAATACTTGAAAGTGTTGTTTTTCCAGTACTTTACTTATATCATTGGCATATCTTAAAATTAAAGTTATTTTTAAAGATAGGACTAAAATAAGTAAGTCAACTATTATTAATATGGTTTGTTTTATTTTATTATTATTCATAATTTCGCTTTTATCTAGCTGGTATATTATAATATATTATAGCAATAATTATCTTATTAAATCAAATTTAAAAATAAAAAAATATGACCGAAAAAAAATATTTGTGGATTTTAAAAATTGGAGTTTTTTCATCTTTGATAACTCTTTTTTTGGTTTTTTCTAATTGGCTTTTTCCTTTTGTAACTTCCAAACAGTTAGTATTTAATATTTTGATTGAAATTTTATTTGTTTTTTATTTAGTTTTTATTTTGAAATTTCCAGCTTATCGTCCCAAAAAATCTTATGTTAGTTTTGGTCTTTTGGCTTATTTTGTAGCTCTTCTTTTTTCTTTGTTTGTCAGTGTTGATTCTAATTTAAGTTTTTGGGGTGATTTAGAGAGACTTTTGGGATTTTTTCACCTTTTACATTTTTTGGCTCTTTATTTAATTACTATTACTGTTTTTAAAACTAAACAAGAATATTATTGGCTTTTTAATGCCATGCTTTTGGCTTGTTTAATTATTTCAGTTGCCATGATTACTAATTCGGCTGAAAGATATTCTCAGAGCTTATTGGGTAATAGAGCTTATTTAGCCGCTTTTGTTCTTTTTGCTATATTTTTAAGTTTTTTAATGATTAGTAATTATAAAAATTGGTGGAATAGGAGTATTTATATTGTTTCTATCCCAATCTTTATTTATACCCTTGTGAAAGCCGACATTTCAGGCTCTCATGCTGGTTTATTGTCGGGAATATTCATTTTTCTTTTATTACTTTCAATTTTAAATAGAAATAAAAAAAAGAAAATTATCGGAGTTTCATTATTGTTGTCTTTTATAGTATTAATATCTACTCTTTTTTATTTTCGCTCTAATCAGATTTTTGATGGAACTTATTTGGGACGAGCTTTGAGAGATTTTTCTAGTGAAAACGTTACTTTAAATACTCGACTCATTTCTTGGAAAGCTGCTGGTAATTATTTGCTTGATCATCCTATTAATATGATCTTCGGAGTTGGTTTGGGTAATTATGCTTTGGTTTTTGATAAATATTTTGATGCTGATTTTTATAACTACGATCGACATGCAACTTATTTTGATAGGGCTCATAATAATTTAGTTGATATTACTGCTACCACTGGTTTGCTTGGTCTTTTAACTTATTTGTTATTTATTGTTTCTTTGTTTTATTTCTTGTTTAAATCTTATTTACAGTATCGTAAGAACAATGATAATCCTAGAGCTTTAAATTTGCTGGAGTTGTCAGCTTTAAGTGGTCTTCTAGTGGCTTATTTTGTCCAGAATTTAGCTGTTTTTGATTCTTTTTCAACTTACATGTATTTGATGTTTGTAGCCGCCTATATTCATTTCTTAGAATTATCTGCCAAAACTAAGGTGGAAGAAAAAAAGAAGGAAGGTGTGAAAATCAAAGAAGGTGTTTTATTTCTATTTTTTGCTTCAATATTTTTAATTCTAATCTTTAGTGTTAATATTCGAGCTATTAAAACATCCAAGGCTACGATTGGTGCTTATATTTCTTTGGGCAAGGGTGATATAATGGGGAGTTACAATAATTTTGAAAAAGCTTTTGGATATCAATCAGTTTTAGTTCGTGATAGTCGCGAATCTTATATAACTTTAATGACTAATAATTTTGATTCAATGTTGAATAAGGTTTCTTTGGAAGATTTAGAGAAAATTGTTTCGCTAGGTATTTATGCGGCTAATTCTAATTTAAATTATAATGTCAATGATAGTTTAATGCTATTTCGAGCAGCTAAAATATATGAAATGGCTGGTCGTTTTTATGCTAAAAAAGGGGATAACGAATTGGCGGTTGAGAATAATTCTTTAGCCTTAAAAATGATTGACTTGTCAATTGAGGCAAGTCCTCAAAGAGTTCCTCTGTATTCTTTTAAATCCAGTATTCTTTTAAATTTTGGTAAAGATCAAGAGGCTATTGATACCTTGAATTATGCTAAAGAAATTAATCCGAAAATGCCCGACGCTTTTTGTCAGGTTGCTAATTTATATTTTTTAGAAGATGATATTGATAATTTTCTTTTAGACCTTAAATCTTGTGCTGACAACAGAGGTTTTGATTTAATGAGTTTTGATTCCTTTATAACTCGTTTTGAAGAAAAGTTGTTAGAAGATAAAAAGTATGAAGCAGTTATTGGGATGTATGATATTATTTTAGAAAAATATCCTGACAATATTGACTGGTTGTCTCGCGGGGGGTTAGCTTATTATGTGGCTGGTGATTTTTCTAAAGCTAGAACTTGCGCTGAAAGAATATTAGAATTAGATGAATCTTATCAAGAAGATGTTGATGTTTTTTTAGAGCAACTTGACGCTGAAGAAGCAGTAAAAAATCAAGAAGAAAATATAGTAGAAAACAACAATTAATTTTGTTGTTTTTTTATTAATATCTGTTATAATAATTTAAATATAATTAAAATCATTTTATGATTTCTAACACAAAAAAAAGAGGTTTTACCCTTATTGAACTCTTAGTAGTAATAGCTATTATTGGAATCCTTGCCACTTTAGCGGTTGTAGCTCTACAACAAGCTAGAAGCAGAGCTAGGGACTCTAAAAGAATGGCTGACATGAAGCAAGTTCAAACAGCCTTAGAGTTATTCTTTAATGAAAATGGTAGATATCCAACCACTGAAGAGTGGAATAGTGGCTCTATAGTTTCTTCTACCTCTCAAGAAACATTTATGTATTCTATCCCAACTGCCCCCTCTCCTGCTGATGGAGATTGTCTAGAAGCTTCTAATACTTATACCTACGTACCTCAAAATGATGGTGCTAGCTATACCATAGACTTTTGTACTGGTAAACAAGTGTCTGATATGCCAGACGGAGCCAAGCAAATGACTCCTGGAGGAATAATATTTGGTAGTAGTGAGGTTGGTGGTGATAGTCTTCCTGGCGTTGGCTGTTTAGTGGACTCAACTGGTTGTGGTTGGGCGTCAGTTTCATCTTCTTTTTCTACTGTTAATCCTGATTTTCTTTCTTTTTATGTTGAAAATGATATTTTGTATGTTGCTTACAGGGATTCATTGTATTCTAGTAGAGCTACTGTTAAAAAGTTTGATGGCACCAACTGGATAACTGTTGGTAATCCAGGTTTTTCGGACGGAATGTCAAATGATGTCTCTTTGTTTGTTTATAATGGCACTCCGTATATAGCTTATCGTGATTACGGAAACAATTCAAAGGTTACCGTTATGAAATTCGATGGTTCCAGCTGGGTTAATGTTGGAAATCCAGGCTTTTCAGCTGGCGATGGATGGAATGTTTCTTTGTATGTTTATGATGACACTCCCTATATTGCTTATTCTAATAATTTTAATAGTGGAAAGGTTACAACTATGAAATTTGATGGTTCTAGCTGGGTTGATGTTGGAAGTCCTCTCCCTGTTGCAGAATCTTCTTTTGATTTATTGCCTCTTTCAATCTTTATTTATAACGGTAGTCCTTATTTAGCTTATAAAGATAATTCTAATAATGGTGACATTTCAGTTTCAATGTTTAATGGTTCTGACTGGGTTAATGTTGGTGATCTCGGATTTTCTATTGGTTCAGTTGATTCAAATAATTTAATATCATTTTTTGTAGACAATAACGTTCCTTATGTTGCTTATAGTGATTCCGAAAATAACTACTCTATAAGAGTTATGAAATATGATGGTTCATCGTGGGTTGTTGTTGGAGATGGTTTTTTTGGGCAATATTCATATGTTTATTCAAGGTCTCTATTCGTTTATCAGGGGGTTCCTTATTTGGCTTATTCTAGCGATGAATATTCGGGTTTAATGAGCGTGGCTAGGTTTAAAAACTCCAACTGGGAATTTGTTGGTAATCAAAATTTTTCAGATGAAGAAAGTTATTGGATTAATATTTTTGTTGATAATGACAATGCTTATGTTGCTTATTCTGGTTTGAAAACAATAGCTAATGTGGTTTCTTATACTAGCTGTGTTCCGGATTGTTCTGGTAAAAGTTGTGGTAATGACGGTTGTGGTGGACTATGTGGTTCTTGCCCAGATTTTTATACATGTGAGTCTGGCGTTTGTATACCACCAGTTTGTTTTTTATCGGGCACAAAGATTTCAATGGCCGATGGAAGTTATAAAAACATAGAAGATGTTGTTGTTGGAGATGTGGTGAAGAGTTATGACTTTACAACAAAAAGTTTGGTTTCTGGTAAGGTTTCAGAATTAATTAAACATTCGTCTGAAAAAACTAGTTCATATTTAATTATAAATAAAAACTTAAAGGTGACTCACAATCATGAAATATTATTGAATGGATATTGGAAGCAAATAGGCGAAGCCAGAATAGGTGATTATATGCAATTAGAAGACGGAAGTTTTAGATTTGTTGATTCTATAGAAATCGTTTATGAAAATGTTCCAACTTATAATTTTGAAGTAGAAGATTACCATAATTATTATGCTGAAGGAATTTTGGTTCATAATGCACTTCCTCCTGGTTGTTAATTTTTAGGTACGTATAGTTTTGTGTTTATAATCAAAATTTAAGTTTTATTAAATAACGTTAGTTTTTTAAATATTGCACATTAAAATATTAATTGGAGGACGACACAATGAAGGGAAAAAATTTAATAAAGATGTTTTTTGGTTTCTTTTCTTGTTTGGCGGAGAAAAGAAAAGAAATGAACAATCTATTTGATTGGGAAGTTGATCAATTAAGAAAAAACGGTTTTCCAGAAAAAATTTTGTTTCATTTAGAGAGTCAAAGAAAGAGGGTTGTTAAAAAGGCTTGTAACTATTGTTATCCAGTTTATTTAGATTCAATTCCTTTTTTACCTGTATTTTCTCTCAAGGTTTTAGAAGAAGTATTTAAATCTCCTTTGCTTAGTATTAATCAAAAAGAGGGGAGTGAGTTAAATCTTTTTGATTCTATTAACATGGAAAAGATTTATAATAAAATTGGTTTGGATAAAGATTTTTATTTTTTATTTGGCGGGGGAAATGGTTTGGATGAAGATTCTATTGCAGGAATTTCGCCAGAAAAAGCTGAAAAAGTTTTTGAATGCCTTGACATTACCCCAATGAATGTTAATGAAGCTTTATCTTTTCTTATTTTGTTTTCTAGTTTGTATAATGGTGGCGGAGAGAGGATATCAATTTTAGGATCAAGGTACAGAAAGGAAGATTTTGTTCCCGAACTTTTCAGGTGTCGAAATGGATTTAGACTTTCAGACGATCTAATAAACAATGATGATAAGAAGAAAGTTTATCCAACCTGTTTAAAAAGAATATCTTTTTCGTAAATATTTTTACGAACAAAGAAAAAAAGCGACTTTTATGTCGCTTTTTTAATTTCCTCTAATATTCTTTCGGCGTATTTTTCCTCACCAATTTGTGGTAGTTTGGCACCAATGTATTTAGAAAAATTATTACAAAAATAATCTATTTTATTTATTAAGTCATGAGAATTTTTAGCTTCGAATAATATACCTTTGTATTTTTTAATTAATTCACTTATTCCGCCCAGATCCGAGGCTATTACTGGCAGATTAAAAGCTGACGCTTCGTAGATAACTGTGGGCGAATTTTCGTAGCAAAGAGAAGGGACTATTAAACAATCGTGTTTTAGAAGTTCGCCTCTAACTTCATTTCCGCTTTTTTTACCTAAAAAGGATATGTTTTTATTGTCTTTGGCTAGTTTTTGGGCTTGATTCATCAAAGTTCCATCACCTACGATAGTCAATTTTATATTTTGTCTATCTTTGATTTTATTAAAGGTTTTAATTAAAAAAATAATTCCTTTATGTTCTTCAATTTGACCAACAAAAATAAAGTTATAATCTTTTTTGTTTTCTATGACTTCTTTTTTTATTTCACTTTTTTTAAAAGCTAAGGGATTATCTAAAACTAGTTTTTTACTTTTTTTAAAGAAATCTCTTCTCAAATGTTTTTCTAATAACCATTTGGAAGGCGAAACAATTAAATCGGGTGAGGAGCTTATTTTTTTGTTTAATAATTGAAAAATTTTAGCAGCTAAAGTATTGGCTATATTTTCTTGGTGATAAAAAATTAATCCTGATGGATGAATTAGTTGAATGTCGTGCAGTATATGAACGTGTTTTATTTTTAATTGCCTGATTATAAAAAAACTTAAAAAAGACAAGCCCATTAAATTGTTGCTAATAACTAAGTCTGGTTTTTCTTTTTTTAAAATTTTTTTTAATTTTAAAGATTTTTTGATATTAAAAACATTATCTATTTGCCAGAGAAGGCGGTAGGTATAACTATAGTCTTTTAGGTTGTAATATTTGGAGTTTATATAATAAGTTTTGGGAGATGTGTTTTCTTCTTTTTTGTTTTTTGGCTTGGTGGTAACTAAAAAAACTTGATGATCTAAGGATTGTAGTTGGTTAACTGTTATTTCAGCTACTTTTTCGGCACCACCTTTTTGATAGGGTTTGTATAAATTGTTGATTATAGCTATTTTCATAAGCTTATTGTAGCAAAAGATTAGCGATTAAACAATTTTTTTATATTAACAATTCTTCTATTTTAGAAACAAATACTTTTTTCGAATATTTTTTTTCGGCTAAAATTTTGGCCTCTTGGCTCATTTTGTTTCTTGAATCCTTATTTTTTATTATATAGCTTAATTTATTTTTTAAATCTTCAATGTTTTTTGGTTCCACTTTTAAACCAGAGATATTATTTTCAAAAACACTTCTTACCCCTGGTAAATTAGAAGCAATTACTGGCGTAGCACAAGCCATCGCTTCTATTAATACTATTCCAAAAGCTTCATTACTATTAATAGATGGTAGAACCAGAACATCGACTTTTTGATAATTATTTATTAGTTCTTCTAAACTTAATTTTCCGATAAAATTAACTTTATTTTCTATGCCCAAGTTTTTAACTAATTGTTGGTATTCATTTTTTAGTTCGCCTTCGCCCGCAATTAATAATTTGGTATTTTCTAGATTAGCTTGAGCAAAGGCTTGAATTAAGATGTTAACCCCTTTAAAATAATGAGCCTTATCTAGTCCTCCAATAAATAAGATTTCTTTGTTTTCTTTATTATTTTTTTTATCAAAATCAGGACAAAATCTAATAGTATCTACAAAAAAAGGAATTTCTACAAACTTTTCTGGCCAAAGATTAAAATAATTTTTTATTTGACTGTATTTAATATAATCAAGTGAGGCACAAACTATTTTATCAGCTTTTTCAAATAGAGATTTTCTGATTAATGTTTCTGGCCAAGACAAAATTCTGAAAAAGATATTTTTATGTTTAACATCCATGTGATAATGAATGATTAATTTTTTTTGCGGATTTAATATTTTAAATAGCCAGATTATAAAAGCCGTACCAAAAAAGGGGTAGTGGAAATAAATCAAATCAAATTCTCTCAGTTTTTTTAAGAGTTGCCACAAAATGCCAGCATGACCTAAATCGGGTAGCGCTTTTAAGTTAATAATATTTTTTTCAGTATTATTTTCTTTTTTATTTTTTTTAGTAAAAACAAAAGACTGGTGATTTTTTTGAAACACTTCATGATTTTTGTAAGCTGAGGTGCCAATTCCACCGGCATAGGGAGGGTAGACACAAACCACTTGGGCAATTTTCATATTATCTTTTTTTTGTTATAGTATTGCTATGAGAGTTTTAAAGATTTTAAGACAAAATATTCTAACAGTTTCTCTTTTTTTTATTTCCAGCATTGCTATCATTGGATCTTTTTTGTATTATTTCTGGGCTTTAAATAATTTTTCTTATTTTATTCTTTTATTTTTAAGCCTTTTGGTTAGTACTGTCTTTTTTTATTTTATCATTTATAAGTCTTATCGGCAAGAAAAAGAGTTAAATAATAATTTAAATTCAAAGACTCTTTTTATAAATTTTTCTCTTTTTTTATTAGCTTTCTTTTTGTTTATTTCTTTAATATTGGCTCTATCTGGGGCTTCTAGCGATTTAGCCATAATATCTCCTTGGCATCTTATTCCTAATTATTTTTATTTACTTTTATTTGTTTTTTTATCTTTATTGTTTATTTCTTTTTATCTTAATTCCTCTTTTTCTAAAATATTAATTATTTTAGCTTATTTTCTTTTTTTCTCAATTTCTTTCTTTGTTTATAAAATAGCTTTTGGCTATGATCAATTACTTCATCAAAGAGCTTTAAGTGAAATATTGCAGTTTGGTTTTATAAATCCCAAAACTTTTTATTATATTGGACAATACTCTTTAGAATTCTTTTTAATTAAAACCTTGCCTTTTTCATTGGAGTTTATTAGTCGAAGCTTGGTTCCGGTTTTATCAGCTCTTTTTATTCCTTTAAGTTTCTTTAAGGTTTTTAAAAATAAAATAAGCTCTAATTATTATTACTTATTAATTTTATTATTACTTCTACCTTTTTCTATTTTTACTTATACTGTTCCACAGAATTTAGCTTTCTTCTTTTTAACTATTTTAATTATTTTTTCTTTAGATAAAGATTTTATTTCAGAAAGAAAAAATTACATATTCTTGTCCGCCTTGGCCTTAGCTTCCTTTTTTGTTCATCCTTTAGCGGGCATTCCAGCAGTTATTTTTGTAGTGATAATGTTTTTTTCCTTTTGTCATCCCAGCGAGCCACGTTTTACGTGGCGAAAGCTGGGATCCAGATCAAGAGGAATAAGACTTTTATTAATTTCTGGTCTTTATCTTGCTCAAATATTTATTTTGCCAATTCTTTTGTTTTTTGTTGGCGGAAAATTAGCTTGGCCACAAATTGGTTTTCAGTTTTTGATTCCTAAATTTTTGGGACAAGAAAATATTTATTTAAACACTGTCTATTTTTTATTTTTCAATAGATTTTATTTATTTTTTGTTTTGTTTTTAATTGGACTTTATTTCTGGATTAAAAAGAGAAGGGAGGCATGGTCTAATATTTATTTATATAATTTCTTAGCCTTATTTTTATCTTATATTTTAAGCTTATTTGTTTCTTTTCCGTTTTTAAGTGCTATTGATAAAAATTCTTATTCCCAAAGAGTTCTAATTATTTCTTTATTGTTTTTAATTCCAATCTTTTTGAATTTATTTTTAGAAATTATTGAAAGAGTTAAAAAACAAGAAAAAAACTTTAAATTTTATTCTATCCTGTTCTTGTTGTTGTTTTTGCTATCATCACTTTATTTAAATTATCCACGTAAAGATAATTATTTTAATTCTCGTGGTTATTCAGTTTCTAGCTCTGATTTTGAGGCAGTAAAATTGATTGAGGATGTTAAAATTAATGATAATTATATAGTTTTAGCCAATCAACAAGTGGGCGCAGCCGCTATTAAAGAGTTGGGGTTTAAGAGATATTATGACGGTTGGCTATATTATTCAGTTCAAACTGGTGGCTTGTTTTATGATTATTATTTAAAAATGTTAGATAACCCAGACAGGAAATTAGTAAAAGAGCTTTTATCTCAAGTAGAAGCTGACAATGCTTATCTTGTAGTTAATGACTATTGGTGGGCTTATGAGCGAATAATAAATGAGATGAAAGTTGAGGCTGATAATTATTATCAAACGAGCGACGGAAAGGTTTCGGTATTTCATTTTGATTTTGTTAAATAAAAAATAAAAAACATATTAGTATTTAAAACCATTATAAAAAAATAATGGTTTTTTTATTATTAATTTAGGCTTAATTTAATTCATTTGTACTATACATTATATAAGCTTGTTTGACTTAGAAATAATTTTAATATAATATATCAATATAACAATTTTGTTATATTGATTTGAAGCTATCAATGAACAAAATTAAAGAATATTTAAATTCTAGAGGTGATAATATTGTTTTTGTGTATGTAAATAATTTAACTAAAACTGGTAGACTGGATCATGCCAAAAAAATGTTAAAAACAATAGAAAGGCTAGAAAATAATAATTTCGAATTATTATTAAAAATAAAATTAGCTAAAAAGCTAAAAGGATTTAATAATATATTTGAACTTATTGTCAACTGGAAGGACGCTAATTATAGAATATTTTTTTCTATTATAAATAATATTTTTTATTTAACTAATATTTTTAATAAGAAAAAACAAAAGACGTCTTCAAAGGAAATGAAATTGTCAGAAAAAAGAAAAAATGAAATTATAAATAATTTAAAATAATATGAGTACTAATAATTTAAAAAAAGAATTATTTAAAAACAAAAAGTTCAAAAAATATTATAATAATTCATCTGATTTAAATTTAGAAATATCAGAAAGCATTATTAGTGCCAGGCTAAAAAATGGTCTTACTCAAGAAGAGTTAGCTGGGCTTCTTAACACTAAACAATCTAGTATTTCCAGGTTGGAGAGGGGTTTGTCTTTGCCTAGTTTAAGTTTTTTATTAAAAATTGCTGAGGTTTTAGGTATGAGATTGTCAGCTCCAAAATTTTTTACTTACCCTGTTAATACTTCTTGTAAGAGTAGTGTCTAGTGTTTTTGATTACTTAATTCTGTTATTATTTTTATTAAAAATTTAAATTAGATTTAAATAAATTTTGTTAAAATAAATAAATTATATTTATTAATTTATTTATGGGGAAGAACAATTTATGCTTTATTGATGGTCAAAATTTATATATTGGTACAAAATTAGAAGAAGATCCTTGGATTATTGATTTCAAAAAATTAAGAAAATACTTAAAGAAAAAATATAAAATCAAAATTGAGTAAAAAACAAAAACCACTAGAAAACTAGTGGTTTTTTGTTAAAAAGGGAATCTCCACTTAGGCTAAGCCAATGTCTTGAGGCCCTCTTCGTATGTATGTCCTTACTATAGCAAATTTTTTATAAAAAATCAATAGTTATTTTTATAAATAAAAAAAGGAAACTTGATGTTTCCTTTTTAAGAATTTTTTATTTTACGACCTCCAAACTATTACTTTTCTTATTTAAAGTTAATAGCTAAAGATATCACTCCCTTTATTTTACCATCTTCAAGATCATAAAGAGGTGCTCCCCATAAAGTAAAACCTTCTAAAACTTTTATTTCTATTCTTGGACCCACTTCGTTGAATCTTCTAGCCATTAGACCGGCAGAGATTTTTTTCCACGACTTCATTGCTTGAGTGTGGTACCAATAGTTATCGTCTCCTTGTCCTTTTCAGCTACTAAAAGGAAATGCATTCCAGGTTTAAAGGCTATAAAAGCGCTTGTTGCCATTCGGAATTTATTTCCACCAGTTTCGATACCAGCTGAAATAGAAAAGCATGAATTGGGGGTAGGCGAGAACGTTGGTCCAAAATTTGCCTCAGCCCAACCAGCCTCGCTTATTAAAGAAAAAAAAGTCAGACCAAATTTTTCGTTAAAATTTTTACTGGCAGAAAAATTGATTACTGAAGTAATTTTTTCTTCATTAATTTGACCGAAAAATTCCATCTTTTGTCCTGAGACAGAAAAAAGAGTTGAAACTAAAAGTAGGGAAGAAAGTAATAGATTTTTTATTTTTTTGGTTTTTTTAAGTTCAACAATTAGATTATTTAGTAAAATCTTTTTGTTAAATGATCTTGCTAAATAATCTAATTTTAAACTATTTTTCAAAGTACAAGCACTAACCTCAAATTATATCATATTTAAACTATTTTGTCAATATCGACAAAAAGCTTAATTATTATTATACTTTTATTATAAAATTAAGCTTAATTGAATGGAAAATATTGAAAAACATAAACAAAACTGGGAAAAATTAGGTGAACTTGATCCTTTATGGGCGGTTTTATCTGATAATAACAAAAGATTCAATAATTGGAATTTAGAAGAATTTTTAGCCACCGGTTTGTCTGAAGTGGAAAATGTTTTTACTGTTATGCAAGAATTAAAACTCGGACAGGAGAGGGGGAGAATGCTTGATTTTGGCTGTGGTGTGGGACGTTTGGCTCGTCATTGGTTAAAATATTTTGATAAATATGTTGGATCAGATATATCATCTAAAATGCTAGAAAGAGCTTTAAAAATAAATCAAGATTTATCAGTTGAGTTTTATGAAAATCAGGATGATTTGAAGATATTTGAAGATAATAAGTTTGAGTTTATTTATTCCGGAATAGTTTTACAACACATGCCTAGTAGAGAGATTATTAAAAAATATATTTTAGAGTTTTATAGAATTTTAAAAGAAGATGGAGTTTTGGTTTTTCAACTACCGGCTAAAATTCCTTGGCGTTTTCGTTTACAGCCAATTAGAAAAGTTTATTCTGCCTTGAGATTTTTAGGGTTAAGTGACGACTTTCTTTATAACCATCTTGGACTTTATCCAATTAAAATGAATTTTATTTCTGAAAATGATATGAAAAATTTTTTGGAAAAAGTTGGTTTTAAAGTTTTGAATATCAAAAACGATACTTATTGTGGTCCAAATGTTGAAAGTAGAACCTATTATTGCCAGAAATAAATAATTAAAAATTTATTTTAAGTACTATAATATTTATATAATAAGACTATCAAGACTATTAGGACTATTAAGAGTATTATTATATTTTTTTATCTTAAAATCCTTAAATATTATAATTCTTCTAAATATCCTAAAAACAATATTGATATAATCATAATAAGTTAATTTTAAAACTCTATGTTTAAAAAAAGACGAGCCTTCACCCTCGTTGAACTGTTAGTAGCGGTAGCTATCATTGGCATACTCGCTACTTTAGCGGTAGTAGCTCTACAACAAGCTCGTTCTAGAGCTAGAGACAGCAAAAGAGTAGCTGATATCAAGCAAATTCAGACAGCTTTGGAATTGTTTTTTAATGAATACAATAGATATCCAAGTAGTAATGAGTGGAGTAGTAATGTAATAGGCACAAGTACTAATAATATATATATGCATTCCATTCCCGAAGCACCAAAAACTATTGATGGTGATTGCGAGATGGGAGACTATATATATTCCTTGGTTGATGATGGTTTAAGTTATCAGATAAATTTTTGTATAGGAAGACAAGTCTCTGATTTGCCAGCGGGTAATTTATGTGCTAGTCCAGGTGGTATAAACTATTGTGGTATTCAAGACGAAGAAATTGGTGAAACTATTACTTATATTCTAAACTTCGATGCTCAAGGTGGTACTGTTAATCCTTTATTCAAAGAAGTCGTTTATAATCAAGCAATAGGGGAGCTTCCTATTCCAACAAGAGAATATTATGTTTTTTTAGAATGGAACACTCAAGCCGACGGCAGTGGAGATACTTATGAATCTAACACAATATATATTAATGAAAATAATTCAATTATTTATGCTATTTGGGAATTTGTTTGTGAGGGTGCTATTCCTTTTGAAGGTTTAAATTATAATTTAGTTGAAGCTCTTGATGGAAAGTGTTGGCTTGATAGAAATTTAGGAGCTAGTGCCGTAGGTTCTGTTGGTTGGATGTATCAGTGGGGAAGATTAAAAGACGGTCATCAATTGTATAATAGTAATACAACTACGATTTTATCTTCTAGTACGAATCCTGGAAATTCTAATTTTATTATAAACACTTCTCATCCTAGAAATTGGTTAAATTACAGAGATAACACACTTTGGCAAGGGGTGCATGGTGGTAATAATCCATGCCCACCAGACTTTAGGGTTCCCACTATATTTGAATGGCAAAATTTTGTTTCTGCTGAAAATATTAGCAATAATAGTAATGCTTATAATTCTTCATTAAAATTACCTAGTTATAAAGAGCGTTATTCAAGTGGTAGTTATAGAATCACTTCATTTGATGAAGCTAATTATTGGTCCAGTAGTCCAGTATCTTCTTATCCAGATTATTCTTATTATTTGCGCATAACACATGAAGAGGTTTATACCACTGGCTATACCTTTAGAGCAACTGGATTTACAGTAAGGTGTATAAGAAATTAGCTGATATTTATTTTTATCAATCAAAACTAAGTTTATTAAAAACTATTTTTTTAAAAAATAATGGAAAATCTAATCAAAAAACTTAATGAGCTAAGAGAAAAGGTTTTACAAGTTAAAGAAACTTTGAATATTGAAAGAAAAAAAGTTAGAGCCAAAGACTTAAATTTTTTAATTTCTCAAGATAATTTTTGGCAAAACAATGAGGAGGCGGTAAAAGTTACTCAAGAATTAGAAGATTTAAAAACGGAAATAAATAATTTTGAAGAGCTAGAAAAAGAAATTAGAGAAATGGAGGAATTGGCTGCTTTGTCAGGAGAGTATCAGGATGATTCAGTTTATGAAGAGATTAGTAACAAATTTCAAGAGTTAGAAAAAAAATTTAAAAAATTAGAATTTTTACTTTTGTTTTCAGAAAATCAAGATAATAGTTCGGCTATAGTTTCTGTTCATGCTGGAACTGGTGGAGTTGATGCTCAGGATTGGGCTGAAATGTTAGAAAGAATGTATTTAAGGTTTGCTGAAAAAAAGGGTTTTAAAATAGAAATATTAGACAGGGTGGTAGCTAATGAGGCTGGCATTAAAAATTCTACTTTTAGAATAAGTGGTGCTTATGCCTATGGTTATTTTAAGAGCGAAAACGGGGTACATCGTTTGGTGCGCATTTCTCCTTTTGACGCTGAACAAATGAGACATACTTCTTTTGCTGGTGTTGAAGTTATTCCCGAATTAAAAGATAATTCTTTTATTGATATAGATGAGAAAGATTTAAGAATAGATGTTTATCGTTCGTCTGGCCCTGGAGGGCAAAGTGTTAATACTACTGATTCAGCTGTTCGTATTGTTCATATTCCAAGCAATATTTCAGTTGCTTGCCAGAGTGAACGATCTCAGCACCAAAATAAAGAGAGAGCTCTGGCTGTTTTAAAGTCAAAGCTTTATAAAAAACAACAAGAAGAAAGAGATGAAAAAGAAAAACAAATAAAGGGTGGTGCCGGACAAGGTACTTGGGGCAAGCAGATTAGGTCTTATGTTTTTCAACCCTATCAAATGGTTAAAGATCATCGTACCAATTTGTCAGTAAGCGACATTTCTAGTGTTATGGACGGGGATTTAGATTCTTTTATCGAATCCTATTTGTCTTTGCTTTTAAAAAATAAAAATAAATAGTTTATTACTTATTTATCTTTATTTTTATTATTTTTTATTAATCTTTTTTTATAATACCGTTTTAGACGGTATTTATGTTTTTAAAATACTTTTGGCCAGTTATTTCTATTTCTTTTTCTTTAGGCTTGTGTCTGGCTAATATTTTTTTGGATTTTTCTAAAAGAGAAGAATTTTATTTTTTCTCTTTATTTTTATTATTTTTAATTTTATCCTTTTTCTTTTTTAAATTAAATAAAAATTCTTATTCCAATAAACTTCCTTTATTTTTACTCTTTATTTCTTTTTTGTTTTTTGGTTTTTGGCGTTACTTAATTTCTTGGCCAGATTATAATGATAAGCATATTATTTATTATGCCAAACAAACTAATCGATTAATTTGTTCAATTGAAAATATTGAACTGAAAAATGAACAACAGAAAATAAAAGCCCAAGTTTTAAAAATATTAAGCGACAAAGGAGAAACAAACGTCTCTGGTAAAATTTTAATTATTGGTGAAAAATTTCCTTTATATAGAGTGGGTGATATTTTAGAAGTAGAAGCTTTTTTGGAGAAAGGAAGTAAAATTGCTAATTTTGATTATAATCTTTACCTTAAAAGAAATAATATTTCTCTATTTTCTTCTTATCCAAAAATTAAAATAGTGGGAGAATTAAACAAACATTTTCTTTTTAAAAAACAAATTTTAGGGATTAAAAAATATTTAATAAGTGTTTTTGATTTTAATCTTTCTCTTGAATCAGCTTCCTTAGCCAAGGCTATTTTATTGGGCGATAAAAGTGATTTAAGTTATGAACAAAAAGATGTTTTTTCCAAATCGGGTCTGAGTCATTTGGTGGCTATTTCTGGTTTGCATATTAGTTTGCTTTCAGGTTATTTTTTAAATTTATTATTATCCTTGGGGTGCTCTCGTCGAAAATCTTTTTATTTTATTAATATTTTTTTATTATTTTATTTAAGTTTGATTGCTTGGCCGCCCTCTGCTTTTAGGGCTTATTTAATGGGCTCTTTGTCTCTTCTTTCTGTTTACTTAAACAGAAAGGGGAGCGTAGTTAACGTTTTGTTTTTTTCGGCTTTTATTCTGTTAATAATTAACCCCTTTTTGTTATTAGCTGATTTGGGTTTTCAATTATCATTTTTGGCTGTTTTAGGTATTATTTATATCTATCCCAGGTTTAAAGAATTTTTATTGAAAATTATTTTTAAATTTAAAATATTAAAATGCAAAAAAATTGTTGCCAATATTTTGGATATTTTTAGTCTCACCTTGTCGGTTCAATTAATAACAGCTCCAATTTTGATTAGGAGTTTTGAGCAGTTTTCTTTGGTAGCTCCTTTGTCTAATTTATTTGTTTTGTGGCTGATTCCTCTTATTATTATTTTTTTAATTTTAGGATTAATTTTATCTTTTTTATTTCCTTTTTTATCATCTCTTTTATTTATCCCAGCTGAAGTTTCTTTTGAGTATTTTAATTTTATTGCTGAGAAATCTTTATTAGTACCAAAGTCGTTTATCAATTTAGAAATTAACTCACCTTTATTTTTTTGTTTCTATTATTTGTTGTTGTTTTATTTTATTTTTAAAACAAAAAAATAGGCTATTGGCCTATTTTTTTATTATCATCTTTAATTATTTTTTTGTAGATTTTTTACTAGCTGATTTTTTAACTGTTTTTTTTACTTCTTTTTTCACTCCTTTTTTTACTTCTTTCTTTTCAGTTTTATTTTTGTTTTTAGCTTCAGCTTGTTTTAGTAAATTTTTTTGTTTTTTTTCTTCTTCAATTTTATCGTTTTTCTTCATGGTTCGAAGGCAGGTTGTACAAATTTTTGCCTTAATTCCCATGACATTTTTGTTTTGTAAATTAATTCCTTGTCTTTTTAAAGTTTTGATATTAGAGTGTGATCTGCTGGCGCCTTTAGTTGAGCTTCTTCCACAGATATCGCATTTCTTTCCCATATGATTTTCTTAAAATTTATAAATTTATATTATTCTTTTTCAAATATGTGCTAATTGTAGCATAAATTTAAAAATAATCAAGAGCGATTATTTAAACCAGTTATTTTAATCTAAAAAGTATTTGAATGTGGATTAATTGCCTTAAATCACTTACTTTGTTATAATTATAAAAAATAATTAAGAAAAAAAACATGTCTATAACTATTTTATCGATAGCTATTTTAATATTTTCTATCATAGTTCATGAGGTTGCTCATGCTTGGATGGCTGATAAATTAGGTGATCCAACTGCCAGAAGTTTGGGGCGTTTAACTTTAAACCCTATACCTCATATAGATCTTTTTGGTTCAATTTTATTACCTTTATTTTTTGTGTTGTCGGGGTCTAATTTTTTATTAGCTTGGGCCAAACCGGTTCCTTATAACCCTTATTTAATAAGAGACAAGAAATTTGGTGATTTAAAAGTGGCGCTTGCTGGCCCAGGGTCAAATATTGTCATGGCTATTTTTTTTGGCTTGGTGGCTCGTTTTATTCCTTTGGCTCAGGGCTTAAAAAGTTCTTTGGCTGTTTCTTATTTTTCAGGTGAGAATAATTTTATTCTAAATAGTATTTCTGGTAATTTTTTGGCGGTGATTTTTGTGATGTCAATTATTTTTTGTTTTTTGAATTTACTCTTAGCCTTTTTTAACTTAATTCCAATACCTCCTTTAGATGGTTCTAAGATAATTTCTAATTTTTTGCCAGAAAGAGCCAAGATGAAATTCTTTGTTTTGGAAAAATATGGAATTTTCATTCTTTTGATATTTTTATCCTTAGGTTTGTTTAGATTTTTGTTTTATCCCTTGATTTATTCTTTTTCTTTGATTGTTGGTGTTTAATTTGAGTTTATGTTTAAATATTTTTCTAAAAATTACAAATTTAAAAAAGCCTTCACCCTCATCGAACTCCTAGTGGTAATCGCTATTATTGGAATACTGGCTACTCTAGCAGTTGTCGCCTTACAACAAGCTCGCTCTCGTGCTCGTGATAGTAAAAGAATAGCTGATATAAAACAAGCTCAAACAGCCCTAGAATTATTCTTTAATGAACAGGGAAGATATCCTACCGAAGAAGAATGGTTAAGTGGTTCTCTCATTACTTCCAGTGGCCAAGTACTTATGTATAATATTCCTTCTGCTCCTTATCCAGCTGATGGAGTATGTGATGCCAGTCAAAATAACTTCTACTATCAAGTAAGCGAAGATAATTCTACCTACACTTTATCATTTTGTCTAGGAAATGATGTCTCTAATCTTTCTAAAGGTTTAAAATGTGCTACTCCTGGAGGCATACTTAATTATAGCTGCTTGGGAGATAATAGTGGTGGTGATAATAATGGTGGTGGTGATAATAATGGTGGAGGTGATAATAATGGCGGAGATGAAGGTGGTGGAGATGATAATAATGAAAATCCTAATCCTAATATTTGCCACCCCGATTGTCAACCTGGTTATATTTGCAATAATGAATCTGTTTGCGTTATAGATTTTGAAAATAATGGTCAAAATCTTATACATAATTGTGGAAATGAATCAAGTGTTGCTCCGGGGACTGTTTGTGGTGGTGGAATAGTTGTCTATAATGGAACTGATATTTATTCTGGGGGAAGCATTATTTTAATCGCAGCTGCTAAGAATGCTTGGTATTCCTGGAACAACAATAGTACAGATGATCCAACGTCTCCCTGGGGTTGTAGTTCTAAATTGATAGGAGGTACTAGTCAGGAGATTGGCGCTGGAAAAAGTAATACCGCCTTAATTGTGTCTAATTGTACTGACTCAGGGGCTGCCAAAAAAGCTGATGAATATACTGATGGTTTTTATACTGATTGGTTTTTAGCTTCTTCTAAAGAAGCTTTAGAGTTTAGAAAATATATGAATCAAGTTTCATACGTTAGAAATTCTTTCTGGACATCATTTGAATTCTCAAGTGATGGTGCTCATAATTTAAGAATGGATAATATTTCTCTTTCTAATCATTCAAAAAATAATCAAAATAATTTTAGGCCAATTAGAATGATTAAGTATGACAAAGGGGTTCCAGTAATAAAAACAAAATCCTTCAGCAATGTAACTGGTAACACAGTCATAGTTAACGCAGAAATAGAAAGTGAAGGGGCTTCTAGTGTTACTGAAAGAGGTTTTGTTTGGAGCGTTAATTATAATCCAACAATAAATGATAGCAAGTTAGTTATTAATTCTGGCTCTAGTCAGTTCTCTGGAGAGATAACTGGTCTTAACTCTATTACAAAATACCACGTTAGAGCTTATGCAATTAACAGTATGGGTCTTTCTTATGGGGAAAATATTTCTTTTACAACCGTTTACTCGGAGTGTTTACCGGGCGCTTCTTTGGGAAGTATTTGTGGTGGTGGAATAGTTGTCTATAATGGAACTGATATTTATTCTGGGGGAAGCATTATTTTAATCGCAGCTGCTAAGAATGCTTGGTATTCCTGGAACAACAATAGTACAGATGATCCAACGTCTCCCTGGGGTTGTAGTTCTAAATTGATAGGAGGTACTAGTCAGGAGATTGGCGCTGGAAAAAGTAATACCGCCTTAATTGTGTCTAATTGTACTGACTCAGGGGCTGCCAAAAAAGCTGATGAATATACTGATGGTTTTTATACTGATTGGTTTTTAGCTTCTTCTAAAGAAGCTTTAGAGTTTAGAAAATATATGAATCAAGTTTCATACGTTAGAAATTCTTTCTGGACATCATTTGAATTCTCAAGTGATGGTGCTCATAATTTAAGAATGGATAATATTTCTCTTTCTAATCATTCAAAAAATAATCAAAATAATTTTAGGCCAATTAGATCTGTTAAATATTAATACAAATATTAATAGGCTTTGGGATTTTAAAAAAATAGCTCTTGACAATAATAACAATTATCTATATAATTTTATTATAGAAAATATTTTTAGAAATATTTGCTTTTTGTATTTTGTAAAACTGTTATAAATTGCTTATTTTTATTGAGTAATTTATATCGTTTTTATTTTTTTGATGGATAAAAAAGAGAATCAAGTAATCGATTCAAAAGATTTTATTGAATTAAAGGGTGAAGTTACCGAACTTATGCCGGCTGCAACTTTTAAAGTTCAGTTGGAAAATGGTCATGAAATAATGGCTCATTTGTCGGGTAAAATGAGGATGTATAAAATTCGTCTTCTTCCTGGAGATAAGGTTAAGGTTCAAATGAGTCCTTATGACCTAACCAAGGGAAGAATAGTTTTCCGTCTTTAATTCTTTTTAATAGTTTATAAATTAAAAACTGACATTTGTTGTAAGATTTTTATTTTGCGATTTTTCCAATAAAAATTTATAATGTTTAGTTAATATCAAATATGAAAGTTAGAGCCAGTGCTAAAAAAATATGTAAAGATTGTAAGATAGTTCGTCGCAAGGGGCGAGTTTATGTTATTTGTAAAAACCCTAAGCACAAACAGCGTCAAGGTTAATTAATTTTTTAAATAAATAAAAAAATTTATGGCAGTAAGAATATCAGGCATTACAATACCAAACGATAAAAGAGTAGAGGTTGCTTTAACCTATATATTTGGTATTGGTCCTAAATTTTCTAAAGATATTTTAGAAATGGCTAAAGTTAATAAAGACACTAGGGTTAAAGATTTGAAAGAATCAGAGGTTAATACTTTAAGAGAAATAATTGAAAAGAAGTTTTTAACAGAAGGTGACTTACGTCGTGAGGTTGCTAGTAACATAAAAAGAGTTAAAGAAATTGGGGCTAGAAGAGGTGTTTGTCATACTAAGAGATTACCGGTAAAGGGACAAAGAACAAAAACTAACAGCAGAACAGTTAGGGGTAATAAAAGGCTTACTATGAGCTCTGGTAAAAGCAAGGCTGCTGCTCAAAAGACCTAATAATATTAATAAGATAAAATAACAAAATATGTCAGAAGAAAAAAAAGACAAAAAAATAGAGGAAACAAATAAAAAGGAAAACGTTGCAGTTAACGAAGATGAGTTAAGTGACGATTTTTCTGTTGGTGATTTAGATGATGATTTGTTTTCTGATGGACCCTCTAACCCTAACGAAAAAGATGAAACAGAAGATTTGCCTGAGGAGATAAAGCAAAAGCTAGAAAAAAACAAACAGGCTAGAAGTAAAAAGAAAATAATAAAAAAGAAAAAGAAAAAAGAGAATGTTAAGGTTAAATCTGGTCACGCTTATATTAGCGCTACTTATAACAATACAATCCTTTCTTTAACTGATAAAAATGGCAATGTTATTTCTTGGGCTAGTGCTGGCATGGCTGGTTTTAGGGGTGCTAAGAAAGCTACTCCTTATGCTTCTCAAATTATAACTAAAATAGCTGTTATGAAGGCTAAGGAAGAGTTTGGCCTAGAAAGTGTTAAGGTTTTTGCATCTGGAGTCGGCACTGGCCGTGAAGGAGCTATTAGAGCTCTTAATGCCAATGGTTTGGAAATTGAATCAATAAAAGATACAACTTCAGTTCCACATAATGGTTGTAGACCAAAAAAACCTCGAAGAGTATAAATATTTAATTATTATATAATATGGGAAAAAATTTAGATGCAAAATGTAAGCAATGCCGAAGGATAGGAGAAAAACTTTTACTTAAAGGTGAGAGATGTTCTTCTGCTAAATGTGCTATGGTGAAGAGAAATTATCCACCAGGCTTTCATGGCCCAAAAGGAAAAAAGAGGTTAACTGATTACGGTTTACAATTAATCGAAAAACAAAAGGCTAGAAGATACTATGGTCTAACTGAAGGTCAGTTTAAAATATCTTTTGACAAAGTTCAAAGAAAAGGAGGTGACGTTGGAATTAATTTCTTAAAATTTTTAGAAATGAGATTAGATAATGTTATTTATAGATCAGGGATTGCTTCTTCTAGAACTTTGGCTAGACAATTAGTTAATCATGGTCATTTTAAAATCAATGATCGTAAGGTTAATATTCCTTCCTATCAAGTTAAAGTTGGTCAAGTTATAAAAATCAAAAAAAGCTCTCTTAATAATAAATATTTTAAAATGTTGCCAGAAAAATTAAAGAGCTTGGCTTCAGAACAAAAAAGTTGGTTGGGAACAGATGCTAAAGAGTTATCTGTTAAGGTTTTACACGAACCAAGAATTCAAGACTTGCCTTTAAATATCAAAACTCACATGATTATTGAGTATTACTCAAAATAATATATTAAAATAATTCACTCTACTTATATGGAAAAAATAGCCTTAGCTAAAAAAATAGAATTTAATCAAGATCCTAAATCTAATGATGGTTCAGTTATAATAGAACCTCTTCATCCTGGTTATGGAATGACTTTGGGTACTTCTTTAAGAAGGGTTTTGCTTTCCTCTCTTTCTGGGGCTGCTGTTGTAGGGGTTAAAATAAAAGGAGTAAAACATGAGTTTATGTCTCTTGCTGGTGTAAAAGAGGATGTTATTGATATAATTTTAAATTTAAAACAATTAAGGTTGAAAATTTTTTCTGAAAGTGAAGAGCCAATAAAATTAGAAATTAATGTTAAGGGCAAAAAACAAGTAACAGCTGCTGATATTGAAAAAAATAGTCAAGTAGAAATAATTAGCAAAGATTTGGTTTTAGCTAATACAACTGAAGCTACTTCTAATTTAAACATGGAGATTTATGTTGCTAAAGGAAAAGGTTATTCTTTGGTAGAGAAGAATAAAAAAGAAGGTAAAGAAATTGATTATATTGAAATTGATTCTATTTTTTCACCAATTTTGTCTGTTAGTGCTAAGGTAGAAAATGTTCGTGTTGGTAAAATGACTAACTGGGACAAATTAATACTTGAAGTAGGAACAGATGGAACTTTAAGTGTCAAGGAAGCTTTTGAAAAATCAGTTAATATTTTAATAGAGCAATTTAAGTCCTTAGTAACTCTGACTGATGATAACAAAGATTTGAAAACTAAAAAGATTGAAGAGGAAAAAGAGGAAAAGGTTGAAAAAAAGACAAAAACCAAAAAAGAAAAAAAATAATAAATAAAATAATATTTTTATATGAGACACAGAAATAAAGTTAAGACTTTAGACAGAACAAAGGAAGCTCGAGAATTGATGCTTAGAAATTTAGTTTCAAGTATTATTATTCACGAAAAAGTTAAGACAACTAAGGCTAAGGCTAAAGTTGCTAAGTCAGCTGTCGAAAAAACTATTAGTATTGCTAAAAAAGGTGATTTAACCGCCAGAAGAGCCTTACTTAAGACATTAGTTCAACCTAAAGCTGTTGAAAAAGCTATTACTGTTTTAAGTGAAAAATATAAAGAGAAAAATGGTGGTTATGTTAGAGTTATTAAACTTGGTAATCGTCAGGGTGATGGAGCTGAAATGGTTCAAATTGAATTAGTATAATTAATTTAAGACTATAAATATGAAAAATATTGAAAGAAAGCTACACAAAATAGACGCTGAGGGTAAAACCATCGGAAGATTAGCTACTAGCATTGCTACTATTTTGAGAGGAAAAAATAAACCAGAATTTGAACCTCATTTGGATTTAGGTGATGTGGTTGAAGTTTCTAATATTGAAAAGGTAAAATTTACTGGTAAAAAAATTGATCAAAAAAAATATTTTAGTTATTCTGGTTATCGTGGTGGTTTAAAAGAGAAGAAGATGAAGGATGTTTTCGATTCTAAGCCAGCTGAGGTTTTGAAAAAAGCTGTTAGAGAAATGTTAGCTCCAACTAAAATGAGAAATGATTTATTAAAGAGATTAATTATTAGATAATATTTATAATATGAGTGAAGTTAAAAAAACATCTCCAAAAAAGACGGTTAAAAAGCAGGAAACTAAAAAAACTGTGAAAAAAACCAAAGATAAGGTGGTTGATAAAACTGAAAAAGCTTCAGTTAAAAAAGCGCCTTCTACTAAATATATTAGAGCTATTGGAAGAAGAAAAACATCCGTTGCTCAGGTTAGACTTTATTTTCCTGGAAAAGGGGAAATGACTATAAATGATAAAAAAGCATCTGATTTTGTTTCTGAAGATAATTTGAATACTATTTTACAACCATTAAAAGCTTGCTCTAAATTAAATGATTTTGACTTCACTGTTATAGTAAGGGGTGGTGGATCTTTTGGTCAAATAGAAGCTATTAGACACGGAGTGGCCAGAGCATTGCTTAAATATGACCCAGAATTTAAATCAATTTTGAAAACTAATGGATACTTGACTAGAGATCCTCGTCAAAAAGAAAGAAAGAAGTCTGGTCTTAAGAAAGCTCGTAAGGCTCCACAATGGTCAAAACGTTAATATTCTAAAATATACAATAAGGCGCCTAAGGCGCTTTATTTGTTTATAGTATGAAAATTGCTATTGCTTTTATAAGCTACAACCAGAGTAGCTTTAAATACTTACCCTTTTTTTTGCCTAGTCTAAAAAAAGCCTTAGATAATCTTGATATTGATTATCGTCTTTTAGCTTTGGATAATAGTGATAATTTTAATGCTAACAAGACTTACATTGAAGATTTTTTTAAAAAAAATAATTTAACAGAAAAAAGTAATATTTTTTCTTTGGGGTTTAATTCTGGTTTTGCTCGGGGATTTAATTTTTTAATCAGGAAGGCCATTGATTTTGATTGTGACTTGTTTATGGCTATTAATCCTGATGTTGTTTTAGATGAGAATTCAATTTTTGAATTAGTAAGAGCATTTAAATCCAAATCTAAAGAGGAAAGAGTTTCCTCTGTTGGTCCAAAAATATTAAATTGGGATTTTGTTAATGATAAAAAAACTGACATAATTGATAGTTTGGGTATAGGAATGTCTTTTAGTCATCATTTTTTTGATATTAGACAAGGGGAAGAAGATAATACTAATTTTTATAAGGAAAATGTTTTTGGTATTTCTGGGGCAGCGGTTATCTATAATTTGGAGGCTTTAAAGGAAGTGGCTTTTGATGATGGTAATTCTTTGGAGTTTTTTGATGAGTTGATGTTTATGTATAAAGAAGATGTTGATTTGGCTTATAGGTTAAACTTGGCTAATTGGAACTCTTTTTTGGTTCCAGATTCAATTATTTATCATGATCGAAGTTTGTCTACACAGTCTTATAACTTTTTGTCTCTTATTTTTGGCAAAAAGACTAGTTTTAGATCTTGGTCATATCTTAATCAAATGATAATTTTTCTAAAATTTAGAAAAATTAACTTTTCTTTTAAAATTAAATTTTTTAGTTTTTTGAGATTGTTTTTGATATTTTTTTATGGTTTATTCTTTAATTTTAGTCAAATAAAAAAGCTTATTTATCTATTTCCAGAAGTAGAAAAGAGGAGAAAAAACTTGAAAATAAAGGAAAATTGTGTTAATAAAATCGAATCTCTTATTAAAAATACTTGATTTTATTGATTTAAATTACTATTGACTTATTTTTAAAAATATGATTTAATACTATAATGATATTAATTATAAGATAAAAAATATGAAAGAATTGTTTAAAAAAATAATTAAAGAGAAAAAAAGGGATGAACTTATTAAGCTAAATGCAGTAGAAATAGTAAATCAAGTTTTTTCTGATCTTCAGGAAAGAGAAAGGGATGTTTTATCTCGTCGTTTTGCTCTCGGCTGGGATGACTCTCAAACCTTGGAAGAAATTGGCAAACTACACAATTTAACCAGAGAAAGGGTTAGGCAGATTGAAAGAGCTAGCTTGGATAAAATTAAGAAAATGGAGAACTTGAATGACAGATTGGAGTCTGTTAGAGGTGTGGTTGCGAAGATATTAGACGAACATGGCGGTGTTATGGAGAGAGAGTTTTTATTAGACATTTTATCTGTTTTAACTTTAGAAGTAAGCGAGGAAGAATTAAATAACAAGACAAATGATTACAGAAATTATTTTGATTTTATTTTGTCTAATCTTTTAAGTGACTATATTGAAAAAGTTGATAATAATTCTAATTTTGCCTCTTTTTATAAAATAAAAGACAAGGCTATAAATTATTTAGAAGAATTGGTTGATGAGCTAAAAGAAAAAATGTTTTCTTTAAAGAAAACTGTTAAATTTAATGAAGCAGTTGACTTAATTAAAAGCTTAAAATCTTTTGATTTGTATAAAGATAAGTTGATAAAAGGAGTTAGTGATTTAGATTTAACTGATATTTTCAAAAATAAGATTTTTCCAGAAAAAGGTGAGGAGATTAATAAAAACAAATCCTTATACTCTATTCTTCAGACAGTCAAAGACATTAATAGGAATAAATTTGGTAACTGGGGTCACGATAGTTGGTCAGAAATTAAACCAAAAAGAATATCTGATAAAATTTATTTAATTTTAAAAGAAGAAAGCAAACCAATGCATTTTAATGATATTACTAAGAAAATAAATGAAATTGGTTTTGACCACAAAAAAGCTAACGTTGGATCAGTTCATAATGAATTAATTTTAGATGATCGATACATATTATTTGATAGAGGTATTTATGGACTTAAGGAATGGCAAAAGTAATTTTTAGATAGTATAAGGGCCCTTAGGGGTCCTTTTTTTGTATTAAAAAAATTTTGATTTCATTTTAAATTATGCTATTATATAGACATATTTATTCCTTTAATTAAGTATGGACATAGTAATTGACTTTACTCCTATTCAAGATTTTTTTAGCTTGCCTCCAAACGAAATGTTGATCGTCTTTTTTTTGCGTTTTGGCTGGCTTATTTTTGCTATCATGTTTTTGGCTGCTGTTAGAGTTTTTTGGCTTAGTCATATTAGGGGAAAATGGTTTTCTGGGGTTAAGTTTATTTTTTTAGCCATAGACATTCCTCGGGGAAACGTTCAATCACCTCGGGCAGTTGAAAATATGTTTAGTTATCTAGCTGGAGCTCATGGTACTCAAAATTTTTTTGAAAAATGGTTTTTGGGGGAGTTTCAATTATCTTTTAGTTTGGAGATAATTAGTTCAGAGGGGTATACACAATTTTTAATAAGAACACCTAGTCAATTTAGAAATTTAGTTGAATCAGCTGTTTATTCTCAATATCCTGACGCTGAAATAGTGGAGGTTGATGATTATTGTGAAGGCTTCCCCCGAAAATTTCCCGATGAAGAGTATGATGTTTGGGGAACTGAATTTGTTCCTGGTAACCACTACATGTATCCCATTAAAACCTATAAAGAATTTGAACATTTGCTGGGTCCAAGCGAGATAACTTTTAAAGATCCCATGGCTGAACTTATGGAGCTTTGTAGTAGTCTCAGAAGAGGTGAGCATTTTTGGTATCAGATAATTTTAATACCAACTGGCTTTGATTGGATAGATGATGGTGTTGGTGAAATTAACAAGATACTTGGAGAGGCCCCTAAGACTAGTTTTTTAAATAGAGTTATAGATTCATTATTAAATTTACTTTCTGATTTGAGTGAGATGATTTTTTCTTTATGGGGAGATGTTGAAACTAAAGAAAAAGAATTTAAGAAATTGTCGATGATGGAGCTTACCCCTAAACAGAAAAAAAAGATAGAGGCCATAGAATACAAATCTTCTAAGCTTGGTTTTTTGTGTAAAATTAGGGTGGTTTATATGGCTAAAAAAGAAGTTATGAATAAGGCTAAGGTGGCTAATGGTTTTGTTGGTTATTCCAAGCAATTTTCTTCCTTAGATTTAAATAATCTTAAGCCAGATTTAAAAATGACTGGAACTAAAGTTTCTTATTTTAATAAAGGACCTAGATTAATTAGAAAGAAAAATAATATAACCAATAATTATATCAATAGAGACGATTGGGCTGGTAGAGAACCATTTTTGTTAAATATTGAAGAGCTAGCTACTTTATGGCATTTTCCAATTGAAGCTACGGCTAATGCTCCGCTTATTCAAAAAACTCCGGCTAAAAAGTATAAGCCACCAGCAAATTTAGTATCAGAAGATTCTTCCTCTAATTTAGGGCTTATTAAAGAAGAATTACTTTCTGGTGATTTTAGTAAAAAAAGAAAAAATAACGAGCAGACAGAAGCTTATAATAAAAAAAATGAAGAAGAAAGAGAACGAGAAAAAATAAAAGAAGAATTAGAAAAAGATTTAATTAAAGATTCTGGACATAAAGGATCACCTCCACCTAACTTACCTTTTGGATAAATGCAAGATAAAATAAAAAAAATTGGAATAGATGCTAGATTTTACGGCCCTTTTGCTAAGGGCCTTGGTCGTTATACTCAGGAAATAGTAGATAATATTTTAAAAATAGATACTGAAAATAATTATGTTATTTTTTTGGGTAAGCATAATTTTGATGAGTTAATTATTGATAAAAATAACAAGAGAGTTAAAAAGGTTTTAGTTGATATTAAATGGTATTCCTGGAAAGAGCAATTATTATTTCCTTTTTATATCTGGAAAGAAAAACTTGATTTGATTCATTTTACTCATTTTAATGTTCCAATTTTTTGTCCTGTAAAATTTATTGTTACTATCCATGATTTGATTTTAACTAAGTTTAAAACAGTTAGAGCCACGACCAAACATCCTCTGATTTATAGCTTAAAAGATTTTTTTTATCGTGTAGTTATTAAAAGTGCTTTGAAAAAGTCTAAAAAGATATTGACTGTTTCTAATTTTACCAAAGATGATATTGTTCAGCAGTTTAAAATAAATCCAAAAAAAATTCAGGTTATTTATGAGGGGGTTTCTAATCTGTCTAAGGGAAGAGATTCTTTGTTTGTGGCTAAATTAAACAAAGAGGAGGTTTTGAGTGATTATAAGATATCATTTCCTTATTTTTTGTATGTTGGCAATGCTTATCCTCATAAAAATTTGGAATTTTTAGTTGAATCTTTTTTAAAATGGAATTCAAAAGATAATAAATTTAGGTTGGTTATGGTTGGCAAGGAAGATTTTTTTTATAAAAGGACTAAAGAGTATGCATTTAATTTAATTAATAAAAATAATTATAATAATTCGATTATTTTTACTGGTTATGTACCGGATGATAAATTAGAGATAATCTATCAAAGAGCAATGATTTATATATTTCCTTCTCTATACGAAGGTTTTGGCTTGCCGCCCTTAGAGGCTTTATTTAATTCTTGTCCAGTTTTGAGTTCAAGAGAAGCTAGTATGCCTGAAATAATTCAAAATGGAGCCTTGTATTTTGATCCTTATGATTATGAAGATTTTTATAATAAGTTGAATTTATTGGTTGATAATGAAAAATTACGTCAAAATATTATTGAACAGGGCAAGGAAGTTTTAAAAAGATATAATTGGTGGGAATGTGCTTATCAAACTAGAGAAGCTTATTTCCAAAGTTTATAAAAGTTTATGCCTCAGATAAAAAAACATAAAATAGAAATATTTAATAATGAACATTCTTCTGATTTTGTGGTTGATCTAAGAAAAGGGAAAAAAGAAATTATTAACGCCTCTTTATTTTCTGAAGAGAAGTCACTTAAGACGTCCGAAAAGAAGTTTGAGGAAAATAATATTGGAAATTCAGATCATAATCATTTTTTTGATAATATTTCTATTAATAATAACTTTGTTAAAAAAGAAAAAAAAGCCGCTTTAAACCATAAGAGGATATTTAATAGAAAAAAATTCGAAAAAACTCTTTTTTATCCTCTTTGGAAAATTATTTTTAATTTTTTTAAAAAAATATTTTATTTCTTTTATGATTGGTCGGTTGATATTTATCTTTTCTTTAAAAAAGTAAGATTATTTAGAAAATTTTTTAAATTTATATTCTATATTTTTTATCCTTTTTATTTTATTTTTAATAGGTTATATAAAATTTTTTCCAAAATAAGGGTTAGAAGAAAAATTAGAATTAATTTGCCAACAATCAAATTTAAAAGAAACAATAAAAAAAATATAGCCTTTAATTTTGATCAACCAAAGCAATTACTTCTTTTTAGTAGTCGTCCCAAAAGTGTTTTCAAATATTTGTTGTCTTTTTTTATTTTTTTATTATTTATAGTTCTTATTTTCAAATCAATTGATTACTATAATCTTTATAAAAAAAGTAATTTACAGAATGATTTAATGTCCTTTTCTTTGGCTGGCGTGCAGAGTTTTTCTTCAGCTTCTGAGGCTGTTAGTCTTTTTGATTTTTATCAAGCTTATAATAAATTTAATGAAGCTGGTGATAATTTTGAATCCTTAGATCGGGAATTGAAGAAGGTTGATGAGTTATTGCTTTTTTTTAGCTTTTTCTCCGAAGATCAAAAAATAAAGGCTTTTTCTCAATCTAAAAATTTTTCTAAGGTTGGTATTTATTTATCTTCTTTGGGAAATGATCTAAGTTTATCATTTAATTCCTTGTTTTTGTTTTTCTCTGGAGAAAATTCTGAAAAGAATTTTGATGATTTTTCAGGCCATATTAAAGATTCTTTATTAGACTTAAAAACAGCTAATAAATATCTATCTAAAATAAAAACTGAAGCTATTCCAGTTGATTATCAGGAAAATTTTGACAAAACTAGAGATCAATTATTGTTGTTGGAGGATAATTTAGAAATTTTTACTAAATATTTGCCAGCTATTAAAGATTTTTTGGGTATAAAACAAGATAAGCGGTATTTGTTGGTTTTTCAAAATAATTCAGAAATAAGGGCGAGTGGTGGTTTTATTGGTAGCTATGCTTTAATTGATATTAAAAATGGAAAAATAATCAATATTGATATTCCCCCTGGTGGTTCCTATGATACGGAGGGTGGCATGCGAACCTCCGTTGAATCTCCCAAGCCTTTACATTTAGTGAAAAGCAAATGGTATTTCTGGGATGCTAATTGGTGGCCAGATTGGACTTTGTCAGCTAAAAATTTAATGTGGTTTTTGGAGAAAAGTAGTGGACCAAGCGTTGATGGTGTTATTAGTTTTACCCCAGATGTTCTTGGTGATTTACTGGATATCTTTGGTTCAGTTGATTTATCTGAAAAATATGGAGTTATTATTGATTCTGATAATTTTCAAGATAATTTACAGGAAGTAGTTGAGGTTATTGGCAACCCAGTCTTATATCAGGATCAGAATTTAAAAACTGATATTTTAAATAAAATTGATTATGGTGTAAAAAATTCTAGTACTTCACCCGAGGAATTATTAATTTTAAACTCAGAACTAGAGGGTTCTTTACAAGAATCTATAATCCAAGACAATTTAATAGACATTACTACTGCTACCACCACTGCTACTACTACAGAGAATTTATTACCTCAAAACAGACCAAAAGAAATAATAGGTGACGTTTTCACTGTTTTACTAGAAAGAGTTATGACTGATATTGACATTGATAAAGTTTTAAAAATATTTTTATCATTAATTGATAACTTGGATAGAAAAAATATTCTTGTTTATTTTGAAAACAATAAATTGCAAGAGATGATTGAATTTTATTCTTGGGCTGGTCGAATGAAGGAAGCTAAAAATGATTATTTAATGATTGTTGACTCTAATATTGCTGGTGCTAAAAGTGATAAATTTTTGCAAAAAAATTATTATTTAGAATCTCAAATACGGGAAGATGGTCGAATAATTAATAAATTAAGAATAGAGAGAGATCGTCGTGGGGAGCAGTATGAACTTTTTTCTGGCGTGAGAAATGTGAATTGGTTGAGGGTTTATGTCCCTTTGGGCAGTAAGCTAATTAGTGCTAGTGGCTTTTCTCATCCTGACGAAGAATATTTTAAGAAAAATGAACAATATTTAGAAAAAAATAGTTTTTTAGAAAATACTGAAAATAAAGCTGAAATAGATTTAAAAAGTGGACTTAGAATATATCAAGAATCTGGTAAAACAGTTTTTGCTAACTGGACAATGACCGATATTAATCAATTGTCAGTTATTGAGATAGAGTATGAATTACCGGGAAATATTTTTTTACAAAAAAATTCTTATTCTTTTTTGGATAGATTTTTTTCTAATCAAGAATATTTCTTTAAACATTCTTTGTTGTGGCAAAAGCAAGCAGGTTCCGAAAATTCTAATTTTTATTTTTCACTGCAGAATAAATCATATTTTTCGCCAGCTTGGATTTCAGAAAAGATTGAAAAGGAAGATGATGTCTTAAAGAGGTCTGGTATATTAGATTTTGATAAATACTTTGCTATTATTTTAAAATAATTTATATAAATATATGAAAGAAGGAAAAGTAGAATTCAAAAAACATAAAATATCAGGGAATGATAATGTTTTAAATATTGAGAAAGAAATAAAAAAAGAAAAAAGAAATGAGGAAATGGATAATGATTTATTGGAAATTTATGCTGATGATGATGGTCAGATAAGCGATTTGAGTAAGATTAAGGTTAAAAAAAGAAGATCCTTTCTTGTTTCTTTGTTTTTTTCTTTATTGTCAATTGCGGTTGTTTCTTTTTTGGCTTATGGGGCTTATAATTATTTAAATAATCAAAAGGGGTCATCTTTTGTTTTGGATATCAAAATAAGTGCTCCTTCGAAGATAGTCTTGGGAGAGGCCTTTTTTTATGAAATCGAGTATAAAAATAATAGCAGTCATAGTTTAGAGGATATTAATTTAAATTTTAATTATCCCTCTAATTTTATTTATTTAGAATCTTATCCAAGTCCTAGTTTTAATAATAATTCTTGGAAAACTGATAATTTACTACCTGGAGCTAGTGGAAAAATAAAAATCAATGGTTTAATTATTAATAAGGAAGGTCTTAATAATCTTTTGTCGGTTGAGGCTGGTTATCAAATCTCTGGTTTTTCTTCTTATTTTAAAAAAGAGTTTTTTTATTCAGTTTCGGTTAGCTCTATTCCTTTTTCAATTAATTTAGATTTTTTTTCAACAGCTTTAGTGGGTGAGGAGTATCTTTTAAAATTTTCAATGAAGGATTTTAAGCCATTGCTTAAATCTGATATGTTTTTGTCAATTTTATCTTCTGACAATATTCAATTTTATTTACCAGAAGAAGAATTTGGTGGTGATTCTGAAAAAATATTACAATTAGAACAATCAGATAAGAATATTTTTAAAATTTCCTTTAAAGATAATAATTCTTTGTCTGACTTTAATAATTTGTCATCCGATTCTTATGATTTTTATTTAAAGTATAAGGTCTTGGATAGAATTGACGATTTAGAAAAGGTTTCTTGGCAATTAAAGTATTCTGATGAATCTAATCCTAATTTAATTTTTTTAGAAAAAGAATTCTCTCTTTCAGTTATTAAAAGTGATCTTCATTTAAATCTAACCATTAATGAAAATTCGTCAGACCAGTCTGTTAATTTTGGTCAAACATTGAACTATGTTATTAATTATGCCAATAAAGGTGATAAGAAGATGAAAGACTTGATAATAATGGCTGTTTTGGAGAGTGATTTTTTGGATTGGGAAAGCTTTACTGACATAAAAGGTGGTAGAGTAAATAGAGGAACCATAAGTTGGACGTCTCAGGAAATATCTGAATTAAAAGAGCTTGATCCAGGTCAGGAAGGTTTTATTAATTTTTCAATTAATGTAGCTCCTTTTGTAGATGTTTCTTATGGTCAAGAATTAAAATTAGAAAGTTATGCTCAATTTACAATTGGTAATGTAGAAGAATTGGGAGAAGATAAATTTCGAGTATCTGACAACAAAAGCAACGCTATATTGAGTCCAATTAACAGTAATTTTTTTGCTAAAGAAGAATTGAGATACTTTGATGATAATAATATTCCTGTTGGTTCTGGTCCATTACCTCCCAAGGTTGGGGAGAAGTCTACTTTTAGAGTTTATTGGACAATTAAAAATTCCTTACATGAATTAAAGGATTTGCAAGCTGAATTATATTTACCAGAATATATTATTTGGGAGAATAAATATGATATTAGTGCGGGTGAAATTTATTATGATTTAACTGAAAATAAAGTTCTTTGGAGTTTGGGTCGTTTACCCTTAGGAATTGATGAAATAAAAATTAGTTTTGATATTGCCATAGCTCCTAGCGATTTTGAATATAATAAGATTATTATTTTATCACCTGGTAGTAGCTTTAAAGCTTTTGATGTAGAAACTAGTTCTTGGATTGATAAAAAAACAGAAATAAAAACAACTAAGTTAGAGGATGATCCAATCGCTGGCCTTAGTAGTGATGGAAGAATAAAATAAAAAAAGATGAAACAAATACAAACAAAGCATGGAAATCTAAAGTTACCCTTTTTTATGCCTGACGCTACCAGGGCTTTTCTTAAAACTTGTAACAGTAATGATATAATAAATTCTGGTATTGAAGCTATGGTTGTTAATACTTTTCATTTATATTTACAGCCAGGTCTTAAAATTATTAAGAAGGCAGGTGGTATTCATAATTTTATGAATTGGCAAAAACCATTAGTTTCCGATAGTGGTGGTTTTCAGATTTTTTCTCTTATACATAAAAACAAGAAAATGGGGAAAATCGATGATGCTGGCGCTTCTTTTAAATCTCCACTTAATGGCTCTTCTCATTATATTGGTCCGGAAAAATCAATTCAAATTCAATTTGAATTGGGAACTGATTTTATTGTTTGTTTGGACGATTGTCCTCCCTATGCTTTTGTTAAAAAAGAAATAGAATCATCAGTTGAGAGAACATTACAATGGGCCAGAAGATGTCGTACTGAATACATAAAACAAGTTAAAAAAAGAAAACTAGACGAAAAGAATAGGCCGAAGTTGATAGCTGTTATTCAAGGGGGGCTAGATTTTGATTTGAGAAAAAAATGTGCAGACGGACTACTTCAAATATCTCAAGAGAAGTTTTTGGGGGAAAGTATTCCTTTTGCTGGTTATGGCTTTGGCGGTAGGCCAGTTGATGAACAGGGAAATTTTTTGTATGAGATATTAGATTATACTGCTAAACTTATTCCTGATGATAAATTAAAATTTGCCTTAGGAATTGGCTTGCCCTTAGATATTGTTCGTTGTCATGAAATGGGCTGGAACATGTTTGACTGTGTTATTCCGACCAGAGAGGGTCGTCATGGGAAGCTTTATCAATTTATTAAAAATAAAGATATAAAAAATAAAAATTTTTACAAAGAAATTGGTATTAAAAATAGTAAAAATTCTTTAAATTTGAGTAAAATAAACGAAAGCTCAAAAATAAGTGATTTAAAAGAGTACTCCTTTGCTTATTTGCATCATTTGTTTAGATTAAATGAATCTTTTGGGCATAGATTAGCTAGTTTGAATAATTTAGAGTTTTACTCAACTTTAATTAATGCTTTGAGACGTAGGTAATAAAAATTAGTTTTTATAATATTTTTATGTCTTTTTAAAAGCCGGCTTTGTCGGCTTTTTTGTTTGATTTAAGCAGTTTTTGTGTTATAATTATTTCATGAAAATAAAAAAAGAGCTAGAAATTGAGAAAACCTATTTAATTAAATATATTCCTAAAGATTTGTTTAAATACAGATCTAAAGATATAGAAGATTTGTATATACCTAAAGAAGCGAAACATGCCAGACTTAGAATTAGAAAAAATGGTGACTATTTTGTTATTACTAAAAAAATTCCTGTAAAAAATGAAAATGCGTCATTTCATTCCGAATTTAATTTGGAGATTACGGAACAGGAATTTAATGCTTTGCATGGCTCAAATTGTAATACTATTAAAAAAACTAGATTTTATTATCCTTATCAAAAAATGGTGGCCGAAATTGATATTTTTAAAGGGAGGCACAAAGGTTTAGTCTTGGTTGATTTTGAATTTAAAAATAAAAGTGAGTTAATAAAGTTTGAGGCACCAGATTTTTGCTTGGCAGATGTTACTGAAGAAGATTTTACGGCTGGTGGGGTTTTATGTAAAAATTCTTTTTCTAAATTATCACCATATTTAAAAAAATTTAATTATAAAAAAGTATAAAAATATATTTTATGAAAAAAATTTTAATATATAATACTTTAAGTCGTAAAAAAGAAGAATTTAAACCTCTAAAAGCTGGTCATCTTTCTTTTTATTATTGCGGCCCTACAGTTTATTGGACTCAACATATTGGAAACCTTAGAGGTTCTGTTTGTGCTGATTTGATTCATAGGACTTTTAAATATTTGAATTATGATGTTTCTATGACCAGAAACTATACTGATGTTGGTCATTTAACCTCAGACGAAGATAGCGGTGAAGATAAAATGGAAAAAACAGCTAAAAAAGAGAGTCTTAATCCTGATCAAATTGCTGAAAAGTACATCAAGATATATGAAGAGGATACTAGTAAGATTAATATTTTAGAGCCAAAGTATAAACCTAAAGCTACTGAAAATATTGAACAAATGATTGACTTGATTCAAGTTTTAATGGCTAAGGGTTATGCCTATGCCACTGATTTGGCGATTTATTTTGATATTTCTAAATTTGAAAATTATACCTCTTTATCTCGTCAAAAATTAGAAAAAAATAAAAGCGGTGCTGGTAGTGGTGATTTTTCTGATGTTAACAAAAGAAATTCGGCTGATTTTTCTTTGTGGTTTTTTAGAGCTGGTGAACATAAGAATGCTTTACAATATTGGCCATCTCCCTTTTTTTCAACCTTGGTTGAAAATGGACAAGGCTTTCCCGGTTGGCATCTAGAATGCTCAGCCATGATTAAGAGGTACCTGGGCAATACTATAGATATCCATATGGGAGGCATTGAACATGTTAGTGTTCATCACACCAATGAAATAGCCCAAAGTGAGGCTGCTAATGGTGTAAAATTAGCTAATTATTGGTTACACAATGAACATCTTTTAGTTAATGATGGAAAAATGTCAAAATCTCAGGGGACTAGTTATAGTCTGGGCGAGGTAGAGGAAAAAGGTTTTAAGCCCTTGGCTTTAAGATATTTTTTTCTACAATCTCATTACCGTTCTAAGCAAAATTTTACATTTGAAGCTTTAAAGGGTGCTCAAAAAGGATTGAGCAATATAGAATCTAAAATTTTTAAGTTAGGAGAAGAGGTGGGGGAAGTGAATAATGATTTTAAGGAAAAATTTTTAAATTATTTGTTAGATGATTTTAATTTACCAAAATCTTTAGCAATTATTCCTGAAATTTTAAAATCAGATTTAAGCAATCAGGATAAGCTAGCTACTATTTTAGACCTTGATCAAGTTTGGGGCTTAAACTTGGAAGCAGTTTTTAAAAAACAAAAAGAAGGTGGTCTGGATGAAAAAATTAAAGAAATTATTAAAGAAAGAGATGAGGCTAGAAAAAATAAAGATTTTATAAAATCAGATGAACTAAGGAATAAACTTGAAGATCTTGGTTACAAAGTAGAGGATTCTATTGATGGAACAAGTGTTTCTAAATTATGATTAATTTTTGGGAAAAAATACAAAAGAAAAAAAAGGGTAAGCCAATTTTAGCATTAGCTCCATTGGCTGGTTATACTGATTCAGCCTTTAGATCTATTTGTAAAAAATTTGGAGCTGATATTGTTTATAGTGAAATGGCTTCGGTTTCAGCTCTTCATTATAAATCAGAAAAAACTTTGGAATTACTAAAGTTTTCTCAAAAAGAAAGACCATACATTGTTCAGCTTTTCGGTTCTGATAAAAAACATTTTGTTGAAGCTGTTAAAATAATTGAAAAAGAAATTAAACCAGATGGTTTTGATATTAATTTTGGTTGTCCGGTTAAGAAAGTTTTAAAACAAGAGGCTGGGGCAAAATTGATGTCTAATTTAAAATTATCTCGAGAAATAATTAAAGCAGTTTTGTCTGTTAGTAGTAAACCTTTATCAATCAAAGTTAGAACTCAATCCTTTTCTGTTGGTTTGATTGATTTTTTAAAAAATATAGAAGACTTGCCTGTTTCTGCCTTAATGATTCACGGAAGAACACTTAAACAGTTGTTTTCTGGGCCCATAGATTTAGAAATCATTAAAGAAAGTAAAAAATATTTCAAGGGTGTTATTTTGGCCAATGGCGGTGTGAATAATTATTCAGATATTGAAAAAATTGTTAAAAAAACAGGGATTGAAGGGGTTGGTGTTGGACGTGGAGCGCTGGGTTCTCCTTGGATTTTTTCTGATAAGTTTAAAAACATATCTAAAAACAACAGAAGGGAGTTAGCTCAAAAAACGGCTCTAGAGCATTTAAAATTACATTTTAAAAATAAAGGAGACTTGGGTTTGGGAGAATTCAAAGGGCATCTAGCTTGGTATTTTAAAGATTTTGCTGGTGCTTCTAAACTGAGAACTGAAATGATGTCGGCCAAAAATTTTTCAGAAATAAAAAAAATATTAATTTTTGATAAAAAATATAAAATATAAAAATTATATTTAACATTGTTATTTTGATTATAAAAAAGTTAAATTACAACATTTAAATTAAAAAAATGAAAAAAATAAAAAAAAATAAAAATAATTATTATATAAAATCTTTCGTTTTTCTTTTCTTGTTCTTTGTTTCAATTTTCTTTTTTTCTGAAGTTGAGGCTTCTAGCTTAACTTCTCGTCTGTCAGGTAGAATTTTGTTGCAAGTAGAAAGCAAGGGCGAGGCTTATTATGTTAATCCAGGAGATTTAAAAAAATATTATTTAGGAAGACCTGATGATGCTTTTGTTATTATGCGTTCTTTTGGTTTGGGGGCAACTAATATTGATATTAATAATTTTCTAAAGAATGGAGCTAGGGCTAATTTATCTGGCAAGATACTTCTTCAGGTTCAAGATAAAGGTCAGGCTTATTATGTAAATCCTTTAAATTTACGTCTTTATTATTTGGGTCGACCAGCGGATGCCTTTGCTGTTATGAGACAATTGGGCTTAGGAATTAAAAACTCTGACCTAGATCAAATTGTTTCAGGTGTTTTAGGAGTAAGTAGCAGCGGCAATTCTGGAACAACAGTTAATCCTGGTGAAAAATTAGTTTTATTCAGTTGGAAATATAAAAATAAACAGTATTCCTTGGAACAAGTTTTTTCTGATAGTCTTTATAATTCTTATAAAAATTCTGATAAGAATTATTATTATCCAGCTAATAATCCCCCAGAGAATTTAAGAGAGGCATATTACAGTATATTTTTAACTCAAAAAAGTGGTGATAATTCTATTGATAATTTAATAGCTGATTTAAGAAAAATTGCGAATCAAGAAGGGTTTAGTGATGATCAATTTGTGGAATTTGTTATGGCTCTAGTTCAGTATTTGCCTTATGATTTTTCTAAAAAATCGACTGACCCACAAAATTTTCCTTATGAAACATTATATACTGGAACTGGTATTTGTTCGGATACAACATTTTTGTCTGTTTTAATATTAAGAAAATTGGGTTACGGAGCAGCTGTCTTTGATTATCCTAATGTTAAACATTCGGCCGCAGCTGTCGCTTGCTCTCAAAATTCTTCTTATAATTCTGGTTATTGTTTTGTAGAAACAACCAATTATTTTCCAATAGGAGTTTTCCCATCAAGCATTGGAACTGGACAAGCGGAAGGCTCTGGAACTAATTGGAACACTCTTTTCAGTGGGACTAGTTTGGGCGAGGTTGAGATTTTGCAAAAAAGTGGCGGTAAATATTATGGAGGCATGTCCAATACTATCAATACTGTAAATTCAATAGTAAAAATGCAGCAGAATTTAATTGAAAAGGGGAGCGAACTTAAATCCCTACAAGATCAATTAAGTCAAGTAAAGTCTCAATTAGATCAAATATCAGCTCAAGCTGAAGTTTATAAGCAGGCCAGTGACTGGACTAATTATAATTTAAAAGTTGAAGAATATAATCTTAAGGTTAATGAATATAATGCAATTTTGAATAATTATCGTTTAAAATTAGATGTTTATAATTTTGATGTAGTGTTATTTAATCAAACTGTTAAGGATTTTTATCAGAATTAAAGGATAATTGACTTAATTTTTGAAATAATATATAATTAAAATAGGCTTAAAACAACCTGTTTTGAGCATTTTTATAATTTAAAAAATCATGCTTTCTGAATTTTTCTTATAAATCTAGAAGGCAGTAGGTGTTTGTTGGTGTTTGATTTATCAATGCTAGTAAACCAAAAAAGAAAAATATGAATATTCCAAAATTGGAAGAAATGTTAAAAGCTGGTATGCACTTTGGTCACAGAACCAATCGTTGGCATCCCAAAATGAAACCATTTATTTTTACTAAAAAAAATGGTATCTATATCATTAATGTTGAAAAAACTCAGGAGCAATTAAAAAAAGCTTTAGAGTATATGATTAAATTAAAACAAGAAGATAAAATTATTCTTTTTGTTGGTACTAAAAAACAAGTTAAATCTCAAATGAAGGAAATGGCTGAAGCTATTAAATCTCCTTATATTATCGGTAAGTGGTTGGGTGGTCTTTTGACTAATTTTCTTGTTATTAAAAAATCAATAAAAAAATATCAGGATTTATTAAATGACAAGGAGAGCGGAAAATTAGCTAAATATACTAAAAAAGAACAATTAGACTTCGATAGAGAAACTAAAAGATTAGAGGAGAGAGTTGGTGGTTTAACTGGATTAACTCGCTTACCAGATGCAATTTTTATTTGGGATTTAAAAGAAGAGAAAACAGCCGTAGCTGAAGCTACTGCTAAAAATATTCCAATTATTGCTGTTTGTGATACTAATGTTAATCCTGAATTAGCTAAATTTCCGATACCAGCCAATGATGATGCAACTAAAACAGTAACTTTACTTTTGGATTGCATTAAGGAAAACCTTATTGATGCTAAAAATATTAAATTAAGTTAAGATTTATAATTAATTTTTTAATAATATGGAGCAAATAAAAGAATTAAGGGAAAGAACTGGCGCCGGCATGGTTGATTGTAAAAAGGCCTTAGATGAAGCTGGTGGCGACATAGATAAAGCGATTGAAATTTTAAGAAAGAAGGGAATAGCTAAAGCTGCTAAAAGAAGTGAAAGAGATGCTGCTGAAGGAATTATTGTTGTTGGCACCAATGATGATAAAACAGAGGCTTATGCAGTAGAGATAAATTCCGAAACTGATTTTGTGGCTAGAAATGAGAAATTTCAAGAATTAGCCAACCAGATTTTAGAAGTTTTAAAAAATAAAAAACCACAAACAGAAGAGGAATTGTTAAAAACAGACTTGAATGGGTCAACAGTAGAAGAAAGTATTAGCAATTTAAGTGGTGTTATTGGTGAAAAATTAGCTTTAGGTAGATTTTCTGTTGTTTCTGGGCAAACAGTTGCTTCTTATTCTCATTTAGGCGGTAAAATTGGTGTCTTAGTGGCTCTAGATCAAACTGGAAAGGGTGAATTAGCTTATGACATCGCTATGCATATTGCTGCTGCTAATCCTCGCTATTTAAGTAGCGGAGAAGTTCCTAGCGCTGAAATAGAAAAAGAAAAAGAGGTTTATAGAGAGCAATTAATCAAAGAGGGTAAGCCAGAAAATATGATAGAAAATATTTTGCAAGGTAAAATAAAAAAATATTATTCTGAAATTTGTTTATTGGATCAAGAATATATTAAGGATGATAAGAAAAAAATCGCCGATATTTTAAAGGGTTCTTCAATTTCTAAGTTCGTTAGATTATCTTTGTAAAATTTGTTTGAAAATAAATTATCATAAAATAAAACGAACTTAATGTTCGTTTTATTTATATAAATTTAAATTATGAAAGTTGTTCAAATACAATTCACTTCTTGGGATAAAAAATATAATTTTAATCCTAGAGATTTAGAACTTAAAGAAGGTGATATAGTGATAGTGGAAACTGAGTTTGGTCAAGAGATTGGTGAGGTTTTTGATTTTAAAGAATTAACCAAGGAGGATTTAGATAGAATTGATGATGAAATAAAACCAGTTGTTAGAATAGCTAATGATGACGATTTATCTAAAATAACTTCAGAATCAGAAAAAGAAGAAGCCTTGGAGTATTGCAATAAGTTAATAGAAAAATACGATTTACCAATGAAATTAGTTGATATTCATTTTTCTTTGGATAAAAATAGAATTAATTTTGCTTTTTATTCTGAAAATAGGGTTGATTTTAGAAATTTAGTTAAAGATTTAAGTTCTCATTTTAAAGGTGTTATTCGTTTAACTCAAATTGGAAGTCGTGATGAAGCTAAGATTAGTGGTGATTTTGGTCATTGTGGACGAATTCTTTGTTGTCGTGGTTTTATGAAGGATTTTTTTTCTATTGGTTCTGAAATGGCTGAGGCTCAACAAGTTTCTCATCGTGGCAGTGAACGTGTTTCCGGAATGTGCGGAAAATTAATGTGCTGTTTGTCTTATGAATATGAGGGATATGTTGAATTGTCAAAAAATTTACCACCCATAGGAACAAGAGTTAATGTTGATGGTCGAAGAGGGGAAGTGGTTGGTCATCATATATTAAAGCAATCTGTAAATGTTTTATTTAAAGGAGAGAAAGATGGTGAAAATGATATTGTTGTGGAAGTTGATATTAATCGTCATAAAAAGAAAAAATCCGAATAAAAATAAAAAAGCCCATTTCTTGGGCTTTTATTTTTTAATCAACTTTAGATATTAGGTTGTTTATATCTTTGGTTATTTCTTTTCTGATTTTTGTTCTTGATTCTAGGTCTTCAACCAGAAAAAGATTGGATATGGATAATTTTATCTCATCTTTTTCTATTTTGTATTTGGGATTTTGATTTTTATCAAGAATTTCTCTGGCTTTTATCATGAAATCAATTGCTTCCATGTTTAAAATGTTATCCTCATTAATATAATCCATGGCAAAAAATTTAAATTTTAATTTACGATACAACGTTTAGAAAAGAGCCTTCACAATGTTAGGCTCTTTTTTTTAGTTTTTCATGGCCATTAAGGTGTTTACTTTTTTGGCCATTTCTTTTTTTACCTCTATTACAATGTTTTTACGATTCTCGGCTAAGAGCTTAATAAGGCAGAGTCTTATTTGTCGCTTTTCTTCGCCGAAGAGATCATCGGACTTTTCTCGTATAACTTCTTTTACCTTTTGAGTAAAAGACAGTATGTCTAGCTCTTGTACGTCCTTATCAGAAATCCAATTTCTTTCCATCTTATCTATTTTTTTGTTGTGTGCTACGTTATTTTGTGTTATAATTTGGTTATAACCAAATATAGTTACATCATTTTTTAAAAAAGTCAATACCTATTTTAAATTAATAAAAATATATGTTTGAAAATTTTTTTAATAAGAAAAAGGAGAAGCCATTTTTAAGCGTGGCTGATTATAATGTTTTTTTAAATGAAAAAAAAGTCGAACAAAGCAATGATGAAATTAAATCCTTGTTAGAAAAGATTATTAATTCTCCAGAAGTTTATATAGAAAATCTTAAAGGGCAAAAATTAATTGGTAATGATTTCGATACGGCCAGAGAGATTATTTGGAGAAATTTAAATTCTGATAATAATGAAATGAAAAAAATAGAGGAAGCTTTAAATCAAAACAAGCTTTCTTATAATAGAGTTTCACAGTTGTTGCTGATTCTTGATTTAGCCAAAGACAAATTAATTAAAGTTGATGATTTAAAGAAAAAACTTTCTTCTTTAATTGCTAAGGTTGATAATAAAAAATATTCAAACATGGCACTAGATGAAAAAGAGTTTTTTATGAATAAGGTTGACGAAATAGCAACTCATCTTTATGATCGTCTATAATAAAAAATTATAATTAAAATAACCACTTGATTAAAAAGTGGAAATAAAATTTATGCCAAAAAATTTAAACATTGCTATCAATGGCTTCGGTCGAATCGGCCGAGCAGTTTGTAAAATTATTATTGACAAAAATCCTAATTACAAGATAGTGGCTATTAATGATTTAACTGATACTAAAACATTAGCTCATCTTCTAAAATATGATTCAGCCTACGGTGTTTATGATAAAAAAATTTCATCCGATGAAAAAAATATAATTATTGCTGGTAAAAAAATTCCAGTTTTCTCAGAGAAAGATCCATCTCTTTTGCCTTGGTCTAAAATGAAAGTTGATGTTGTTTTAGAGTGCACCGGAAGATTTACTAATAAAGAGAGCTTGGGTTTGCATATTAAAGCTGGCGCTAAAAAGGTTATTCTTTCGGCCCCTTCTAAGGGTGAAGAAAAAGTTAAAACTATAGTTATTGGGGTTAACGAAGAAAAGATTAATAAAAATGATAATGTTTTGTCTTGCGCTTCTTGCACAACTAATTGTTTAGCTCCAGTAACCGAAGTTATTAGAAAGAATTTTGGTATTAAAAAAGCCTTGATGACAACTATCCATGCCTATACAGCTGATCAAAATTTGGTAGATGGTCCGCATAGAGACTTAAGAAGGGCTCGTAGTGCCGCTTTAAATATTGTACCAACAACAACTGGCGCTGCTAAAGCTATCGCTTTAACAATCCCTTCTTTAGCTGGAACTTTTGATGGTTTGGCAGTTAGAGTTCCAGTGGTGGTTGGTTCTTTGTGCGACACGGTTTTTGTTTTAAAGAAAAAAGTTAAGACTGAAGATGTTAATAAGGCCTTTGTAAAAGCTTCAAAAACAGCGAAGTTTAAAAATGTTATTGAAGCTTCAACCGAGCCTTTGGTTTCAAGTGATATAGTTAAAAATAGTCACAGCACTATTGTTGATCTTTCTTTGACAAAGGTTATGGGTGGTGATTTGTTAAAAGTTGTTGCCTGGTATGATAATGAGTGGGGTTATTCTTGTCGTTTAGTTGATTTAATAAAATATTTAAAATGGTAATATGGCCAATCTTTTAGATAAAATTAAGAAAGTTGAATTGGTTGGTCGTGGAGGGGCTTCTTTTCCTGTTTATTTAAAATGGAAAACTGTTAAAAGTGAAAAAAGTTTAGAAAAATATTTAGTGATAAATGGAGCAGAAGGTGAGCCTGGTATATATAAGGATGCCTATATAATAAATAATTATCCAGAAGAGTTAATGGGTGGGGTAAAGATTGCATCTGATTTTATTAAAGCTAAAAAGATTTATTTTTATTTAAACAAAAGTCTTTATGACTCAAAAAATAAATTAAATAGAATAGCTAATTCTGTTGGTTTGAAGGGTGAGATTATTTTTTTTCTAAAGCCGGTAGATTCTGGTTATATTGCCGGAGAAGAATCTACTATTTTAAATATTATAGAAGGAAAAAATATTGAATCTCGTCTTAGACCACCATTTCCGGCTTGTAGCGGTCTTTTTGGCATGCCGACTTTAATTAATAATATTGAAACTATTTATAATGTTTATTTGGTAGGTAAAAATAAATATCAAAATAAGAGATTTTATTCTATTAATTTTAATAAAAAAAATAAAGGAGTTTATTTTTTGTCAGAAAATTTGAGTATTAAACAAGTTTTGAAAGAAACTAAAAACTATCCTGATTATAATTTCTTTGTTCAAATTGGCGGAGATGCTTCGGGTGAGGTTTTAAACAGTAATCAATTAAATAAAAAAGTCGATGGAGCTGGATCTATCACTATTTACAACTTAGAAAAACATCAGCCAGAAAAATTATTAAAGTATTGGTTGAATTTTTTTAGAGATAATTCTTGTGGTAAATGTACTCCTTGTCGTGAAGGAACATATCGTCTTTGTGAGATGTTTGACAACTTTTCTTTAGATATGAGAAAAGAAAAAGATTTTTCTGATTTATGTGATAATTTGTTTTTGTCATCATTTTGTGCCCTAGGAACATCAGCTCCAATAGCTGTTCTTAGTTATTTTAAAAATGTTTACGAACCTTTAATTGTTTCTCAAAAAAATTTAAAGGTCTTGAAAAAAAATGTCAAAAGAAAAAAATAAGGAAATTAGGATAAAAATAGACGGTAAATCATACAAATGTGTGTCAGGAGAAAAAATATTAGACGTAGCTAAAAGAAATAATATTTTCATTCCATCTCTTTGTCATCACTCTGATTTAGATATTAAGGCTAATTGTCGTGTTTGTGTGGTTGAAATTAAGGGTTATAATCGTTTGATGACTTCTTGTTCAACTATTGCTTGTGATGGAATGGAAGTTTTTACCAATTCTCCTAAAGTTAAATTATCGAGAGATACTAATTTAAAATTAATATTTTCAACTCATATTGAAAAATGCTCTGATTGTAGCTCTAGGTTTAATTGTGACTTACTTTCTTTGGCTAGGAGGTATGGTTTGAATATTGCCAATTTTAAAGATCGTAAAAGTAAAAGAAAAACATATAAATTTTCTAATTCAGTTGAAATTGATGGTAGTCAGTGTATAGATTGTCAAAATTGTGTTGATGTTTGTTCTAATGTTCAGAAAATAAATTATTTAAAAAAAACAGGGAAGGGGTATAAGCAAGAAATAGTTCCAACTGAAGATGAAAATATTGAATGCATTTATTGTGGACAATGTACATTACATTGTCCAGTAGCTTCAGCTCAAGAACAATATAATTGGGACGAAGTTGAGAATATTTTAGCCAATAAAAAAGGAAAAAAACTTATAGCAATGATTGCTCCGTCTACCAGAATTTCAATTGGAGAAATGTTTGGCTTTCCTTATGGTTATAACGCTGCTGATCAAATGGTAGGCGCTTTAAAAAAACTTGGCTTTGATGAAGTTGTTGATGTTAATTTTGGGGCTGATGTAACAACCCTAGTTGAAGCTGAAGAACTTTTAGAAAGATTGTCCGATAAAAAAGCTAAATTACCGATGATTACTTCTTGTTGTCCGGCTTGGGTAAAATATTTAGAATTTTATCGACCAGACTTAATACCACATTTAACAAGTTCTAGATCTCCTCAAATTCATTTAGGTGGAATTATAAAGACTTATTGGGCGCAAAAAAAGAATATTAAGCCAAAAGATATTGTAACTGTTTCAATAATGCCTTGCACGGCTAAAAAATTTGAATCTCGAAGACCAGAATTAAAGATTAATGGACTTTATCCAATAGATGAAGTGATGACCGTTAGGGAATTGGCTTTTTTAATAAAAAAGAATGGAATTGATTTTAAAAATCTTAAAAAGGTAAAATCTAACGATTTATTTAATGATGGTAGTGGAGCAGCTGTTATTTATGGAGCTTCTGGGGGCGTAATGGAATCAGCCCTAAGAACCGCTAGTCATATAATCTGTAAAGGTTCGAATAAAGCTAAGATTTGCCATTCTAGGCTTGAATTTAAAGAAGTTAGGGGATTAAAGGGTGTTAAGGAGGTAAGCATTAATTTGGACGGAAACAAGCTTAATATAGCTGTGGTCAATGGTATTGGTAATATAAAGGAAGTTTTGTCAAAATTAAAAAAATATCATTATATAGAAGTTATGGCTTGTCCCGGTGGTTGTATTGGTGGTGGTGGTCAAATTATACCAAGTTCAATGGATATAGTTCAAAAGAGAATGGAAGGGCTGTATAGTAGTGATAAAAAAGAGAAAGTAAGAACCGCTCATGATAATCAAGTCGCAGTTGAAGCATTTAACTGGATAAAAAGCAATAAATTATCTCACAAAGTTCTACATACTAAATACGTGAGTAGAAAAAAATAATTAATTAATAATTTTATGGAAAAATTAGCTAGTATTACAATTTTAACCACTAACAGGCAGCAAAATTCAACTGAAATTAATAGAATATTAACAGAGAATAGTCATTTAATAATTTCTAGAATGGGTGTTAATGTTCAAAAAGCTTGTACAGATAATTGTCCAGGAATGATTCTTTTAGCTTTGAAAGGAGAAGAGTTAAAAATTTTAAACATGTTAGAATCATTAAATAGAATAGACGAGATTAAAGCTGAAATTCATCTTTTTCAAGAAGAGTTATAATATAAATTTAATTTTATGAATAATTTAAACCAATTAGAGTTTGGATTTATTGTATTTTTGTCTATTTTAATTATTTGGACTATTCCTTGGAAGGGTGTAGCTTTGTGGAAGTCAGCTAAAAATGATCATAAGTAGTGGTTTGTTGCTATGCTTTTAATTAATTCTTTGGCTATATTAGAGATTGTATATATATTTGGATTTAGTAAAAATAAAAAAGTGCTTAAAAATTAGGTTTTTTGTATAAATTATTTATACATATATTATTATAATTATTTAAAATAATATGGGTCATGAAATTGAAGCAGATTTTGTTTATGATTATCACAATGAAGACTCCCAATGTCAAAAATGTACAAGTTTTAAAAATTTAGGAAATCATGGTTTTTGCAGTGAGGCTAATTCTGAGGTTCCTTTAACTGGACATTGTGATTTTTTTCAGTCAATAAATTAATTTTTTAAAAAATAATTTTAAATTTTATGATTATTACAACCGGAGAGCAAATTCCTGGGAAGGAAATAGAAAAGATTTTAGGCGTGGTTAGGGGCGGTACTGTTAGGGCCAGAAATATTGGTCGTGATATTTTTGCTGGTTTAAAAAATATTGTTGGTGGGGAAATTAGCGAATATACAAAATTACAAGCCGAGTCTAGGGAAGAAGCTATTTATAGAATGGAAGAAGATGCTAAGAAATTGGGGGCTGATGCTATAATTGGTATGAAGTTAAATACTTCAATGATTACTCAGGGCGCTTCAGAAATTTTAGCTTATGGAACGGCTGTTAAATTTAAATAAAAATATGTTTAATTTTTGGGATTTTATTTTTATTTTTATTTTTTCTATCATTTTGATTTATTTAATATTTGAAAGGCTAAAAGAAAAAAAGAAAGAAAAATTTGAAAAAAGAGATAATTAAAATAATTTTTTATGTCAGAATTAAAAATATTAGGCAAGATAGATTTAAGTAAATTTTCTAAAGAAAAAAAACCCCATATTAACATGGAGGAGTCTTTTAAATTTCTAAATAACGAATTAGAAAAAATATCTAGAGAATTTAATAGTTTTTATGGTGATTTCATTGAGAAGGATGGCAGTATTAAGATGATGGGTGAAGATGAGAAGCTTCATAAAAATATTGTTTCTACTAAAAGTGAAATTTATGGGGATAAAAAAGATTTTCCCCAAATGGCCGAATTAGCTATAACTGTTTTTTTGAATAAAATAATAGGTGATCGTTTTATAGTTGTTAGATCGTCGAAATATGATGATTATGAACATGGGGTTGATAATGTTTTAGTTGATAAGCAGACTGGTTTTGTGGTTTGTGGTTTTGATCAAGTTTTAGGGATGGGCGACAATGATGGTTCTGATAAAAAAAGAGAAAAAGTAGAAAAGATAAATTTAAAAGGTGGCGCTAGATTGGAGTATGGGATAAAATTAGATGAAAACCAAAAAATACAGATATCTAAAATGAAAAATGTTCCGGCTTTTTTCCTGGGACTAACTAAAGATGATCTAATTTCTTTGGTTAAAAATATGTCTGAGGATAAAAATTCTGATGATTTAAGTAATAATATTTTGAATAAAATATTAAAATCTCTTAAAGAGCAGGAAGGAAATATTAAAAATCTACTGAAGAACCAAGATAATTTAAGTCTTTTAAATAATGTTAATAAATTTGAAGAATTGTTGTTGTTTTTAGAATCTAAAGTTTAATTTAAGCATTTATTAAAAAATACCGGCTTGACCGGTATTTTTATTTGCCAAAGACTAATAAAAAATATATAATATATTGGCTGTATAAGTAAAAAAATATTAAAATGTTTGAAAAATCATTGGAAATTATAAGAAAAATTGAAGAAAACGGATTTGAGGCCTATTTGGTTGGTGGCTGTGTCCGTGATTTGTTAATGGCTAAAGAGCCTAAGGATTTTGATATTACCACTAATGCTTTACCAGAAGATGTCTTAAAGATTTTTGAAGATGCTCGTTATGAAAATGATTTTGGTACAGTTTTATTTCCAATTAGAGATGAAAATGGAAAAGCTGTTTCAGTTACGGAAATAACCACTTATCGCAGTGAGAGTGGTTATCGTGATCATCGCCGACCCGATGAGGTTGTTTTTGAAAAAGAATTAGATAAAGATTTATCTCGACGTGATTTCACGGTTAATGCCATGGCTTTATGTTTGCCGGGAAAAAATCAAGAAAAATATGATTCTAAAAAAATAGAAATAAATGATGAGGAATTTTATTTAGTAGATTTCTTTGGAGGACTTAAAGACATTAAATTAAAAATTATTAGAGCTGTTGGAGAACCTCTTGATCGTTTTAAAGAGGATGCGCTTCGAATGATGAGAGCTGTTCGATTTTCTTGTCAGCTTAACTTTGATTTGGAACCAAAAACAGAAAGAGCAATTGTTAAGATGGCTGGCAGTATAAAATTTATTGCTAAAGAAAGAATTAAAGATGAGTTAGTTAAAATCTTATCTTCAGATAAGGCCATGGAGGGGATTGAAAGATTAAGAAATTTAAAATTACTTCAATATATAATACCTGAACTTCTTTTGGGAGAAAAAATGGAGCAAAATCATCATCATGTTTATACTGTTTTAAAACATAGTTTATTGTCTTTAAAATATTGTCCAAGTAAAAAGTGGCAAGTTCGTTTAGCCGCTCTTTTACATGATATTGGCAAGCCAGCTTCCATGAAAATAATTGATGGTGGTCGAACCTTTTATAATCATGAATATATTGGTGCCAAAATTACCAGAAAAATAATGGATAGACTTAAATTTTCTAGAGAAGACACGGAAATGGTTGTTAACCTAGTAAAAAATCACATGTTTTATTATAATGTGGGAGAGGTTACGGCCGCCTCGGTTAGAAGACTTATTGCTAAAACCGGCAGAGAAAATTTGAGTGATTTGATTGATTTAAGAGTGGCTGACAGATTAGGCTCTGGCACTCCCAAGGCTATGCCTTATAAACTTCGTCATTTACAATATATGATGGAAAAAGTTCAAAACGATCCAGTTTCGGTTAAAATGTTAAAAGTAAATGGTGATATTATGATTTCCGAGTTAAAAATGGAACCAGGGCCAAAAATGGGTGCAATTTTAGATGTTTTATTGGCTGAGGTTTTAGAAAATCCAGAATTGAATGAAAAAGAAATTTTAATAAAAAGAGTTAAAGAGCTTGATAAATTAAATTTACAAGAATTGAGAGAAAAAGCGAAAGAGATTATAGAGGAAAAAAGAGATGAGGAAGATAAAAATATTAAAAGAAAATTTAAGGTTTAGTTTTTGTGTTTGTTGTCCCAGTGAGTAAAGTGTGAGGGAAGTGAATTTTATGTGACAAAAGATCAGATATAGAATAAATACTGAATAAATTTGCGAACTAAAAATTTAATTATAAATATAATTTAGAATAAAATATATGAAAAAGAGATTTTTAACTTTAATTTTAATCTTTCCTTTATTATTTATCTCTGCTTGTAGCCTAACCAAAGAAACAGAAAAAAACAATGATCAAGAAAAATTTGAAGATGTTTTATCTAATAGAAATGTTAATCAAAGTATTTTGTCTACTAAATTAGGTTTGAAAATTGAATATTATTCTGATTCTAACAATGAAATTTTTTCAAAAGAAGAAGGTAATAAAATTTATTTTTGGAATGAATTTCAAAAACAAAGCATAGAGGTTTTTGTTAAAGATAAGAATGTTTCATTTGAGGATTCTGTTGTTTATCAATTTTTAAATAGCGAATTTTATAAAAATAATTGCTTTGTCGATGTCTTTGAAGATAATATTAACTATAAAAAAGCAATTATTAATTTTAGAAATCAAAATCCATCAGGGGAATGTATTAGTGGTGACCCATCTCCAACATGTGATTCTTGTCCTGAGGTTTATAGTAAAAAAAATGCGTCTGATTATTTTATTTATTATAAAAATAATCCAAATAAATATTTTTACATATCTTTAGGTCAAGAATCTTTAATGGGCAGTGAATTTAATCTTTGGTATGGTAATGATGATTCAAGAGAGTGGTTTAATAATATAATGTTTATTGATTTATAATTAATTATAACTAGATATCAGTTTTTACTACTTAGAACGTGCGATAACTGGTATAACAAGTTAAATAAAATATGAGTAAAAAAATACTTATTTCAGTTATTTTGTTTTCATCAATTCTGTTTTTATCTGCTTGTAGTAAACAAGAACCAAAAAGAATTGATTATAGTCAAAATTTAAATAAAAACAATAATTTAATAATTAATAATCAAAAAGATATGATTAAATTAAATAAAGAAGAAATGATAAATAGAGATATTTTAAAGAAATATTCTCAAGCTGAGTTTCAAACCAGCGAAGGTAATTTCACTATTGAATTTTTTAATGAAAAAATGCCAGAAACTGTAGCCAATTTTTTAAACTTAGCTGAAAATGGTTATTTTGATGGGATTAAATTTCATAGAGTGATTGCTGATTTTATGATTCAAGGTGGAGATCCATTAACTAAAGATAATTCTATGGTAGCTATGTGGGGAACTGGTGGACCTGGCTATGCGATTACTGATGAGCATGTAGCTGATTCAGAGCTTAGCAATTTAAGAGGCACTATTTCGATGGCTAACTCTGGTCCAAATTCCGGTGGTTCTCAATTTTTTATTAACGTTAAAGATAATACTTTTTTAGATTTTGATAAAGAGCCACTTTCAAGTAAGCATCCAGTTTTTGGAAAAATAATTTCAGGCATGAATATAGTTGATAAAATTTCTCTAGTTGATACTGATGGAAGTGATAGGCCAATGAAAGATGTGGTCATTGAAAAGATTGTTTTAAAATAAATATATGGTAAACATTTATATAGATAATGCCGCTACCACTAAGATAGACAAAAGAGTGTTGAAAAAGATGATACCTTATTTTGAAAATAAGTATGGCAACGCTTCTTCGATTCATTTTATGGGTCAGGAGAATGATTTAAAAATTACTGAATGTAAAAAAGAAATAGCTCAAATAATAAACGGAAATCAAAATAATATAGTTTTTACTTCTAGTGCTACTGAGGCTAATAATTTGATAATTAAAGGAGTGATGAGAGCTAATCGTGATAAAGGTAATCATTTTTTGATTTCAGCTATTGAACATCCTTGTGTTTTATCTTCGGCTCGTGAGCTTTTGGATGAAGGTTTTAAATTTGACTATATTCCAGTTGATAAAAATGGAGTAATAATTTTGGATGAGCTTAAGAAAAAAATAAAACCAGAAACAGTTCTTATTTCTGTTATGACAGTTAATAATGAGATTGGTTCTATTCAGCCGATAGCTGAAATTGGCAAAATTGCTAGGGAAAAAAATATTTATTTTCACACTGACGCCGTTCAAGCTGTGCCATATTTAAAAATTGATATTAAAAAATGGCAAGTTGATTTTTTGAGTTTATCAGCTCATAAATTTTATGGCCCTCAAGGGGCTGGCTTGGCTTATATTAATAAAGATATAAAAATAAAACCAATTATTGTTGGTGGGGGGCAAGAAGATGGGCTGAGATCAGGAACCTATAATATGGCTGGAATTGTTGGCTTAACTGAAGCTTTTAAGTTGGCTTATAAAGAAAGAGATAGCTACCTAAAAGAAGTAAGGGAAGTTAGAGATTATTTTTGGAAGGAATTGAAGAAAAATATTAAAAATATTCGAATAAATGGAGATTTGAAATACAAAACACCGAACAGTTTAAATGTTATGTTTGAAGGAATAGAGGGAGAGGCAATTTTAATTGATTTGTCACTCAAGGGAATTCATGTTTCAACTGGATCAGCTTGTTCTGCGCAAAATCTAAGAGTTTCTTCAGTAATTAAAGCTATTGGGGTAAGTGATGAATATATGAACAGTAATGTTCGCTTTACTTTCGGTAGATATAATAAGAAAAAAGAAATAGGCAGAGTTGTAAAAGAATTAGTAAAAACAGTTGATCGTCTCAGAAAATTTAGTTCTATAAAATAAAAAAAGGGATTGCTGATGTTTTAGCAATCCCGATGAGTGTTTGATACATCGTGTTGTTTTGTCAAATAAAAATTATAAATTAATTAAAATATATGTCATTAAATTATAGTAAAAAAACATTAAAACATTTTCGCCAACCAAAAAATATTGGTGAAATAAAAAATCCTGATGCCATGGCTGAAGTTGGCAATATGGTTTGCGGTGATCAATTATTTTTTACTTTAAAAGTTAAAGATCAAAAGATTAAAGATATAAAATTTTTGTCTTTTGGTTGCGCTTCTAATATTGCTACCGCTTCAGTCATGACTGAAATGGTTAAGGGCAAAAAGATAGAAGATGCTAAAAATTTTGATTGGAATAAAATAGTTGCCGAGCTAGAAGGTTTACCAAAACAAAAAGTTCATTGTTCTGTTTTGGCAGTGGAGGGTCTTAAGAAAGTTATTGCTGAATATGAGAAAACAAACAAAAAAGTAAGTCCTGTTGATAAAAAATCAGTAAAAAAAATAATTAAAAAAAAGTCTGTCAGTAAGGAAAAAAATAAAATAGTTAAAAAGAAAAAAACATCTAAAAAATAAAACTTTTTATGAATAATATTTACATTTATATAATCATTGCTTCTTTTATTACTTCTTTGTTTTCGTTGTTTGGTGTTTTTTTCTTGAGCCTATCTCTTGGTAGGTTAAAAAAAATAGTCATGTTTCTGGTTAGTTTATCGGCTGGAGCTCTCTTGGGGGATGCTTTTTTACATTTACTTCCAGAAATTTTAGAAAAATCTCATCAAGCCGGTCAAGATCATAATGAATTTATTTGGTTTGGGGTTTTGGGTGGAATTATCTTATTTTTTGTATTAGAAAAAATAATACATTGGAGACACTGTCATATTCCGACATCAGAAGAACATGTTCATCCAGTTGGTAAAATGAATCTGATTGGTGATGCCTTGCACAATTTGATTGATGGCATGATTATTGCTGGTGCCTTTTTATTGGATGTTAATTTGGGCATAATTACTACTTTTGCTGTTATTAGTCACGAAATACCTCAGGAAATAGGTGATTTTGGTGTTTTAATTCATGCTGGTTATAAAGTAAAAAAAGCCTTGTTGTTTAATTTTTTATCAGGTTTATTTTCGTTGTTAGGGGCTGTGTTGGCTGTAATTTTTAGTTTTTATTCTGAGAGTTTTATAGATTTCATAATTCCAATAACTGCTGGAGGTTTTATTTATATTGCCTCATCAGACCTTATTCCTGAATTAAAAAAAGAATGCTCCTTTAGCAAGAGTCTTGGTCAATTGGGTGGTATTTTTTTAGGTTTAGGCTTTATGGTTTTGATAAAATTTTTATTTCATTTTCACTAATATAAAATGCTAGGAAGAATTAAAGAACATTTTTTAAGATTTGACTGGATTATTTTTTCAGCTGTTTTTTTGTTGTCACTTTTTGGTCTAATAGAGATATATAGCATTGCTCTTGGACAAGAAACGATTAGTTTGATTAATTTTAAAAAACAAATATTTTATGTTATTCTTGGGATTATTTTATTTTTTGCAACTTCCTTTGTTGATTATAATTTGATCAAAAGTCTCAATAAGTATATTTATGTTTTTGGAATAATAATTTTAATAGCTGTTTTGTTTTTAGGTAAAACTGTTAGAGGAACAACTGGTTGGTTTGATATTTTTGGTTTTAGATTACAACCAGTAGAATTTGTTAAGATAATACTTATAATTTTTCTGTCTAGTTTTTTTTCTAATACAGTTTTTAAGAGTAGGCCTTTTAAAATGTTAAGCCTTTCTTTCTTGGGTTCTTTTTCTTTGGTTTTTTTAGTTTTACTTCAGCCAGATTTTGGCCCTTCAATGATTATGATGGCCTTATGGTTTGTTATGCTTATTTTAGCTGGAATGGATAAAAAATATTTACTTTTGATTATTATTCCTTTTTTTCTTTTATCTTTTTTGTCTTGGAATTTTTATTTGAAAGATTATCAAAAAAATAGAATATTAACACTTCTTAATCCAACTGCTGATTCTTTGGGAGAGGGGTACAATGTTTCTCAAGCTTTAATTGCTGTTGGTTCGGGTGGTCTTACTGGTCGGGGGGTTGGATTTGGATCTCAGTCTCAGTTAAAATTTTTACCTGAAGCTCAAAATGATTTTATTTTTTCAGTTATATCAGAAGAATTAGGATTTTTGGGCGCTAGCTTAGTTCTTTTTATTTACTTTATTTTATTTGCTAGATTGTTAGTTTTAATTAAAAAAATGAATGATGATTTTGCCATTTTTTTTGTCTTGGGAGCCTTGGTCTTGATTTTTATTCAAATGTTTATTAATATTGGTATGAATGTTGGAGTTATGCCCGTCGTGGGTATATCACTCCCATTTGTTAGCTATGGTGGCAGTGCTACTTTAGCTAGTTTTATTTTGATAGGTATAGTTCAAAATATAATCATTAAATCAAAATCATAAAATTAAAAATTAAAGCTAGATTTAAAAGCTTTTATTATTAAATTAAAATATATGGATATTAAACTAAAGGCAGAAAAAAGAAATCAAGGTGAAAAATTAGAAAAAGAATTTGTTGCTGGAGTTCTTTATGGTTTGGGTGTGGAAAACAAAACTTTAAAACTTAAAGCTAATGAATTTTCAAAAGTTTATTCTTCTGCTGGAGAATCTAATTTAATTAAATTAGAAATTGATGGTGAGGAAAAAAATGTTTTGATTAAAGAAATACAAAAAGACCCGATTAAAAACTTTATTACTCATGTTGATTTTTATCAAGTTGACATGAAAAGAGTTGTATCAGCTGAAATTCCTTTGAAATTTATTGGGGAATCTAGAGCTATGAAAGAATTGGGAGGTTTATTGGTTAAAAATTTAGATGAATTATCAGTTGAATGTTTGCCGGGTGACTTGCTTGACCATATAACAGTTGATATTTCTGTGATTCAAGAACTTGGACAAGCTATTTATGTTAAGGATATTAAAGTCCCTGCTAGTTTTAAAATTTTTAACAACCCTGAAGACTCAGTTGTTACTGTGATTGAACCTAGAGAAGAGGCTGTTGTTGAGGAGAAGCCAGTAGAAGAAGTTCCTGTGGCAGACAAGAAAGAAGAGAAAAAAGCTGAATAATTTTCAAAAAAATAAAAAAAATATGCTAAGATTTAAAGCCAAGCAAAAAGTATGGGCCATTTTCTTAGCGTTTTTTTTATTATTAAATTTCAATTTTGTATCTGCTCAAAATTTTTCAGCTCCGAATGATGAATATTATAAAAACCAATGGTATTTAAAAAAAATTGGAGCCGCCTATACTTGGAGTTATGAACTTAGGGGTGAAGCTCCTGTTATAGCTGTTATTGATTCGGGAATTGATATTGATCATCCTGATTTATACAAGAACATCTGGATTAATGATTCAGAGTTTGAAAATGGTCTAGATGATGATCGAAATGGTTTTATAGATGATGTTTTTGGTTGGAATTTTGTTGAGAATATACCCAACCCTCGTCCTTTGCTTTCTTCTACTTCTAACGATGATGGTTTAAATCATGGGACGATGATTGCTGGTATTATAGCGGCTAATACTAACAATGGCTTGGGAATAAGTGGAATTGCTAATAAATCTAAAATAATGGCCTTGAGGGCTTTAAATGAAAAAGGAGAGGGGAAAATTAATGATGTTGTTAGGGCTATTGATTATGCCGTGAATAATGGAGCTAATATTATAAATTTAAGTTTTTCTGGGTCTGATTATAATCAAGGATTTGAGGATGCTATTAAAAGAGCTTCTCGTGCTGGTGTTATAATTGTTTCGGCTGTTGGTAATGATAATTTTAATTTAAATAAAAATTCTAGTTACCCGGCTTGTTTTGATTTTTATGATTCTTCTAATTTGGTTTTGGGGGTATCAGCTTTAGATTCCATGGATCAGAAAACTGATTTTTCTTCTTATGGCTCTAGATGCGTTGATATTTCTGCTCCTGGTATTAGTTTTTTTTCTACCTCTTTTTATGATTCCGAGAATGATAAATATTTAGAATATCAGGGTTATTGGTCAGGAACTTCGATGGCTTCGGCTGTTGTTAGTGGTACTCTAGGTTTGATTAAACAAATAAATCCAAAATTAAATCAAGAAGAATTATTGGAAATTCTTTTAAAAAGTTCTGATAATATAAATATTCTTAATAGTTCTTTTGATAATCAATTAGGGATTGGCAGAGTTAATGCTCTTTATTCAGCTAGATGGGCTGATGAAAAATGGCAGAATTTAACAGGTATGTTTTTACTTTATCCATACAGCGAAGTAAAAAATTATCAATCAGAAAAAAATTTTTATTCTTTAAGTTTTAGTAATTATAAGGGTAAAATTTTAAATAATTTTAGTATTTATGATGACGCTTTTCGTGGAGGAGTCAATGTAGCTGTTGGTGACATTGATGGTGACGGAATTTCTGAAATAGTAACCGGAGCAGGTGTTGGTGGTGGCCCTCATGTTAAAATTTTTGATGTAAAAGGAAATTTAAAAGGTCAGTTTTTTGCTTATGATGAAAAATTTCGTGGAGGAGCCAATGTAGCTGTTGGTGATATTGATGGTGACGGAATTTCTGAAATAGTAACCGGAGCAGGTGTTGGTGGTGGTCCTCATGTTAGAATTTTTGACAATCAAGCCAAATTAAAGGGTCAATTTTTTGCTTATGAGAATGATTTTTATGGTGGAATCAAGGTGGCAGTAGCTAATCTTTATGGTCAAAAAACTAAAAATAAAAAAGAAATTATAATATCACCTGGTGCTGGTCGTTTATCGGAAATTAAAATTTTTGATAATTTTGGGAAGGAAAGAAAAAAAATAATGGCTTATGGAGAAAATTTTAAAGGTGGTGTTAATTTATCAATTGGTGATTTGAACAAGGATGGGATAGATGAAATAATCTGTGGTGCTGGACCAGGAGGAGCTCCTCATGTTAGAGCTTTCAATGTTAAGGGTGAATTGCTTTCTTCTTTTTATGCTTTTGATGAAAGTTTTTTGGGCGGAGTGTCAGTGGCCTATATTGAAACTTATAATTGATTTTATTTCAAAAAAATTGTATAATTGTCTTGTTAATAATTAATATTTTTTTATGTCTCCAGTAATTTTTGATAAAAAGAATATATTAGTTCTAGGCGGTGCCGGCTTTATTGGTTCCAACTTATGCGATGAGCTTATTAAAGATAATAAAGTTATTTGTGTCGATAATTTTTGTAGTAGTAATGTCAAAAATATTGAGCATCTTTTGTCTAATAGAGATTTTGTTTTTATAAATCATGATTTAACAGAAGAGTTAGATTTAGAAAACATGCCTGAGTTAAATAAATTTAAAATTTCTTTTCAGGGTGTTCAGGAAATTTATAATTTAGCCTGTCCAATGTCTCCTAGAAATTTTGATCAAAACAAGCAAAAAATAGTTTTATCTAATTCTTCAGTTATTAAAAATGCTTTAAATATTGCCTTAAAATACAAATCTAGTTTTTTACAATTTTCTTCTTCGGTTGTTTATGGTTTGCGTGAGGATAGCTCAGACAAAAGTAAGGTTAAGGAGGAATTTATTGGAAATGTTAATTTTTTGAGTGAAAGAGCTTGTTATGATGAAGGAAAAAGATTTGCCGAAACAATGGTTAATACTTACAGAGAGGTTTTTGGCTTGGATGCTAAAATTATAAGATTATTTAGAACTTACGGACCAAGAATGGCGCTAAGAGATGATCAGATGTTACCTGACTTTGTTAATAATGCTTTAAATGGTGACGATATAGTTATTTTTGGTGATGAAAGTTTTTCTTCTTCTCTTTGCTATGTAGATGACATGATTGACGCTGCTATTAAGGTGATGCGATCTGATATGTCTGGACCTTATAATGTTGGTTGCGAATCTGATGTTAAGTTGTATGACGTGGCCAAAATGATTGTTGATTTTACTAATTCTAAATCAAAAATTGTTTTTGAACCAAGCAAACTTTTCATGTCTCAATTGTTTATACCAGATACTTATAAGATTAGAAATCATTTTGGTTGGATGCCAGTTGTAACCCTAGAAAATGGTTTAAAGAAAACAATTCTTGATTTACAGGCCAATAAACAGATGAGAACGATAGGATTGAATGGTTTTTAAGTTTCTTGTCTTTTAAATTAAATTGTTGTATAATAATATTGTTAATTAAAATGATTGCTGTGATTACCAACCACAGTTGTCTTTAGACAATTTTTACATTTGTAAAAACCAAATTTTGATTAATAAAAATTAAGTGGCCTCTTTTGAGGAAACTAGATGGAACCGCGGGAGAAATCTCGTTCTAGTAATTTATTATTTTTTTAAATTTTAAATTATTGGAGCGAGATTTTTTTATTTATTATTTTAATTTAAATTATATGGAAAACAAAAATGAAAAAAGTGAGTTAGAAATGCAAAGACATTCTTTAGCTCATATTATGGCTTTGGCTGTTATGCAAATTTATCCACAGGCTAAATTTGCGATTGGCCCAGATATTGATAATGGCTTTTATTATGATATTGATTTTTTTGATCAAAAAATAGGGGATAGTGAGCTAATAGAGATTGAGAAAAAAATGAAACACATTGTAAAACAAAATTTAAAGTTTGTTAAATCAAAAATAAATATTGACGAAGCTATTTCTAGGTTTGAAAAAAGTAATGATGTTTATAAAGTGGAAATTTTAAAAGATTTAAAGTTAGATGGTGAGGCACTGGTTAGTCTTTATCAACTAGGTGATTTTGTTGATTTATGTCGTGGTCCACACATAGAGTCAACTGGTAAAATTAAATTAGGTTCTTTCAAGCTAGATAAAATAGCTGGAGCTTATTGGAGGGGTGATGAAAAAAATAAAATGTTAACTAGAATTTATGGTTTAGCATTTTCTACTAAAGAAGAATTGGATGATTATGTAAAAATAATGGAGGAGGCTAAAAAAAGAAATCATCGAAAGTTAGGTCAAGAGTTAGATTTATTTTCGATTAGTGAGAAAGTTGGACCTGGATTGATATTGTGGCATCCTAAGTTATCAAAAGTTAGAGAAGCTGTTGAATCTTTTTGGAGAGAATTTCATCGAAAAAGGGGCTATGATACTGTTTATACTCCTCATATTGGTTTGGCTAAATTGTGGCAAACTAGTGGGCATTTAGGATTTTTTAAAGATTCTATGTATTCCCCAATGGATGTTGATGGAGAAAACTATTTTGTTAAACCAATGAACTGTCCTTTTCATGTTGAAATATATAAATCAAGGCCACGTTCTTGGAGGGAATTTCCTTTGCGCTGGAATGAGCTGGGATCTGTTTATCGTTACGAAAAAAGTGGAGAGCTGAGTGGGATGCTTAGAGTTCGTGGTTTTACTCAAGACGATGCTCATATAATTTGTCGTAAAGATCAATTTGCTGATGAATATCGTGAAGCTTTAAATCTTAGTTTTGAAATGTTTAAAACTTTTGGTTTTACAGATGTTAAGGGTTATCTAGCTGTTCGTGATCCTAAAAATGTAGGTAATTATATGGGTGATAGTGAAATTTGGGATATGGCTGAAGAAACAATCAAAGAAGTTGTGTCCGAATTTGATATGCCTTATGAAATAGAGGAGGGTGGTGCTAAATTTTATGGGCCAGCTTTAGATATTAAAGTAAAAGATTCTATCGGCCGTGAATGGCAATTAACCACTATTCAACTTGATCTAAATTTACCAGAAAAATTTGATATGATTTATAAAGGTCCGGAAAAAGATGAAAGACCTATCATGATTCATCGTGCTCTACTTGGTTCTTTGGAAAGATTTTTTGGAGTTTTGATTGAACATTATGGCGGAGCTTTTCCTTTGTGGTTAGCTCCTTCTCAGGTGAGAATTTTATCAGTTGGTGAAAAACATATTGATTATTGCAAAAAACTAAAACAAGAATTTTTAAATAGAGATATTAGAGCCGAACTTGATATTAATGATGAAACAGTCTCTAATAAGATTAGAAAGGCTGCCAATGAAAAAGTTCCATATGTATTAGTTATCGGAGATAAAGAAATGGATGAAAATATTTTTGCAGTTAGAAAAAGAGGAAGTAATGATACTGAAATTTTTTCACCCAATGATTTTTTTGAAACAATCTTAAAAGAAATAAAAGAAAAAATATAAAAGAAAAAGGACACTATTTAGTGTCCTTTTTAAAAAACCCCTTTTGACAGTAAGCAGAAGATTCGTTTGAATTTTCTGCTTCTAGGATTAAGTATTTTATTGGTACGTTTAATTCTATCCCTCCAAAACCTCTAATACTAATTGTTCTGTGTGGGTAATAATTTTTGGTATAATTAAAGTCATCAGCTGACATTTCAGCTACATAAGTTTCTTCTTCAAACCTGACATTTATTTTCATAATTTTTATTTTTAGGTACGACTTACAATTATATCATATTTTTGACTTATTGTCAATGTGTAGTCTTTTGTTGAAAAAAATGTTAAAATAAAAATGTAAAGCTAGAACATAATTAAAATTTTAAAATTATGAAAAATCTAAATTATTTAGATTGCTTAGCCATCGCCCTTGTTTTAATTGGTGGCTTAAACTGGGGTTTAATCGGTTTTTTTGATTTTAACCTAGTTGCATTTTTTTGTTTTGATTTCGATGGTTTGAATTGTTTTTCTCGTTTTGTTTATGGTTTGGTCGGTTTATCTTCTATTTATTTGCTTATTAGAAGACCCTTTTGTTGTTTAAACAAAAAACACAAAAAATAATTTATTTCTTAATTTAAGTTTAATTAATGTTGTTTTTTTGTTTTGTCTAAAAAAATGTTTCCACTTAATTTTTTTATTAAATTAAAATTTCATTCTCGTTATCGTCGAATAAATTTTTTTAAAGAAAATCCAGTTGAAGCCCAACTGGAAGTTTTTTTTGATTTATTAAATAAAGCTCAGAATACTTTTTGGGGTAGAAAATATAATTATGAAAAAATAATTGAAAGCAGAACAGCTGAAGATGCTCTTTTGCTTTTTAAAGAAAACGTTCCAGTGTCTTCCTATGATGATTTAAAACCAGAAATAGATCGTGTATGTGATTTGGAGGACAATGTTTTATGGCCAGGTAAATTAAATTATTTAGCTAAGTCTTCAGGAACTACTGGTTCTAAAAGCAAAATAATTCCAATATCGGACGAAGCTTTGGAGGTTTGTCATTATGGGGGAGGGGAAGATGTTTTAGCTTGTTATTTTAAGATTAAGCCAGATACCAAAATCTTTCTAGGAAAAACAATTTCTATCGGAGGTTCCTTTGATTCTAATTTTAAAAATTTTAATTGTGGTGATTTATCAGCTATTTTAATGAAAAATCTTCCTTTTTGGGCTAGCCCCTTTAGAGCTCCTAAAATGGCAGTTGCGCTTATGGGTGACTGGGAAAAAAAATTGGAAGAAATGGCTCGTGAAACAATTAACGAAAATATTGTGGCCTTGGCTGGCGTTCCTTCTTGGACTCTTTTATTGTTGAAAAAAGTTTTAGAAATTTCTAAAAAAGAAAATATTTTTGATGTTTGGCCTAACTTGGAATTATTTATGCATGGTGGCGTTAGCTTTGCTCCTTATCGTGAGCAATTTAAAGCTATTATTCCTGGTGATAAAATGAGCTATTTAGAAATTTATAATGCTTCTGAGGGGTTTTTTGCTTTAAATGATGATCTTAAGCGAGATGATATGCTTTTAATGCTTGATATTGGAGTTTTTTATGAATTTATTCCTTTATCGGAATTAGATAAAAGCCATCCAGTGACTTTGGGTGTTGGCGATGTGGAGTTGGGCAAGGTTTACGCCTTGGCTATTTCAACTAATGGTGGTCTTTGGCGTTATTTAATAGGTGACACTGTGGAAATTACCTCTGTTAAACCATTGAGAATAAAAATAGCTGGCAGAACTAAACATTTTATAAATGTTTTTGGTGAAGAATTAATGGTTGGTAATACAGATAGGGCCTTAGAGATAGCCTTAGAAAAAAATCGAGCTAGTATCAATGACTATACTGTTTGTCCAATATTTATAGATGATAAAAATAAGGGTGGTCATGAGTGGCTAATTGAGTTTGAAAAAGAGCCAGAAAACCTAGAAGAATTCACAAGAGACTTGGACGATGCTTTGAAAGCTTTAAATTCTGATTATGAGGCTAAAAGACATAAGAATATGGTTTTGTCTTTACCTAAAATAAATATTGCTAGAAAAAACTTATTTTATGATTGGTTGAAAAGCAAGAATAAATTGGGTGGACAAAACAAGATTCCTCGCTTGTCTAATAGCAGGGAGTATTTGGAGAATTTGTTGGAAATAAACTAATCAAGATACTTTCGCTATCTCTTGCCATTTTTATTTTTTTAGTGTAGTATTGAAATATGCTAAACAAGGCTTTTCTAATATTCTTGCACAAGTAAATGTTCGTGAGAGTTAGAGATAATTTAAAAAAGGTCGGCTTGTTTATTAATTTATTTGTATAAGAATATTGTTATGAAAAAATTATTTGTAGGTAGTTTACCTTTTACAACTAAAGAAGAGGAGTTGAAAGATTTCTTTTCTCAAGTTGGTACAGTTGAATCAGCTGCTATTATCATTGATAAAATGACTGGTAGATCAAAGGGTTTCGGTTTTGTTGAGATGTCTTCTGACGAAGAAGCTCAAAAGGCTGTTGACACTTTGAATGGAACTGATTTAGGTGGAAGAAACATTGTTGTTAATATTGCTAGACCAAAAGAAGATCGTCCTAGTGGCGGTTTTGGTGGAGGCGGATATAGAAACTAGTTCTCAACCATAAAAACAGCCCCCTTTGGGGGCTGTTTTGTTTTTTGTTGCGCTATCTTATTTAAAATGATAGAATGAACGCATTATGACTATTGAAAAACTACAAGAAGTTTTAACTGGGGAAGCTAGTTTTCGCTTAAAGCAAGCTATAAAATTGGTTTTTGTCGATTTGATAAGTGACTGGGAAGACGCTTCTGTTTTTCCTTTGGTTTTAAGAGAAAAACTTAAACAAGATCTTTCTTTGGATATTAAGGCTGACTTGTTTCTTTCTAAAGAACAAAAATCGGGTAAAGCTATTATTCACCTGGTTGATGGCTTAAAAGTTGAAACAACTTTAATGAACCATAAGGATGGCCGAAATACAGTTTGTATTTCTTCTCAAATTGGTTGTCCTTTGGCTTGCAAGTTTTGCGCTACAGGGAAAATGGGGTTTACTAGAAACCTGGATTATAGTGAAATATTAATACAAATTATTTTTTGGGCTAGATTTTTAAAAAATAAAAATGAAAAAATAAGCAATGTTGTTTTTATGGGTATGGGTGAACCTTTGTTGAATTATGACAATGTTTTTAAGGCAATTAAATTTATAAACGATCCTGATCTTTTTAACATTTCTTCTCGTAAAATAGCTATTTCTACCATTGGTTTGATAAATGAAATTAAAAAAATGGTTAACGAGAGAATAAAAGTTGATTTAGCTATATCCTTGCATGCTCCCAATGATTTTTTGAGAAGAAAAATAATGCCTTATTCTGAAAATTATCAACTGGAAAAACTTTTAGATACTAGTGATTTTTATATTAAAAAAACCAATAGGAGGGTTATGTTGGAATACCTTTTGATTAAGGGGGTTAATGATAGTCAGAAGGAAGCTTTGGAGTTGTCACGCTTGCTTTTGGGTAGAAAATTATATTTTGTTAATTTGATAAAGTATAATGAAACCGGTAGTTTTAAACCCTCAGATCAAAAAACAATCAATAATTTTAAAAATATTTTATTAAGAAACGGCATAAACGTGATTGAGCGTTATCGTTTCAATCAGGATGTTTTTGGGGCTTGTGGACAACTGGCCTTGAAAACAACTTGACATAATAAAACAAGATGCTATAATTAGCTAGTAAACTGCAGACAGTAAGCTTTTTGCTTTTTTGAGCAAATTTAAGACTTGCCGAGGTTTTAGATGAATAATTTTATCTATAATTTTGATTGTCTGCTGTTTAGCAGATTTTTTTATTTAGGTTAATAATTAAATTATAATATTTATGCCAAAAAACAAAGAGCAAAAAAGAGATATTTTGGCCGACTTAAAAGATAAAATAAGTCGTTCTAAATCTATTGTTTTTACAACTTTTGACGCTTTAGGTGTTAAAGACAATGAAGAACTGAGAAAAAGTTTAAAAAAAGAAAATGGTGAATACTATGTTTCTAAAAAGACTTTAATGGATATTGCTTTTAAAGATAGTAATATTTCTGACTTGGATATTAAGAATTTACCAGGAAAGGTGGCTGTTGTGTTCGCTTACGAGGATGAAGTTTCTCCAGCTAAAGTTGTTTTTAATTTTAAAAAGGACAAAGAAGGAAAAATTTCTTTTGTTGGCGGTGTTTTGGATGGTAATTTTATTAGCGCCTCTGAGGTTGAAAATTTAGCTCAGTTACCAAGCAAACAAGAGCTTTATGCTAAGGTTGTTGGCTCTTTGAATGCTCCAGTTTCTGGCTTCGTTAACGTTTTGGCCGGCAACATTAGAGGTTTGGTTAATGTTTTAAAAGCTGTTAGTGAAAAAAAATAATAATAAATAATAAATTAATTTTTTAGAATATTTTAATTAAATTAAATATTCTAAATTAAAAAAAATTATGTCAGAAGAAAAAAAGGTAGTTGAAGTTCCAGCTAAATTTCAATCTTTAGTATCTGAGATTGAAAAAATGAGCGTTTTAGATTTAGCTGAGCTTGTAAAAATTTTAGAAGAAAAATTTGGTGTTTCAGCCGCTGCTCCAGCTATGATGATGGGAGCTGCTCCAGCTGCTGGTGCTGTTGCTGCAGAAGAAAAATCTAGCTTCGATGTTGAATTAACTGATAGCGGAGCTAATAAAATTGCTGTTATCAAGGTTGTAAGAGAAATCACTGAAATGGGTTTAAAAGAAGCTAAAGATTTAGTAGATGCTGCTCCAAAAATGATTAAAGAAGGTTTGAAAAAAGAGGAAGCTGAAGAAGTTAAAAAGAAATTAGAAGAAGCTGGTGGAAAAGTTACTTTAAAGTAATTATAACGCACATATAAAAAAATAGAGAGTTAAGGCTCTCTATTTTTTTATATTTAAATTACTTTTTTGATTTATATTTCAATATCTATTTTGTAGACAATATTATCATTGAGAATATAAATAGCTTTATCTTCGTTGGTGACAAAATCCTTTAAGTTGTTAAAAAGAGGAGAGTAATATTGCTTGATAAAATCCCCAGTATTTTTGTCAAAGATTATTATTCTTTTTTCTGTTTTTTCGGAAACATATATATATTTATCACTTAATTTAATGTTGTTAGCTTGGGTAGTTGTTGGATCTATTTTATCTGTTTCAAAATCTTTTTTTATGCCTTCGTGATATTTAAAAATGTTTCCATCTTCATTTAAAATAAAAATGCTAGAATCTACGCTAATTGATGTTGTTTTTTCTGGTTGATCTTGTTCTACCCAAGGACTGGGAGTTTTATATTCTCCGTCTTCTAGATTGTAGCGAAATATTTGGTTTTTTTCAGAGTTTAGTAAATAGATCCTGTTATTAGTGTAAACATCAAAAGATTTAATTTGAGAAAAATCTTCAATATTTATTTTTGTATAGTTTATTTTTTTGTTTTTATCTATTTTAACTACTTGCTTGTCATTAATAAACAGGGAATTATTATCTGGGTCATTGGCTGATATTATTTTACTTGATTTTAAATCCTCGGATTCAAGTAAGACAGAACTTAAATCATCCTTACCAATAAGATATATTTTGCCATTTTTAGGGTCACTGACATAGATATTTTCTCCGGACATTGATATAGCAGATGTTTCTATTTGATTGTCGAGTAATGACAAGTTGCTTAGCTCTATGGGGTCAATTTTAGTCATTTTTCTAATTTGATCAACATGTGATTGTAGTTTTTCTTCTATTTCTTTGATATTAGAAACTTTATCCCTTTCTTTGTCGCTGAGGTTGGATATTTTATCTCTTAAATTATTTATTTCTTCTAGTGCCTGATCTTCATTATAAATAATAAAAGCCTCGATTTGTTTTTGTTTTTGATTTAATTCTTCTTCAATATTAGCAATATTTTCTTGTTCTTCTATTTTTTTCTCTTTTCTGTTTTTATTGTAAATGTTTCCTCCTAAAGCAGCTATTAGCATCACTAGTAAAAATATAAATATTTTTCTTTTTTTATATTTATTTTCTCCAGATTGATTAATTATGTTTAAATCCGTATTTCTTTCTCTTTTATTTTTATTTCTTTTAATGTTGCTAATTTTTTTAAATAAAAATGAAAAAATATTTATTTTATTAAAAAATTTTGCTACAGATAAGCTAATATTTTTTTTATCAATACTGCCAGTGTTGGTTAATAATTTTTCTGTTTGACTTTCGGCTTGATGTAAATGATTATTTTCTGGTCTAAAGTCTTGTTTGTTTTCAGTTAAACAAGAATTTTTCATTTTTTCTTCTAATAAACAATTTTTAATAATTAAACCAGAGAAGTTAGAGTAATTATTTATTTTTAGTAAATTATTTTTAATTTGTTCCCGGGCTCCTTCCAGGTTAAGTTTGTCTATTATTTCTATGAATTCTTTATTTAAAAGATATTCCGAGAGGGAAGGGTTGCTGATTATGATATAGGAGTTATTAGGTATTTCTCCGCTAATAATTGAAGAAAATATCTTGTTATCATGTTGCTCTTCTTGGTCTTCTTCGGGATTGATGTCGCTAATTTCATAATCTTCTTTTATTTTTCTAATCAAAAATGATTTATTAGCCCCACAATTAGATAGATATATTTCTCCTTCATAAATTACACCTGTTGTAATATTTAAATCTTTAAAGTCAATGTTTATTTTCTCTTTATCTAGGTGGTCAATTAGATTCTTTCCGGTTTTCACCAGAGCTGCTTCAAAAAAAGACTCTATTTTTAGGCTAGTTAGCTGTTCACTTAAAATCATCTTGTCGTTTAGATAGTAGTTATTATTGAGAGATTCAATAATAAGATTGGCAATTTCTTTTGATTTTTGATTTGGCCTATTAATTTCTATCAAAGCAAAAAGATGACCAAATTTTAACTTTTCGTCACAATCACTGTCTATTTTTTTAGACTGTACTAAACTTTTGTCTAGGTTGTTGTTAATATTTATACTGGATATTTTAATAAACATAAGCTATTGACAAAATTTTATAATTATTATATAATTTTATTGATTATTTATAAAAAAAACCAATAAAATAAACAAAAAATATGTTAGAAAAAATTTTTGGCTCAAAAGCCAGGGTAAAAATCTTAAAAGCTTTTTTAATGAGGCCTGATGAAAAATTTTATATTAGGCAGTTAGCCCGAGATTTAAAACTTCAGGTAAATTCAGTTAGAAGAGAATTAATCAATTTAGATGATTTTGGCCTTTTATATTCAGATGATAACACGAAAAGCGCTTCTTTGTCTAGTATTGATAAGTCAAATTTAGACAAGAGTGATGATGGGGCTGTAGACGAAGATTTAAAAAATGAAGCGTCACAGAAGAAAGAAATTAAAACAAGAAATATTAGAGAAAAAAAATATTATCAATTAAATAAAAATTTTATTCTTTTTTCTGAAATTAAGTCTTTGATTGTAAAATCTCAAATATTGTCTGGCGAAAGTTTTATTAAAAAATTAAAACTAATCTGTGATCCCAAGTTTATTCTTTTAGGGGGGATGTTTTTGAATAATGATAATGCTCCAACTGATGTTCTGATTGTGGCTGACGTGGAAAAAGAAAAATTAATGAAAATCATCCAAGATTTAGAATTTGAATTAAATAAGGAGGTTAATTTTACAGCTATGGATGAAAAAGAATTTAGATATCGACAAGAAGTGGCTGACGTTTTTTTGCATGGCGTTTTAAATTCTAAAAAAATAGTTTTACTAGATAAAATTTTGGATGTTAAAAAATAAAATTATAAATAAATGAATAATTTTAACAAAAATATTAACGATTTAGAAGTTAAAAAAGAACTTAATTATTTTAGAGGAATAATTAATGTTTTTTTATTTTTATTTTTTTCTTTTTTATTTTGTTTTTTGGTTTATTCTTTTTTTGTTTTGTTTAAAATTAATAAAATTTATTCCAATGTTAATTCTGGTCAAAAAAATATAGAAGAATCTTTGCAGTTGTTTAAAGATGGAGATTTTTCTAGAGCTACTCTTGTAGCCCAGGAATCTCATCAAGACTTTCTTGAAGCGTCACAAAGTTTAGATTCTTTGTCTAACTATTGGCCTTTAAATAAAATTTTATTTTTTCAGAATAACTTTAATGATTTTAAATATTTAACTAAAACAGCTGAGATATTAAGTTCTTCAGCTGAAAAATCTTTTTTTATAGCCCAAGAAATTGAAGATATTGTGGCTGGTAAAAGATTTGATAATTTTTTAGAGTTTAGCGAAGATGAAAAAAGAAGAATTTTAAAACTTCTTTATGAAAACTCGCCAGAATTAAATGGAATTAAGGCTAATGTTGACTTGTCTCTATTTTATTTGGAAAAGGCTGAAAATAATAGTTTTTTATCAAAATATGTGCCACAAATCAAACAATTAAAGGAATATCTTAATACTTCGTCTAATCTTTTGTCTAATTTAGCCTCTTTTTCAGCGGTTATTCCTAGCCTGGCCGGTTATCCAGAGCCAGTCAGTTATTTGATAGTTTTACAAAATAACAATGAGCTAAGAGCAACCGGTGGTTTTATTGGTAGCTATGGTGTTATGGAGCTTAGTTTGGGTGATATTATCAAACTAGAAACAAATGATGTCTATCATTTAGATATGCCGGCTAGTTTAAATAAAGATTTTAATGTTTTACCACCTGAGCCAATTAAAAAGTATTTGGGGGTTGATCGTTGGTTTATGCGTGATTCAAATTGGTCGCCGGATTTTCCAACTAGTGCTAAAAAAATAAAATGGTTTTATGAACAAGAAATGGTGGCCGCTGGAAGATCTTCGGAGCTTATTGATGTTTCTGGTTTAATAGCCATCACTCCAAGAATGATAACTGATCTTTTGTATATAACTGGACCAGTAGAGGTTGATGGTCAAACTTATGATAAGGATAATTTTGTTGAAGTTTTACAATATGAAGTTGAAATGGCTTTTAGAGAAGAGGGGGTGTCAGAATGGAATCGAAAAAATATTATTGGTGATATTGTTAAAGAAATAAAAATAAAACTTTTTAATTTGCCTTCTGAAAAGTGGTTAGAGCTAATGGATGTTTTTAATCAAAATATAGATCGTAAAAATTTTTTGGTTTATTTGTTTGATGATTATAAAAGAGAGGTCTCTCAATCTTTTGCTTGGGAAGGAGAAGTAAAAAAAACTGACAGTGACTTCTTGATGGTAATTGATTCAAATTTAGCCGCTTTTAAAACTGACAGAGTGATGGAAAAAAATATCTTTTATAGCTTGGAAGAAAAACCGGATGGCATTTTTTCTCAGGTGGATATTTATTATAAAAATAATGGATGGTTTGATTGGCAAACTACTAGATATCGAACTTATACTAGGGTTTATATTCCTAAAGATAGTCAATATTTAGAAGCTAGTGGTTTAAGTGCTGGTGATGTTTACTCTTCTAGCGATAATGAAATAGAAAATCCTAAAGGATTATTAGGCGCTTTTATATCTATAGAGCCTGGAGAGCAAAAAATTTTATCATTTCAATATAGTTTAGCTGATAGTATTTTAAAAGATATTAATGATAAAAAATATTATTCTCTGCAAGTTCAAAAACAGGCAGGAAGTGAAATTCAGGAATTTAAGGCTAATTTAAAATTTCAAAGAAAGATTATTGGTTTTGAAGGCGAGGGTGATATTTTAATTAAAGAAAATGAGTTAACTTGGACTAATAAATTAGATAAAGATTATAAACTTAAAATTTATTTTGAATAAAAATGACTAATTTTTATAATAAAAAATATTATTGGTTTTTATTGTTAATTCCTGTTTTTTTGTTTTTGTTATCTTTAACTGAAATTAATTATTTAGTTTCAAGTTTGGCCTTAGTTTCCTTATTTTTTTTATTTATTTTATTTTTAAAAATAGAGATTGGTTTATATTTAATAGCCTTCTCTTTGCCTTTGATAGGGATAGCTTTTAAGATTAATTTTTTAGAATTGCCCTTGGTTGATTTACTAGCCTTATTTGTTTTGTTGGCTTTTATTTTACGCGAAATTTATCTTTATTTTTATGACAAGTCCAAAAGTAAATTAATTTATCCTTTCTTTTCTTATTTTATTGCTTTTTTTTCTATTTGTTTACTCTCCTCACTGCTAAGCGAAAATATTATCAGCTCTCTTTGGTATTCTTTCCGTTGGATTTTGTTTTTTTATTTGGCTTTTATTCTGGTTCCAGTCAATGTTATTAAAGATGGTAGAATTTTAAAAAATATTATAATTTTATTTAGCTTATCTTCTTTAATTTTAGCTGGCTTCGGTGTGTTTTCTCTTTTTCTTCAGGATTGGCAAGATTCTTTTTTTAGAGTTCAGCCAATTTCTGTTTTTGCTTATCCTATTTTTGGTAATAATTATAATTTATTATCTGAAATACTTTTGTCCTCTGGGTTTTTAATTTTATCTTTAAAGCATTGGTTTAAAAATGAAAGATCTTCTAGATTTATAAACATTCTTTCTGTTTTTTTACTTTTAACAGCTTGGCTGACTTTTGGTCGCACAGCTTGGATAAGTATAACTCTTCAGATAATTGTTTATATCTCTATTTATTTTTTAGTGATTAAAAAGAAAAAAATTGACTTTAAATCTGTGATATTAGTTTTACTTTCTTTTCTGGTGATTGCTTCTCCCTTTATTTTTAAAATGTTTTCCTTGCAAGAAGCTAATATTAGCTCTACACAAAATAGATTGCTTTTGACTGACATTGCTTTTAAAGCTTTTGAGAACAAGCCATTACTGGGTTATGGAACCGGTAATTTTGTTAATTTGGTGGCTAATAATATTAGGTTTGTCTCTAAATATGGAGATCCACTTGATTCTCATGGTGTTTGGCAGAAATTATTGGCTGAGAATGGAATTTTGGGGCTTATTTTATTTGCTTTATTTTCTTTTGTGATATTTAGAAAAATTTATTTAGGTGTTTTAAAAAATAGCAATGATTACAAGCTTTTATTACCTTTGTTTGTTGCTTCTTTTGGTGTTTATTTTTATCAATTTTTTAACACTTCTTATTACAAGGGTAGAGTTTGGTTGCCAATATCCTTAGCTTTAGTAGCCTTAATTTTGGTCGAAAAAAGAAATAAGTTGAAACAAAATGAACAATAAAAAAATTAAAATTTTATATATCATTCCTTCTTTGGCTTCTGGTGGGGCTGAGAAATTTATCCTGGATTTAGTTAATAACTTAAATCACGATATTTTTGAAATTAAAGTATTAGCTTTTAATGGTGGTGGTTTTTTTGAAGAAGAATTTATTAAAAGAAATATAAATTTAAAAATATTAAAAAAGAAATTTAAATTGGATCTTTTTAATTTTTATCAAATTTGTAAAGAAATAAAATTTTTTTCGCCAGATATAGTTCACACTCAATTGGGTGGAGATATTTATGGAAAGATAGCTGCTAAATTAATGGGGGTAAAAAAAATAGTTTCAACCGAGCAAAATGTTTTAGATAATGATAATTTTATTGTTAGATTTTTTAAAAAAATAACTGCTAACTTTTCTGACAAAATTATAGTTATTTCTAATTCGGTTAAAAAAGATGTTGTTAATAGATACAAGATTGATGAAAATAAAACTATTTTAATACCAAATGGAGTTGACTGTTCTTTATTTGACGCTTCTCAACAAATAAAAAAAGGCAATTCGTTAGTATTTGGCTCTATTGGCAGGTTAAATGAGCAAAAAAATTTTTCTTTACTAATAAAAGCTTTGGCTCATTTTAAAGATAAGGACTTTTTGTTCTTAATAGTTGGTGAAGGTGAATTAAAAGAAGAACTGGAAAATCAAATATCAACCCTTTCTTTATCTAATAAAATTAAATTACTTGGAACAAAAAAAGATGTATTTTCTTTTTTGAGCTCTTTGGATTTTTTTGTCCTACCTTCTAAATGGGAAGGTTTGGGTATTGTTTTACTGGAAGCTGGTTTAGCGAAATTGCCAGTTTTAGCCTCGGCCACTGGTGGTATTTTAGATATTATTATTGATAATAAAACTGGCATTTTGTTTAAAAACAATGATTTAAGTGATTTAATTCTTAAATTAAAGTATTTTTTTGATGATCAAAACAGAGAAAATTTAAGGTTTATGTCTAATAATTTATATAATTTGGTTAAAAAAGAGTTTGATATTAGAGTTGTTAGTCAAAAGTATACTACTTTTTATTTAAGTCTTTTAAATGAATAATATGAAGATATTACAGGTTAATAAGTTTAATTATATTCGGGGTGGTGCAGAGAAATATTTTATTGATCTGTCCAAGGAGTTGGAAAGGGAGGGGCATGAGGTGGCTGTTTTTTCCATGAAGCATCCTAAGAATTTTAAATCTAAGTGGGAAAAATATTTTGTTTCTCGGATTAGTTTTAATGAGGCTAGTTTGAGGGATAAGTTGTTAGCTCCTTTTAGAATTCTATATAGTTTTGAAGCTAAAATAAAATTTAAAAAATTAATTAAAGATTTTAAGCCCGATATAATTCATATTCACAATATTTATCATCAAATATCACCCTCGATTTTAAGTGTAGCTAAAAAATATAAAATTCCAGTAGTTATGCATGTTCATGATTATAAATTAATCTGTCCAAATTATCAGTTGTTCGTTGATAATCAAATTTGTTATAGGTGTCGAGGTGGTAAATATTATAAATGCTTAAAACATAAATGTTTTAAAAAATCTTATTTGAAAAGTTTTTTGGCCGCAATTGAAATGTATTTTCATCATAGAATATTAAATATTTATTTTAAAAATATAGATTTATTTATAGCCCCTAGTAATTTCATGAAAGAAACTATTGTTAGTTTTAAGGTTCCAGAAGAAAAAATTAAAGTTATTTATAACTTTACCGTTATCAATCAAGTTGAAAATCAAGGTGGTGATTATGGTCTTTATTTTGGTCGTTTATCAAGCGAGAAAGGTATCGATGTTTTGCTTAAAGCTCTTGCTTTATCTAAGAGTGATTTAAAAATTAAAATAGTTGGCTCTGGTCCCGAAGAAAAACAATTAAAAACTCTTTGCGATAAATTAAAGCTTAATAATAGGGTTGAATTTTTGGGTTATAAGTTGGGTGTTGAATTGGAGCTTATTATTAAAAATGCAAAAGTTATTTTTATGCCTTCAATTTGGGCGGAAAACATGCCTCTTTCACTTTTAGAATCTTTGTCTTTTTCTAGGGTGGTGATTGCTTCTAAGATAGGTGGAATGTCTGAGTTGATTGAAGATAATAAGAGTGGTTTTTTATTTCAAAATGGTGATTTTAAAGCCTTAGCTAGTAAGATAGACAGCTTAGAACATTGTGACTTAAGGCAGATTGGTCAAAGAGCTAGAGAGAAGGTTTTAGATTTAAATATTAATAAGCATTTAGAAGAAATTTTAAAAATTTACAAACAGTATGTTAAATAAAAAAAATATTTTAATTTTTAAATTTTTATTTATATTTAGCTTTGTTTTTTTTAACTCAGTTGAAGCTTCTGATATATTAAATAAAGCTAATAAACTTTCAGCTAAATCACCTAAATTAGCCAATATTTTTCTTTCCTGGGATTTGAACGATGAAGATGTTTTAAATTTATCAAAATGGGATTTAATAATTTTGGACATGGAACATCAGTTTAATAATCCCGACAAAATTAAAAAAATTAGAGAACTTAATCCCGATATTATTATTTTAGCCTATATTAGCTCTCAAGAGATTAGAAATGATGTTTATCTATATGATTATTTGCATTTAAGAAAAGAAATTCTGGAATCGATACCCGATAGTTGGTATTTGAAATTTGATAATAAAAAAATAAGTTTTTGGCCAGAGACGTGGATGCTTAATTCTAGTAATTTAGGAGCGACTGTTGACGATAAAAGATGGAATGATTTTTTGCCAGAATTTGTAAGCTCTAGAATAATAGCTTCTGGTGTTTGGGATGGGGTTTTTTTTGACAATTTTTTTGACTCTATTAATTGGCTGAATGAGGGAAATATTGATTTAAATAATGATGGTTTTAAGGATTCTTCTATTTCTGTAAATTCTGCTTGGCAGGAGGGAAATATAAAAATCTTAAAAAAAACCAGAGAATTGATTGGCTATGATTATATAGTTTTAATAAACAGCTCTTCCTTTGCTCCTTATCAGAAATATGTTAATGGTCGAGTATTTGAAGACTTTCCGATCTCTTTCGAGGGTGATGGTTCATGGCAGGCTAATATCAATTCTTATCAATCAATTTATAATTTAAATACAAGTCCCAAGTTTTATATTTTTAATTTAACTAATAATAGTTTTTCTGATTATGAAAAAATGCGTTATGGACTGAGCACTTCTTTGTTTTTTAATGATGTTTATTTAAGTTTTGATGATAGTATAGAAAACCATGGCCAAACTTGGGTATATGAAGAATATAATTTTGATCTTTCTTCATTTAATAAAAACGCTTATCAAATTGGAAAAACAAATATTTGGCGCAAAGATTTTCGCTATTTTTCATCTTTAGTGAATATTGGCTCACAGGAGGAATTGTTCGAATTAACAAAAGATGAAAAACAAATTTATGATTGGTATCCAGAAAGAAATATAAAAATCAAACCTTTTTCATCAATAATAATAGAGCCTATTTTAAAACTTGATGGAACTTGGTTAAATAAAACGCGATATCAAGCTTTTAATTATTTAGGAAGGATAACTCATTCTAATTATGTTATTAATAATAATGATTTTACAGAAAAGGCTATCATTAATTATCAAGAGGGAAGACAAGAGTTATTGTCGGCAGATTTAAGTGAATTAAGTAAATTTAGAGAGAATAAAATTGATTCTAACAATAATGGTTTTTTAGAAAGAGTTGAAGGTTCGGTTACTGGTAATAAGTCTTTGGTAAAAATTTTTAATCAAGAAAATAAATTAGTTGGAATATTTAGAGCTTTTCCTGATCAATTTAAATGTGGGGCTAAGGTTTCTGTTGGCGACATCGATGGTGATGGTCAAGCAGAAATAGTTACACTCCCAGATTGGGGTGGCCCACATGTTCGTATTTTTGATTTTTTTGGCAATCTAAAATATGAATTTTTCGCTGGAGATAAAAAAAATAGATCTTTCTATGATTTAAATTTGAGAGATATTGATTTTGATGGTCAAAAAAAAGAAATATTAATAGCAACATATTAAAATAACTTAGTCAAATTTATGATAAAAATAGCTTATTTTAAAGCCTTTTTTAACTATTGACATTTTTTTTAATATGTGATATACTTATCAGTTAAGTTTGATTTTTTATTCAAAATAAATTTTAAAAATTTAAATAAAAAAATATGAAAAATTTTAAAAAAATAGCCTTATTTCTAGTTTTGTTGGGAGGTGTTGTTTATTTAACCTCAATTCCAGCCAAAACCAAGGTTAAATCTTATTATTCTGGTGATGCTATTAATTATGAACAAGACTTAATTGTAGCCTCAACTGATAGTGAATATTTGGAGATTTTTAGATTAGAAGATGATGGTCTAAAAAGAAAAATGTATTGGCGTCCTTTTGATTCTCGATTCAATAAAGATGATAGTTTTTATGGAGTTAAATTAAATATTGAAAGTGGACGTTTGTATGCTTATGTCATTTCTGGCTTTACTATTTACAAGTATGACATTTCTAATCTGAATAGTTATGAATTAGTTAAAGAAGTGAAAAATACTTATTGGGAATGGTATAATCGAATTGATAAATTCGGTGATAATATTGTAACTATTAGTGCTAAAGGGGTTAAGGTTTGGAGTAGTAATTTAGAGGTTATAGATTCTTATGTTCTTGAAAATGACACTCCATACAATATTTCTAGTGGTGGTCATCCAAGTTTAATTTTTAATTTAGTTGAAAAAAATAATGAAATAGAGATATATGACAAGGGAGAGAGAAAAATAGCTGATAGATTGCAATTAAATTTTTATGGCGATAAAAATAATCGTGGAATATATTATGATTCTTATGATAATCATATTTATTTTGCTGATGATTTGTCGGTTAAAAAAGTTGGCCTAAACGGATCTTTAAAAGCAACCTTTGAGCACTTAGGTTATCCAGGCTACGATGTTCACTCTTCTGGTAATGAGTATTTATACTTTTCTAATGGTTTAGGGGTGGTTAAAATTAGAAAATCAGATATGAGTGTTGTTACTTCCTTGAGAACAGGTGGTGTTGTAGCTGAAGAAGGTTGGGCTATGGGTTTAAAAGCTGTGGCTACTTATGATGGTGATAGAATTACTGTTTTTAATAATTCTAGTATTTTAATTTTAGATTCAAATTTAGATGTTTTGGGTTATTTTAAAGCTGGTCAAGATGATAAAGTTTATCCAAAGGAAAATTTGTATTTAAATTTAAGTTCTCCAGTCGTTGACAGTGGAACTCAATTTGAAATAAGTGGTGGCGGTTATTTACCAAATGAAAAATTAGTAATTGAATTTTATAATCAAAAAATAGAAGTTTCAGCTGATGCCGATGGTCGTTTTAATAAAATTTTAAACGGACCAAGCTTGCAGGAAAGTTCTTCTAGAAATAGAGTAACAACTCAAAGTGTTAGAAATGGCTTTGATGTTAATAATATTTCAGAAAAAACAGATGTTAAAGTTAGTGGTAAGGATTCTAAGTTAACATATAGTATTAGTTTAGAAGTTCAAGAAACAGTTTTAAAATAATAAAATAAAAACAAAGATATGGATTTAAGTAGTTTATTAAAACAAAAAAGACAAACCTTGCTTTCTATTTTTTTAATTTTTTTAGTTATTGGATCTGCTTTTGTTTTATTGCAAGAATTTAAGTTTGGAACAAAATCAAAAATATTAGTTATTCAAGAAGGCTATGGTCGAGTTGATCCCTATGCTGTTTCTAGGTCAGTTGAATATTTATCTGATTTATTTTCTCGAGTTATATATTCTAATTCTTTTTTTAGTCTTGTGGTTAGCTCTGATTTTGATATTGAGGAAGGTTATTTTGGTGAAGATGCTACTAAGCAAATGAAGAAATGGAAGAAAACTATTAGCGCTAAGGCTGTTGAAAATTCTGGCATAATTAATATTAATATTTACCATCCAGACGCTAGTCAAGCCAAGCAGATTGCTTTAGCTGTTAATCATATTTTAATAACTCAAAACCAAAATTATCAAGGTTTAGGTGATTCTGTTAAAATTAGTGTTCTAGATCAGCCAGTTGTCTCTAAATATCCAGTTAAACCAGGTTTATTTTTTAATTTATTATTTATTTTTGGTTTGAGTTTGTTGTTCGGTTTAATCTATATTTATGTTTTTCCTGAAGAAAGGTATGATTTAAATTTCTTTGTTTCTAAAAACAAAAATAGGAGAAACCTTGAAAATAGAAATAATAGTAAAAGGGAAAATGTTTCAGCTTTAAGCAAACAGAATATAGCTATAGATGAAAATAGAGATAAGATGGAAAAAAACATGGAAATTGATGAAGGAGAAGATGATGATGATTCTGGTAGTATTGACAATGTTTTTTAAGGTATTGACAATATTATTAAATTGTTATATAATATAAGGTTCTTTGAAAAATATTCTCTTAAAGTTAAACAATTAAAAGTTATTGAATTTCGATGATTTTTAATTGTTTAACTTAAAACACAGGAGAATCATGAAAAAACTGACTAAAGTCTTAGCATCGGCGCTGTTATTAGCGCTTATTCCATTCGCTCTTTCAGCGCAATCTACTCGTTTTAATCTGAGTTATAGTTACTACAACTCATTTAACTCAGAGATTAATGTCATAAATGGCGTGGACACGATTTCTATGTCCAAAAGCGGCAAGGGTCACTTAAATAGACTCTATGCCAATTTATTTTTTGAAGACAATTTTGTCCCCGGTGTTTTTTTCGGAATTTCTGCTGAAGTTCAGCAGAAAAATATTGGAAAAATAACAAACGATTGGGTAAGCGGGGACTACGATCACCGTATCCTCTATGGATATGATTATGCCTTAGGTGCTGTTGTAAAATGGGATGAGATTCCAATCAATGTTGAAACCGAGGCTAATTTAGGTGTTTCGTTGCTTTATCAGAGCCATGAAATAAACTGGTTTTCTCGGCAAAACAACAACCAAGCCGTTTTACTTGATTACAAGCGATTTGGCGTTGGAGTAAATTTTGGCATGATTATGTCTCGACCAAGCTACGAAAGCAGGTGGTTACCAAAAGGAGATTTTGCTTTTAAATTTGCTTATTTCCCAGAGAAGGTAATGGAAGGAAATCACCTAGCTTATGCTGGTGAAATAAATCTTAACCTTGTAAAAATATTGCAAGGTGATAGGTTTTATCTTTCACCAACAGTAGGTTTTTCCGTCGATGAAGTACAGCAAGTTTCGTTAGGTTTCTCTCCGTTTATTTCAGGAGGATTAGCATTGTCTCTCAGCGAATATCGAGCTGATTTTATCAAAGTTTATTATCAGAAAAGAGTCTATCAGGAAATTGTACCGCAGTACACTCTTGATGGAATATTTTTTTCTGTCAACATAGGATGTCTATTTAATAGATAAAAAAACTCTCCTGTGTTGAAAAGGAGGTCTTAAAACCTCCTTTTTTCTTTTTAATAAGTATTTTTATATAAAAAAACATCCCCAGAAGGGATGTTTTTTAAAAGAAAAAAGAGTCTTATTATAGAACATTAACAACCTTTTTGCTAATCATTCTGCCGTCAAATTTTTTCATTTTTCTGGTTTGGAATTTTACTTTTCCTGATTTTAGAGAAAATAAAGTATCGTCACTGCCTTTGCCGACGTTTTCTCCTGGAACGTATTTAGTACCTCTTTGCCTAATTATGATTGAACCAGTTTTAGCTGATTGTCCATCGGCTAATTTTACACCTAATCTTTTACTCTGGGAATCTCGGCCTAACGCGGTTGATCCTCCAGCCTTTTTATGAGCCATATAGTTTAAAAATCATTTTAAATAAAAAAACAGATAAAATGACTTATCATTAATTTTATACCTATTTAAATTATACTTATTAAATATAACAAAACTAGTTTTGCTTGTCAATATTCAATAATTCTATTATAATGGTGATGTAGAAAATATTTTAATTTTTTAAAAATCAATGTTTTTTTATCCTTGATTTTTAGTCTTAATTTTATGTCAATCAAAGTTGATCAAAGCAAGTGTGTTGGTTGTGGGATGTGTGTTAATATGTGTCCTAAGGTTTTTAAAATGAATTCAGCTGGAAAATCAGAAGTTATTAGTCAGCAAGATGTTGATTGTGCTAGAAATGCAGCTAACAGTTGTCCAGTTGAGGCTATTAAAGCTGAATAATTCTATGGCTGAAGATTTAATCAAGAAAATAGAACGAGAAGTAAATAGGGGCGACAAAGAATCTTTTGATTCCCAAGAAAAAAGAAGTGAAGATCAAGAGTCTTTTGATATTGGTTTTGAACAAAATGAAAACCTAGCAGAAAGATCAATCGAAGATAAGGAGGAGTTTACAAAACCAGGGGAAGGTTTTTCTTCGGGATCAGCTCCGGCGACTGTTGTAAGTAGTGAAAAAAATGAAAGAGAAGTTAAAATAGAAGAAATATTATCAGTTGGTCTGGATGATATTTTTTTAAATTTATCACCCCAGAAACAAAAAGAATTTAAAATTGAAGGAGAAAAAGCTGTCTCTAAAATTAACGTTTTACTTGATAAAGCTAAAATTAATGTAGAAAAAGTTATTAATATTATAAAAAAATGGTTATCAATAATTCCTAAGGTTAATAAGTTCTTTTTGGAGCAAGAAGCTAAGATAAAAGCTGATCAAATAATAAAATTGAAAAAATAATTTATGAATAATATTCAAAGCATTGATTTGGAGACAATTGAATCTTCTGGTTTTTTTTCTTCAGACTATTTCTATTTAGCACTTTTTTTTATAAGTGTTTTTTTGCTTTTTTTATTAATTCGTTTTTTTGTTAGATATTATAGTGTTAGGGGTAAAAATTCTAATCAAGCTATTTTTTTAGTCAGACTTCCTAAGGAGAAGCCAAAGGATCAAGACAAGGGAGAAAGTTTACAACAATTGCAAGAAGAAATAGCTAAGGGTGAAACTGTTTTCGCTAGTATTGGTGGCTTAAGAGCTCAAAGAGGCTTGGCTGCCTGGTTTTTTGGTCGTACTGATAATTTTTCTTTTGAAATTATTTCTAATAAAAATAAAATATCTTTTTATATTACAGCCCCCAAAGAAAAAGCCTTATATATAGAGCAACAAATTCACGCTCACTACCCAGAGGCTTCAGTGGAAGAAGTTGAAGATTACAATATTTTTAATCCTCAAGGATATATTCTAGCTGGTTATTTACAAGCTAAAAGAAGTTTTATTTTTCCTTTTTTAGATTATAGCGAGATGGATTCTGACCCTATGAATTCGTTGATTAATGTTATGTCTAAGCTTGAATCGGATGAAAGTATTGCTGTTCAATATGTAGTTAGAAGCGCCAAAAAAGGTTGGCACGCCAAAATTAAAGAATCGGTGCTTAAGGCTTATAAAAGCCAGGATGTTAGTGAGATATTTAGAATTAGTAGTAATTCTTTTTATAATGCTATTAATTTTTTTATTTATGATATTTTATTGGGCATGTTTGATATGGGTCGACCAGAAAAAAAAGAAAGTGATAATGGCAATAAAAAAGAGTTGACGGAAAAGGAAAGAGAAATGCTTAAAAAAATGGAAGAAAAGAATTCTAAGGCTGGCTTGGATGTAAATTTGAGAGTAGTTGTTAGCGCTAAAACAAAAGAAAAAACTCAAACGTATTTTGAAAATATTTCTAATGCTTTTAGTGAATATAATTATTATGAGTATGGTAATGCTTTTAAAAAAGTGGCTAAAGGTAATCAAGAAGATATAATCAATGATTTTATTTATAGACATTTTATTGATAGTCAAAGCTTCTTGTTGAACACCGAGGAACTAGTGTCTATGTATCATTTTCCTTTATCTCACACAGAAACACCCAATATTGATTGGTTGACATCTAAAACAGCAGCAGCTCCTAGTAACTTACCCAAAGAAGGTGTTCTTTTAGGGTTTAATCTGTTTAGAGGTATTAAAACCGATGTCAGAATTAAAAAAATTGACCGTCGTCGTCATATGTATATTATTGGTAAATCAGGAACTGGTAAATCTGTTTTGCTTAATAATTTGGCTATTCAGGATATACAAAATGGTGATGGTGTTTGTGTTATGGACCCTAATGGTGATTTGATTGAAGATATTTTAAATAGGATTCCGCCTGAAAGAGCAGAAGATGTTATAGTTTTTTCTCCCTCAGACACTGAAAGACCTCTTGGTTTGAACTTATTAGAGTATGATGAAAGATACCCAGAACAGAAAACTTTTGTTATCAATGAAATGATTGGTATCTTTGATAAATTATATGATTTAAAAGCAACTGGTGGTCCAATGTTTGAGCAATACATGAGAAATGCTTTACTTTTAATTATGGATAGTCCAGAAACTGGCTCAACCTTAATGGAAATTTCAAAAGTTTTGGCTGATGAAGATTTTAGAAGAATGAAACTTAGAATGTGCAAAAATCAAACAGTAGTTGATTTTTGGCAGAAAGAAGCTGAAAAAGCCGGAGGTGAGGCGGCATTAGCTAATATGGTGCCTTATATAACCTCTAAATTGACCCCCTTTGTCTCCAATGACATGATGATGCCAATTATAGGCCAACAAAAAAGCGCTTTTAATTTTAGAGATTTAATGGATAGTCGTAAGATATTAATGGTTGATCTTCCTAAAGGTGCTATTGGAGAAACTAATGCTTATTTATTAGGTATGATTATTGTTGGCAAGATATTGATGGCAGCTCTTTCTAGAACTGATATGCCAGCCGAGGACAGAAAAGACTTTTATTTATATATTGATGAGTTTCAAAACTTTACAACCAATTCTATTTGTCAAATATTGTCTGAAGCTAGAAAATACGCCTTATGCCTTAATATAGCTCATCAGTATATCGGTCAGCTTAGTAAAAATCAAGATTCTCAAATTAAGGATGCTGTTTTTGGTAACGTTGGAACTATGGTTAGTTTTAAGGTGGGGTCAGAGGATGCTGACTTTTTAGTTAAAGAGTTTGGACCAGTTTTTAACGAATATGATTTGGTTAATATTGGTCGAGGTGGTTTTGCTAAGCTATTAGTCGATGGTCAAGGGACTAGGCCATTTTCTTTGCAAACTATTTGGCCTTTAATGGGTGATTTTAGACAAGGAATGTCGCAAAATGTTAGACAGCTTAGTCGTTATAAATACGGACAAGATAGAAATATAATTTTAAGAGACATTGCTAATCGTCGAATTGATTAATTATGAGCATTTTTTTTCAAATAAAAGCATTGATATTGGGCATGGTCCAGGGCTTTACTGAGTTTTTACCAATATCTTCAACCGCCCATCTTTTAATATTTGCTAAAATTCTAAAATTAGAGCTTAGTGATTTTATCAAAAGCTTTATTATTATAATTCAATTTGCTTCTATTTTGGCTGTTGTTTTTTTGTATTGGAAAAAAATAATTGATAATTTTTTTACCTACTTTAAAAAATTAGTTATAGCTTTTATTCCGACAGCTATCTTGGGCTTAATTTTTTATAAAATAGTAAAAAATTTCTTACAAGAAAGTTTTTTAATTATCTCTTTATCCCTATTTTTAGGCGGAGTATTAATGATAATTCTAGAAAATTATTATTATCAAAAAAAGCAGAAGACGTCTGTTGAAAATAAAAAAGATTCAATGCTTGACCCGATAAAGGAAATAAGTTATAAAAAATGTTTTTATATTGGCTTATTTCAAGCTATAGCCATGATCCCAGGAGTTTCTAGATCAGCAGCCACTATTTTTGGTGGACTTTTTCTAGGTATTAGTCGTAAGGCTATTGTTGAATTTTCTTTTTTATTAGCGATTCCAACCATGGCGGCTGCCACTGGTTTAGATTTAATAAAAACAGGTTTAAGTTTTCAAAAAAATGAAGTTGTATTTTTAATTATTGGTTTTTTAACTTCTTTTATTGTTGCCATGTTTTCTATTAAATTTTTATTAAAATTTATTAAAAAAAGTGATTTTAAACCTTTTGCTTGGTACAGGATAATTATTGGTTTATTGACTTTTTTATTCTTTTTGTTTAAGCTATAGAGTAAAATTTGTAACTTAAAAACTAAATACTATGAAGAAAATCAATTTCTCTGACTGGACTTTTATTTTTGATTTTGATGGAACATTGGCCAATACAACGATGGTCGGTGTTGATAGAATTAATTATATCTGTAAAAAAATAAAACTAGAAGAAGGTAAAATTCCAGACAAAATAACGCTTAGAGAGCTTTGGGGCTTGCCTTATAAAGATTTAATAAATATTATAGCCAAAAGATTTGATTGGCTAGATAGTGATTGTGAAAATTTTTGGAAAGAAGACTTTCTTTATATCAATCCTAAACCAAAAAAAATTGCCTCAATTGATACGGCCTTGAATTATGTTTATGATATTGGAGTTAATTTGGCTATTATTTCTAGCAGAGAAAAAGAATCTATTATTGAATTGGCCCCAATTTGTGGTATTAATTTAAATTTTTTTGAGTATGTTCAAGGCAGTAATTGTCATGAACATATTAAGCCAGATCCTAAGGTTTTTGATTTAATTGAAAATTATTTAACGGAAAAGGGAAGGGATATTGGTAAAGTTGTTTATATTGGTGACACGGTTAACGCTGATTATGAGGCGGCTAAAAAAAGGGGCTTGAAGTTTGTAGCTATAGCTTCTTCTTTTATGTCTACTCCGGCTGATTTTGTAGAGTCTGGTCTCGATAAAAAAATGATTTTTAATAATCCGGTCGATTTATGTATTAATACTGACAAAATAATAAAATTTTATTATTAATTGAATTGGAAATTTTATTCTCAGTATTCAAAAAACCGCCCTTAAAGAGCGGTTTTTTATTTTACTGACTTGATGATTATTAAGCGCTAACTTTTATACCTTTACCCATTGTTGAGTTTAAACTGATATTTCTAATGTAAACACCCTTTGAAGAAGATGGTTTGGCTTTTTTAATAGCATCTAATAAGGTGTTAAAGTTTTCTTCTAAATCTTTTTTATCAAAACTAACTTTTCCAATAATAGCATGAACATTGCCGGTGTCGTCATTTTTAAAGCTAATTTTACCTTTTTTTAATTCTTTAACAGCTTTAGCTGGGTTATTGGTAACAGTTTCATTTTTAGGGGAAGGCATTAAACCTCTTGTTCCTAAAATTTTAGCAATTTTAGCTAAATTTTTCATCATATCTATTTCGGCAATAGCGATATCGAAATTAGTTTTTTCACTTTTTTTAATTTCTTCAATCAATTCATCACCACCAACTAAGTCAGCTCCAGCCTCCTTAACTTCTTTTTCTTTAGCAGAAGATACAAAAGCAGCTATTCTAACTGTTTTTCCTGTTCCATTTGGCAAGCTAACAGCTGATCTTACTTGTTGATCTCCTTTTTTGTTATCAATACCTAGGCGAAAATGAACCTCTACAGAAGCATCAAATTTAGCCTTGTGATTAGCTTTGCAAATCTCAATAGCCTCAGCAATTGAATAAGTTTTTTCTTTGTCAAAATTTTCCATAGTTTTTTGTGGTAATAGCGAATAAAATTCTCCCACATTATTTATTAATTTTATTTTCGTAAAGTGAATTTAAAATATTTATTGCTTCTATTATTTTTTCTAGTCTTTTAATTGTTTCTTGTGAATAATCAAAACCTCTTTTTCCGTTTATTGAGCTTTGAAGTACAAAATCAATATTTTCAATTAAACAGTTTTTTATTTTGAATAAATTATCATCATGTTTTAAATCATTTTTTTTATTATTAAAATGATTTAATTCTTGATTTTCTGGATGCTCTTTAATTCTTTCTCTTAATAGGGCAATAATATCTTGTGATTTGTTTTTAATGAAACTTATACTAGAATTTAAATTTTCTCTTCTCTCTTTTTTATTTATTATAGAGAGTAGAAAATTGACTTCTTTCCTTAATTCAATAATCGTTTTTTGAAACAAAACCCTTTCTTTAAAATCTTTGTCGAAGTCACTTCTAGCTATTTTTTCATTATTCATAAAAATATCACTATTTGATTTCAACCCCCATTTGTCTGGCTGTACCAGCAATAATTTTCATAGCAGCTTCTATGTCGTCAGTATTTAAATCTGACATTTTTAACTTAGCTATTTCTGCTAATTGTTCTTTATTAATAGAAGCTACCTTTTGACTTAATGGTTTGCCTGATCCTTTTTGAATTTTGGCAATTTTTTTAATTAATTCAGATGCTGGAGGTGATTTCATTATAAAATCAAAAGTTCTGTCTTCATAAACACTGATTTCAACTGGGGTTATTTCTCCCATTCTATCTCTACTAGCATCATTAAATTTAGAACAAAAATCTTGGATATTTAAACCGTGCTGTCCTAAAGCTGGACCAACCGGAGGAGCAGGATTAGCTTGACCAGCTGGAATCTGTAATTTTATTTTGGTTAATAATTTTTTAGCCATATTTTTAATTTATATGATTTGAGAAGCAAACTCTTAGGAGTTCCAAATCTTTATATTTTTTTAATTTGTAAAAAGTCTAATTCAACTGGAGTTTCTCGACCAAACATGGAAACATTAACTTTTATTTTTCCTTTCGATTCATCAATATTAATAATTTTACCTTCAAAATTTTTAAATGGACCATCTGTAATTTTTACAGTTTCTCCTTCGATAACGTCAATTTTAAACTTTGGCTCTTCTACTCCCATTCTTTTCATTAAGCCTTGAACTTCTTTTTCACTAATTGGAGTAGGAACCGTTCCGACACCAATAAAACCAGTAACATTTGGGGTATTTCTAACTATATACCAAGATTCATCAGTTACTATCATTTCAACTAGAACATAACCAGGGAATATTTTTTCTTCAATAACCTTTCTTTTGCCGTTTTTTATTTTTATTTTTTTTTCAGTTGGAACTAATACATTAAAAATTTTATCGCCAGCATCAAGTGTTTCTATTCTTTGTTTTAAATTGTGGGCGACATTTTCTTCGTAACCAGAATAGGTGTGAAGAACGTACCATCTTTTACCTTGGTCTAAATTTTGTTTAGCCATATTTGTTATTTAATTAAAAATTCTAAACCTAAATTAAAAATGAAATCGAGACCACCTAAAAAAGCGGCTGTTGCCAAACTAACACCTATAACTAACAAAGTATAGTTATAGGTTTCTTTTTTGGTGGGCCAACTTACTTTCTTTAATTCAATTATTGAATTCTTTATATAATCGCTAAATTTGCTCATATTTTTTAAATTAAAAAAGCCTTATTTTGGCTGTGATTCAATAATAACAAAGAGAAAAACAAAAGTCAACACCTTTTTATTGATTTTTTTATATTGATATAGTATTATTAACTTAGTTGATACAATAAAATATTATATTAAATATGGTTAGTCCTAATTTGACAAAAAAGAAGGAAAGTAGTTTTGACATAGACATCGACATCAAAAGACTTTTTCAGATGGTTTATGTTAAAAAAAACAATTTAGAAAAACCTAAAAATAAAGAAACTAATATTAGTGTTTCTACCATGGGTTCTAAGTTGGCTTTTTTTTATGAAAAAATAAGAAATGCTGTCGATTATGATGAGGATTATTTACTTCGAAAGAATGCTATCAAAAGAATTTTAAAAAGACAAATATTAATCGAGGGTTTAGTTAAAAAATCAGAAAGTGAAGATATTTCTTCTCATTTATTAACGGAACTCATACAAGCTGGTTATTTGCCAAACAATTCTATACCAGAAAAGAAGATTTATGATATTGCTGAAATAATAGATAAGTATATCAAGTTAAAATATTATAGTTTTCAAAAGGAAAGTTTTTTTGCTATTTTATCGGAATCTTTTGGCTTTAGAAATAAAAGAAAAAGAACTAGCAGGGCTAAGAAAATTTTACTTAATTGGGTCATATCTTTAGCTGCAGCTGAAATAGAAGAAAATTTATCAGACGATCCTGTTAGAAAGGAGATGCTTAACGAAATGTTTGAAATTTTAAAAGACAATATTAAACTGCCCAGAGATTTACCTTTTGAAAACGATTTAGAAATTCAAATATATTTAAGTATTTGTAGAAATTTTCTTAGCTATGATGAAGATTTATTAAATTTAGTAGCTTTTAAATATTATAATAAAAATTGGAAAGAAGCAGGCGATGATAGAATAATAAAGGTTTCTGAAAAAATTGATAAACTTTACTTGGCTGTTTCTAATCAACTAAAACATCCTTTAGTTAAGCAAATTGATAAAATATCTAAATCATACTCACTTTATTTTTCTATTTTAAATGAAGCTATCGAAGAGAATCCATTAAAGGTTTATGAATTTGCTTTAAATAATTATAAGTCCTTTATTAGTTTTATCAAGGAAATTAGTCAAAGAAGGTATAGAAAAATCAAAAAGAAATTATGGTCTTCGGGTTGGAGGAGTATAATTTATATTTTTTTAACTAAGTCTATATTTGTTTTTGCCTTAGAGATTCCTGCTATAAAATTTTTTGGAGAACAAATTAATACTGTTTCTTTGGCAATAAATGTAGCCTTTCCGGCTGTTTTATTATTTATAATAATTCTTTTCACCTGGAGTCCAGCTAAAGAAAATGAAAAGAAAATTTTAGAAGGAATAGAAGAAATTGTTTTTACTGATAAAAGACAAAAGTACTCAATGGTACTTAGAAGACCAGCTAAAAGAAGCTTTTTTATGGATTTTATATTTAACCTTCTTTATATTGGTGGCTTTTCAATAACTATTTATTTGATTATCAAAGGACTTACCTTTATTGATTTTAACTGGGTAAATATAACCATCTTTTTATTTTTCCTAACTTTTGTTAGCTTTTTTAGTTTTAGAATTAAAAGAGAAATTAAAAGATTTATAATCATTGAACATCGTGAAAATTTTCTTAGTTTTCTTTTTGATTTTTTCTATATGCCAATAGTTGCCGCAGGAAAATTTTTATCTGATAATGCCTCCAAAATAAATGTCTTTATTTTTGTTTTAGATTTTATTATTGAAGTTCCTTTTAAAGTTTTTGTAAAAATTTTTGATGATTGGGTTAAATATGTAAAAGAAAGAAAAGAGGATTTAATCAATTAGTTTATGAGTTTATATCTAGTAGCTACTCCAATTGGAAATTTAGAGGACATAACTCTTAGAGCCTTAAGAGTATTAAAGGAATCTGATTATATTTTATGCGAGGATACTAGGGTTGGGAAAAAACTTTTAGATCATTATGAAATTAAAAAGCCTTTAATTTCTTTCCATCATCATAGTTCCGATAACAAGTATAAAGAAATTTTATCTTTACTTAAAAAAGGTTTTAATTTGTCTGTAATTAGTGACGCCGGCACACCAGGGATATCTGACCCCGGAGGACTTTTGGTTGATTTTGTCAGAAGAAACGAACCTGATGTTTTTATTGAACCCATACCAGGAGCATCAGCTTTAACAACTGCTATTTCTGTTTCTGGTATAAAAATTGATAAATTTCTTTTTTTTGGTTTTTTACCGCACAAGAAGGGAAGAGCTAAAATGTTAGAAGAAGTTATTTTAAATAAATATCCTACAGTTTTGTTTGAATCAAAACATAGAATATTAAAACTTCTAAAGGAATTAAGTACTTTCAAAACCAATAAGAAGGTAATGATTTTTAGAGAGATTAGCAAAATATATTATAGCTTTTATGAAGGAACGGCCCCTGATTTGCTAAGTAGATTTGAAGAGGGCAAGGATTCATTAAAAGGAGAATTCGTAGTTATTATTTATTAATTTTAATAATATGATTGACATTATTCTTTTGGTTTTTTTATCGATGTTTGTTATTTATGGTTTTTATCTTGGTCTAGTCAAGATGGCTTTAAATTTATTAGCTTCTATTTTGGGAATAATTTTATCTATAAAGTTCTACGAAGTTTTCTTTGATATTTTTCCTTTTCTTGGCTTTGGCTCTAGTGGACTTGGCAAGGTTATTTCTTTTATAATTGTCTTAAGTATCATTTCTTTTATTTTAAGCTATGGTTTTAAATTATTAGCAAAAGTTTTAAAAATAATAACTTCTTTGCCAATAATTTCTTTTTTCAACAGATTAACAGGTGGATTGTTTGGCTTATTTCAAGGATTGTTTATTATTGGTGCAATTTTATTTGTTTTGTCTCACTATGCTTTTTTAGATAAATTTCTTAATCTTGTTATTTCTAATTCTGAAATAGCTCCAGTGTTTATTAAAGCTGTTTATTGGCTAAAACCTTTTCTACCAGAAGCTCTTGAAATGTTACAATCAGCTCTTATCTAAAAAATGTTTGCCAAAAAAAATTTTTTTGATTAAAATAATGGAGTTGATTGTTTGTTTTTAAAAAATTGATTTTGAAAAATTAAATAATTTTAAATTAAATATGATGAATAAAAAAAATAATAGAAAAAAGATTTTGAAAAAAATCTTAAGTTATTTTTTGTTTGTTTTTTTATTGTTTTTAGTCTTTTTAAGTGGTGCTAGTTTGGCTGTTAAAAACAATGTGGTTAAAAAAGTAGCTGAAAAAAATGTTGTTTTTCTAGGTCAATTGTCTGGCAAATATAGTAATGTTGATAATCAAATAGCTCAAAATATTGATTTTAGCTTATATTGGGACGTTTGGGATTCAGTAAAAGAATACCACGTTGACAAGGGCCAGGTTACAGACAAACAACTTTTCTATGGTTCCTTAAAGGGTTTAGTCAATTCCCTAGACGATCCTTACTCTGAATTTATGAACCCTGAACTCACTAAAGAGTTTGAGGAAGATATGTCTGGATCATTTGAGGGTATTGGAGCTGAAATTGGCATTAGAGACGGAATTTTGACCGTTATAGCACCTCTTGAGGGAACACCAGCACAGAAGGCTGGTTTAATGTCTGGAGATAAAATATTAGAGATAAATGGCGAAAGTACTGAAGATATGAGCATTGACCAGGCTGTTAATAAAATTAGAGGACCAAAGGGAACTGAGGTTACTTTGAATGTATTTAGAATTGGTTTAGAAGATTTCAAGGATATTAAAATAATTAGAGACACAATAATAGTAAAAAGTGTTTCTTTGGAAATATTAGAAAATAATATTTATTTAATTAAAATTAATGCTTTTAATAGTGATACTGAGTATCTTTTTTTAAACTTTGCTAAACAAGCTTTTGAAGGTAAAGCTAAGGGGGTTGTTATTGATTTGAGAAATAATCCAGGGGGATATTTAGAAACCTCAATTAGTGTTCTGGGCGAATGGATCAATGGAGAGGTGGCTTTAATAGAAAAATTTACTGATGGCAATGAAATGGAATATATTGCTGAGGGTAATAATTACTTAAAAGAAATACCAAGCGTTGTCTTGATTAATTATGGAAGTGCTTCGGCTTCAGAAATAGTTGCTGGTTCTCTCCAGGATCATAGTAAAGCTAAAATTATTGGAGAAAAAAGTTATGGCAAGGGATCAGTACAAATGGTTAAAAATATCAAAGATGGCTCATCAATTAAAATTACGATTGCTAAATGGATAACACCCAAGGGTCAAGATATTAATAAAGAAGGCATAACCCCAGATGAAATAGTTGAATTAAGTTTAGAAGATTTTGAAAAAAATATTGATAATCAGTTAAATCGAGCGCTAGAAATATTAAATCAATAATTTAAGATAAATTCTATGAAAAAAACAAGAACTAAATTTATTTTTGTAGTTGGCGGGGTAATGTCAGGGGTTGGTAAAGGTGTAACCACTTCATCGATAGCTCAAATATTGTCTAATAAGGGTTATAGTGTTAGTGCTATTAAAATGGATCCTTATATAAATGTTGATGCTGGGACAATGAATCCAGTTGAACATGGTGAAGTTTTCGTAACTGAAGATGGCGATGAGACCGATCAAGATATTGGAAATTACGAAAGATTCTTAAACAAAAATATTTATAAAGAAAATTACATGACTACTGGTCGTGTTTATCAATCGGTTATTTCCAAAGAAAGAAACCTGGCCTATGAAGGTAAATGTGTTCAGGTTATACCTCATATTCCGATGGAAATCAGAGATAGAATAAAAAAAGCAGCCGATAAAAATAAAGCGGAAATAATGGTAATTGAAATTGGTGGCACTGTTGGTGAATATGAAAATTTATTGTTTTTAGAAGCAGCTAGAGTAATGAAATTAAAAAATCCAGAAGATGTTTTATTTGTAATGGTTTCTTATTTACCAATTCCAAATAAAATAGGAGAAATGAAAACTAAACCAACCCAACATGCTGTTAGAAGTTTAAATACCGCTGGAATACAGCCGAATTTTATAGTAGCTAGATCAGAAAAAGAAATAGATGATGTTCGTCGTGGAAAAATTGCCATTCATTGTAACGTTTCTAAAGAAGATGTTATTGCAGCACCAGACATAGATTCAATTTATGAAATTCCAGTTAATTTTGAAAAAAATAATTTTGGTAATAAGATATTAAAAAAATTAGAATTAAAATCAAAAAACACTGCCAAGGGAAAGGAAAGCTCTAAAAAATGGATGGAAATGATTAATAATATAAAAAATCCTCAGAAAGAAATTAAAGTAGCTATCGTTGGTAAATATTTTGCTACCGGTGATTTTTCTTTAAGTGATTCTTATATTTCTGTTATTGAGGCTATAAAACACGCTGCTGCTCATAACAAAGTAAAAATTAACCTTGAATGGATCGGCACGGAAGATATTGAAAAAAATGGTTTAAAAATTTTGAAAAATTTTGCTGGTGTAATTGTTCCTCAGGGTTGGGGAAGTAGGGGTTCTGAAGGAAAAATAGAGACCATTAAATACTGTCGAGAAAAAAAGATACCTTATCTTGGTCTATGTTATGGAATGCAAATGGCGGTTATTGAATTTGCTAGAAATGTTTGTGGACTTAAGGATGCAACTTCCGAAGAAATAAATCCTAAAAGTAAAAATAAAGTTATTCATATTATGCCTGAACAGGCTGAATTAATTAAGAAAAAAGGATATGGTGGCACTATTCGTTTAGGTGCTTGGCCTTGTAAGATGATTAAAAATACTAGACTAGAAAAAGCTTATTCTAAAATGGGATTTAAAGATATTATTAATGAAAGACACCGACATCGTTATGAATTCAATAATGATTATCAAAATCTTTTTGAAAAAAATGGATTAATTGTATCTGGCACGTCACCAGATGGAAAAATAGTAGAATCAATAGAAATAAAAGATCATCCTTTTTTTGTAGGTGTTCAATTTCATCCCGAATATATTTCTCGACCATTAGCTCCACACCCCTTGTTTGTAGAGTTTGTAAAAGTATTAAAAAATTTAAAATAGCAAAAAGTATATACAAATAAAAGAAGGAGGTTATAAAAACCCCCTTTTTTTTGTTTTGTTGGACATTTAATAAGTGTCAAAACTTATCATGTTGTCCTCACCGTTGTCATTGGCTAGACCATATCTTAAAAACCAAATCCAACTTTGACCACTTTTTCTTGCCAGATTGTATTTGAGAGTATGACCTCTTTCGGACCGAATCGTATAATAAATGTAACTATTTTCGATGCTGCTTATTGTATAAGTGGCATCATTGTCAACATTTTCATAGATTGTCGTTCCTTCTGGACCAACATGGGGAATAGAGAAAGACTCAATGTCTAGCGGAACTGGGTCTATTTGACTACCATCTAGATGAACCCTAAATTCATAATCGTAAACGTTAGTCCAACCAGTGACAGCTGTTCTTCCTAGATCCTCAATTGGTCGTGGATTTGCACTTCCAGGCCATACATAATCGGCATTGTTTTGATTTTCCTGATCTGGTAAATAAAACTCATCTTTTTCACAGCCACTAAAAAGGGCTGCAAAAATTAGCATTATTGCTATTTTTTTCATGATTTAGGCCCCTCCGTGGCCTTACTTATTTGTTAAACAACTATATATATTAATTACATTAATAACTATTTTATTCCAATCATACTCAGTCAACAAATCATTATAATTATTTTCTATCATTTTGTCAATACCTAGATTTTCTTTTTGTTCTAAAAACAATTTTAATTTATTTTTTAAATCTTCTATATTTTTGTTTTTAAAAATCAAAGCATTTTCTTTAACAACTTCTTTGTTGGCATCTATGTCGCTTACTAAAAGTGGTAATTTGGCCGACATAGCTTCAAGTAAAGCAATGGAAAGACCCTCAGCTTCAGAGGCTTGAACAAAAAGGGAAGCATTAGAAAATAATTCTGATAAAACAACCCCGTTTTGTGATCCAGTAAAGATTATATTTTTATTGTTTTTAGCTAAATCTTTTAATTTGTTTAAAAAATCACCATCGCCAACTATTACTAATTTTTTATCAGTTTCTATTTTTTGATAAGCATCAACTAAATATTCCAAGCCTTTATTTTTAACAATTCGAGAAACTGATAAGATATAAGAATCTTTTTCTAAGTTCCATTTTTCCTTTATTTCTCTTGCTTCTTTTTTTTCTATAAATTTAACACCATTGGGAATATACTCAACTTGTTTTTTGTATTTGTTTTCAACATATCTTTTCAAACTCTTAGAAACAACAATAACCTTGTCAGCCAAAAGACAACCAATCCTTTCTCCTAGCATTAAATAAAATTTAGCTAACTTACCCCACTTAGTATTGTAGTAGCATTGACTATGAAAAGTAAAAACAATCTTAGTTTTTGGTTTAAATAATTTAATTATCCAAATCAAAGAAGCTGGTCCAATAGAATGAAAATGAATAACATCAGCTTTTCTTCTAAATACAAAATCTAAGCAAGCCAAAAGCGTATGGCTAATAGCATCTAAATTTTTAGTGGCCAAACTTGGAAGTGGTATTAATTTTACTCCTTGATATTCTTTATTATTTTTACCACTATAATTATATCTGGTGTAAGCAAAAACTTCATGTCCATTTTTAACTAATTTAGTAGCTAAATTTTCAACATGGTTTTCGACGCCACCAGAGATGGCCGGTATTCCTTTTTGTCCGATTATATATATTTTCATATCATTATTATAACTGTATTGTAACTGTAGATTATATCATATTTATAAAAAAAAGTCAATAGATGATTTAGCTAACAAAAAAGGGCTTTTTTGAAGCCCTTTTAATGAGGTGTTTAATATTTACAACCATCTTTTCTTTTTAAAGAAGATGAGCATCAATAAACCAGAAAGGGAGCTCCACATTAAGATATTTAGAAAAAGTTTCATGTTTTCTTCTGGCGGTGAAGGATTAAAGTTCATTCCAAATAAGTTAATAAACAAATTCAAAGGCATAATAATAACCGAAACTATGGTCAATGTTTTCATGATATTATTTATTCTATAACTACCAACCGACTCACTAGTATCATGCAATGATTCAATAATTTCTTTTTGTATCTCAGAAAATTCCCAAATTCTTTGACTATGTTCAGCTAAAATATCATAATAATTTTTTATTTGTTCTTGGGGAACTAGACTGCTTTTCATTTCGGTTAATTTTTTCATTACATTTTTGTGGTTTTGAATTATTCTTCTGATGTTAATAATGTTTCTTTTTAAGGTTAGTAGTTGAGATGTTGTTTCTTGTAATTTTTCTTCAAAAATACTTTCTTCAATTTTACTAATTTCAATATTATTTTGATCTAATAAAAAATATGAATCTTGAATTAATTTATCTAAAATTTCATACAACAAAATAGCTGATGATTCTAACTTGTAGCTTTCAGAAAAAACCTGATCATCTTGGCAATATTTAAAAAAATCTCTCAAAGCTTTTATTTTATCATCATGAAGAGTTATTAAAAATCCGTGTCCAATAAAAAACTCAATTTCTCCTGGTGATACTTTACCATTACTCATGACTGGAAAATGTAGGGTTATAAAAAGGTAGTTTTTACCAGCATAAATCATTGGTCTTTGAGTTGTAATATTAACTAAAGATAATTCTAAATGATTATCATCAAAGGCAAATTTTTTTCTAAGAAAATTTATTTCTTTTTTTTCAGGATTGATTATATTATACCATTCTATTTTTTTGGGAAGAGAGGGATTGTCAATAGTAACTTTAGATATTTTTCTTGATATTTTTTCAAAATTATCTGTCATATTTTTTTATGAATAGAAATTAATTTTATGTAATAATTTTAACAAATAATGCTTTTTTTGTCTAATTAATAAAAAAGAAAAAACCCTCCGTGAGAAGGGTTTGGAAAAAAACAATAATTTTAAATTTAATGAACCAGGACCATTGATAAGTATGGTAAATAGTACAAGGATGACAATGACATGTATTCGTCTGGTACAAAACCAACGCCAGTTCCTGTTCCATATTGAAAAATATGTTCTCCTGAAAGAGGATTGTCTGGCAAATTAACAAAATACCTAGAGCCTCCAAGATCTGTTAATACCACTTCAATCCAAGGATCTACTTGGTTTTCTTTGTACCTAAAAGTTGTAGCTCCTTGTGAAAGTAAATATAAATCTACTCCGCCAGTTGTTGGCAATGACATGAGAACAACTGGAACATCTTCATTGTAATCTCCAATTCCTGGTTGCACGCCTACTGGCAAGGGGAATTCAGCTGATTCCACACCTTCCAAGCCATTATAAATCGTTGCTTGAAAGATATCAGCATCAACTGGTTCCGTACATTTATAAGGGCTGGCTGGATTGGCATTAAACCAAATAGTATCACCAGCGGCGTTAAAATAACCGGCAATGAATTTAACCTTATAAGACTCTAGGCTTGGCGGGTAGTCGAAACTGATATAAATACTATCTTTCGCGGCATTCAAATAAACGCCATCCAAAAAAGGAAGATAGGGGGCTTCACTGTCCAAGCTCAATTCAGTTATTCTAAATAGTGTTTCTGTAGTAATAAATAATGGTTTTTCCATTTTATAGGTATACCTAAAAACGGTATCCTCTGGAATCCATTCCGATCCGACAAATTCAGTATTAACTATATTTAATTCATCGGGACTGCCCAGAACCCTGATTGTCATATTCCAACTAAATAAACCATCTAAATGAGGATTAACATTATAATCACCCAAAACTGGTACTTTGTAAGTTATGGCAGGCACTCCAGTCCAAGACAAATTAATTGTTGTGTCTGGTGGGCCAGTTATTGTCCAGTCAATATTAGTTAAAGGTTCGGTATCCATTAAAACCGTCTTACCTGTACCATAAACCACAATAATATCACCATCAGATACCTGACTTTTTGTGGGTGTAACTGGATCACTCTTAAGGCCGTAAACCGACTCTTTTAATTGCCATGTACTAGAAAAAAGCTGGCCAATTAGCTGGACATCTTCTTTGGTCGTTTTTATTGACGATTTTTGATTGTCAGCTGGCGGCTCTTGTACGGTTGCAAATATTTTGATTCCTGGTTCGGGAATCGTAAATTCCTCTTTTTGACAAGTTATTGTTGAAAACAACAATAAAGCGCCAATAATGAAATTAATTGTTAAGGTGCTTGTTCTCCTTTTCATTTTTTGTCCTCCTATTATTTGGTTAAAACTATCTTACTGTCTGTAATAAATTGATTAGAACATCATTACATTTAATAATAAATAAAATAAAATGTCAATAGCTTGCAATATTTATCTATTTTAGTCAAGACGTTTACTTGCAGTCTTAAATAATATATAATTAAGTAATAAAAAAATAAAATATGATTAACATTTTAGGCGTTGATATCGACAACAATTTAAACAAAGAAGAAGTTTTAAATAAATTTTATAATTTTTTAAATTCAGATAAACAGAATTATATTGTGACTCCTAATCCAGAAATAATTTTACAAGCTCACGAGGACGAAGAACTTTTCTATATATTAAACAAAGCTGACTTGTCCTTAGCTGATGGCTTTGGTTTAAAATTAGCTGCTGGCTTAAATGGTAAAAAATTAAACCGAGTTAGTGGATCTGATATTTTGCCTGACTTACTAAGTTTAGCTGAAAAAAATAATAAAAAAGTTTTAATTATAAATAGGGAAGATGGTCTTTCTACTTTTGATGATCTAAATTTATTTTTAAAAAATAATTATCCTAAGCTTAATTTTTTAATAAAAAATGCCAACCATCTTTACGTAGTGCCACCACGAAGACATCTTTTGAATGTTAAAAAAAGTTATAATGATAATTCTTTAAAAAAAATAATTAATAATTTTAAAGAAAAAATAAATAAAAATTTTGATTTTTTAAATAAAAATGAATTACTTGATTTTGAAGCTGATATTTTGATATGTAATTTTGGCGCTCCTTATCAGGAAAAATTTATTTTTCATAATATAAAAAAATTAGCTAGCGTAAAGCTAGCCATAGGATTGGGTGGTTCTTTCGATTTTTTAACTAAAAAAATAAAAAGAGCTCCAAAAATAATGAGAAAAATTGGCATGGAATGGCTATGGAGGCTAGTTAAGCAACCAACAAACAAAATCGGTAGACTCAAAAGGGTTATTAGAGCAGTTTTTATTTTTCCTTTAAAACTTTTACACTGGAAATTTATTAGTCCCTTTTTTTACAGAAAAAATGTTGCTTGCCTGATTTATAAAAAAGAAAGACTAAGCTATACAGCTTTAGAAAGTAAAAATAATAATCATCTAGATTTTTATCAAATTCTTTTAGTAGAGAGAAGCGAAGAATCTGAACATTGGCAAATACCACAAGGAGGAACTGATAATCAAAAAATTGAAATAGCTGGGAGTAGAGAAATATATGAAGAGTTGGGTATTAATAATTTTAGTCCTAAAAAAGTTTATAAAAATATTTTTAGATATAAAGCCAACAAAAAAGGAAGGTATGGTTTTAAAGGACAAAAACAAAGTTTACTTATATCTGAATTTTATGGAAATGACAGTGATATTCAATTAAATTTTTGGGACCATAGTAATTTTAAATGGGTAAGGGCTAGTAAATTTATAAATAGCGTCCATCCTGTAAGACGCAAGGCTTCCAAAATTTTTCTAGATAAATTTATTGAATATCTTAAAATATCAGAATTAAAATAATTTATTATAAAAATATGAATCAACTTAGATTAAGATTCGCTCCATCACCAACTGGATTTTTACATATTGGAAATCTGCGATCCGCTTTGTTCGGTTACTTTTTAGCTAAAAGTTTAAAAGGTGATTTTATTTTAAGAATTGAAGATACTGACCAAAAAAGAGAAGTAGAGGGTGCCACTAAAAGTTTATTAGATATTTTATCTTGGGTTGGTGTTAAATTTGATGAGGGACCACATATTGGTGGTGATCATGGTCCATATATTCAAACTCAAAGAATAGATATTTATCAAAAATATATAAAAGAACTTTTAGATAAAGGAGATGCTTACTATTGTTTTTGCAGCTCTGAAAGATTAGAAGAAATGAGAAAAAAGCAACAAGAAAACAAAAAGGCTCCTAAATATGATCAACATTGTCGTCATTTAAGTAAAGAAGATATAAAAGCTAAAATAAAAAATGGAGAATCTTATGTAATTAGACAAAAAATGCCAGCTAGCTGTTGTATTGAGGTTTATGATGAACTTCGTGGCAAAATAGTTTTTAAATCAGAAGATTTAGATGATCATGTTTTAATAAAGTCTAATGGAATTCCAACTTATCAATTTGCTAACATCGTTGACGATCACTTAATGAAAATAACTCATGTTACTCGAGGCGATGAGTGGCTAGCTAGCTTTCCTAAAAATGCGTTACTTTATAAGACATTTGGCTGGCAGATGCCAAAATACATCCACTTACCACTTATTTTAAACAAGGGAGGCGGAAAATTAAGCAAAAGACAAGGAGATGTTTTTGTAGAAGATTATAGAACTAAAGGTTATTTACCGGAGGCTATAGTTAATTTTTGTGCACTACTTGGTTGGCATCCCAAAGATGATCAAGAGATTTTATCAATGTCAGAAATAATTGATAAATTTTCTTTAGAAGGTATGGGCGTTTCTCCGGCTGTTTTTGACTTAGAAAAATTGGATTATTTAAATGGTCATTATATTAGACAAAAAAGCATAGAAGACTTAAGTGTTTTATGCAGGCCTTATTTAACAAAGGAGGGCTTAGTAAATAAAGAAACTAAAGATAGTGATTTGCAAAAAATAATAGAAATTAGCAAAGAAAGATTAAAAAAAATAGAAGATATTTCCTCTATGACTCATTACTTGTTTATGAATGAAATTATTTATGAAGAAAATTTACTAGTTTGGAAAAGTTTAACATTAGAGGAATCTAAAAATAATTTAAGAGAAATTTATAAGTTATTACAAGAAATTGAAGAAGGTAGTTGGACTAAAGAAAATTTAGAAAAAATAGTTTTTGACTGGTTGAAAGAAAATGATAAAAAAAATGGCGATTACTTATGGCCACTTCGAGTTTCTTTGTCTGGTCAAAAAAATAGTCCCAACCCTTTTGAATTAGCTTGGGCACTAGGAAAAGAAAAAAGCTTAAAAAGAATATTTAAGGCAATTAACTAAAAGGAGCAAAGCTTTTTCTATGTATAGCACAAGGTCCAAATTTTTTAATCATTTCTAAATGAAGTTTAGTCCCATATCCCTTGTGCTTAGCAAAAAAATATTCAGGATATTTTTTATCTAACTCTTCCATTATAAAATCACGACTAACTTTAGCAATAATTGAAGCCATAGCGATACTAAAAACTAAATCATCCCCGGAAATTATAGCTTCTTGTTTTATTTTTACCTTAGGAATTGAAAATTTACCATCAACTAGAACTATATCTGGATTAATCTTAGTATTTTCTAAAGATTTTTTCATTGAAATAAAGGTTGCTTGTAAAATATTAACTTTATCAATGATTCTATGATCACAAATACCGATTTGAACAGCTTTAACATTTTGTTTGATAATAGAAAAAAGTTCATTTCTTTTTTTTGAACTTAGTTTTTTAGAATCTTTAACTTTTTCTAATTCGGGTATTATTTTAAAGTTTTTATCAATTATAACACAAGCACTAACAACTGGTCCCGCCAGTGGTCCTCGCCCAGCCTCATCAATGGCAGCAATAAGATTAAAACCCTGATTAAATAAACTTTCCTCTTTTTGCAAATTCATAAACTATCAACTATAATTATATTATAATAATTATAGCATAAATTAAAAATATGATTAAATTTGAAAACATTTCTTCAAGTCAAGAAAGCGTTCAAAAAAACGAAATTCATGGAGCTGACAAAGCTATTTTCCAAAAAATAAAAAGTTTAATTGATTCAAAAAGTAATTTTAATATTTTTACCAAAGACAATAAAATTGATTTTGATAAAATAAGCGTTGACCTGGTAGCTACTTTTGAAAGTTGTCAGTATCCTAATTTTAATAACATAGCCTATAAATTAGAAGGTTATATGGATAGCATAGAAGACAAACAAGACTTAGTGTTAAAAGAAGAGGAAAAGCAAGAAGTATTACAGGATATTTATAACATAATTTTAGAAGAGTTTTATAAAATACAAAATTAAATGAAACTAAACACAGGACAAAAGAATATAGTTGATAACGTTTTTGGTGCTTACTTGATAAATGCTCCCGTCGGAACAGGAAAAACTACCATTTTGACCGAAAAGATAATGAAAGCAATTCAAGAAGGTATTCGACCTGATGAAATATTAGCCCTTACTTTCACCAACAGAGCAGCCGAAGAAATAAGAAATAGAATAAAAGAAAAAATTAATGATAAAAATGATTTTGATTCTTTGACTATATCAACCTTTCATTCCTTTTGTGCTTATTTTATTAGAAGTGAAGCAAAAAAAATCGGAATTCCAGCCGATTTTTTAATTTTTGACGAAGAAGAACAATTAGAGCTAGCTAAAAAAATACTAGAAGAGACCGGAAAATTTTACATAGAAAAACCAAGAGATATTTTAAACATTCTTGATAATTTTTATAAATACCGCTTATCACTCCTTCAAACCGAAATTGGACACAAAATTATTGTTAAAAAAATTGACCCAGAAATAATTACTTTTGGTGAAGAATATTTAAAAAGAATGCACAATCAGAATGCTTTTGATTTTAATGAGCTGGTTTTAGTTGTTTTAAAATTATTATTTCAGGACGAAGAGGTAAGTGAACGTTGGTCAAGGCGTTTCAAATTCATTCAATTAGATGAATTTCAAGATACCCATATTTCTGAATATTTGGTTATCAAAGAATTGGCTAAAAAACATAAAAACATCAGTTTAATAGGGGACATTGATCAAACTATTTATAGTTTTCGCGATTCTCAACCAGTTTTTATAACTAAACTTTTTAAAAGTCATTTTAAACCAGTTAAAGAATTTTCTTTAAACACTAACTATCGATCTAACCCAGAATTAATTAAAGTTTTTTTATCAGTTTTAAATAAAATGGACAATGCCCAAACCAAAAATTTAAATAGTCTAGAAAATAAAAATAATTTTAAAGAAAAAACAGTAAACGTCTTTAAAGCTTATGATTTTAAAGAAGAGGTTTTGTGGGTTATAGATAATATTAAAAAAATAAAATCAATTGATTCTAAAGCTAAAATTGCTGTTTTGAGCAGGGCTAATTATTTACTCAACAAATCAGCTGATATCTTCCTGGAAAACAATGTCTCTTTTTTAACAGTGGATCAATACGACTTTTTTCGTCGTCAGGAAGTTAAAGATCTTTTTTCTTATTTAAAAATTTTATTAAATAAATCTGATTTGTTATCGGCTAAAAGAATAATTGATAGACCGACTAAAAATATTGGAGAAAAAACTATAGAGAATATTCAAAAAAATGGATTTGCTTGTGGTTTAAATTTAGCTGACTTTTTAGATTTTAAAAATTATAATTTTAACGAACCCTTTGAAGAGCTAATCAAAGAAATAGAAGGAGGTAGGCTTATCGTTTTCGACACGGAAACTACTGGTACTAATCCCACCAAGGACGACATCATTCAAATTTATGCTCGCGAAATTATTAAAGGAAAATTAGGTGAAGAATTTCATTTTTATTTAAAAACCAATAAAAAAGTAAATTCTTCTTATTTTGTTCATAAAATTAGTGATGAATTTTTAAAAAAGGAAGGTAATGACCCTAAAGAAGTTTTGTTAAATTTAAAAAAGTTTATCGGAGAATCAATTGTTTGTGGCCACAATGTGTTATTTGATATAAATATGGTTGTAGAAAATGCTCGTCGTTATAATTTAGATTTTCAATTTAAAAATTATTATGACACTTTATCTTTGTCTAGAAAATTTTTAAGTTTAAGTAATTACAAATTAAGCAATATAGCAAAAAATTTAAATTTTAAAGGAGCTACTCATAGTGCCGACGATGATGTTGATGCCACAATTGATTTACTTTTTTATTTATGTAAAAAATTAAAAAAAACCACAGAAGAAAGAGAGAATTTATGGAATAAATATAAAGTAAAGTTTATAAATCTAAGTTCTAATATTAAAAATTGGGAAAATGAAATAAACAAAAAAAGACCAGGAGAATTAATGTCCTTTCTTTGGGAAGAATCTGGTCTTAAAGATTTTTATAAAAAAGACAAAAATTTTAAAAAAAGAGAAGAATCTTTTCTAACTTTAAAAACTTTTCTTGAAAACAAAGACGATCTTAATTTATCAAGCAGGGAAGCATTACAAAATTTGATTCATTATTCCAGTCTAATTAAAAATATTGATTTCTTGGGTATTGAAAATGGAAAAATTCCAATTGTTACTGTACATCAAGTTAAAGGTTTAGAATTTGATTATGTTTTTTTGATTGGCCTAAATGAAGGTATTTTTCCGTTTTTTAAAACAGAAAATCACGAAGAAGAAGAAAGACTTTTCTACGTCGCTTTAACTAGAGCTAAGAAAAAAGTATTTTTGTCTTATAGCGAATTTAATGATTATAATCGTCCAGTAGCGAAAAGTAGATTGATCTCGATGATAAGCAGTGATTTTATTAACTTCATTTAGTTGATTTTATTTAATATTTGTACTATTATTTTAATAGAATAATTAAAATTTTTTTATGTTTTTAAATTTCAAAAAACTACATTTTTTATTACCCTTCTTTCTTTTCCTTACCTTCTTCCTATCACCTCTCACTCTCTTATCCGCTCCAGCCTCTGATGACCCAGTAGTTCAGCCAGAGGCAGGTGCCACTATATTAGATTCTGAACCAGATGCTATTGCCATTCGTATTATTCCTAATCTAGAAAACTACAATATTCAACAGTGGTACCCGATTTGTTATTTTGATAATTTTACTGGCAATAAAAATGTTTTAGCTGATTATGATTGCGCAGGTGGTATCTGCCCAGCACAATAAATAGTTATAATTTGAATTAAATAATACAACATAAATATGTTTAAAAAAATAACAAAAATTTTTATATTTCTACTTTTTTTAGGGTTCTTAATAAAAAGCCCTTCTTTTGTTTTTAGTCAAACAGCAGAATTAGATCAAGAAATTAAAAATTTAAATAGTCAAATTGAAGGTCAAAGAAAACAATTGGAAAGTATTCAAAATCAACAAAAACAATATGCCTCATTAATTAAGAAAAAAGAACAAGAACAGAGTAGTCTAAAAGATCAGTTAGAAATTTTAGATGATAGGGCTAGCATGGTTGAGCTAGAAATAGAAGGCGTTAAGCTAGAAGTAAGTAAAAATAATTTAGAAACAAAAAAAATAGCTATTGATATAGATAATAACAATAAAATAATAGAGAAGGAAAAAAATCATATATCAAATTTATTAAAACTTCTTTACAAACAAAATAAAACAACACCCATAGAAATAATTCTTTTAAATAACTCCTTAACAGACTTTATTAATCAAGTAAAATACTTAGAAAATACTAACGATGAACTTAATAAAAGCCTAACATCCTTAAAAGAATTAAAAGAACAACTGGAAAAACAAGAAGGAATATTAAAGACAAAAGAAAAGAAATTACAAGAGCTAAAAGCTGAATTAGAAAAAAAGCAAATTATATTACAAGGAGAATTAGAAAGCAAAGAATTTCTTTTAGACGAAACTAAAAGATCAGAACAAGAATATAAAAAATTATTAGAACTAGCTAAAAGGGAACAGGACAAAGCTGCTTCTGAAATATCAGAACTAGAAAGAACGGTTAGAGCCAAAATCGCCGAAAGACAAAAAGTTGGAGATAAAGATGTTAATATTTTTAGTGATAGTGGTTTTGTTTGGCCAGTAACAAAAAATGTTATTACGGCTACTTTTCATGATCCTTCTTATCCTTTCAGAAGAAGTATAGGGGAACATTCTGGTGTAGATATTAGATCTGCGCAGGGAAATACTTTGAAAGCAGCCGCCTCTGGCTATGTAGCTCGTGTTAAATTTAACGGAACAACTGCTTATTCCTACATAATGATAATTCATGGCGATGGTTATTCTACTGTCTATGGTCATGTTTCAGGAGTGAATGTAAAAGAAGATGATTATGTTATTCAAGGACAAATAATAGGGAAGACAGGTGGGGCGCCTAGAACAATTGGTGCAGGGGCGTTTTCAACCGGACCTCATCTTCATTTTGAAATAAGAAAAGATGGAATTCCAATAGACCCAGAACCGTTGTTGCCCTAATCAAAAAAGAGTAAAAATCTCTTTTGTATAAAAAAATAAAAAATACATAGATTTAAATTATAATTTTAAAAATTTCATTGATTTTATTTAATCTTTTTATTATCATTCTAAAAAGAAATTAAATTACTTAAACATGTTTTTATTTTCCAAAAAAATATATCATTTTCTTTTTTTGTTTGTTTTTTTGTTTTTTCCTTTTTTATTAATGGCATCTTCTGAGTCATTTAACATAAACGGAAATGATTCGGACGCAATAGCTATTCGTGTAATCCCAAATCCGGAAAATTATGATATAAACCAATGGTATAAATTACAAGGATTTACTGGTTCTCCTCAACAAATAACAATTGATGGTTATAAAGCGATTAGAGATGGTCGAACTATTTATGTTTCAGCCTCTAACGTTGATTTAGTAGAAAATAAAATATACTTTAATGTTTATTTAATTTCTTATAATCAAGAAGCAGACGATAATACAGTTGATATTTTTGGTAAAATTATTAAAAATTTAAAATTTAATACCAATTTAAAAGATTATACTGGTTATTGCAGTATATCAAATATGGTTTGCAAAAAAGATTCTGATTGTCCGAGTGACTATATTTGCGGTTTTAATACTTATGGTAAAAATCGCTGCATTATTAAAGATGGCATTTATAATAATGGACCCTTAAAAAAAACTCCTTGTAAAATTGATTCCGACTGCCCAACTAGTCTTTTTTGTGACAGTCTTCAAGCAAGCATAACAAGAGATATGGATAGAGTCAGAAAACTTGACTCTATTAAAAGCGCCTTAGAGAGATATAAAAATATAAATGGATCTTATCCAATATTAAGATCGGGTACTTACATACCTTACCTAGCCATATCTTCTTGGCCTAGCTGGCAATCAACTTTTCTAAATCAACTAAATATTGCCAACATATCAGATTCAATAAATACAATTGGATCTTGTTTTGACATTAATAGCGAATTTAATTTAAAAACTTGCTGGGAACCAAATAAAAAAATTTTTGTAAGCACGGAAGAACCCATAACATCTTTTAACTTTGCTTTACCTAACTATAGTAATGTCTTTTCTTATGTGACTGATCCTGAAGGGGAAAGTTTTCAACTATATTCTTCGATGGAAACTTTTGATTATTACTTAAAAGATTTCACTTTTCCCTCTGGTCAAAAAATGTCAGATATAAGCCCTCCTTATATATACAGAAATCCTTATTTCACAAAAATAGAGTTAAGTGGCGATAGTGGTAAAATTTTTGAAGGATATATTGGAGCTGAAGATCCTAAAAATGAAGAATTAACTTGGGACTTGTTTAATTGCACTGATGGATTACCTCTTTTTAAGGAGGGGGAAATAACTGAATACTATAAATGCTTAGACAATGATTGGTCTACTTGGAGCTTAAGTTCTTGGCCACAAAAAAAATATATTCAAAACAATACTTTATTTTTGAAATCTGAAAAAGCCGGTAATTCTATGCCCATAAATTCTAATATAGTCCAAGAAAAAACAAAAGAATATATAATTGGAGTATCCATTAAAAATAAATCTGGCTTTGAAACTAAGATGAATATTCCTATTTATATTAAAAATAAAAACCCATTTATTCAATCTAACAACATTTATGAACATAACCTAAGCACATATAGTGATTTTTCTTTTAATTTAAATATTTCAGATAATAATGATATTAAATCTGTATGGTTATGCTACCTTGGTTCAGGTACCAATATTTCTACTGATTGTATAAACACTTGGAATTTTTTACCAGGAGATTTCAGTTCTAAAGATTTTTTTGGCAATAATCTTTTTTATAATAAAATAAAAGCTGATTTTTATTTTGAAAATAATACATATAAAATAAGTATAAAAAATAAAAATTCACCATATAAAGGTGATTTTAATTCTAGTCACATAAATGATCATAAATTTAGAATCTTTGCTGATGATGGTTACGGTGCCTTAACTCAAAAAGATTTCATAATTAAATTTACTTCTTCAAAACCTGAAATATTTTTTGATTGCCCAAAATCAGTTATTTTAGGAAATAATTATAATTGTAAAATTTACTCAAGCAAACCAAGTGAAACTATCACCACTACTAGTGTAGACATAGAAACTCCTCCAAATTCTGACAATTTCTTAAAATATGAATTATCAAACAATTTAATTTACGGGCTACCAATAAGCGATAATCACTTAGGCCCTTATAAAATAAATGTAAATATTAAAAACGAATTTAATTTAAGTGATTATAATAGTCATACTTTTAATGTATACACAGCACCTAAACTTGCGACATACGATACAGAGGAAAAAGATATTAACCCCTATTCCTTCGTTTGCAAGGGCCTAGTTTTAAGCTCTGGACATAATTCTAACAATGGTTATCGAGGTTGTATAGTTGGTGAGGATCCAAGTAGTTTAAACATTTTATCGGCTCATGACTGTCAATCTAAATCTTATTGCGCTGGAGAACCTGGGGTTGGAGATAATTTTCCAATAGAAAATAGTCTTTTTGGCTTAAAAAGAAATACAAAAAATTATTACAGAGTTTTTGCTATAAACGAGGCTGGGATAGGGTATGGTGATATTAAAAGTTTTCAGACAAAAGCCACCGAACCAAAATTAAACATTTTTAATCCTTCAATATCGAATCTTAATATTAATTTAAAATCTAACATAACAGATGACGGAGGTGCTGTTCTACATTCAAGAGGATTTTTTTGGTCAAAACTTAAAAATATTAACATACCACCAATTGTTTGTTCTTTGGAAAATTCTTGTTGGGTAGAAACAAGTAATTCAATAGGTGAATTTTCAAAATTAATAGATATCAGTAATTTCAATCAAGGAGAAGATTATTATTTTAAATCTTTTGCTATAAACAGAGATAACAATACTCCTAATAGAGAAATAATTGGTTTTAGTAATGTTGTTCCTTATCATGTTCCAATAATTCCAAGTATTTCAAATATAATTGTTTCTGATATTACCAATAATTCTGCTAAAATATCAAGTAATTTAAATAATCCTGAAAATCTTAATATAGAAGAATGCGGTCTTATTTATTCATCTGATCCTGATCTAAATTCAGACGATCCTAAAATAAAAACGAATAATTGCTCTGAACAATTAAATATTAATTTACTAGAACTAAGTGAAGATTCTGTTTATTACTTTAAATTTTATATTTCTGGTGACTTTGGTGTTGTTTATAGTTCTGAAAATAATTTTAAAACTAAAAAATTTTTATATGTACAATACAACGGAAATGGCAATACTTCAGGGACACCCCCTTCAACAATCAATGTTTACCTTGGAGATAACTTTGTTGTAAGTGATAAAAATAATTTAGACAAGACAGGATATTCATTTTCCTCTTGGAATGACTCTTCAGACGGCCTGGGTAAAAATTTTATTGTTGGAAACTCCTATAAAGCAGAAAATAATTTAGATCTTTACGCTAAATGGACTGCCAATACCTACACTTTATCTTTCAATGCTCAAGGAGGAACAGTAAGTCCTACATCTAAATCAGTAACTTATGCTCAAGCAGTTGGTACACTACCGACTCCAACAAGAAGTGGATATACTTTCTCTGGTTGGTTTACCTCTAGCACTGGTGGAACTCAATATACCTCTTCAACTGTCTACACTCAAACAGTTGGATTAACCTTGCATGCTAGATGGACTGCTAATACTTACACTATAACCTTCGATAGACAAAGTGGAACAGGTGGGTCAACTTCAGTAACAGCTACTTATGGATCTGCTATGCCAGCAGCTAGTGCTCCAACAAGAAGTGGTTACACTTTCGCTGGTTACTTTGATGCTGCAAGTGGAGGAACACAATATTATTCAAGTTCAATGACCAGTTCAAGAAATTGGGATAAAGCAGCTAACACTACTTTGTATGCCAGATGGACTGTTAATCAATACACTATCACTTTCAATGCTAATGGGGGAAGTGGACATACTCCAACAAGTGTTTCAGCTAATTACAATTCAACCATTACTTTACCATCTAACCCAAGTAGAGCTGGATATACTTTCGCTGGCTGGTTCACAAGCCCAACAGCTGGAACTCAATTCACTTCTTCAACCGCAGTTACAAGTTC